>NZ_JNFC01000056.1 GCF_000756385.1 Sphingopyxis sp. LC363
CGCCGATAATGCCCCAGTCGCGGTCGCCCGCGCCCATCGCATCGTCGGTGTAGACGGCCTGATGCGCGCGGTGGAAGGCGCCGATGCCGATATGGACGATGCCCGCCGCCTGGGCGGCGCGGTCGTAACCCGGCGCCTGCACCGACGCCGGGAGCGGTGTTTGTGCCGACAGCCTCACAGCTTGTACGCGGCCTTGGCGAGATTGTAGCTGAGGTCGACCGCGAGTTCGGCCGCCTCCCATTCCTCCATCCGGTGCTCGGCGACCAATTGCGCGAGGAAGCCGCAATCGATGCGCCGCGCGACGTCGTGGCGCGCGGGGATCGAGAGGAAGGCGCGCGTGTCGTCATTGAAGCCGACTGTATTATAGAAGCCTGCGGTCTCGGTGGTCTGGCTGCGGAAGCGCCGCATCCCCTCGGGGCTGTCGTGGAACCACCACGCCGGGCCGAGCTTCAGCGCGGGGTAATGCCCCGCGAGCGGCGCGAGTTCGCGCGCATAGCTCGTCTCGTCCAATGTGAAGAGGATGATCGTCAGCGCGGCCTCGTTGCCATAACGCCCGAGCAGCGGGCGCAGCGCGTGGACATAGTCGGTCGCCATCGGGATATCGGCGCCCTTGTCGCGGCCATAGTGGGCGAACAGCCACGGGTTATGGTTGCGGAAGGCGCCGGGGTGGATTTGCATGACGAGCCCGTCGTCGAGGCTCATCCCCGCCATCACCGTCAGCATATGCGCGCGGAACAGCTCGGCATCGGCGGCGCTGACATCGTCGCCGGTGACGCGTGCGAAGAGAACTTCGGCTTCAGCGTCCGAGAGATCGGCGGTTGCGGCGGTCGGGTGGCCGTGGTCGGTCGAGGTCGCGCCCATTTCAGCGAAGAAAGCGCGGCGGTTGCGGTGGGCGGCGAGATAACCGGCGTAGCTGAACGCATCTTCGCCCGACAGTTCGGAAAAGCGCTGGAGATTATCGCGAAAGCCTTCGAATTCGGGGTCGACGACCGAGTCGGGGCGATAGGCGGTGATCACGCGCCCGCCCCATTCGCCGCTGGCATTCGCGGCGCGGATCGCGGCGTGGTGTTCGAGCGTGTCGAGGGGGCTTTCGGTCGTCGCGATCACCTCGATCCCGAAGCGGTCGAAGAGCGCGCGCGGGCGGAAGGCGTCGGTCGAAAGTGCCTCGGTGATACGGTCGTAATAAAGGTCCGAGGTCTCGGCCGAAAATTGCACGTCGAAGCCGAACGCCTCGGCGAACACCCAGTCCATCCACATCCGCGACGGGGTGCCGCGAAAGAGATGGTAGTTTTGCGCGAAGAGCCGCCAGCTTTCACGCGGATCGGCCGCCGGGTTGCGGATGCCGAGCGCACCCAGCGATATGCCCTGCGAATAGAGCATCCGAAATACATAATGATCGGGGTGAAGCAGCAGCTCCGCCGCATTGCCGAAGGGCGCGTTGCCCGCAAACCAGCCGGGATCGGTGTGGCCGTGCGGGCTGACGATCGGCAGACCCGCCACTTCCCCATAGAGCCGGCGCGCGATGTCGCGCTGCGCCGGATCGGACGGAAAGAGGCGGTCGGGGGAGAGGAGCAGCGGACGCGGCATCGCGCTATTTCGCGCTTTCGACGCTGACCGGCGCAAGGCGCGGGCTCAATATGTGGACCGCGAGCACGGCAAGGAAATAGACGGTCGTGCAGGCGGCGAAGATGAGCGTGTAATTGCCCCCCGTCGCGTCGAGCACGAGCCCGGTCGATTTCGCCATGATCATGCCGCCGACGCCGCCCATGAAGCCGCCGAGCCCGATTACCGATCCGACCGCGCGTTTCGGGAACATGTCGGGCGGGATCGACAGGATCGTCGACGAAAAGGCCTGGTGCCCCGCGAGCGCGATGCCGATCAGCACGACCGCGAGCCACATATTGTCGAGCCCGGTGACGAACAGCAGCGGCAGCACGCAGAGGCCCGCGCCGATCATCGTGACCTTGCGCGCGAAATTGACGCTGTGGCCCGCCTGGATGAGCTTCGACGACACCCAGCCGCCGAGGATGCTGCCGGCGTCGGAGAGCAGATACATGATGATCATCGGCAGCAGCACGATCTTCAGATCGACGTCATATGTGGTGCTGAAATATTTGGGCAGCCAGAAGAGCATCAGGAACCACACCGGGTCGGTCAGGAATTTGGCGACCGCGAACGCCCACGCCTCGCGCTTGGTGACGATGGCGCCCCAGCCGAGCCGCTCGACCTTTTCGGGCGGGTCATGTTCGATCCATGCGAGTTCGGCCTCGCTGACCTTTCCGCTCTCGCGCGGATTGCTGTAGAACCAGAGCCAGAGGATCAGCAGCAGGGCGCCGAAGGCCCCGGTGTAGATGAAGGTTTCGCGCCAGTCGAAGCCGAGCACGCGCATGAACAGCGCGACCGTCGGCGCGGTCAGGATGACGCCGATCGTCGTCGCGCTGTTGACCCAGCCGATCGCATAGGAGCGTTCCTTTTGCGGGAACCATTCGCTCGACGCGCGGACGACCGAGGGGAAATGCCCCGCCTCGCCGACGCCGAGGATGACGCGCGCGAGCATGAAAGAGACGACCGACGCGGCGAAACCGTGCGCGACATGGCCGACGGTCCAGATCGAGATCGCGATCGCATAGCCGATCTTGGGGCCGAAGCGGTCGATCAGCCAACCCATGAGGAGAAAGCCCAGCGCATAGGCGAACTGGAAGGCGGTGACGATGTTGCCATAGTCGTTCTCGGTCCATTTGAGCTCGTCGCCGAGGGTCGGCGCAAGCAGCCCGAGCATGGTGCGGTCGATATAATTGACCGTGGTCGCAGCGAACAGTAGCGCGACGATCAGCCAGCGATAACGCCCCGACCGAGGCACTGGCGCCGCCGTCCCTCCGTCCGCGAATGCCTGTGCCATAATCCTCTCCTGTTATTTGCTCTAAAAGCTTCTGATCGAGCAGCCGACGCGGATTTTTCCGTCGAAGATTGCTTCGGCACGCTGGCTCGGCCGGATTTCATGGATACCGGTGATCGCACCCGCGGACACCCATGTCCCGGGTGGAATAGCTATGCCGCGCGCGCGGAGGATGCGAATCAGGAACAGCGCCGAGCCGAAGGGGCCGTCGAGCATGGCCTCCATTGTCGCGGTGCCGACGGTTTCGCCGTCGATCGTCATTTCGACCGGCATGCGGATGAGGTCGGCGTCCTCCCAGCCGGCGATCGGCGGGCCGAGGATCAGCCCCTTGTTGTTGCCATAGTCCGACGCCGTGACCGCGGGACCGTGGCGGTTGATTTCGGGAAAGGGCGAACTCGCGATTTCGATACCCGTGCGGACGTCGGCGATGCAGTGCTTCACGCTGTCGATATCATAATCGCGCGTGCCGACCTCGCCGAAACAAAGCAGCACTTCGGCCTCGGCCGCGGCGAATCCGTCGGCATAGACGGGCATCACAGGCTGTTCGGCGGCACCCACGATTTCGTCGGCGAAGATCGGGCCGGTCAGGCGGTTGCCGCCATAGCGGGTGACGAGTTCGGGCGCGATTCGTCCGACTTTCCAGCCGCCGATGCGGCGGCCGTCGAGCGCGATCGCGCTGTCCTGAATCGCATAAGCCTCGGCCATCGTCTGCGGCATCGCGCCGGGATAGGCGGTAAGCGGTGTCTTTCGCCCACGCGCGTCGATCAGGGCCCGCGCTATATTCTCTTGATCGCTTGTCGCCAGCATCTTTCTCATTTCCCTCTTCCGCGATGTGGTGTAAGAGACACCGGTGTCAAAGGCAAGCGAATATCGGATGTATGACAAATAGCCTCGTCCTGCCGGGTGTCGGGCGACGATGACCGGCGTCGGCAAAATCCATGCGATCCGCGTCCATGACGCGGACAATGTCGCGACCGCGATTGCCGATATCGGTGCGGGCGAGGCGCTCTTCGGCGATAGCGGCCTTCGCGCATCGGTCGCCGTCGAACGCGGACACAAGATCGCGCTCGCGCCGATCGCGCGCGGCGTGGCGGTGGTCAAATATGGCTTTCCGATCGGCACCGCGACCGCCGACATCGCGCCCGGCGAGCATGTGCACAGCCACAATCTGACGACCGCGCTCGGCGGTGGCGGCGACTATCTTTATGCGCCGCCTCCCGCAGGCGCGGCGCCCGCGGCCGGACCCTCCCGGACCTTTTCAGGCTATCTCCGCGCCGACGGCCGCGTCGGAACGCGCAACGAGATATGGATTCTACCGACCGTCGGCTGCGTCGGCAATCTTGCCGCACGCGTCGCGCGGATCGCGGGCGAGCGCCATGCGGGGCGGGTCGACGGGGTGCATGCCTTCAAGCATCCTTTCGGCTGTTCGCAGCTCGGCGACGACCTTGGCCATACGCGCGCGCTGCTCGCGGCGCTCGCGCAGCACCCCAATGCGGGCGGCGTGCTGATCGTCGGCCTCGGGTGCGAGAGCAACCAGCTCGGCGCGCTGCTCGATAGCATTCCCGCCGAACGCCGCGCGCATATCCGAACCCTGTCGGCGCAGGCGGTCGAGGATGACGAGGCCGTCTGCCTCGCGCTGGTCGATGAGCTGGTGGCGGAATGCGCCGATACGCCGCGCACCGATATGCCGCTGGCGAAACTGGTGCTCGGGGTCAAATGCGGCGGCTCGGACGGTCTGTCGGGCCTTACCGCCAACCCGCTCGTCGGGCGCATGGCCGATACCATCGCGGCGGCGGGCGGCAAGGTGGTGCTGACCGAAATCCCCGAAATTTTCGGCGCCGAACAGCTGCTGATGGACCGCGCGGTGTCGCGCGCGGTGTTCGACGAAGCCGTCGCGCTCGTTCGCGATTTCAAGCAATATTTCATCCGTCACGGCGAACCGGTGAGCGAAAATCCCTCGCCCGGCAATATCGCGGGCGGGATCACGACGCTCGAGGAAAAGTCATTGGGCGCGGTGCAGAAGGGCGGCCAGGTGTCGCTCGTCGATGTCCGCCGCTACGGCGGCGAGGCGATGCTTCCCGGCCTCACCCTGCTCGAAGCGCCTGGCAACGATGCGGTGTCGTCGACCGCGCTGACGGCGGCGGGCGCGACGGTGATCCTCTTTACGACCGGACGCGGCACGCCGCTCGGCTTTCCGGCGCCGACCCTCAAGATCGCGTCGAACAGCGCGCTCGCCGGACGCAAGCCGGGGTGGATCGATTTCGACGCCGGGCAGGTGCTCGATGCTGGTTTCGATCAGGCTGCGGACGCGCTGCTCGACCTCGTCGCCGCCACCGCTTCGGGCGCGCCGACCAAGGCCGAAGCCAATGCGGAACGCGATATCGCGATCTGGAAATCGGGCGTGACGCTTTAATCGAACGCCGTGAAGGTGAAATTGCGGAAGCGTGCCTCCCCCGCTCCCGCCGAATAAAGGCCGGGACGCAGCATCAGGAAACCGCCGCGCACATTATGGTGATATCCCGACACCTCCATGCCGCGGTCGAAGCGGACCCACGTCTTTCCGCCGTCGCCGCTCGTGTCATAGGTGACGATATGACGGTCGTTGGTGACGCGCATCCGCATCCTTGATCCGTGCGGGTTGGCGGGGCGCGCGCGCTCGATGCCATATTGGTGGGTGACGAACCGCGCGCCGTCGAAGCCGAGCCCGCAATAGAGCCTCTCGTCATAGAAGAGGATCAGCCCCGCAGTGCCGCCCGGCGCGATCTCGATATCGCATTCGAAGCGGTACGCCTGATCGCCCGCGATCAGGAGCAGCGGCGAGGAGTCGACCGGCGCCTCGCCGCGCGCCGCCAGCACCAGTGCGCCGTCCTCGACGCGCGCGCGGCTGGGTTCGTCGGCGGCGGGCTTGAAGAAATTCCATTTCGCGCCGAGCGCAAGCGTCGCGAAATCGTCCGAAAGCGCCATGCCGTGCGGCCCTGCGACCGTGCCGCCCTTCGGCTTCGCGATCGGCCGCGACAGGTCGCCGCCCTTCATGCGGAACCAGCCGTCGCCGGTCCATTCGATCGGGTCGAGCAAAGCCTGCCGCCCGAGCGTCCAATAGCCATTCTCATAGCCATGATAGACGCTCCACCAGTCACCCGCCGGCCCTTCGACGAGCGTCGCATGGCCGCGCGACCACCATTTTTCGGCGGCCGAAACGGTGCGAACGAGCGGGTTGGCGGGGCAATTTTCCCATGGCCCGTGGATCGACTTCGACCGCGCCGCGATGACCATATGGCCGGTCGGCGGCCCGGCGGTGCCGCCGACCGCGGTGATCATGTAATAATAGGCGCCACGCCGCGTGATCTTCGGCCCCTCGGGCGCGAAACCCTCGACGACCCAGTCGGACGGATAGCGCCACGGGTCATAGACATGCTCGGGCTCGCCGACGCGCGACAGTCCGTCATCCGACAGGCGAACGCGATCGCCCCCCGACAGGAACAGCCAGCGCGACCCGTCTTCGCCGACCGCATGGCCGGGGTCGATATGGTTCGGCAGATCGAGATCGACCGGGTCGCTCCACGGTCCCTCGATCCGGTCGGCCCAGATCACCCAGCTGGTGTTCGGGCCCTTTGTGGGAATGTAGAGATAATAGCGGCCGTCATGCTTGCAGAGTTCGGGCGCCCAGACCGAACCGATATTGCGGGTCAGCGCGGGGCCGATCGGGCGCCAGTTCACCAGATCGCGCGAATGCCAGATGACCAGGCCCGGATAGCTATCGAAGGTCGAGAAGGTCATATAATAGTCGGCGCCGTCCTTCAGGATCGACGGATCGGGATGGTCGCCCGCCATGATCGGGTTGAGGAAACCTCCGTCGCCAAGGTCGGCCTTGCGCTGGCCATCGAAGCCTCTTGCCCACGCCGGCGCGGGGCCGGGTGAAGCGGGCGCCGCGCGGGCGGGGACGACTAAGCCCGCCGGGGCACCGAAACCCGTCAGCCCCGTCCCCAGCAATCCCGCTCCCGCCAGTTTGAGCATGTCGCGCCGATCGGTCACATCATTCTCCTCGAAAAAAGAAAGGCCCGGCCCCCGCAAGCGAAGGCCGGGCCTCACCGGGACGAAATCAACTCGTGTCAGATCTTGAAGCGTGCACCGAACAGGAAGGTGCGACCGTAGTGATTATTCTCGTAATTGCGGTTCGCTTCGAGATCGGTGAAGCGATAGCGATAATCGTCGGTCAGGTTGGTGCCCTCGATCGACAGTTCGATATTGTCGGTCAGCGCATAGCGGATCGACGCATCGACGTTGAACGAGCTGCCATAACCTTCGAACACATTGTTGTTGCCGCTGGTGCTGTCGTTATAGCCGCTGCGCCACGCGGCCGACGTGCGGACCGAGAATTTGCCGTCGTCATAATAGACGGTGGCATTCCACGCGCGCTTGGCGAGGCCGAGCAGCGGCTGGGTGAAGGTGCTGGCGGCCGGCGCCTCCAACCGGTTGTCGTCGGGATCATATACCAGCGGACCGCGGATGGCGTAATCGACGTCGCTCTTCACGAAGGTCGTGTTGCCGAGCACGCCGAAGTGGCGCAGCGAATCCGAAAAGACCGAGAAGGGCAGCTGCAACGACAGCTCGACGCCCTTCAGGCTGGCACCGGGACCGTTGACGGTCGTCCGGAATTCGAACTCGCGGCCCGGATTGCCCCCCTCGACGATCGCCTGATAGGCGGGCGTTCCCGGCGTCAGCAGCGCGAGCGGCAGGCCGCTCGACGCATAGGTGCCCTGGAAGCTGTCCGAGAGCGGGAAGCTTTCGATATCCTTGGCGAACAGCGCCACCGACGCGATCGCCCCCGGTGCGAAATACCATTCGGCCGCGAGGTCGAAGGTCGTCGCGCGATAGGGTTCGAGGAACGGGTTGCCCGAGCTGATGCGGAAATTGAACTGGTCGACCGAACCGCCCGGGGTCAGGCTGCCCAGCGTCGGACGCGTGATCACCTTGGCGATCGCGCCGCGCAGGATGACGCTGTCGGTCGGGTGCAGGTTGACGTTGAACGAGGGCAGCCAGTCGTCATAGGTCCGGTCGACCGTGACGAAGGTGCCGCTGGTGAAGCCCGATGACGACTGATCGGTCTTGGCATAGCGGACGCCGGCATTGCCCGTCATCCGCATGCCGAGCACGTCGGTCTCGAACTCCGCCATGAACCAGCCGCCATAGGTTTTTTCGGTGACGGCGCGCTGTTCGCCCTGCTGGAGCTGCGCGGGGCGGCCATAGAGATCGATCAGCGCGGTGCCCGCGTCGAGATCGGGAATGATCCAGGCGTTGGTGTTACCCGACGGTTGCCCGGCGTCGCCGAGTTCGAACAGCTCGGCGATGTCCGAGGTGACCGGCAAGCCGCCCGTACCCGGGGCGCAGGTGAAGGCGCTGCAATAGCTGCTGTCGCGGCGATAGCCGACGGTGTCGAAATCGAACTGGCGATAGAAGCCGCCGCCGCGCATCTTGAACCGGTCGGCGACGTCCCAGTCGAAATCGGCCGCGAAGGTCTTGAACTTGTTGGTCAGGAAGGACGGCCGGTCGCGGAATTCGGCGAGCACGAAGGACGAGGGATCGTCGATGCCGGCGCCAAAGGTCAGCAGCGGATATTTCATATTCGTATAATCGTAGCGATAGCCGGTCGCGTCGACATCGTCGAAGGCGAGGGTCGTTTCGACCGGAATGTCGGCCTGCGACTTGGAGATGCCGCCGAGAAGATTGACCGCGAACGCGTCGGTCAGGCGCTGTTCGAGGCGGCCCGAAATCTGGTAGAATTCGGTCTTGCTCTGGCGTGAATAGCGTTCGGTGCGGACATAGACATTGTCGAGGTCGGCGGCGATGAGATTGTTGTCGCCGTCGATCGTGTAGTTCGAAACGTCGATCGCGTCCTCTTCGCTACGCAGCAGCACCTCGCCCCAAAATTCGTCGCGCGTCTCCTTGAAGGTCGAATAGAGGCCGTCGATCGAGATTTTGGTGTTTTCGCTCGGTTCCCACTGAATCGACGCGGTGGCGCCGAGGCGCTCGCGGTCGTGACTGACGAGGCCGTAGCGCGGGATGCGCGGGTGAAAGGCTTCGGCGACCTCGATGCAGCCGTCCGAGGGGTTGTCGACGAAGCTCGATCCGGCGAGGCAGGTGACGCCATCGACACTGCGGAACGGCGCCTGCGCCCAGCGCACGCTGTTGTTGCCGAGTTCGTGCGTCTTGTAATCAGCCCAGGCGACCGACGCCGAGACGCCGAACGTCCGGTCGGCATTGGTCCAGGCGATGAGGCCCGCGAGGCGCGGATCGACGTCCTTGGTCAGGTCGTTGTAGCGCCCCTGCACCGAGGCGACGGCGGTGAAACCTTCCTTGCCGCCGAGCGGGTTGCCCGTGTTGAGATCGACCACGGCACCCAATGAACCTTCGTCGAGCGATGCCGACGCCGTCTTGTGGACCACGAGCGAGGTAAAGAGTTCGGACGCGAAAACGTTGAAGTCGAACGCGCGGTCGCGGTTCGCCGAGGCGCCGTCGGTCGAGGTGGCGATCGTTTCCATGCCGTTGAGGCGGACGCGGGTGAATTGGGCGCCGAGTCCGCGGACGGTGATCGCGCGGCCCTCGCCGGCGTCGCGCTGGATCGAAATCCCCGGGATGCGCTGGAGCGACTCGGCGAGATTCTGGTCGGGGAATTTGGCAATATCCTCGGCGACGATGACGTCGACCGCCGAGATCGAATCGCGCTTCTGGTCGAGCGCCTTGTCGAGCGAAGCGCGGAAGCCGGTGACGACGATCTCGTCCTCGCTTGCGACGGCTTCGGCGTCCTGCGCATGGGCCGGTGCCAGCGCCAGTGCGGCCAGCGAGGCGCCACACGCCAGCCGGGTCAAAGCGCGAACGCTTCGCATTGCATGAATAACCATCATCATCCTCCCTTGTGCCCCGTTGCCCCCGCTCGCGCAAGAAATGACACCGGTTACTTTGCTGGACGAAGCGATCTGGCTCGCCGCTTCATCCGTCGATTTTTCAGAGAGTGAGATTGGCCGCCGCCATGCGCCGCGGACCGGATCAGACCCTCTCCCTTGGAAATATTTTCTCGTTGACCGATTGGGGTAACCGGTGTCAGGAAGATTGAAGGATATGGGTAGCCGTGTCAATACCCAAAGAATAGGGAGAGAGAGATGCGCCGGAAACCTTGGATTACTGCGCTTTTTCTGGCGCTTGCGATGTCGGCTGTACCGGCGTCGGCCGCCGATGCCGCACCATCGGCCTTCCCCGGTGCGGTCGGCCCGGCGGCCGCAACGCCCGGGGGGCGCGGCGGCAAGATCCTGCGCGTGACGACGCTCGCGCCCGATGGTCCGGGGTCGCTGAAAGCGGCGATCGAGACGCCGGGGCCGCGCATCATCGTGTTCGAAGTCGGCGGCGTGATCGACATGGGCCGCAAGACGATCGAGATCAAACATCCATATCTGACGATCGCCGGCCAGACCGCGCCGGGACCGGGGGTCACCCTGATCCGCACCGGCATCGACGTGAAGACGCACGACGTCGTGATGCGCCATTTGCGCGTCTATACCGGCGCCGACGGCCAGCCGAAGCGCAGCGGCTGGGAGGCCGATACCTTCTCGACCCTCGCGGCGCAGAATGTCATCGTCGATCACTGCACTTTCCTGTGGGGGATCGACGAGAATATGTCGGCATCGGGCCCGCGCTTCACCGGCAAGAGCGTCGCGGAGTGGCGGAAGGGAACGAGCCACAACATCAGCTTTTCGAACAACCTCGCCGCCGAAGGCCTCGCCGACGCGAGCCATCCCAAGGGCGAGCACAGCAAGGGATCGCTGATCCACGACAATGCGACGGGCATCGTCTTCTATCGCAACGTCTGGGCGCATAATGTCGAGCGCAACCCGCTGATCAAGGGTGGCGGGCAGGCGCTGATGATCAACAATCTGATCTACAACCCGCAGCATCGCGCGGTGCATTATAACCTGATGAACCTCGAATGGGTCGGGCATGATTATGTGACGGGGCAGATCACCGCGATCGGCAATGTGATGCGCGGCGGTAACGACACCGACGAGGGCCTGCCCTTCCTCATGCTCGGCGGCGACGGCGACCTCGACTATTATGGCAAGGACAATCTGGCGGTCGACCGCCACGGCGAGCCGCTTCCCGAGTTCGGGCGCTATGGCGAGACGCAGGCCAAGCTGATCCGCGCCAAGACGCCGCTGGCGCCGACGGACGGTTATCGCATCCTGCCGTCGCGCGACGTCGAAACCTCGGTGCTCGCGACCGCCGGCGCCCGGCCCTGGGCGCGCGACGCCGAGGAGATCCGCATTCTCTTCTTTGTCGCCGAAGGGCGCGGCGACGTCATCGATGACGAAAAGGAGGTCAGCGCCTATCCCAAGGTCGCAGCGCCGGTGCGCGCGCCCTTCGTCGAGAAGGATTGGGACCTTACGACGATGGAACCGAAGTCTGGCCGTTACCCCGGCCAGACCGCACCGATGCCGCAGGAGCATCTGTCGGCGCGCGATCGTGCGTCGCGTGGAGAAGGACAATGAGCGCGCTGCTTGCGATCCTTCTCGCGAACGCCGCCGCCCCCGCGATGATCGTGATCGACGAAGCCGCGACGGTGCGCGAAGAAGCGCCGCCACATGGCGCGATCGGCATGTCGACCGCATACCGGATCAGCGATGCGGTGCCCGCGCCGCGCAGCTTCGAATTTCGCAAGCGCGCGCTGCATGTCGGCGCGGCGATCGGCGCCCACCCCATCGACCATGACGAGATTTATTACGTCCTCTCGGGCACCGGCATCGTCCATTCGGACGGCGAGGAGAAGGCGCTGAAAGCCGGAATGGCGGCGTGGCTTTACAAGGGCGCGAGGGTCGGCATCCGCCAGACGGGCAGCGTGCCGCTCGTGCTGATCGTCGCCTATCCGAACAAGGAGGCCGGGCGATGACCGTCGGCCGCCGCTCGCTGCTGACTGCGAGCCTCGCGCTGCCTTTCGCAAGCGCGGCGGCGCGCGCAGCGTGGACGCGGCCCGCCGGCCTGACCCCCGATGCGAGCATCGCGCTCTGGCCCGAAGGCCATATCGCGCCGCCCGCGGGCCTCGTCGAAAAGGTCGTGCAGCGCAGCGACGATCCGCAAGCCAGCGACCGGATGCTCGAGCGCATCACGCGCCCGCGGCTCGACATCTTCCGCCCCGCCAAACCCAATGGCGCGGCGGTGATCCTCGCCCCCGGCGGCGGCTATCGCTATGTCGTGGTCGACAAGGAAGGCTATGAACTGGCGCGCTGGCTGACGGTGCGCGGCGTCACCGTCTATGTTCTTTTCTATCGCCTGCCCGGCGACGGCTGGGCGAACGGCGCCGACGTCCCGCTCGCCGATGCGCAGCGCGCGGTGCGGCTCGTGCGCAGCCGCGCGCGGATCGACGGGATCGACCCGGCGCACGTCGCCTTCGGCGGCTTTTCGGCGGGCGGGCAGGTCGCGACGAGCCTGCTCACGCGCTTCGACGCAAAGCTTTACGATCCGCTCGATACCGCCGACACGCTGCCGGCGCGGCCCGATGCGCTCGCCGCCATCTATCCCGTCGTATCGATGGATCCCGCGATCGCGCATGCAATGAGCCGCGAGAAATTGATCGGCGCGGACGCCGACGCGAGGCGCGAGAAAGCCTATTCGCCCGAACGCAATGTCCGCGCCGACCAGCCGCCGCTGTGGCTGCTCCACGCCGAGGACGACGATGTCGTGAAGGTCGAGAACAGCGCGCGGCTGCGCGAAGCGACGCGCGGCATCGCCGCGCCGGTCGAGGCGCATTTCTTCGAGCGCGGCGGGCATGGCTTCGGGTTGATGAAGACGGCGGGGCTGCCCGTCGCAATCTGGCCCGAGTTGCTGTGGAACTGGCTCGCCTCGCACAAGCTCGTTTGACCAATATGTCATCCCGGCGAAGGCCGGGATGACGCTATGAGAGTATGAACGCGCTTCAACTGCCCGGCTGGATATAGGGCACACGCGCAAACAGCTCGCGTTCCCATCGGCGCGGATCGCTCTCGACGCGGCTCCCGGTGTCGAATATCATCGTTTGCCGCTGCGCAAGATCATAGGTCGGCCACCCCGGATCGCCGGTGCGTGCGAAGCGGACGAAAACGTCCATGACGCGGTCGCTCATCGCCTGCTGTGCGGAGGTCGGATCGGGCGTCGTGCCGAAGCTGAGGCCGATGTCGTCGGTGTGCTTCGCGCTCTCGAAATCGAGCTGGTAGACGAAGGCGGGCGCTCCGGCACGCGCGCGCGCTTCGGCTTCCTCGACCTGTCCGCGCCAGCTGCGCGCGGCGGTGACGATGCGGTGGAATAGCTCGAGCGGCGGCGCGTCAGGGTAGCGCGCGCGGAACTGCGCCACGACCCACTCGGGATGGATGTCGATCCGCATCTCGGGCGCGATCCGTGCGGCGAGATTGGCGAAATCGAGCCCCGCGAGCTGCTTGCCGTCGGGCGCGTAGAAAGCGCGCGTCTCCATCACCGTGTTGCCGAGCATCATCGGAACGCCTAGCGACTGCGGCGCGGCGTCGGGCCAGAAGGGGTGGCGCGTCAGATGCTTCATGTCGAGCACGGGCCCCATATAGACCGAGCCGCCGAGGATCGGGTCGATCGCCGCCAGCGCGGTTACGAGCTGCTCGACCGGCGCGGTCGCGGGATCGACATTTTTGCCGAGTTTATCGAGAAACGCCTCGGCGCGTCTGGTGGCGTTGAGTGGCCCCGACGCGGTGACTTGCTGGCCGCTCATCGTGATCGCCTTGTGGAACAGGCCTTTCGCGGCGGGCATCACCATCAGCGTCGCGATCTTCGCGCCGCCCCCCGACTGGCCGAAGACGGTGACATTGGCGGGATCGCCGCCGAACGCCGCAATATTGCGCCGGACCCATTGCAGCGCGACGATCAGGTCGAGCTGCCCCGCATTGCCGCTGTCGGGGAAGCGCGGATCGAGGCGCGCGAGATAGAGATAGCCGAGCGCGTTGAGGCGATGGTTGACGGTAACCACGACGACATCGCCGCGCGCCGCGAGCCGCGCGCCGTCGTTGACCGGATCGGTGACGCTGCCGGCCGAATAGGCGCCGCCGTGGAAATAGACCATGACCGGACGCTTGCGCTTCATCTCGATGTGGGGGGTCCAGACGTTGAGGAACAGGCAGTCTTCGGATCGCGGCTGATAGCTCTCGCCCCTCTGCGGGCAGGCGGGGCCGAAGATGTCGTGGCGCAGTTGTTCGGACGCCATCACCGGGGTTGGCGCGCGGAAGCGATCGGCGCGGCCATAGCGGATTCCGGTAAAGGCCCAGGCGCTGCCATCGCCGAAGCTGCGACGTTTGCCTGACTGATACATGCCGTCGGCGGCGTCCACCGCGCCGATATGATGGATCGGCGCAAATGTGTCCGCACGCGCGATGACCGGGAAAAGCAGCGCGCCAGCCGCCAGCAGCGCGCGACGCGTCGGCTCAGCGCCGGACATCGAGCCCGCCGCCATGAAAGGCATCGATATCGGCCTGCCCGAACCGGCTCGCATCCCCCGGCAGCGAATGTTTGAGCGCGGTCAGCGCAAGCCCGCTCTCCGCCATCGCTTTGGCATCGCCGCCCGACAAATGCGCGTGAAGTACCCCGGCGGCAAAGGCGTCGCCCGCGCCGATGCGATCGACGATGCCGGTGACGTCGACCTCATCGGTCTGGTGGCCGCCGCTCCGCAGGTCGACCCGCGCGGCAATGCGGTGATGGTCGGCGGTGACGGTGTGGCGGGCGGTCGAGGCGATCAGCGCGAGGCCCGGGAAGGCGGCAAAGCCCGCCTCGGCTGCCTCGCGCCGCCTGTCTTCGCCGTCGCCGCTGAATTCCTGCCCCAGCACCAGCGACAGGTCGCGATGGTTGCCGAACAAAATGTCGGCGCTGTCGATCAATGCCGTCAGGACCGAACGCGGGTCGCTATCCCACGCCTCCCACAGCATCGCGCGGTAATTGCCGTCGAAGCTGACCGGCACGCCGAGCCGCTTCGCCGCGCGCGCCGCGGCGAGCGCGGATTCGGCCGAGCGCGGCCCGAGCGCGGGGGTGATGCCCGACAGGTGGAGCAGGCCCGCGCCCGCGAGCAGGCGGTCGAAATCATAGTCCTCGGGCCCGGTCGCCGCGAAGCTCGACCCGGCGCGGTCGTAGACGATCTCGGACGCGCGCAGCCCCGCGCCGACGCTGAGGAAATAGAGCCCCATGCGCCCCGGGTGAAGCGTGACGGCGGCGCAGTCGACGCCCGCGCCGCGCACCGCCGCCACCGCACCGCGACCCAGCGCGTTCGAAGGAACCTTGCTGACCATCGCGCAAGCATGGCCGAGGTGCGCGAGCCCGATCGCGACGTTGGCTTCGGCGCCGCCGACGTGGAGCGACAGCGACGGCGACTGCATCAACAGCTCATTGCCCGGCGCGGTCAGGCGGATCAGCAGTTCGCCGAAAAAGACGAGGCGACCGGTCATGGCGCGATGCTAGCGCGCGAGCCAGCCGCCGTCGACGGCGAGGATATGGCCCTGCACATAGTCCGACGCCGGCGACGCGAGGAAGACCGCAGCGCCGCCAATATCGCTCGGGTCGCCCCAGCGTCCGGCCGGGATGCGTTCCATGATCTGGCGGTTACGCGTCGCGTCGCCTTGCAGCGCGGCGGTGTTGTTCGTCGCGATATAGCCGGGGGCGATCGCGTTGACCTGCACGCCCTTCGCCGCCCATTCGTTCGCGAGCAGCTTGGTAAGCCCGCCGACCCCTGATTTCGACGCGGTATAGCTCGGCACGCGAATGCCGCCCTGAAAGGTCAGCATCGAGGCGATGTTGATGATCTTGCCCGAACCGCGCGCGATCATGTGACGCCCGACGCCTTGGCACAGGAAGAAGAGCGTCTTCAAATTGGTGTCCATCACCGCGTCCCAGTCGGCCTCGGTGAAGTCGACCGCATCGGCGCGGCGGATGATGCCGGCATTGTTGACGAGGATGTCGATGCGGCCGAATTCGGCGAGCACCGCATCGACGAGCGGCTGGACCGCGCCGACGCTCGACAGGTCGGCGGCGAAATTCTCGGCCCTATGTCCGAGCCCGCGGACCTTGCCGACGGTCTCGTCGGCGGGCGAGCGGCCCGCGGCGGCGATGTCGGCACCGGCCTCGGCGAGCGCAAGCGCAATCCCCTGCCCGATGCCGGTGTTGGCGCCGGTGACGAGCGCGACTTTTCCGGTGAGGTCGAACATCTTCATCTTCTTACCCTTCGTCATGCCGGACTTGATCCGGCATCCATTTCGGCGGTGTTGTCCGGATCCCGGATCAGGTCCGGGGTGACGATAATGGTTACGACAGCTGACAGATGTCGAGGACGTTCATGTCGGTATAATCCTGATTCTCGCCCGCCATCGCCCAGATGAAGGCATAGGATTTCGTGCCCGCGCCCATGTGAATCGACCAGGGCGGCGAGATCACCGCTTCCTCATTCTGCATCACGATGTGGCGCGTCGCCTCGCCCTCGCCCATGAAGTGCATGACGCGGTCGGTGTCGACATTGTCCAGCTCGAAGTAGAAATAGATCTCGCTGCGGCGCTCGTGGATGTGCGGCGGCATCGTGTTCCAGACGCTGCCTTCCTTGAGCACGGTGAGGCCCATGACGAGCTGCGCGCTGTCGCACACGCCCGGAATGACGAGCTGGAAGATCGTGCGCTCGTTCGATTCGGCGAGGCTGCCGCGGTCGAGCGCATTGGCGTCGGCGATGCCGAGCTTGCGCGTGGTGAACGCCTTGTGCGCCGGGCACGACGCCAGATAATAGCGCGCGCCCTCACCCGCGAAGGCGACGTCCTTCGCGCCCATCGTCACATAGAGGCAATCCTTGTTGCCGAGCGTGAAGCTCTCGCCGTCGACGGTCACCGTGCCTTGCACCGACGACACATTGACGATCGCGAGTTCGCGGCGCTCGAGGAAAGGGTGCCCCGCGGCCGACGGCGGTTCGGTCTGCGCAGGCAGCTTGACGGGCGCGCCGCCCACCGCGACGCCGCCGATCACGAAACGGTCGGCGTGGGTGTAATTGAGGACGCATTCGCCGGTGCGGAATAGATTCTGGATCAGGTAGCGATCGCGCAGCTCGGCATTCGACACCTCCTCCATCATCACGGGATGGGTGGCGTAATAGGTCTTGGAAAACATGGGATCGCATCCTCGCTCGATATTTCTGGGCTTGCCGCCTTGCTAGTTTTGATGGTAACCGGTGTCAAGAGTTGTCGGCACTTCCGCCGGGCGTTGATTTTACGCGTTCGAGCGCCCATCAGCATAGAAAAGCGCGGGTCTGGCCAGAGGCTCCGCAGGGGAAAGAGCGAATATGGCGGCACAAAATAAGGGGCCGGGGGGCAAGCAGCCGACGATCAACGATGTCGCGGCGTTGGCGGGGGTGTCGAAGAAGACGGTGAGCCGGGTGATCAACCGGTCCGAATTCCTGACCGACAAGACGCGCGCGGCGGTCGAAAAGGCGATCGAGCAGCTCGGCTTCGTTCCCAATCCGCAGGCGCGCGCGCTCGCCTTTCGTCGCAATTTTCTGATCGCGCTGCTCCACGACAATCCGAACGCGCAGACGGTGCTCAATTTCCAGCGCGGGGTGCTCGACGCGATCAAGGACAGCGACCTCGCGCTGCTCGTCCGCCCCGTCGACCGCGGGTCGGACAAGATGCTCGACGACGTCCGCACCTTCCTTGAAAAGCAGCGCCCGATCGGCGCGATGCTGCTGCCTCCGATCTCGGAGAATGATGATCTCGCCGCGCTCTGCGAGGATCTTGGCGTGCGCTATGTCCGCATCGGGTCGGCACGGATCGACGATGCGAAGCGCTGCATCTCGTCGAATGACCGCGAAGTGGTCGCCGAAGCGGTGCGCGGGCTCGTCGCGCTCGGCCATCGCCGCATCGGCTTCGTGCGCGGTCCTGTCGGCTTCCGTTCGGCCGCCGAGCGCGAAGAGGGGTTCCGCGCGGCGCTCGCCGAGGCGGGGCTCGACCTGCCCGCCGAACTTTATGCGCCCGGCAATTATCGCTACACCGCGGGCATCGAGGCCGGTGAAGCCCTGCTCTCGCGGGCCGAACCCCCGACCGCGGTCTTCTGCTCGAACGACGAGATGGCGGCGGGCCTGATGAGCGTCGCGCATGGCAAGGGCATCAAGGTGCCGGGCGAGCTGTCGATCATCGGGTTCGACGACAGCCCGACCGCGACGCATATCTGGCCCGCGCTCAGCACCGTGCGCTGGCCGATCCGCGAAATGGGCATCCGCGCCGCGCAGACGCTCGTTCCCGATTTCCTGGGGCCGGGCGCGAAGGCATCGAGCGACGAGAGCAATGTGCTCGCCTCGACCTTCGTCGAACGCCAGTCGGTCGGCCCGCCACCGGGGCGTTAGAGCCGGATCGGATTCGACTGAAACACCGTCTTCTTTATTTCGTCATCCCGGCGAAGGCCGGGATCTCGACCTCGCCTTCTGACGCACCGGCGAGATCCCGGCTGTCGCCGGGATGACGATGTTGAAGAGAGCGTCAGCGACGCCGGCGCGCGAGCTGATATTCGTAAAGCGACGGCACCGCGTCGACCGCTTGCCCCGTGCCCTCGATATAGGGCGTCGGCGTATAGCTGACCCGGATCTTTCGGTTCGCGTGCAGCCCGACGATCCGCTCGCCCGGCCCTTCGAGCCCGCTGGTGATCGCCACGCTGGCATCGGCGGGGATGCTTTCGGGCACGACAAGCTTCGCGTTCCAAAGCGTGTTGTAGAGGCCGTGCCCGGGCTTCCAGTAAGGCGCTCCGCCGCCGACCCAGAGCTGATACTGCCAACCGTCCTTGCCCTGCTTCGGATCGATGTGCATTTCGATCTGGTCGAACAGATTCTGGTGGTTCGATCCGCTGTGCTGGTCGATGATCGCATCCCTGTCGACGACCGCGCGCAGAAACACCGACCGCGTCGAGCGCGTGTTGATGCTCACGGGGTGGACCGCCGGATTTTCGACTTTCAGATGCTTGACCAGCACATTGTGCACCGCGCCGACGTGTACCGAATAATGCGCGCGGCGGTCGCCCGTCGTTATGATGTCGGAAATCGTCAGGCTTGCGGCATTGTCGGTCAATATGCCGCTGTCCGCCCGGTCGATCGTCAGCCCCCGGATCCAGCCGTCGAACACGCCGGTCATATAGATGCCGTTATAACCCTGCTCGAGATGATGGCCGAAGGCGGGCGCTTCGGGAAATTGCAGCCGCAGATTCTGGATGCCGACGTTGGTCAGATGCTTCCAGTCGGCGACCACCGCGGGCTGGTCGGCGCGGATGTCGTGGAGCAGCGGATCGCCGAGCGTCACCGTCTTGCCGCGGATCGCCGCGACGCGCGTCGCCTGCGCGACCACCGGCCGGTTCGGAAAGGTCCAGTGGTGCGAACCGATCGGCAGGTCGGTGTCGCCGTAAAGCGATGTCAGGATCCTGCTCTTCGGTCCGTCGACCGAAAACCATTGCAGCTGGACGATGTCGCCGACCTTCAGCTTGGACGGATCGTCGACCGTCAGCGTGCGGGCGAACTGCTTGCCCGATATCCCGGTCGCGAGCACCGGATCGCGAACATCCTTTGTCCCGTCGTAGGAGACCGGCCGGCTGCCCTCGGGCGCGACAAAGATCATCCCGCCCGCCCACGTATATTCGGTGAAGAGATAGTCGATATTATGCTCGGGCTCGACCTGCTGCTTCTTTTCGCGCACCAGATATTCGCGCAGCTCGTCATAATCGTGGCTCTTGTCGATGAGCTTGAGCGGGCGCGGGAACCAGAGCTCGCTGCCGCCGGGGCCATCGCCCGCGCCGTCGAGGACGATGTCGCTGCGCGTAATACGCAATACTTCGGTGATCTGCGTCCGCCCTTTCGGGAAGCGCAGCGTCACTTTGCCCTTCACCGCATTGGCGGCGGCGAGCGCGCGGAGCACCGCCTTGCTATCGTCGAGCCCGTCGTCGGGGATCGCGCCATGATCGGTCACTTCGATGATCGTCCCGGCATCGGCGGGGATCGACGCGAGGCCGAAGCCATAACCCGCATAGGAAAAATCGGGCAGCGGGTTCGCCGCCACCGTCGCGGGGTCCGACAGGATCTTGGGCAATTTCCCCGGCTGCGCCTGAACCGGAAAAATCAGCGTCGCACCCAGCGCCACAACCGAAACGAGACGCGCACGCCCTTTACCCAAGATCATCACTCATCCACTCCCTGCGGCCCGGTGACATGGCGGCGCGCGACCGCCGCCGCCATGTCGGGGACCCCTTTTAGAACTTCGCGCGCACGCCGACCGAGAAACGCCGCTCGGACAAGGCATAGCTGTTGAGCGCGGTCGTGTTGAAATTGCTATATTCGCTCGTCGCCGATTTTTTCGGCAGCAGATTCTGCGCTTGCAGCGACAGCGCGATATTGTCGGTGATGTCGACCCCGAGCTGGGCGTCGAGCTGCGAGCGCGCGCCGATGAAGCTCGGGCGTCCTTGCGAAAATTCGAACACCGCCTCGTCGCGGTAATTATAGGCGATGCGCGCCGAAAACGGCCCCTTTTCATAGAGACCGACGAGGTTGTAGCTGTTCTTCGACACCGCGACGAGCGGGAAGCCGGCATTATCTTCGGCATCCGAATAGGTGTAATTGGCGATCACGCCGAAGCCGTCGAGCGGCGAGGGCAGAAAGTCCATGAACTGCTGGATGCCGATCTCGAACCCCTTTATCTTTGCGCTCGCCAGATTTTCGGGACGTGAGAAGGTCAGTTCGCGGCCCTGATCGTCGAGATCGAGATCGACCCCGGTGGTCACGAAGCTCGCGATGAAATTCTTGACGTCTTTGTAAAAGACCGCACCCGAGATCAGCGAGCTTTTCCCCGTATAATATTCGAAACTGATATCGGCCTGCGTCGCGATCGGCGGTTCGAGATTCACATTGCCGCCGGTGACCGACAGATTGGTCGCATTGAAAAAAGTCGAGGGCGCAAGGTCGGCGATCGAGGCACGCTGCATCGTCTGCGATCCCGACACGCGGACAAGGAAATCGTCGGTGACGTTGAAGGCGATGTTCGCGCTGGGCAGCACATTGGTGTAGCGGTTCTTGTCGTTGCGCAGCGTGCTGACCGCGCCGACGTTGACGTATGAGTCGACCGACAGCCGTGTCGACGCGATGCGCACGCCCGCGTTTGCCTTGTACGGGATGCCCGCGATCTCGCCCTCGCCCGACACCATCAGATAGCCCGCGAGCGTCTTTTCGCTGAAATCATAGTCGCGCTGGAGGTTGGGCAGCAGCGTCGAGCGGCCATCGGGATCGGGGTTCGGTTCGGCCGCCTGCGCGCGGTTGAAAACAAAGTCGTAGGTCGGCGCGGTGCTCAGGAAGCTGCGCGGGAAGCTGCCCGGAATGTCGGACAGGAAATCGTCGGCATCGACCAGCTTCAGATAGGGTTCGATTTCCTCGCGCGTCGGGGTGACCTGGCTACGGAAGGCGTTCGAGCGCGCGTGGAGGTCGGTATAACGCACTCCGGCGGCGATCGTGACCCCGCTGCCGGCCTCGTAGCTGACGTCGAGCTTGCCCGTCCATTCCTCAAGCAGGCCGAGCAGGCGGTTGCTGCGCACGCCGTTGTTCGCGGGATTGTAGGAGGCATAATCGGTCGGATCGAACGTCCCGCCGAGCGTCAGCGACGGGATCGTCTGGTCGCGAAAATCGAACGCGCCGGGCACCGCGGCGGTGCCCTGCAGCGTGATGATCTGGATCGTCTGATCGATCGTGCCCTTGCTGTAATAGCCGTCGGCCTCGATCGTCAGCCCGTTGTCGCCTTCATATTTGCCGTTGAGGCCATAGAGGAAGCTTTCGGTCGGTTCGTTGCGGATCTGTCCCGCGGTGGTGACAGTGCCGTTCGCATTGCCCGCGACCACCATGCCGTCCTCGACCACGGGGTTCGTCACCGGGTTGGTACCGGTGGGCAGGCGGAAGGCAAAGAAATCCTGGCGGCGCCCCGTCTTGAGCTTCGAATAGAGCGCGTCGGCGGTGACCGTGAATTCGGGCGTCACCGCAAACTGGATCGCGCCGTTGAGCCCGAGCCGCGAGCGATCGACGGTGAACTGTTCATATTGGAGCAGCACCGGCGTCTGCTGGACGGTCGTCGTCCCGCCGGCGGTGTAATTGCGGTCGAGGAAATTGTTGCGCTCGAACGCCTGCGTCGTCGAGGTGCGCTTCTGATATTCGCCCGCAAGCATGACGCCGATGCGGCCGTCGGCGAACTTGGTCGTCGCGAAGCCGGTGATCGCGGGTTCGAACTTGTCGCTGTTCTCCGAATAGACGCCCTGCGCGCGCAGCGAGACCGTCGGCTCCTTGAACGACAGCGGCTTCGGCGTGACGAGGTTGACTGTGCCGCCGAGCCCGCCCTCGGCTTGGCTCGCAAGCGGCGATTTGCGCACTTCGAGGCGCCCGAACAGGCTCGACGGCACCGAATCGAGCCCCGACGAGCGGCCGAGCTGGTCATTCTCGGGCGGCGACAGCCGCGCTGACCAGCCGAGCAAAGTGCGCCCGTCGACCTCGACGCGCACCTGCTGGAGCCCGCGCACCAACACCGACTGGCCCTCGCCGAAGACGCGGGTGATCTGGACGCCGGTGACACGCTGCAGCGCCTCGGCGACATTGGCGTCGGGAAGCTTGCCCACATCCTCGGCGGTGATGACGTCGAGCACCTGATCGGCCTCGCGCTTGATATCCGCCGCCTGCTCGAGCGAAGCGCGAATGCCGGTCACGACGATCGCATCCTCCTCCGCCGGCGCGCCCGCTGCGTCCTGCGCATGAGCCGGCGTCATCGCCAGCGCGGCCAGCGACGCGCCGCCCGCGAGCTTCGCCACTATCCCGATGCCCCGTCTTGCCTGAATAGCCATATCCATCCTCCCACCCGGGCGCGGGGACTTGCCGCCCGAGCGCCCGTTTTCCACGGATTGCGACCAATGCCGCCTTTCGGAGCCACTCGGTCGCCATCTATTTCTATTTCGTTATCCGGTTTTGGTAACCGGTGTCACGATGATGCGGGCAAGAGCGAGTCGCTGTCAAGCAAAAAATTGTATGACAACTATCCCATTAGTATGACAACTTTGAGCCACGATTGGCTGGGTCAACCATCCGTCAGAAAAATTGTCGCAAATTGTCGCATCGCGCCCAGAGGGCTTGCCAGCGCGGGGGCAATCGGCTGAATAGGCGCAAAACTCCCCCGTTCCGATTTGAAACGAGATAACCCATGCTGGACAAGAGGCCGCTGCTTCGTGCCGGAGCCCTGTGTGCCATCGCGCTGTCGCTTGCCGCCTGCTCCGCCGGAGAAGAGAAGGGCGGCCGCGGCGCGCCCGAGGTCGGCTATGTCACCGTCGCGGTCCAGCCGGTGCCGCTCACCACCTCGCTCGGCGGACGCACCGTCGCCTATGAGACGAGCGAAGTACGTCCGCAGGTGAACGGCCTGATCCGCCGCCGCCTGTTCACCGAGGGCAGCTTCGTGCGCGCGGGCGAGCCGCTCTATCAGATCGACGCGCGCCTCTATCAGGCGGGGGTCGACCAAGCCGCTGCGAACCTAGCGAGCGCGCGGGCGAGCGCAGCGGCGGCCGACGAACGCGCGCGCCGCCTCGAACCGCTCGCCAAGATGCAGGCGGTCGCCGAGCAGGATTATACCGACGCGCTCGCACAGGCGCGGATGGCGCGCGCCACGGTCGCGCAGAACAGCGCCGCGCTCGAAACCGCGCGCATCAACCTGCGCTTCGCGACGATCACCGCACCGATCAGCGGCCGCATCGGCCGATCGCTCGTGACGCCGGGCGGGCTCGTCAGCGCGAGCCAGGCGACCCCGCTCGCGGTGATCCAGCAGACCGATCCGATGTTCGTCGACATGCAGCAGTCGAGCGCCGAACTCACCACGCTGCGTCAGGCGATCGAAAGCGGCGGAGTCGACGCCGGCAGCACGTCGGTGCGCCTGCGCCTCGAGGACGGCAGCAACTATGGCTTTGCCGGGACGGTCCAGTTTTCCGACGTCACCGTCAACGAAGCGACCGGAACGGTGACGCTGCGCGCGCGCTTCCCCAATCCGAAGGGCGTGTTGCTGCCCGGCATGTTCGTGACCGCGATGTTCGACCAAGCGGTGAACCCGTCGGCGATCCTGCTGCCGCAGGCCGCGGTCCAGCGCGACTTCGACGGTTCGGCCTTCGTCTACCTCGTCGGCAAGGATAACAAATCGGTGCGGCGCAAGATTGTCGCCGACCGCACTTCGGGCGCCAACTGGGTCGTCACCGGCGGGCTGAAACCCGGCGAGCGCGTGATCACGCAGGGGATCGGCAATCTGCGGCAGGGCGCGACGATCCGGCCGGTGCCCGCGAACAGCCCGCAGCGCGTGGGGACGCCGAAGGGCGCGGCCACCGGGGCGAAGGGCAAGTAGCGCCGCATGTCGCGTCTTTTCATCAATCGGCCGATCTTTGCCTGGGTGCTGGCGATCATCGTCATGCTCGGCGGCGTCGGCGCGCTTTTTTCGCTGCCGATCGAGCAATATCCCGACATCGCGCCGGCGCAGGTCAACATCCGCGCGAGCTACCCCGGCGCTTCGGCGGAAACGATCGAGAACAGCGTCACGCAGGTACTCGAACAGCAACTGACCGGGATCGACGGCCTCCTTTATTTCAGCTCGCAGTCGAGTTCGCGCGGGCAGGCGAGCATCACCGCGATCTTCGAGAAGGGCACCGACCCCGACATCGCGCAGGTGCAGGTCCAGAACAAGATTCAGTCGGCCGTCTCGCGCCTGCCGCAGCAGGTGCAAGCGCAGGGCGTGCGCGTCACCAAGTCCAATTCGGACACGCTACTGCTCGTCGGCGTCTATGACACCACCGATACCCGGTCCTTCCCCGATGTCGCCGATTTCCTGTCGTCGAACATCCAGGACCCCCTGTCGCGCGTCGACGGCGTCGGCGATGTCAATGTGTTCGGGTCGCCGCACGCGATGCGCATCTGGCTCGATCCACGGCGTCTTACCGCCGTGTCGCTGATGCCAAGCGACGTAATCTCGGCGATCACGGCACAGAACAGCGAAGTCGCCGCGGGCGACGTCGGCGGCCTGCCGGCGCCCGAGGGCCAGATGCTCAATGCGACGGTGACCGCCCAGTCGCGAATGCAGACGGTCGAAGAGTTCGAGAATATCGTCCTCAAGACGCTGCCCGATGGATCGACGGTGCGGATCAAGGATGTCGCGCGGGTGGAGATCGGCGCCGAGAATTACAGCGCGATCGTGCGTATCAACGGACATCCGGGCGCCGGCATGTCGATCTCGCTGTCGCCGGGGTCGGACGCGCTCGAGACCGCCGACCGGGTCAAGGCCCGGATGGCGGAACTCGCCGCCGACTTCCCCGACGGCCTCACCTACTCTTACGCCAACGATGCGACCGCCTTCATCAAACTGTCGGTCAGCGAGGTGCAGAAATCGCTGTTCGAGGCTATCCTGCTCGTCATCCTCGTGATGTTCGTCTTCCTGCAAAGCTGGCGCGCGGTGCTGATCCCCGCGATCGCGGTGCCCGTCGTACTGCTCGGCACCTTCGGCATTTTTTATCTGCTCGGGTTCAGCATCAACACGCTCACCCTGTTCGGGCTGACGCTCGCGATCGGCCTGCTCGTCGATGACGCGATCGTCGTGGTCGAGAATGTCGAGCGCTTGATGGAAGAAAATCCCGGCATGTCGGCGCGCGAGGCGACGATCCAGTCGATGAAGGAGCTGCAGGTCGCGCTGATCGCGATCGCGCTCGTGCTGTCGGCAGTGTTCCTGCCGATGGCCTTCTTCGGCGGGTCGACCGGCGTCATCTACCGGCAATTCTCGGTCACCATCATCTCGGCGATGATGCTGTCGGTGCTCGTCGCGCTGATCCTGAGCCCCGCGCTGACTTCAACCCTGCTCAAGCCGAAGAGCCATGACGCAGCGGCGAGCGGCGGGCGCTTCCCGCGCGTCCATGCTTTCCTCGAACGCGCGAAAAACGGTTTCAACACGCGCTTCGACCACGCGGTCTCCCGCTATGTCGGCAGCGTGACCAAGGTCGTCGACCGCAAATGGCTCTTCCTCGGCATCTATCTCCTGCTGCTCGCCGCGCTCGTTTTCCTCTTCCTGCGTCTGCCCAGCAGCTTCCTGCCCAACGAGGATCAGGGACGCGTTTCGGTCCAGTTCCGTCTGCCCGCCGGCGCCACGCAGGCACGCACGCTCGAAGTGCGCGACGAAATCGAAAAATATCTGCTGACGCAGGAGCAGGCGAACACCCAGACGCTGTTCCTGATCGCGGGCGGCGGCGGCGGCGCGGCGGCGGGCCAGAACACCGGCCAGGGCTATGTCAACCTCACTCATTGGGACGACCGGCCGGGCAAGGAAAATACCGCCGATGCGATTGTCGATCGCGCGCGCAAGGCGCTGAGCGGCCTGCGCGACGCGCAGATCTTCGCGCTCGTCCCCGGCGCGGTGCGCGGCCTTGGCGATTCGTCGGGCTTCACGATGCAGCTCCAGAATCGCAGCGGGATGAGCCGCGCCGAATTCGCCGAAGCGCGCGACCGCCTGCTCGCGATGGCAAACGACAATCCGAAACTCACGTCGGTACGCCTGTCCGACCTGCCCGACGTCGCGACGCTCAAGATCGACGTCGATACGCAGCGGCTGACGGCCTATGGCATCGACAATGCCGATGTGAATTCGACGCTCGCGACCGCGTGGGGCGGCCGCTACGTCAACGATTTCATCGACAAGGGGCGCGTCAAGCGCGTCTTTGTGCAGGGCGATGCCCCCTATCGCGCCAAGCCCGAAGATCTCGGGCAATGGTTTGTCCGCTCGGCCGACGGCGAAATGTCGCCCTTCTCGGCCTTTGCCCGGACCGGCTGGTCGACGACGCCGAGCAGCAGCTCGCGCTTTCAGGGCGTGCCTGCCTTCGAAATCTCGGGCCAACCCGCCGCCGGCACCAGCTCGGGCGAGGCGATGGACGAGATGGAGCGCATGGCGAACCAAATCCCCGGCACCAGCGTCGCCTGGTCGGGCTCTTCCTATCAGGAACGCCTCTCGTCGGGACAGGCGCCCTTGCTTTACAGCCTGTCGCTGCTCGTCATCTTCCTCTGCCTCGCCGCGCTCTACGAAAGCTGGTCGATCCCGCTCGCGGTGCTGTGCGTCATCCCCTTGGGGTTGATCGGCGCGGTGTTCGCGGTGAATCTGCGCGGACTCGAGAATGACGTCTATCTCCAGATCGGTCTGCTCACGACGATGGGACTCGCGGCGAAGAACGCGATCCTGATGATCGAGTTCGCCGAGCAGGAAGAGAAAAAGGGCAAGCGCGTGATCGAGGCGGCGGTCGAGGCGGCGCGCATCCGTCTACGCCCGATCCTGATGACGAGCTTCGCTTTCATCTTCGGCGTGCTGCCGCTCGCGATCGCGACCGGCGCGGGCGCGAACAGCCGTGTCGCGATCGGCACCTCGGTGATCGGCGGCATGCTCACCGCCGCTTTCCTCGCGATCTTCTTCATCCCGCTCTTCTTCGTGCTCGTCCGCCGCGGCGTGCGCGACGGGCTCGCCGCGATGCGCGCGCGCTTCGGCAAGAGGAAGGACGGCGGGGCGGCCGAGGTGCCGGCATGACCGGCGCGCGCGCCCTCCTGATCGTGAGCACGCTCGCGCTCGCCGGCTGCTCGCTCGCGCCCAAGACGGTGCTGCCGGCGCCGCCGGTCCCGCAAAGCTGGCCGGTCGGCGACGCCTATCTGCTGCAAAGCGAAGCGGCGCTGCCGATCCTCTCCTACAAAAGCGTCTTCACCGACCCGCGGCTGCAGGCGCTGACCGAGCAGGCGCTGAGCGGCAACCGCGACCTGCGCACCGCCTATGCCAATGTCGCCGCGGCGCGCGCGCAGGTGCGCGTCACGCGCTCGGCGCAATTCCCCGAACTCGGCGTAACGGTTGGCGCGGGCTATTCGGACGGCGGCGGCAGCGGCAACGGGAATGGTAGCGGCGACTTCTCGCTGCGCGGCGGCGTCACCGCGTTCGAACTCGACCTGTTCGGCCGTCTCGCCAACGCGACCGAGGCCGACCGCAACCGCGCGCTTGCGACCGAGGCCGCGTCGCGCACGGTGCGCCTCGCGCTGATCGCGGGTCTCGCCGAGGCCTGGGCGGCCTATGGCGCCGACCGCGACCTGCTCAAAATCGCCGAGGACACCGCCGCCAACGCGCGCGAAAGCGTGCGGCTCACCCAGGCACGGCTCGACGGCGGCGTCGCGCCGCGCACCGACCTGCGCCAGGCCGAACAGATTCTCGCGACCGCCGAGGATTCGATCGCGCAGCAACGAACCGCGCTTGCGCAGGACGAGAACCTCATTCGCCTGCTCGTCGGCGGCGACGTCGACCGCGCGCTGCTGCCCGCGAGCCTGACCGAAGTCACGCCGTCGGTCGTGTCGCTGCCCGCAGGGGTCAGCTCCGAAATCCTGCTCCGCCGCCCCGACGTGATCGAGGCCGAATATGATCTGCGCGCCGCCAACGCCGACATCGGCGTCGCGCGCGCGCGGCTCTTCCCGTCGATCTCGCTCACCGGATTGCTCGGTTTCGCGAGTGACGCGCTCGGTAGCCTGTTCGACAGCGGATCGTTCAGCTGGTCGGCGGGCGGCGACGCGACGGCGACGATTTTCGACGCCGGCGGGCGCCGCGCCGGGGTCGCCGTCAGCGAGGCGCAGCGCGACGTCGCACTCGCGGGCTATGAAGGCGCGATCCAGACCGCCTTTCGCGAGGTCGCCGACGCGCTCGCGGTGCAGGGCACGATTTCCGAACGCGTCCGCGCCGCCGCAGCGAATAGCGAAGCCGCCGCCGATACCGCGACGCTGACCGACGCGCGCTACAAGGGCGGCGTCGACAGCTTCCTTGCCAGCCTCGACGCCCAGCGCAGCCTCTATTCGGCGCGGCGCAGCGAGATCGCGACCCAGCTGCTGCTCGTCCAGACCCGAATCGCACTGTTCCGCGCATTGGGCGGCGACAGCAGCGCGGGCACGGCGGCGCCTGCACCCCAATAGCTTCGTCACCCTCTAAAGAGACACGTGGCTCGTTAGACTTGATCCGGGGTCCACGACCACGCCGCCGGAATGGATGCCGGATCAGTCCGGCATGACGATCAGGGGCGATATCGACTCATCTTGACAATAGCCCCCGCTCGCACGCTAATAGAACATATCAGGAACAAATGATGCGCGAGTCGTCTCACCCTCTCGCCGGGCTGCGCCAACGCATCGCCCGGATCGCCGCCAGCGACGGCGTGGAAAGCCGCCGGGGCGAAGGCTGGCTGGCGAGCGGCCACGCGCGCTTCGACGACGCGTTCGGCGGTGGGCTCGCGGTCGGACGCACCCATGAATTTTTCGCCGCCGACGCGCTCGATGCGACGAGCGCCGCCGCCTTCGCGGCGCTCGTCGCGCTGCGCACGCCGGGCAAGGCGCCACTGATCTGGCTGCGTACAAGCGACGCCGGCAAGCGCAGCGGCCATATCTACGCCCCCGGCATCGCCGAACTCGGCGGCGATCCCGACCGGCTGCTCCTCGTCGAGGCGGCCGACCCCAAGATGCTGCTCGCCTGTGCGAACGATGCGATTCGCTGCGCGGGGTCGGCGGCGGTGATCGTCGAAAGCTGGGGAAAATTCCCTTTGCTCGACCTCACTGCCGGCCGCCGCCTTGCACTCGGCGCGCGCGATGCGGGCACCACTCTGCTGATGCTCCGCCTGAATGCCGTGCCGACGCCGAGCGTCGCCGAAACGCGCTGGAGCGTCGCCGCCGCGCCCTCGCACGCGCTCGAGGCCAATGCCCCCGGCGCGCCCGCCTTCGACCTCGAACTGCTGCGCTGGCGAGCCGGCCCCGCGGGGACGCGCTGGCGACTGGACTGGAACCATGACGAGAAATGCTTCGGAGAAGCGGCGCTATCTGGCGCTCTTCTTCCCCTTCCTGCCCGCCGAGCGATGGCTTCGCACCGCGCCGCGGCCGCCTGACGCCCCGCTCGTCTTCGCCGAGAAGCAGCGCGGCGCGATGCGCCTCGCGAGCGTCGATGCGGCGGCGCTCGCGGTCGGGCTGCGGCCCGGCATGCCGCTCGCCGATGCGCGGGCGCAGGTCGGCGAGCTTATGGTCGTTCCGCACGATCCGGTGCTCGATGCGGAATGGCTCGACCGGCTCGCGCAGGGCTCTGCGCGCTACACGCCGCTCGTCGCGCTCGACGCGCCCGACGGGCTGATCCTCGACATCGCGGGCGCCGCGCATCTCTTCGGCGACGAGGCGGGACTGATCGCCGACGTCGAGATGCGCCTCGCGCGCCTTGGCATGACGCTGCGCCACGCGCTCGGCCCGACCGCCGACGCCGCCCGCGCGCTCGCGCGTTATCAGGCGCGCCCCGCTCCCGACGAAGCCAGCGCGATTCGCCGCCTGCCCGTCGCCGCGCTCGAACTCGAAGCCGAGGCGACGACCGCGCTCGTCCGCGCAGGATTGAAGACGATCGGCGACCTTGCGAGCCGCCCGATGGCGAACCTCGCCGCGCGCTTCGGCGCCGATGCCGCGATGGCGCTGCGCCGCATATTGGGCGATTCGCCAAGCCCGCTCGACCCGCGCGTGACGCCACCGCCGGTCGCCGCCGAACGCCGCTTCGCCGAGCCGCTCGGCAGCACGGTACACGCGACCAAAGTCCTCACCGAACTCGCCGCCGAAGCCATTGAGGAGCTTGGCGAACGCGGCAAGGGTGGGCGCCATTTCCGCGCGACCTTCTTTCGCAGCGACGGCCTCGCGCGGACGATCGCGATCGAGACCGGGCACCCGACGCGCGACGCCGGGCTCGTCATGCGCCTGTTCGCCGAGCGCATGGACGGCCTCGCCGACCCGCTCGACCCCGGTTTCGGCTTCGACATGATCCGCCTCGCGGTACCGCGGATCGAGGCGCTCGGCGCGAGCCAGCTGGGGCTCGAGGGCGGCGCGGTCAAGGAGGCTGCGATCGACGAACTCGCCGACCGGCTCGCGACGCGGCTCGGGCGCGGGCGCGTGCGACGGCTGCGTCCCGCCGACACGCATATCCCCGAACAGGCGCAGCTCGAACTGCCCGCGATCGACGCGCCCGCGCCGCTGCCCTGGCAGGCGCCCGAGCCGGGCGAACCGCCGACGCGTCCCTTCCACCTCTTCGACCCGCCGCAGCCGATCGAGGTGATCGCCGAGGTCCCCGACGGCCCGCCGCAGCGTTTCCGCTGGCGCCGCGCCTTCCATGCGATCCGCCGCTACGAAGGCCCCGAACGCATCGCCGCCGAATGGTGGCGGCGCCGTGACAATGGCGGGCTGACGCGCGACTATTACCGCGTCGAGGATGCGCAGGGCCGCCGCTTCTGGCTCTTCCGCCACGGCCTCTACGACGAAAAGCCCGACCCGCGCTGGTATATCCACGGGGTCTTCGCATGAGCGAGGCATCCGAAACCGAGCCCGGCTTCGCCGAGCTGGTCGCCGCGACCAACTACAGCTTCTTGCGCGGCGCCTCGCATCCCGCCGACATGGTTGCGGAAGCGCTGGCGCTCGGCATGAAGGGCATCGGCATCGCGGACCGCAACAGTGTCGCGGGGGTGGTGCGGGCGTGGGCTTTTTTGAAGGAACAGCAGGTCAAACAGCCCGAGATGGTGAAGGACTTCCGGCTCGTGGTCGGGGCAAGGCTCGTCTTCGCCGACGGCACTCCCGACATCGTCGCCTATCCCGTCGATCGCCAAGGCTGGGGACGACTGACGCGCCTTCTGTCGACCGGAAACCTGCGCGCGCAAAAGGGCGACTGCATTCTCCATCTCGAAGACCTGCTCGATCATTGCGACGATCTCCTCCTCATCGCGATGGAAGGCGACGAGGAGTTGCTCCGCACCCTCAAAAGCAAGCGGCCGAAGTCGGTCTGGCTGGCCGCCACGATGCCGCAATCGGGCGCCGACGCGCGCCGGCTGGCCGAACTCCAGCGCGTGTCGGCGGCAACCGGCGTTCCCCTGCTCGCGACCAACGACGCACTTTATGCAACCAAGAAACAGCGCCCGCTTCACGATATCATCACCTGCATCCGCGAAGGCACGACGATCTCGAAAGCCGGCAAGCTGCTTCGCGCCAATGGCGAGCGTTATCTGAAAGCGCCCGCCGAGATGAAACGCCTGTTCGAGGGTTATCCGAAGGCAATCGAAGCAAGCACAAGGCTGCTCGCACGCATCGGCTTTCGCCTCGAAGACTTGCAATATGAATATCCGCACGAGCCGGTGCCGCTGGGGTGGAAGCCCTTCAACTATCTCCATCATCTGGTGAAGACCGCTGCGGAGGAGCGGTATGGCACGCCGCTGAAGCCGAAAATTCGCAAGCTCATCGGCAATGAGCTCCGCCTGATCCGGCGTCGGAACTATGTCTATTATTTCCTGACCGTCTATGATCTCGTCCGCTTCGCCCGCGCGCAGGAACCGCCGATCCTGTGCCAAGGTCGCGGATCGGCTGCCAATTCGATCGTCTGTTTTTTGCTGGGTGTCACGTCGGTCGATCCCGACGAGCATAAGCTGCTTTTCTCACGCTTCGTGTCAGCCGAGCGCGACGAGCCGCCCGATATCGACGTCGATTTCGAACATGAGCGGCGCGAGGAGGTTATCCAATATATCTACGACCGTTATACGCGCGATCGCGCCGCGATCGCCGCGACCGTCATCCACTATCGGCCGCGCAGTACAATCCGCGAGGTCGGCAAGGCGCTGGGTCTCAGCGAGGATGTCACCGCGCGGCTCGCCGACACAAGCTGGGGGAGCTGGGGCGACGAGGTACCGGTTGAACGCCTCGTTGAGGCAGGTCTCAATCCACACAATGGCGAGATCGAACGGCTGCACCGTTTCGTCGGCGAACTGCTCAAGGCGCCGCGCCATCTATCGCAGCATGTCGGCGGGTTTGTGCTGACCGAAGGGCGGCTTGACGAACTCGTCCCGATTCACAACGCTGCGATGGAGGATCGCACCTTCATCGAGTGGGACAAGGACGACATCGACGCGCTCGGTCTGATGAAGGTCGATGTGCTCGCGCTCGGCATGCTGACCTGCATCCGTAAATGTTACGACCTGATGCGCGAACATGGGCTGGGCGATTACACGCTGGAACTCGACATCGATTGCAAGGACGAAGCCGTCTACAAAATGCTCCAGCGCGGCGACAGCATCGGCGTGTTCCAGGTCGAGAGCCGGGCGCAAATCAACATGCTGCCGCGATTAAAGCCTGAAAAATTCTACGATCTGGTTGTGCAGGTTGCGATCGTTCGCCCGGGTCCTATCGAAGGCGACATGGTCCACCCCTATCTGCGTCGACGCAACAAGGAGGAGAAAGTAGAATATCCTTCCCCCTCTCCTCAATATCCCCAAGATGAACTCGTCGATGTTCTGGGCGACACCTACGGCGTTCCACTCTTCCAGGAACAGGCGATGAAACTCGCTATCGTCGCGGCAGACTTCACTCCCGAGGAAGCGAATGGACTGCGGCGCGCCATGGCAACGTTTCGTAATGTGGGCACGATCGACAATTTCCGGGAGAAGATGGTCGGGGGCATGGTGCGTCGTGGCTACAAGCAGGATTTCGCCGAACGCTGTTTCAAGCAAATCGAGGGCTTCGGCAGCTATGGTTTTCCCGAAAGCCATGCGCAATCCTTTGCGCGGCTCGTCTATGTCTCCTCATGGATCAAGCATTACCATCCCGCGGTCTTCGCGTGCGGCATCCTCAATTCGCAGCCGATGGGCTTTTACGCCCCCGCGCAGCTCGTGCGCGATGCGCGCGAGCATGGGGTCGAGGTGCGCGCGGTCGATGTGAATGCGAGCGACTGGGACAACAGCCTCGAACGAAAGGACGACGGCAGCCTCGCGTTGCGGCTCGGCTTTCGGCAGGTCGACGGGTTTCGCGAAGAGTGGGCGGCGCAGATCGCTTTGGCGCGCACTACGCCTTTCGCTTCGATCGAGGAACTCGCACGCCGCGCCAATCTGCCGTCGCGCGCGCTGCGCCTTCTCGCCGATGCCGATGCGTGCCGCTCGATGGGGCTCGACCGGCGTCCGGCGCTGTGGGATGCGCGGCGCGTTCGGCAGGGCGTGCTGCCGCTGTTCGCCGCCGCCGAGGCGAACGAACTCGGCTTCGAGGAGGATGCCGCACTGCCGCCGACGCCGATGGTCGAGCATGTGCTCACCGACTATCAGACGACGCGCTTGTCGCTGAAAGGCCATCCGATGGCATTCTTGCGCGATGATTTCGAGCGCGAAGGCGTGCTGAGCGCGGCCGGGGTCGCGGCGGCGAAGAACGGATCGATCGTGCGCACCGCCGGCGTCGTGCTGATCCGCCAGCGACCCGGCAAAGGCAATGCGATCTTCATCACGCTCGAGGATGAGGGCGGGATCGTCAACATATTGCTGTGGGCGCGCCTTTTCGAACGCCAGCGGCGCGCGGTGATGGCATCGCGGCTGATGCTCGCCGAGGGCGAGGTGCAACGGAGCAAGGAAGGGGTGATCCACCTGATGGCGACGCGGATCGTCGACCGCACGGCGATGCTCGATACGCTAGGGAGCGACCGGCGCTTCGATCCCGACGTCTGCCGCGCCGACGAGGTCCGTCATCCGCAGCCGCCGCGCGGCCATGCGGCGCAGCACGGCCATCCGCGCAACGTCCGAATCCTGCCAAAATCGCGCGATTTTCATTGATGGATCGTTTTCCGGCTAACGCCGGAAGCGGCGCCGGCCCGCTCCCCGCCCGGCCTCCCGACATAGTATTCTATGGGAGGCCGGGTGGGGGAGCGGGCCGGTGCCGCGCCTTCGCGCAAAAAAGAAAAAAGAAAAAAGAAGATGCCCCGGCTGTGGGGGCCGGGGCATCCAATCAGGCTATCTAAGGGACCAACCGAATATAGCCTGAAATGTTCGCGAAACTTAGCGGAGCAGGTTCATCACGCCCTGCGAGCTCTGGTTCGCTTGGGCGAGCATCGCGGTCGACGCCTGCGCCAGGATGCCGGCGGCCGCGAGGTTCGTCGATTCGACCGAGAAATCGGCGTCTTCGATGCGCGACTTCGCTTCCGACAGATTCGTGACGCTCGACGTCAAATTGTCGACAGCCGAGGTCAGGCGGTTCTGCTGGGCACCGAGGTTGGCGCGTTCGGTCGCAACCGTGTCGATCGCCGTGTCGAGCGTCGCCAGCGCGCCCTGCGCACCCGCCGCGGTCGAGAAGTCGAGCGCGTCAACACCAAGCGCGGCAGCCTGCAGATCGGCAACCGTGATATTCACGACCTGGCCGGTATCGAGACCCGTCTGGATGTCGAAGCCCGCGGCGACACTGCCGTTGAGCAGCACATTGTCGTTGAACGTGGTGCGGGTCGCGACGTCGCCGATCTGCGAAATCAGCGCGGTAACTTCTTCCTGCACCAGCGTACGGTCGTCGTCGCTGAGCGTGCCCGTCGAGGCCTGCATCGCCAGTTCACGCATACGGACGAGGATGTCCGAGATGCTGCCGGCGGCGCTGTCGGCGGTCTGGGCGAGCGAAATGCCGTCGTTGGCATTGCGGATCGCCTGGGTCAGGCCGCGGGCGCTGGCGTCCATGCGGGTCGCGATGGCGAGGCCGGCGGCGTCGTCCTTCGCGCTGTTGATGCGCTTGCCGCTCGACAGGCGTTCCATCGCCTGCGACTGCATTTGGCCTGCGACACGCGAGTTGTTCTGGGCGCGAAGCGCGCTCACATTGGTGTTGATGACAGTCATCTTTGTTCCTTTCCGGCCTCGATGGCCATTCCCGTGATGTGAGGGCTCGAGGAGCGGTCACGAAGCCAGTAACGGCGCGCGGCGGCAGCGCTTAAGCCCGGCGCGTCAAAAAAATGCCGAAAGTCGCCCACAGGCCGGGTGCACCTTATTTAAACTACTGAAAATATTAGATAAATATTTTTGGCACGAGCTTTGCATCCTTCTTTGTGCGTGCGGCAGACCGCCGCGCAACAGGACGGATGAAGAAGCAATGAGCACGATTGACCCGAGCCGGCTGCTGCAGATGCGCAGTTCGATCCTCAATCAGAACCAGGCGTTGCAGCGCGCCGCGGGCCGCGGCGGCATCGGCGCGGCCGAAGGCGGCGCGGCGGGCACTCCCGATTTCGGCGCCGCGATCAACAATGCGCTGCAACAGGTCAACGCCCAGCAGTCGAAGGCGAGCCAGATCACCGAAGCCTATGAGCGCGGCGACACGCACGACATCGTCAGCGTGATGATCGAGCGCCAGAAAGCCTCGCTCGGCTTCGAAACCACGCTGCAAGTCCGCAACAAGCTGCTGTCCGCGTACCGCGACATCATGAACATGCCGGTGTAATCCATGGCCGAAGCGCAAATCCTGACCCCCGTCGACGACGGATCCGCGAACCGCCTCCCCGCCCCCGTCCTGGGCGGTCGCTTCGCACCCGTGAGCCAGTTCATCCGCCAGCCGGCGGTGCAGCGCGCGCTGCCCGCGATCGCGATGACGTCGGCGATCGGCATCGCCGCGCTCGCCTATTTCACGATGCAGGCGGCGCCGCAGGCGCAGCTGTTCGCCGGGCTCGACGACGCCGACAAGGCGGCGGTCGCCGAAGCGCTCCAGTCGCAGGGCATCGCGCACAGCATCGATGGTTCGACCGGCGCGCTCACCGTCGATGCCGACAAGCTGCATCAGGCGCGCATCGCGCTCGCCGGACAGGGCCTCCCCAAGGCGGCGCCGAGCGGCGACAGCCTGATCGCTTCGCTCCCCATGGGGTCGAGCCGCGCGATCGAGGGCGAAGCGCTGCGCTCGGCGCGCGAAGCCGACCTGTCGCGCACGATCGAGACGATCGACGCGGTCAAGAGCGCGCGTGTCCATGTCGCCGCCGCCGAACCCAGCCTGTTCGTGCGCGACGACAAGCCCGCCACCGCGTCGGTGATGCTGACGTTGCAGAATGGCCGCTCGCTCAGCGACGGGCAGGTGCAGGCGATCCGCTTCCTCGTCGCCTCTTCGGTGCCCGGCATGAACGCCGATCAGGTGTCGGTGATCGATCAGCGCGGCGCGCTGCTCTCCGACACCGCGAGCGGCAGCGACATGAAGGCGTTCCAGATGCAATTGCAGGTCGAGGACCGGTTCCGCCGCGCGCTCGACACCTTGCTCGGCCCGATGCTCGGCGCCGGCAATTATACCGTCGAGGTCCACGCCGACGTCGACATGTCCGAAAGCCAGGCAACGCGCGAAAGCTTCCCCGAGAACGACCGCGCGCTGACCAGCGAGCAGATCACCCGTTCGACCAGCGGCACGAGCGCCCCCGCCGTCGGCATTCCCGGCGCGCTGTCGAACCAGCCGCCGCAGGCGACGACGGTCACCGCCGAAGGGCCGCAGCCGGCCCCGGCCGGCGCGCCCCCCGCACCCGGCGTCGAGAGCAATGAAAATGCCGCGCGCGCCTATGAAGTCGGCCGCGAGATTTCGGTCACCCATTCGCCGCAGGGCAGGCTGCGCCGCGTCTCGGTCGCCGTCGCGCTCAATCAGGGCAAGAAGGCGCTGACGCAGGCCGACCTGACCAAGATCGACAGTCTGGTGAAGGGCGCGATCGGCTTTGACGCCGCGCGCGGCGACCTCGTCGCGATCAACCAGCGCCCGTTCGTGGCTGTAGAAAACACCGAGCCCGCCTTTTACGATCAGGGCTGGTTCCTGCCGCTGGTCAAGCAGGTCGGCGCGATCCTCGCCGCGCTGCTCGCCTTCCTCTTCATCGGTCGCCCGATTATCCGCGCGGCCAAGGAACGCGCCGCCAGACGCGCCGAACAGAATCAGGAGCTCGAAGCGTCGCTGCTCGCCGCGACCGACCGCCCGGCGCTCGCCAACGGATCGAACCATCGCGAAATCACGCTCGAGATGATCGAACAGGCGCCGAGCTATGAAGCGCGCGCCAATCTCGTCCGCGCCTTCGTCCGCCAGGATTCGGCACGCGCCGCGCTCGTCGTCCGTCACCTGATGCAGGAGGGCGCCCGTGCCTGAGCTCGCCGAACTGGATAATGCGCCCGCGATGCCCGCGATCGAAGGATCGGCCGCCGCCGCGATCCTGCTGATGCTGCTCGACGAGAGCGAAGCCGCGACGATCCTGAAGCAGCTCGACCCCGACGAGGTGCGCCAGCTCGCCAAAGCGATGTTCGACACCGCCAACGCCAGCGAGCAGCAGATCGGACAGGCGCTCGACCGTTTCGTCACGCGCAGCCGCGACGTCAGCGCGCTCGCGATCGGCGCCGACACGCGCATCCGCACGGTGATCAACGAAGCCGTCGGCAACGTCCGCGCCGACAATATCCTCGCCGCCGTCGCGCCGCAGCGCAGCGCCGCGTCGCTCGAAATGCTGCGCTGGATGGACGTCGATGCGATCAGCGGCCTGCTCGCGAGCGAGCATCCGCAGGTGGGCGCGCTGATCCTGTCGGTGCTCGTCCCCGACGTCGCCGCACGCGCGATCGAGACGCTCGACGAAGTGCTGCAGGCCGATCTGGTACTGCGCGCCGCAATGCTCACCTCGGTCCCCGCCGCCGCGATCGAGGATCTCGAATCGGTACTCGCCAGCGCCAATGTCGATGGCCAGCGCGTCGCCAAGCAGGCGATCGGCGGCCCGAGCGACGTCGCCAAGATCATGAAGAAGATGCCGAAGCAGCTTTCCGAACGCACGATCCGCGCGCTCAAGAAGCACGATCGCATCCTCGCGCAGACGATCGAGGAAGAAATGTTCATCTTCGAAAATCTGCGCGACCTCGACAAAAAGAGCCTCAGCAGCGTGCTGCGCTCGGTCGATGCCGCCCAGCTCGCGATCGCGCTCAAGGGCGCCGACGAGGATATGGTCGACATGTGCCTCGCCACCATGTCGCAGCGCGCCGCGGAAACGATCCGCGACGAAATGGACGAGATGACGATGGTCAAGCGCGCCGACGTCGACGACGCGCAGAAGAGCGTGATGCAGATCGTGCGCCAGATGGCCGCGGCCGGCGAGATCATGATCGCGGGCGGAGGCGACGATTATGTCTGATCGTGCCGTCGAAACCGGCTTCGTCCCCGTCAACCTTGCCGATGCAATGGCGCGCGGCGGTTTTCGTCCGCTGTCCTTCGCGCCCGCCTCTCCGGTGCAGTCGGAGGAGCCCGAAGGCGTCAATGAAATCGATCTCGACGACCCTTTCGCGCTCGGCCTCGCCGAAGGCCAGCGTCTGGCCGAAGCCGCCTTCGTCGCCGAACGCCACCAGCTGCTCGCGCTGCTCGCCGCCGCCGAGGCGCTGCAGGACGAACCGAGCGAAGAGCTGGCGCAGCTGATCGCCGCGACCGTCGAACGCCTCGTCCGCCAGATCGTCGCCACCGCGCCGATCGACGCCGAATGGCTGCGCGCACAGGTCGAAACCGCCGCGGCGATGATCGCCGACGCCGACAAGGCGCGCACTTTGTGGGTCCATCCCGACGATGCCGCGCTGCTCGCGGACTGCCCGCTTGCGATGGCGGTCGAGAGCGACGCGGCGATGATGCGGGGCACCGTCCGCATCGAAACCTCGACCGGCTGGATCGAGCATGGCCGTGCGGTCTATCTTGAGGAGTTGCGCGCCGCGCTTGGCGAAAGCGAAGCCGCATGACGCGCCGCCTCGCCCTCTCCGCGCAGCAATTGCTCGACCCCGTCGACCTGGCGCACGCCAGCCCGCGCCGCATCGGCACGCTCGTCTCGCACGAGGGCATCATGCTCGAAGTCTCGGGTTTTCCGATGCCGCTCGGCAGCAATGTCCGCATCCGGTCGGCAGACAATGACTATGTCTATGGCGAGGTGGTCGGCTTTCGCGGTCACCGCAGCCTCGTCCTCCCCTTCGACTCGGGCAAGCCGCTCGTCACCGGCGCGCCCGTCGAACCGCACGGCGCGTCGAGCATGGTTCCGGTCGGCAAGGCTTTGCTCGGCCGCATCATGGACGCACAGGGCAATCCGCTCGACGGCCGCCCGGCGATCAAGTCGCAATTCCAGTGGCCGCTCGCCGGCCGCAAGGTCAATCCACTGCGCCGCGGCCGCGTCACGCGCGCGCTCAACATGGGGGTGCGCGCGATCAACGGCCTGCTCACGGTCGGCGAAGGCCAGCGCGTCGCGATCATCGCGGGGTCGGGCGTCGGCAAGTCGGTGCTGATGGGCCAGATGATCGCGGGCACCGAATGCGACGTCATCGTCGTCGGGCTGATCGGCGAACGCAGCCGCGAGGTCAGCGACTTCGTCGAAACCAAGTTGCCCCCCGAGGTGCGCAAGAAGTCGGTCGTCGTCGCGGTTCCCGCCGACCATCCGCCCTTGCTCCGCCTGCGCGCCGCGATGCGCGCAACCGCGATCGCCGAGGCCTTTCGCGCCGAAGGCAAGAAAGTGCTGCTGCTGATCGACAGCCTGACCCGCGTCGCGCATGCGCAGCGCGAGATCGGGCTGACGCTGGGCGAGCCGCCGACGATGAAGGGCTATCCGCCGTCGGTCTTCGCGCTCATCCCTTCGCTCTGCGAACGCGCCGGCATCGACCGCGAAACCGGCGGATCGGTCACCGCGCTCTACACCGTGCTCGCCGATGGCGGCGACATCGACGATCCCGTCGTCGACAGCGCGCGCGCGATCGTCGACGGCCATATCATCCTGTCGCGCCAGCTCGCCGAACAGGGCGTCTATCCTGCGATCGACGTCGCGCGATCGCTGTCGCGCACGATGGTCGATTCGGTCGACCCCGAACATGCCGCCGCCGCCGCGCGCTTTCGACAGCTCTGGTCGCTCTATGAAGAGAATCGCGACCTGATGCTGATGGGCGCTTACGTCGCCGGCGCCGATCCGGTGCTCGACACCGCGATCGCCCGCCACGCCGACCAGCTCGCCTATGTTTCGCAGCCTGCCAAGGCGCAGGTCGATTTCGACATTTCCCGCCAAGCCCTGATCGAAGGATATTCCGCATGAACGCCCGCACCGCACGCCGCAAACGCATCATCCGCGTGCGCTCCGTCGAACATCAGCTGGCCGAGGCCAATCTGGCGCGCGCCAATGGCGAACTGGCGAATCTCGTCGAGCTCGCCAAGCGGCTCGAAACGCTGCGCGTCGACCTGGCGATGGCGAAGGGCGCGGTCGCCGGCCGCGCGCTCAACACAATCGGCGAGCTCGCGATGCGGCTCGACATCGCGCAGGAAAGCCTGACCGCGCCGCTGGCGGGCGCGAGCCAGCGCCGCGACCAGATGGGCGCGCTCGCACAAAGCGCAATGGCGAAGGAAGAATCGGCGGTGCGCCTTTATGAACGCAGCCGCAAATCGGCCGAGGCCGAACGGGAACGCCGCGACGACGCGAACCGCCCGCACCGTCCGCGCACGGGCATGCGCCTGCGCCTGATCGAAGGCGGTGCGGCATGATGGGCGCGCCATCCCTTCCAACGCCGCAGGGCGCAATGCCCGCGGGCTTCGCGACCTTCCTTGCCAATATCGGCCAGCTTCCCGAAGGCGGTGAAGGCGGCGGTTTCGACCGGCTGCTCGCCGCGGCGCCGGTTACGGGCGCCCCCGCGGCCGCTGCGCCGATCGCCAAGGCGACAGCGGCGGTCGCGATCGTTACCGCGCCGACGGCCGAGGCCGTGCCCCCGCAGATCGATACCGCGCCGCTCAAAGCCGCCGTCAGCGTCGAAGCCCCGCTCGTCAAAGCGGAGCCTGCCGAAACAAACCCTGCCGCACTGGCTGCGACCCTGCTGGTCGCGCTGGGCGGCAGCGTGCCCGGCACGCCCGCACCCGGCAAGCCGGTGCCGGCCGAAAGCGAAGCGGATACCGCCCCCGACACGGCGGAACCGGGCGAAGCCGTCACCACCGCCGCCCCGGCGACCAATCTGGCTGCGGTCGTGGCCGCCACCATTCCGGCCGCCGCGAAGCCCGCCAAGCCGGTCGAGGCGCCGCAGGTCCGTGCCGACGCCGAGACACCGGCAACGCCGGTCGCCGCGCGCCCGCGCGACGCCAGCGCGCCGCTGCCGATCCCAGCCGGCACCGAAGCGCCGGCCGCAAAGCCCGTCGACGCCGCACCGTCGATGACGATCCTCTTCGCCCAACCCGCGGTGCAGGGCACCGCCATGGCGACCGAAGCCGCCGCACCCGCCCAAATCGCCGAGCGCGTGCTCGACATGGACAGCGACGGCGCGTGGATCGACCAGCTCGCGCGCGACATCGCCGCGACCAAGTCGGACAGCGGCGACATCAGCTTTCGCCTGATGCCGCGCCACCTCGGCCGGCTCGACGTCGCGATGCGACACGGCGACGAGGGCGTCGCGCTGAAGATGGACACGCATCATGAAGCGACCGCGACGATCGTCACCGCCGCACAGGGCCGCCTCGTCGACGAACTGCGCCAGCAGGGCGTGCGCGTCACCGGCGCCGAAGTGACCTGCACGCCGGGCGAGACCGGACGCCAGTCGCAAAGCCAGGGCCAGGGGCAGGACCGTTCCGCCGCCGCTAACCCCACGCATCTTATCGAAACCGCCACCGAACGCGCCGAGCCGCGCGACGAAGCGCGCGCCGCGGACCGCCGCGGCCGCTTCGCCTGATCAGAAAGGGTCTCATCATGGCCAAGGATAATGTCGAAGGCGCCCCCAAGAAAAAGGGCAAGTTCAAAAAGCTGCTGCTGATCGGGGTCGCGGCGATCGCGCTGATCGGCGCCGGCGCGGGCGCGGGCATCTATTTCGGCGCGCTGCAGGCGCATGAAGCGAAGCCCGAGGATAATTATCCCAAGCTCGTCGTGCGCAGCGAGGACGGCGCCGAACCCGCCGCCGAGGGCGACAACAAGGAAGCGCCGCTCAAGGTCGGAACCGTCTCGGTCCCGAACGACAAGTTCAAGGTCGATCCGCGCACGTATGAGATCACCTATTATCCGATCACCGAAAGCTTCACGACGAACCTCGCCGACGGATCGGGCTTTTTGCAGATCGGTATCAGCCTTTCGACCTTCTACGACGGCAAGGTTATCAATAATATCAAACGGCAGGCAGTGCCGATCCGCTCGGTCGTGCTTATGGTGCTCGCCGAACAGAATCCGGCTCTGCTCTCCACATCAGAGGGGAAACAGCGGCTTCAACGCCAGTTGACGACCGCGATCAACGATGTGCTGCGCGAGAAGGAAGGTTTCGGGGGTATCGACAATGTCTATTTCACGAGTCTGGTGATCCAGTGACCACCGGCACGAAATCCGTCAAAGCCGTGAAGGCCCCAAGGGCTTCTCCACCGGCTCCCGCGGCCGCGCCCGCGGACAGCAAGGAATCGCTCCTGCTGCGCAAGGCGGCGGATAGCTATGCCTTTCCCGCGCTCGAGGGCGTCGCGAACCAGTTCGCGCGCAGCCTGCGCGACCTTATCCGCGCGCTCGGTGCGCCGGCGATTCAGGTCGAGCGCGCCGGCGCCGAACAGATGAGCTTTGCCGAGTGGAGCGCGTCGGCCGCGCCTGCGATCTTCTGGCGCTATCACGCGGCGCCGCTCAAAGGCCCGGTGCTGCTCGCCGGATCGCGCTCGCTGCTGCTCCAGCTCGTCGATATCTTCTATGGCGGCCGCGGCCAGCTCGCCGCCGAACGCGAAGAGCTGACCGACGCCGAAGACCGCTTCGCCGCGCGGCTCGGCCGCGACATCGGGATGCAGCTCGCCGCCGCCTGGCGCGGCAAGCTGGCACTCGAACCCGAACTCGACTGCGTTACCGCCGATCCGGCGAAGCTCGCCGCGGTGCGCGCCGAGGACGAATTGTTCGTGCAGCGTTTCACGCTGCGCGGCGCGCCTTTCGACGGGCGCGTCATCCTGTGCGCCTATCCGGTCGCGGCGCTGCGCGGGATCGCGGGCGACGAACTGCTTCCCGACATGCCGGCCGCCGGCGGCGGCGATCCGGTCTGGTCGGGCGCGCTCGACAAGGCGCTGCGCGACGTGCGCATGCCCGTTCGCTCGGTGCTCGCGCGTCCCGAGATCAGCCTCGTCAAGCTGCTCGCGCTCGAGGTCGGCGACATCATTCCGCTTTCCATGCCGCGCCATGTGCCGGTGACCGTCGCCGGGCGCAGCTTCGCGTTCGGCAGCATCGGCGAAGCCAATGGCAACGCCGCGATCATGATCGACCATATCGAAAAAGGACCGGACAATGACTGACATCGCCGACGCCCCGAAGGCGCGCGCCGACCGGCGCGACAAGAGCATCGCCGCCGCGCCCAATTTCGACCTGCTCGCCGGCGTCTCGCTGCGCGTGTCGGTCGAGGTCGGGTCGACCTCGATGACGCTTTCCGAGTTGCTCGCATTGGGCGAAGGCAGCGTGATCGAGCTCGATCGCGCCGCGACCGACCTGCTCGACATCTATGCCAACGGCACCCTCATCGCGAAGGGCGAAATCGTCAGCGTCGATGGCCGCTACGGCATTCAGGTCGCCGAAGTCGTCGCGCCGGCGCGCGGGCTCGAAGGCTTCGAACGGAGAGCCTGATGTTCGAATATATCCTCCGCCTGCTCATCCTGCTGCCGATCGTCGGCGGCATGGCGTGGGGCAGCCTGTGGCTGTGGAAGCGCGTCCAGATGGGCGTGCCGCTCGTCGGCGGCGCGACCAAGACGCGCGCGGTCGAAATGATCGACGTGCTGCCGCTCGGCCCGGGATCGAAGCTCGCGGTCGTCGAATTCGCGGGGCAGCGGATTCTCGTCGCGGTGTCGCGTAACGGGATCACGCGGATTGCCGACGACGCGCAGGGGGATTTCCATGTCGACTGACCGCCGCTTCTGGCTGCGTGCCGCGGCGCTCGCCGGCGGCGGCGCGCTGCTCTGCACCGCGCCGGCGGCCTATGCACAGGCGGCCGACGGCCTCAGCCGCGCGGTGAACGAGATCGGCGGCGACGGCCGACCCTTGAGCCTGTCGCTCCAGATCCTCGTCCTGATGAGCCTGCTGACGGTGCTGCCGTCGCTGCTGCTGATGATGACGAGCTTCACGCGGATCATCATCGTGCTGTCGATCCTGCGCCACGCGCTCGGGCTGCAACAGACGCCGCCGAACCAGGTGCTCGTCGGCCTCAGCCTCTTTCTCTCGCTGTTCGTGATGGCGCCGGTGATCAGCGAAGTGAACCGCGTCGCGATCGAACCTTATGGTCAGGAACAGATCGACATCGGCGAAGCGGTGTCGCGCTCGGGCGATGCGCTCCACGGTTTCATGATGAAGCAGACGCGCAAGACCGACCTGATGATGTTCGCGAAGATCGCCAAGGCGCCGAGCTATGCGAGCCCGAAGGACGTCCCCTTCTCGATCCTGCTCCCCGCCTTCGTCACCAGCGAGCTCAAGACCGCGTTCCAGATCGGCTTCCTCATCTTCCTCCCCTTCCTCGTCATCGACCTGATCGTCGCATCGGCACTGATGTCGCTCGGTATGATGATGCTGTCGCCGACGATCATATCGATGCCGTTCAAGCTGCTGCTCTTCGTCCTCGTCGACGGCTGGGCGCTGACGATGGGATCGCTCGCCTCCTCCTTCGTGAGTTAGGGTCCGGTACGATGGGATTGACCTACCTCGATTGCGCCGCGGCGCAGGTTTCCGGGGAGCACCGCGCGCCGCGGCGCTGGAGCCCCTTCGGAACCGGCCGCTTTTGGCCCATCGTCACATTGGTCCCCCAGCGGGACGTATCGCATCGCGGCGCTTCGCCTGCCCTGCACCGGGACAAAATCGAACCGGTCAGGGCGGGCCAGTCGCTCGACAGCAGGCACTGAGGCCATGGAAGCCGACTATTTCATCGGGGTCGCGCAGCAGTCGCTGTGGATCCTTGCGCTCGCCTCGGCGCCGCTGCTGTTGCCGGTGCTCGTCATCGGCGTGCTGCTCGGCATGGTGCAGGCGGCGACCTCGATCAACGAACAGACTTTGACCTTCGTGCCCAAGCTGATCGTCGCGGCGATCTGCCTCGCGATCTTCGGCGGCAGCATCCTCGTGCTGCTCACCGACTTCACGCGCGAGTTGTTCGCGCAGATTCCGGCGCTCGTCCGTTAGGGCTCGCGGCACGTCGATGAACCCCGCCGACATCCCGAATATCGAGGCGATGCTTCAGCTGTGGATGCTGGGGATGATCCGCCCCGGCGCCGCCTTTATCGCAGCGCCGGTGTTCGGCGCCGCGAATGTGCCGGTACAGCTTCGGCTCGTGATCGCGCTCGCGGTCGGGGTGCCCGCGGTCGCGGCATCGGGCATGGCGCTGCCGCCCGAAGGCATCGTGTCGGTTCCGGGCTTTTTCTTCGTCATCGGCGAGGTCGTGATCGGGCTCGCGATCGGCTTCGTGCTCCAGATGGGACTCGCCGCCGCCTTGCTCGCGGGCGAAGTGATCAGCAATGCGATGGGCCTCGGCTTCGCGTCGATGGTCGATCCGTTGAGCGGCGCGTCGAGTTCGGCGATCGGCCAGTTCCTGTCGATGATGGCGACGGCGCTCTTCCTCGCCGCCGACGGCCATCTGCTGCTGATCGACATCATCGTGGGCAGCTATGACGCGCTGCCGCCCGGCAACGCCTTTCCCTCGTGGGACGCGATCGGCGGCCTCATCCGCTTCGGGAGCCTGATGTTCGCGGCGGGGCTGACGATCGCGATGCCCGTCGGCTTCGTGCTCATTCTCGTCCAGATCATCATGGGCGTGATCGGCCGCTCGGCGCCCGCGCTCAACCTGTTCGCGGTCGGCATCCCCGCGACCCTGCTCGCCGGGATCGTGCTGCTCGGCGTCGCGACGCCCGCGATGGCCGAGGCGGTCGCGCGCATCCTCTCCGACGCGCTCGACGCCGCGCGCATGGTCGCGGGAATCTGAGCCATGGCCGAAGGCAGCGACAAGGACCAGAAAACCGAACAGCCGACCGCGAAGAAGCTCGCCGATTCGGCGCGCGAGGGCGATGTGCTGATATCGCGCGAGTTGGCGACCGCGCTGATGATGCTCGCCGCCGCGGGCTGGATCGTCGCCGCGGGCGGCTGGTTCGTCCAGTCGGCGGGCGACCTCGTCCGTCGCGGGCTGACGCTGACCGCAGCCGACGTCGCCGATTTCGCGCCCGCCGAGGCGCTGATGCGCAACGGCGTCGAGATTTTGCTGCCGCTCGCGAGCCTGTTCGCGCTCGCGCTCGGCGCCGCCGTCGCAGGTCCGGCGATGCTCGGCTCGATAGGCTGGCGCGGCAAGGCGCTCCACTTCAAGGGCAACCGGATCAACCCGCTGAGCGGGCTCAAACGCATGTTCGGCATGCAGGGCGCGACCGAGCTCGGCAAGGCGATCGCGAAAGTGCTGCTGCTCGGGACGATCGGTTACTGGCTCGTCGCAAGCAGTCTGCCCGCGATCATGACGATGGCATCGACCGACCTGATCGCCGCGATCGGCCTTGCCGGAAAGGCGGTCGGCCACGCGATGCTGACGCTCGCCGGCGGGCTCGTCGTCATCGCGCTGATCGATGTCCCGGTGCAATGGTTCCAGCGCAACAAGCGGCTGATGATGAGCAAGCAGGAGATCAAGGAGGAGATGCGCCAGTCCGACGGCGCCCCCGAACTCAAGCAGGCGCAGCGCCAGCGCGCACACGAGATTTTGAGCGGGTCGGCGCGCAAGGCGGTGTCGGAAGCGACCGTCGTCCTGACCAACCCGACGCATTTCTCGGTCGCGCTGCGCTATCGTCCCGGGACCGACGCCGCGCCGGTCGTCGTCGCGCGCGGACGCGGCGATGTCGCACTGTCGATCCGCGAGCTGGCGCGCGCCGCCAATGTGCCGATGCTCGAATATCCGCAGCTCACCCGCGCCATCTATTTCACCGCGCGCGCGGGCCGCGTGATTCCGGAAGAATTGTTCGTCGCGGTCGCGACCGTGCTCGCCTTCGTCTTCCAATTGGAACGCGCGGTCGCCGACGGGCTCAGCCAGCCTGCAGTCGACGTGCCGCCTTCGCACCGCTTCGATCCCGAAGGCCGGCGTCAGGCTTAATCTTCCCTGCGCGCCGCCGTTAAGCAGTGCGAAGGATATTTGCCATGGTCAGTTCAATCGCCAACAGCCTCGGGTTCGGCTCGGGCCTCGACGTCAAACAGCTCGTTACCGACCTGTCGAACGCGTCGCGTGACCCCAAGATCGCGCGCATGACCGAATTGACGCAGGCGAACCAAACGCGGATCAGCGCGCTCGCGCAGGCGCGCGCCGATCTCGACGGATTCGCCGATTCGCTGAGCCAGATGGTCAATGACGGCACGCTGCGCAGCACGCCCACCGTGTCGGATGAAAGCGTGCTCGGCGCCACCAGCCGCGCGGGCCTTTCCGCCGACAGCTTTGCCGCGACGGTCGTCGTGAACCAGCTCGCGCGCGCGCAGACCAATTATTCGGGCGTTGTCACCGACAAGACCGCCGCGATCGGCGCGGGCACGATGACGCTGACCGTCGGCGGCGTCGCCAAGACGATCACGATCGACGCGACGAACAACAGCCTCGACGGGCTTGCGAACGCAATCAACGCGAGCGGCGCGGGCGTCACCGCGTCGATCATCGCCGACGAAGGCGGGCATCGCCTGATCCTGAAAGGCCCGACCGGCGAAGCGGGCGCCTTCACCCTCACCGCCGATGCCGGCGCCGATCCGGGCCTCTCGGCCTTTACCACCGGCGGCGGCATGACCGAGGGTCAAAGCGCCGCCAACGCCGAATTCACCATCGACGGCATCGCTTTCAGCCGCGCGACCAACATCGTCGACGACGTCGTCCCGGGCATGTCGCTCACGCTCAAGAAAGCGGCGCCGGGTCAGCCCGTCGATATCGGCGCGAGCCGCCCGCTCGACATGATCAAGCAGACCGTCGGCGATTTTGTCGCGGTCTATAACCAGCTCAAGAAAAGCCTCGTCGCCGCATCGAGCCTGTCGGGCCCGACGACCGGATTGCGCGAACTCGAACGCGAACTCGGCGGGCTCCTCCACAAGGTGGTTTCGAGCCACGGCAGCATCAACCAGCTGTCCGACATCGGCGTTTCGGTAACGAAGGAAGGTCTGCTGTCGGTCGACAATAAAAGGCTCGACAAGGCGCTCGAAACCGACGCCGGCGCGGTCGAGGCGCTGTTCAACCCGCGTCGCGACGCCACCCACACCGAACAGAGCGACCCCGGCATCGCCTTCGCGCTCGACGCGATCCGCGACAAGGCGGTCGGGGTCAATGGCGCGATCGATCGCGTGTCGAAATCGCTCGACACGAAAAAGGAAAATCTCGCCGACCAGCTCGAGAAGATCGAGGAACGCGAGGACGCGTACAAGAAGCGCCTCGAGAAGCAATATGGCGCGCTCGAAGCGAAGCTGGCCGCGTTCAAGGCGACGCAATCCTATCTGGAACAACAGATCAAGCTCTGGTCGAATCAGGGCAATGACTAACCAGAGCGTGGGGACCAGGACCGTGACCGCTACCGCCTCGACCGTCCGGGCGACCGGACTTTATCGCCGCTTGCAGAACGAAAGCCGCGCCGCCGCCGCCGACCCGATCGAGCTGGTGACAATGCTTTACGACGAGCTCGAAACCGCCGTCGGCGTCCTCGCCGCGATGGTGCGGCAGGGGCAGCGCATTTCGGCGACCGAACCCGCGCATCGCGCGCGCGCGATCCTGATCGGCCTCGACGTCAATCTCGACCGCGACAAGGGCGGCGATGTTGCGACCGCGCTCTCGCGCGTCTACCGCAGCATGCGCCGCAAGCTCGACGATGCCGTGGCGGCGAACAGCGCCGAGGGGCTTTCCGAACTTCTCGAAGGAATCCTGACGATCAGCGCCGCCTGGCGACAGCTTCGTTAGCGCCCATTGCGCGCAATCTGAAATATCCGCATCCCCCGAGCGAAGACGAGGAGCTATGCCGAGCGAAGTCGAGGCTGCGACGTTTTCGGTTCTCGCTCCGCTCGAACGGGCCCCTCGTCTTCGGCCAAAGGCCGAAGTTTATCCTGAGCGCCCGCCAGAGCAGTCGATGGGCTCGGGGATGCGGATCGGATTTGACGCACGCCGCTCTCGCACTGATCATAACGAACGGCTCGCCCGTCGTATGAAGGAGCCGGCCGGTGCCGTTCATATTTGATAACCTGATGGGTACCCGGCCGCCCTAGGTGGGGACGGGCGGCCGGGTGGTGCGGGAGCGGACCAGAGCCCCCTTTTTCAGCGGGTGCTGAAACCTGTGTCGCGCGGGCCGTCAGGCGGCCTGCTGGTGGACGCCATATTTGCGCATCTTCTCGATCAGCGTCGTGCGCTTCAGCGTCAGCAGGCGCGCGGCTTCCGAAATGATCCCGTCGGCGAGGTCGAGCGCGACGTGGATCTGTTCGAGTTCGATCGTCTCGATCTCGCGCTTGAGGTCAATCGGGCGGCCCGGTGCCGGCGTCTTGGCATAGGGCGTCGCGGGCGTCGTGAAATCGTCCGCGCCGGCCTGCACCGCGGCGGGACTGCTGGGGACAGCCGGCCGGGGTGCAAGCGCTGCGGTGGGGTTCAAAAGCATCGCGACATCGTCGGCGCCGAGCGTCTCGCCGCCGTGGAGAACACTGGCGCGTTCGACGAAATTGCGGAGTTCGCGCACATTGCCCGGCCAGGCGTGCTGCATGAGGAGCGCCATCGCGGCGTCGTCATAGCGGCATTTGGCATCGGCCGGCATCCGGCGCTGGAAGTGGCGGACGAGCGCCGGAATATCCTCGACGCGGCTGGCCAGGCTGGGGACCTGGAGCACAACCACGCCGAGCCGGAAGAACAGGTCTTCGCGGAACTTGCCTTCGGCGATCGCGGCGCCGAGATCCTGATGGGTGGCCGAAATGACGCGGACGTCGACGGCCTTCACCTCGCTGCTGCCGACGCGGACGATCGTCCGGTCTTCGAGCACGCGGAGCAGTTTCACCTGCATGTCGAAACGCATGTCGCCGATTTCGTCGAGGAAGAGCGTGCCGCCCTCGCTCGCTTCGAAATGACCGATGCGGCGGGCATGGGCGCCGGTGAAGCTGCCCTTTTCATGCCCGAACAGTTCGGATTCGATAAGTTCGCCGGGGATCGCGCCGCAGTTGATCGCCGAAAAGGCCTTGCCCGCACGGACGCCTTCGTCGTGGATCGCCCGGGCGACCAGTTCCTTGCCCGAGCCCGACGGGCCGCAGAGCATCACCGAAGCGTTCGATCGCGCCACGCGGCGGATCATCTCGCGCAGCCGGCAAACCGCCGGGCTCGACCCGATGATCAGCGCTTCGAGCGCTGCATTATTGTTGTGCCCCAGTGTCATTTTGGTCTCCACCGCACCGCCCGCTCGGTGCCCCTTCGATGGACTCAGCAATTGACGAAACTGGTAAACAAAAGCTTATTTGGTTCTCGCTAAGCTATTCAAAACAAAGGGATATCGCCAAAATGAAAGCATTAACGCCACAAACGCGTTAACTATCGCCGATATGCTGCCAAATTGGCACTAATCGTTCACCGACCGCCACCCGAGGGTGATCGAGATACGGCGATTGCGCGGATCGAATCGGTCGGAAGGGACATAGGGCTCGCGATCGGCGACCCCTTCGATTCGCGCGAACCGCTCCGACGCGATGCCGCGGAACGAAAGATAGTGGCGCGTGACCTCGGCGCGGTCGACCGACAGGCGCCAGTTGTTGGTGCCCGATTTCGCCGACCAGGGTGCAGCGTCGGTGTGCCCGCGGATCATCACCCGGTTGGGCACTTCGGCGATCAGCGCCGCGACCTCGGCGAACAGCTTCGCGCCGGACGGGGTCAGTTGACTGGTGCCGATCGCGAACATCGAGACGTCGGCGTCGTCGACGATGTCGATGCGCAGCCCTTCGAGCGTTTCGGTGAAGCGCAGGTTGCGCGCGAGGCGCTTGAGGTCGGCGCGGCTCTGGAGCCGCTCCTTCAGCGACTGGGCGAGCGCGTTGAACTTTTTCGATTCGGCTTTGCGTTCGCGCCCCGACGCCTCGCGCGGGCCGCCGACCGCATCGCGCGGGATCGTCATCGCGCGCGTGCCCGTTTGTGCGGCGCCATGCGGATAGCGATCCGCCGCCACCAGCGAATCGCCGCCGAACAGGCCGTTCGATCCCGCGGTTTCGGTTTTCGTCTGCACGATCGTCGGCGCGAAATAGTCGGCGAGCGCCTTGCGCTGGGCCTCGTTGGTCGCGCCGAGCAGCCACATCAGGAGGAAGAAGGCCATCATCGCGGTGACGAAGTCGGCATAGGCGACCTTCCACGCGCCGCCGTGGTGGCCGCCATGCGCTTCCTGAATCACCTTCTTGACGATGATCGGCCGCGGCGGCGTGTTCGGGCGCGCGGCCATCAGCGGCCTCTCATGCCATCAAAGACTTCGGCGAAGCTCGGCTGGTTATGATGGTCGACGCCCGAACGCGCTGCCTCGATCACCAGCGGCTGCGGATGGCCGTGGAGCGAGGCGATGATCAGCTGCTTCACCGTGTGATAGATGGCGCCGTCGCTTTCGATCACCGTCTTGGCGCGCGTCGCGAACGGGCCGACGAGGCCATAGGCGAGCAGCACGCCGAGAAAGGTGCCAACAAGCGCCGAGCCGATCATCGCACCGAGGATCGCCGGCGGCTGGTCGATCGAGCCCATCGTCTTGACGACGCCGAGCACCGCCGCGACGATGCCGAGCGCGGGGAGCGCGTCGGCGAGGCTCTGCAAGCCTTCGGCGGGCTTCAGGCTGTGGTGGTGGTGGCTTTTCAGCGCATTGTCCATCACCTCCTCGACCGCGTGCGGGTCGAGCGTCCCCGACGACACGACCACCAGACGCAGCGTGTCGCAGATCAGATGGACGAGCGTGTCGTCCTTCAAAAGCTTGGGATATTGCTGAAAGATCGTCGAATTCTTCGGATCCTCGATATGCGGCTCGACCGCGACCGGCCCCTCAGTGCGCATCATCTTCATCAACGTCGAGACGAGCAGGATGCAGTCGAGATAATCCTGCTTCTTGTATTGCGGTCCCTTGAAAACCTTGCCGAGCCCGCCGGCGAGCGCCTTCAGGTCGGCGCCCGAATTGCCGATGATCAGCGAGCCGAGCGCCGCGCCGCCGATGATCAGCATCTCGTGCGGCAGCGCGTGCATCACGGGGCCGAGGTTGCCCCCGGTCAGCGCAAAGCCCCCGAAGACCAGCAGGATCAAGACGACGATGCCGACAACGGGAAACATGTGCGCGCAACTCCATTCGGGACCCGGCTGTCGAGGCCGGCCCCGCAAACTCAGGCCCCCACTAACTCGGGGACGTCTTGATGATTAACGGCAGCGCCGTCGCAAGATTGAGGGCCGTCAGCCCAAAATATCGAACAAGGTCTGCCGGTTGATCTTGGCGAAGGCCGCCTGCGCGGCCTGCAGCGTCAAATCCTGCGCATGGAGCTGGGCGATCGCCTCTTCGAGATTGGTATCCTCGACCACCGAGCGTTCGTCCTTGAGCGCGATCCCGCGCGATGCAAGACCGTCGCCGATGCGGTCGAGGCGACCGCCCGACAGGCCGATCTTGGCATGTTCGTCGGCGACGTGGCTGATCGCGGTGTCGAGCGATCCCAAGGATGCGTTCATTCCCGCCTTGTCGTTCGCGGCGACTGCCATCGCGGCGTCGCGGATTCCCGTCGACAGGCTGTTGCCCCCGACGACAAAAACATCGGCCGCCGACGGTACCGGCGCAAAGGTGACGTCAGAATCGAAGCGCATCACGCGCGCGGCGCCGGCGGCGAATACCGGATCGCCGTTCGAATCGCGGGTCGCCGCGAGCGCGTCGAGCTCGTCGGCGATCGTCCCGAGTTCGGCCGCAATCGTCGCGCGGTCGGTGGGGTTCGCGGTATCGCTCGCGGCGGCGAGCGTCAGCTCGCGTGCGCGCGACATCAGGTCGCTCACCGATTTCATCACCCCGTCGGCCTGCGACACGAGTGCCGAGGCCGAATTGACGTTCGCCGACCAGGCGGCCATGCTCGCCTGCGTCGTGCCGATCGTCGCGATGCGGCGCGCCGCGACCGGATCGTCGGACATTCGGAGGAGCTTCTTGCCGCCCGAAATCTGGATCTGCGTCCGCTCGAGCGCGTCGGCGAGCTTTTGTTGGCGCGCGATTTCGCGCGTCATGCGATTGCCCACGGCGTTGATCATCGTCCCGGCCTCCTTACAGCGAGCTCAAGAGCGTTTGCATCGTTTCGCGCGCGACCTGGATCGTGCGCGCGGCGGCCGAATAGGCCTGCTGGAAGCGCAGCAATTCGGCCGCCTCGGTGTCGAGATCGACCTGGCTGACCCCATCGCGCGCGGCGGCCGACGCGTCGGCGCGCGTCGCGGCGGCGGCATCCTGCGCGCGCGACGACGCGACCGTCTGCGCCTGCGAGGCCATATGGCCCGACCAGCGCGCCTCGGGATCGTCCGCCCCCCGCATCGAGCCGAACGCCAGCATATTGCCGTTGCTGCCCGACGCGTCGGCGGCCGCCACCTGATCGGGGGTCAGCGTCGTGGCGGTCAAGGTCGCGGCGCTGGTGCCCGTGAACAACGGCTGCCCCGGATTGCCGCCGGCATCGGTACCCGCCTGATGCGCGGCGTTGAGCTGGGTGGCGAAATCACTCGCCATCGTGTCGAGCGCGGCGCGCTGGTCGGCGACATGGTTCGCCCCCTCGGCGAGCCCGGCGAGCGATCCCGTCGAGATGGCAAGCGGCGATCCGCCGATACTGTACGACAGCCGCCCGTCGGCCGCGGCAGTCACCGAAATCGGGTTCACAACCCCGCCGCCGACAAGCAGGTCGCCCGATCCGGCGGCGCGCAGCGTCACCGCGCCATTATTGTCGAAACTCGCGCTGACCCCCGCCTGCGACGACAATTTGTCGAGCAATCGGTCGCGCTCGTCGAGCAGGCTCGCTTCGTTCGTCGATCCCGGCCGCGCCTTGCGCAGCCCGATGTTGATCTGTTCGAGCGCATCGAGGTTCGCGTTGAACGTGTCGACCTCGCTCGCGGCGGCGCCCTCGATCCCCTCGCCCATCTTGTCGAGTTCGTTCGCGGCGGTGCGGAATCCCGATGCGATGTCGTCGACCGACTGCAGAAACTGGGCGCGCAGCGTCCGGTTCGACGGATCCGAGGTCAGCTGGTCGGCGGTCGTATAGAGGTTGGTGAGGCCGGTCTTGATCCCGTTCGTCTCGTCGCTCAAGGCGCCTTCGACCTTGCCCAGCCAGTCGAGCTTCGTCGCCGCGCGTTCGGCATCGCCCGAGGTGAGGCGCGAATCCTCGATCAGCCACGCGTCGACCGAACGGTCGAGGCCGCGGATGTCGACGCCGCCCGGATTGGTGTTGCCGCGATAGAAGATCGAATTGCCGCCGCCGACGGCTTCCATCATTTCGAGCCGCCGCCGCGCGTATCCGGGCGTCTGGGCGTTGGCGATATTGTCGCCGATCGTCGAGAGCGCGCGCGAATAGGCCTTGAGCCCGCTGTAGCCGATGCCGAGCAAGTCGCTCATTGCACGCCTCCGCCCGAGCGCGTGGCAAGCCCGCCGAGCGGTCCGCGGAACTGCCGCTCGACCATGTCGGCGATGCCGAACTGGCGCATCGCGGCGAGGCTGTCGGCGGTGCGCGCGTCGGCCATCTCGCGGAAATTGTCGGTCGCGCTCGACCCGAAGATGTCGTCGGCAAGCTTCGCCTGCCGCATCGACGCCATCAGCTGGCGCAGGATCACGGCTTCGAACGCCTCGGCCGCCTTGCGCAGCCCGCCGTCGCCGCCCCCCGCAGCCGCGGGGGTGGGCGTCGCCGAAACGGAAGAAATGGGGCTCGTCATATGATCACCAGTTCCGCAGTGAGCGCGCCGGCCTGGCTCAGCGCCTCGAGGATGGCGACGAGGTCGCCGGGGGGAACGCCCAGCCGGTTGATCGAATCGACCAGATCGGAGAGCGAGGCATTGGGGTTCATCAGGAAGGCCGGGCGATAATCTTCGGTGACTTCGATCTCGCTCGATGGCTCGATCGCGGTCTGGCCGCGGCTGAACGGCGCGGGCTGGACGACCATCGGCGCTTCCTTGATCGACACGGTGAGCTTGCCGTGGCTGACTGCGGCGGTACCGACGCGGACCGCGCCGTTGATCACCACCGTGCCGGTGCGCGCGTTGACGATCACTTTCGCCGGCGGTTCGGCGCGCGTCACGCCGAGATTCTCGATCTGCGACATCAGCCGCATCCGCTCGTCGCCGTTTCCGCTGGCGCGGATCGCGATGCTCGCGCCGTCGATCATCGATGCGGTGGCGGGGAGCGCGGCGTTGATCGCGTCGGTGACGCGCTTCGCATTGGTCGCGTCGAACTGGTGGAGGTTGAAGGTCAGATAGCTGGCGGTCGCAAAGCCGGTGTCGACCGCGCGTTCGACCGTCGCACCGCCCGCGATGCGCCCGCTCGACGGCACATTGACAGTCAGCTTCGACCCGTCGGCGGCATCGACGCCGAGCCCGCCAATGACGAGGTTACCCTGCACCATCGCGTAAATCTGTCCGTCGGCGCCATAGAGCGGCGCGAGCACGAGCGTGCCGCCGCGTAAGGATTTTGCCTTGCCGATCGCCGAGACGGTGACGTCGAGCCGCTGGCCGGGCTTGGCGAAGGGCGGCAGTTCGGCGGTGATCATCACCGCCGCGGCGTTCTTGAGCGCCGGGTTCACTCCGGGCGGCAGCGTCAGGCCGAAGCGCGACACCGCGCCGCGCATGCCCAACGTCGAATAGTCGAGGCTGTCGTCGCCGGTGCCGGCGAGGCCCACGACCAGGCCGTAGCCCGTCAGCTGGTTCGCGCGCAGCCCCTGGAATTGGCCCATGTCCTTGATGCGCTCGGCGTGCGCGGGCGCCGCGAAGGCGAAGCTCGCGAGCAGCAGCGCAAAAAGGGTGAACAGGATCGGACGCTGGGTCACTTCAAATTCCTTGTTAGAAGGGGCTGATGATCGAGAAGAAACGCTGCAGCCAGCCTTGCCGGCTCGCGCGCGCGATCTCGCCCTTGCCGACGTAGCGGATGTGCGCGTTGGCGACGCGGGTCGACAGGATGCGGTTGTCGGGGCTGATGTCGATCGCGCGCACTATCCCCGAGATCTGGACGCGCTCGTCGCCGCGGTTGAGGGTCAGGAATTTCTCGCCCTTCACCAGCATCGTGCCGTTGGGATAGACGGCGGCGACGGTCACGCTGACCTCGCCCGACAGCGCATTCGACTGCGACGCTTCGCCCTTGCCCTTGAACTGCTGGCCTCCCCCCATTGCTATATCGCTGGGGTTGAACAGCGACAGCGGTCCGGTGGTCGGCGGCGTGAGGCCGATATCGCCGTCGCGCTGGGTGCCCGCAGCATTGCTTTTCGTCGCCGCGGTGCGCTCGACGAGCTGGATCGTGACGATGTCGCCGACCGCGCCCGCGCGCCCGCCCGACGTCAGCGGCACATAAGCGCCCTGAAAGATCGAGCCGTTCGCCGGCGGCGGAGGAGGCGGCAGCGGCATCGACGCCGCAAAGGCGTCGGGCGGCAGCTTGTCCTTCGCGTGCGCCAAGACAGGCGCGAGCGCGACGGCCAGCATCGCCAGCCTAGAGAGTCTGCGACGCATTTTTCATCATCTCGTCGGTCGCCGAGATCATCTTCGAATTGACCTCATAGGCGCGCTGCGTCTCGATCATGTCGACGAGCTCCTCGACGACATTGACGTTCGATCCCTCGAGCATCCCGCCGCGGAGCGAGCCACGGCCTTCCTCGCCCGCGCCGCCAACGAGCGGCGCACCCGAGGCCTGCGTTTCGACGAGCATGTTGCCGCCGATCGCCTGCAGCCCCGCCGGGTTGGCGAAGCGCGCGATCTCGATCCGGCCGAGTTCGAGCGCGGTGCCGTCGGCGGCGGTCGCCGAGACGGTGCCATCGAGACCGATCGTCACATTGCTCGCATCCTCGGGAAGCTGGATCGCGGGGGTCAGCGGCTTGCCGTCCGACGTCACGATCGTGCCGTCGGGGGCGCGGCCGAAATTGCCCGCGCGAGTATAGCCGATGCGCCCGTCGGGCATTTCGACCTGGAAATAGCCGGCGCCGTCGATCGCGACGTCGAGCCCGTTGCCCGTCGTCTGGAACGCGCCCTGCGTATCGATGCGCGCGGTGCCGTTGAGTGCGACGCCGGTGCCGAGATTGAGCCCCGTCGCATAGCGATTTTCCGCGGTCGAAGGCGCGCCGGCCTGCGTCATCAATTGATAGCTCAGCGTCTCGAAGCTCGCGCGGTCGCGCTTGAAGCCCGTGGTGTTGACGTTGGCGAGGTTGTTGGCGATCACCTGCATCCGGAAGCCCTGGGCATCCAGACCGGTCCGCGCGACGTGCAAGGCACCGATACTCATTTCATATTCTCCTTGAGCGTGCTCTAACGGGGGAGCTGCATCAGATTGGCGGTCGCGCTGTCCATGTCGCGCACGTCGCTGATCATCTTCAATTGGGTGTCCCAGCTGCGGCTCGCCTCGATCATCTCGACGAGCGTGCTGGTCGCGGTGACGTTCGATCCTTCGATCGAGCGGGTGAGCAGCCGCGCTTCGGGGTCGTCCGGCAATATGCCGCCGCCCTTGACGCGGAACAGGCCATCGAGGCCTTTGACGATTTCCGACCCCGCGGGAGTCGCGAGCCGCAGCCGGTCGACCTCCTGCGGATTTTCGGGATCGCCGCCCTGCGGCACGACCCACACGCGGCCTTCCTGGTCGATGTTGATCGCGTCGGCGGGCGGGATCGTCACCGGGCCCTGCGTCCCCTGCACGGGGTTGCCGTCGCCGGTGGTGAGCAGCCCGCTCGGCGAGACTTGCAGGTCGCCGCGCCGCGTGTACGCCTCTTCGCCGTCCTTCGCCTGCACCACCAGCAAGGCATCGCCCTGCATCGCGATGTCGAGGTCGCGGCCCGTCTGGGTGACGGTCCCGGCGCGCATGTCGGCGCCGAGCACTTCCTCGGACGCCATCGCACGCGCGTCGAGCCCGCTGCCGTCGAGCCACAGCGACTGCGCATTGGCCATATCGGCGCGGAAGCCGGGTGTCTGCGCGTTCGCCAGATTGTTGGCGATCGCCGTCTGCCGGGACATGCTGCCCCGCATCGCGGTAAGGCTGGTATAGATGAGGCGGTCCATCTGGATACTCCCGGCAGGCGGTGGTCAGGGCTGCGTCAGCGCATGCCGATGATCGTCTGGGTCAGCTGCGACGCGCCCTCGATCGCCTTGGCATTCGCCTGGAAATTGCGCTGCGCCGACATCAGCATCACCAGCTCCTCGGTGATATCGACGTTCGAGCGTTCGAGCGCGCCCGAACGGACCGCGCCCATCGAGCCGCTGGTCGGGCCGTCGATCGTCGGCGGGCCGCTTTCGCCCGTCGACTGCCAGTGCGCATCGCCCGTCGGACGCAGGCCCGACATCGTCGGGAAGGTCGCCATCGCAACCTTGCCGAGCATCTGGTCTTCCCCGTTCGCGAAAGTCGCGGTGACGAGGCCGTCGAGTCCGATCGACACATTGACCAGCGACGCGGTCGGGTCGGACGGCGCGCCCGTGGGCAGCTGCATGTCGAAGGCGCCGGCGAGCGTGTTGTTGGTGACATTGCCGTCGGCATCGACGGGCAGCAGCTGCAGCTTCGAACCCGTCGTGTCGATGACATAGCCGTCGGGCGTCGGTTCGAACGAGCCGTTGCGCGTATAGGTGATCGCTTCGGTCGGCGGATTGCCCTTCACGATGAACAGGCCCTCGCCGACGATCGCCATGTCGAGCGTCTTTTCGCTCGCTTCGTACGATCCCTGCGTGAACTGCTGGGTGATGCCGTTGAGGCGCGTGCCCTGGCCCGCGATCGTCTTCGTCGACTGCGTCGGCGACGAGGCGAAGATATCGCCGAACTGCGCCTTGCTGCGCTTGAAGCCGACCGAGCCGGCGTTGGCGATATTGTTCGAGATGACCGACATATCGGTCTGCGAAGCCTTGAGGCCCGAGAGCGAGGTATAGAATGACATGGACTTATCCTTCCTGCGTGGTGGGAGCGGGCGCCGGGGTGGCGGCCTTGATGTCTTTGAGCAGCTGCGTCTGCGCGGTCAGCTGCTCCGAAATCTGCGCGAGCACATTGTTCGTCTCGCTGATCCCGGCGAGGCTCGAGAATTGCGCCATCTGAGCGACCATCTGCTGATTATCGACCGGGTTGAACGGATCCTGCTGCGACAGCTGCGCGGTCATCAGGCGGAGGAAATCGCTCTGATCCATCTGCTGGCTGGTGCCCTTGGGGTGGATCACGGGGTTGTTGTTGGTGATGCTGTTGACGCCCATCTTACTGTCCCATCCTGAGAGTTTCGTTGATCAGGCCCTTCGCGGTTTCGAGGACCTGGACATTGTTCTGATACTGGCGCGCGGTCTCGACCATCTCGACCAGCTCGGCGGCGCTATCGACCGCGGCTTCCCAGACGTTGCCGTCGGCGTCGGCGAGCGGGTTCGACGGATCATGGCGTTTCGACGGCGCCATTTTCGAGGTCGTGACCTGATCGATCTGGACCGTCGCGCGGCCATGGTCGTCCATCACGGTGCGAAACACCGGCTTCAGCGAGCGGAAGGCGCCCGCCTCGCTGCCCGCGACCGTCCCCGCGTTGGCAAGGTTCGACGCCGTCGTGTTCAGCCGGACGAGCTGCGCCGACATCGCGCGGCCGCTGATGTCGAAGACCGAGAAATTGCCGTTCATCGTCATTCGCCCTTGAGCGCGCGCGACAGCGTGTTGATGCGGCCGCTGAGGAAGGCGAGGCTCGACCGGTAGGCCAGCGCGTTTTCGGCATAGGCGGTCTGCTCGGTCGCCATCTCGACGGTGTTGCCGTCGAGCGACGCCTGGACCGGCACGCGATACGAAATCGCGCCGTCGGTCGAGGCGCCCTGCTGTGCGAGGTCGAGCGCCTTGGCGAAGTCGATGTCGCGCGCCTTGTAATTCGGCGTCGCGGCGTTCGCGATGTTCGACGCGAGCATCATCATGCGCTGGCTGCGCAGCTGGAGCGCAGTCGCGTGCAGGCCAAAGAGTTTCTCGGATGCCATCATCCCGTTCCTTCATTTGCCGCCATCCGGCGGCGGGGCTTTCGCCGGGTCCGGCCGGGTGGCACGGACGCGCGGAAATACACCAAGGCATGATGCAATGGCCGTGCCAAAAGAAATTAATCATCATATTTCAATAATTTATATGGAGTTCAATGCAAGGTGCGAGCGCCCTCGTCAAAAAACCGACGACGCCCGTCGCCCCTCGGCAAAACCGCGCGTCAAACCGCGACTGGCACGCTTCCTGCAGCTTATCGGGCGAACAACCGGACCGAAGGAGATCGACCTTGTCCCGCAAAATTCTCGCCGGCCTCGCCGCCTGCCTCATCGCCGCCCCATATGGTGCCGGCGCCCAGCAGGCGACCGAAGACTGGCAAACGATCGACGCGCTGACCGCGACGGTCGCCAATGCGCTGGGCCGTACGGCGACGCCGATCGATCGCCGCATCAAGCTCGCGCGCTGCCCCGAACAGGCGTCGATCACCGCGATCGACGCGCACACGCTTGCAGTGCGCTGCGACGCGCTCGGCTGGCGCCTGCGCGTCCCGATGACGGGACCCGCCGGCGCCGCACCCGCGGCGGCAAGCTATGCCCGCCCCGCGCAAAGCGCCCCGGTGATCCGCCGCGGCGACAATGTTCGCGTCACGATCGACACGCAAAGCTATTCGATCAGCTATGCCGCGATCGCCGCCGAGGACGGCCGCGTCGGCGAGACGATTGCGCTCAAGGGCGAGGACAACAAGTCGAAGCTCAGCGCCACCGTCACAGGGCCGGGGCGCGCCGTCCTGCACGACTGATCTTTCTTACCTTACCCTCCTCCAGGCCCGGCCTGTCGGCTTTCCGACGGCGCCGGGCCTTTCTTTTGTTTTTTTGATCAGCCGCCTTAATCGCCGCATACACCGTCCGTTAAAGCCTTCGTGAACCGCGCCGTCACTTTTCTGACGGCACCGGATGGAGGCTTTTATGTCGGGTGACAGCAAGATCGGACCAGTCGGCGCCGTCGGCCGCGCCGTCCCGTTGCGCCGGGTCGCGAGCGAAAGTGTCGCGGCGATGCGCACGCCCGCACAGCTCCAGCCGGCACAGGAAAATCTGCCGACCGCGAAGCTGACGCGCCTCGCCGGTAGCCTGGCCGACCAGGCGCCGCCGGTCGACGTCGCGCGCGTCGCATCGCTGCGCACCGCGATCGCCAACGGCAGCTATAGCGTCCACCCCGCGATCATCGCGAGCGCGATGCTCGACTTTCACGGCCGCGGGGCCGAATGATGCTGGCGCAGATGGATGAGGTTCAGGCGCGGCTCAACACGCTCGTCGGCGCGCTCGACGGGCATGATGCCGGCGCGATCATCGCCGCGACCGAGGAACTCGCGACCGCGGTGATCCTGTTTCGCGGCGCGGCGGTCCCCGCGGGCAGCGAGCATCGCGCGCGCGCGCTGATCGGGCAGACGCTGAACCAGCTCGAAGCCGCTGCGGTGCGCGTCAACATATTGAAGAACTGGACGCGTCAGAGGATTGACAAAAGCCATGACATCCGCGGCACCCGCCCGCGCGGAGCTGCTTTAAGCTACTAAAAATAAACAAAATATCGGTCGTTTCCGCGAAATGGCACGATGATTGCTTTTGGTCTGCTGAACAAGCGGAACCGAAAGCCATGAACGCAATCAACAATCCCCAGGGCGCCAACCGCATCGCCGCCCCCGTGCTCGACGCGGTGCAGAATGCGTCGGTGCGGTCGGGAATCGATTTCGACTATCTGTTCGACGTCGCGCGCGTCGAGAGCGCCTATAATCCGGCCGCCAAAGCGTCGACCTCGTCGGCGCGCGGCCTCTATCAGTTCACCAAGCAGACCTGGCTCGCGACGCTCGACCGCCACGGCGCGAACCACGGCCTCGCCTGGGCGGCCGATGCGATCGGCCGCGACGCGTCGGGCCGGCTGAGCGTCGCCGATCCCGCGCTTCGTCAGCAGATCTTCGACCTGCGCGACGATCCCGCCGCCTCCTCGAATATGGCCGCCGCGCTGACCGGCGACAATCGCGCCTATCTCGAAAGCCGGATCGGCCGCAGCGCCGAGCCGGTCGACCTCTATCTCGCGCATTTCCTCGGGAGCGGCGGCGCCGCCAAATTCCTGACGGCGCTCGCGGCCGATCCCGACCAGCCCGGCGCGTCGATGATGCCCGAGGCGGCCGCCGCAAACCGGTCGGTCTTCTACGCCGGCGACGGCAGCATGCGCAGCCTTGCGGAGATCCGCGAACGCTTTCGCGTGAAGCTCGAAGAGGGCGGCAAGATCGAAAATATGAAGCCCTTCGCCCCCACCGGCTGGCACGCGCAGGCGAGCAGCTCGAGCGGGTTGGCGAGCGCCGCCGGCGGAGGACGTCCGCCGCTCCAGATGATGGATATCCAGCCTATGCCAAAGAAGCTCTCGATGGGCTTTGCCGCCGATGCCTATCGGCGGCTCGCGTCGCTTTCGGGAGGCGCGGCATGACCGCTGGCTTCAACCTCCGCAATTTCGCGCGCTTCGCCAGCGTCTCGGCGCTGCCGGCGGGGATGCTGATCCTCGTCGGGCTGATGGTGATCCCGGTCTCGCCGCTGATTCTCGACATCAGCTTCGTCGCGAACATCATGATCAGCCTGTTGATCCTGATGGTCGCGCTGCAGGCGTCGAAACCGCTCGACTTCTCGGCTTTTCCGACCGTGCTGCTGCTCGCGACCCTGTTCCGCCTTGCATTGAACGTCGCCTCGACGCGCGTCGTGCTCGTCCACGGCCACGAGGGCACCGCGGCGGCGGGCCATGTCATCGAGGCGTTCGGCCAAGTGCTGATCGGCGGCGACTATGTCGTCGGCCTGTTCGTGTTTTTCGTGCTGATGATCATCAACCTGATCGTGATCACCAAGGGCGCGGGCCGCGTGTCCGAAGTGTCGGCGCGTTTCACCCTCGATGCGCTGCCCGGCAAGCAGATGGCGATCGACGCCGATCTCAATGCCGGGCTGCTCACCCCCGAAGAAGCCAAGGCGCGCCGCGTCGAGGTCGGCACCGAAGCCGATTTCTACGGCTCGATGGACGGCGCCTCGAAATTCGTGAAGGGCGACGCGGTCGCGGGCCTCTTGATCCTGTTCGTCAACATCGTCGGCGGGCTGATCCTCGGCATGTTCAGCCACGGCCTCAGCCTGTCCGAAGCCGGAAGCACCTATATCACACTCGCGATCGGCGACGCGCTCGTCGCGCAGATTCCAGCGCTTTTGCTGTCGATTGCCGCCGCCGCGATCGTCACCCGCGTCGCGTCGCCCTTCGACCTCAGCGGCCAGATCGGCAGCCAATTCTCCTCGCCCGTCATCTGGATGGCGGTCGGCGGCATCCTCCTCATCCTCGGCCTCGTTCCCGCGATGCCGCAGATGCTGATCCTGCCCGCCGCCGCGCTCTCCTTCGCGATCGGCTGGCAGCTCCGCCGAGCCGAAGCCGCGGTCGCCGACCTGCCCGAGCCCGCCGCGCCCGCGCCCGACCCCTCGCACATCGAATGGGCCGACGTCAGCGACGCAAGCGCGTGCCAGCTCGAGATCGGCTATGCGCTCGTCACCCTCGTCGACGAACGCAAGGGATCGCCGCTGATGACGCGCATCACCGGCATCCGCCGCCAGCTGTCGAAGGAACTCGGCTTCGTCGTCCCGCCGGTGAAGGTCAGCGACGATCTGTCGCTGCCCGGCAACGTCTATCGCATCTCGGTCGCCGGGGTAATCGTCGGCGAGGATGAGGTCTTCCCCAACGAGATGCTCGCGCTCGATTCGGGCGACCTCGTCACCAAGGTGACCGGGCGGCCGTGCAAGGATCCGACCTTCGGCCTCGACGCGCTGTGGATTCCGAAGGCGATGCAGAATGACGCGATCGCGGCGGGCTATACGGTCGTCGACCCCGCCACCGTCGTCGCGACGCACCTCAACAACAGTATCGTCGGATCGGCGGCCGAGCTGTTCGGCATCGACGATGCGCAGGCGCTGATCGACAATCTCAAGACGCATTATCCGCAGCTCGCGCAGAATCTCTCGCCGCAAGGCTATTCGCTGCCGCGCGTCGCGAGCCTTTGCAAATCGCTGCTCGTCGAACGCGTGCCGCTGCGCGATTTCCGCAAGATCGCCGAGGCGATGGTTGCGCTGTCGGGCCAGCAACTCGGCGAAATCGACCTGGTCGAGGCGGTGCGCCAGCGCATCGGCGCGCTCATCGTCCAGACGATCGTGCCGAGCCGGATGCCGCTTCCCGTCGTCACCTTCAGCCCCGAAATCGAAATGCTTCTCAACCAGGCCGTGCGCGCCAATCCGGCCGCCGAATGGCCGTTCGAACATGGCATGGCGATGACGATCATCGAACAGGTCGGACAGGCGGTCGAACCGCTGCTGCTCCAGACGCGCAGCTTCGCGCTCGTCGCCTCGCCGATCTGCCGCTCCGCGCTTTCGCGCCTCGTGCGCGCCACTTTCCCCGACGTCGCCGTCATCTCCTACCTCGAGATTCCCGCGACCAAGCAGACCGAAATCGTCGCGACGATCGGCGCCGAAGTGCCGCGCCTCGCGTCCGGGCCCGACGCCCCCATGGAGGACCAAGTGCATGAGAATTGAGCCCGCCGAGCAATTTGCCGCGAGCGGCCGAGCGCCGGGTGCGCGAGGCTATGGCGAAAGCGTCGAGGCGCTGGTCGAGGAATATGCCCCGCTGGTGCGCAAGATCGCGTGGCAGGTCTTTTCGCGCGTGTCGCGGACCAGCGAACTCGACGATCTGATCCAGACCGGGCTGATCGCGCTGATCGAAGCGAGCCGCCATTATGAGGAGCGCGGCTTCGCCTTTGCCACCTATGCGACAACGCGCATTCGCGGCGCGATGATCGACCAGCTGCGCCGCGAGGCCGACGTCGGCCGCTCGGCGATGGTCGCCGCGAAGCGGATCCAGGCGATGCGCGGCGCGCTCGAACAGCAGCTGATGCGCGCGCCGACCGCGGCCGAGATGGCGGTCGCGTTCGACATGTCGGCCGAGGATTATTTCGCGCTCGAACGCAATGCGACGCACGGCCGGTCGACCTCGCTCGACGAATTGACCGACATCGGCGCTTTCCTCGCCGCCGACGAGGATGCCGGCGCCGACGAACGCTGCGAGCAGGAGGATCTGATGGGGGCGCTGCGCGAGTGCGTCGGCCGCCTGTCCGAGCGCGAGCAGATGGTGCTCCAGCTCTATTTCTTCGAAGAACTCAACCTGCACGAAATCGGCCTGACGCTCGACGTCAGCGCCGCGCGCATCTGCCAGATCAAGCGCGAGGCGATGATCAAGGTCGACCGCATGATGAAGGAAATGACCGAATAGGAGCGGCCGGGTGCGGTGCGCGCGACCAGTCGCCCCCGCACCCGATCCGGGGATCAGGCCGCCAGCGGGGGAAGAGCCTGGCGGACGCCGCCGATCTTTTCGAAATAGCTCGCCATGCGCTCGGTCCCGCTGTCGCTCAGGCGCACGATCGTGCGGCGGCGATCGCGCTCGTCGATCGAGCGATGCACCAGTCCGCGCTGCTCGAGCGATGCGATCATGCGCAGCCCCGACGACAGCGGAACCCCCGCCCCGGTCGCGAGATCGCTCGCGCTGAGCATACGGCCGTGCGCGCCCGCGAGCATCAGATCGAGCATCATGTCCCAGACAGGCCCCGACATTTCGGCGGTCCCGAAATGGCTGCGGCGGATACGCCGGATCTGGATGCTGAGCGACAATTGGTCGAGCAGCCCCGCGCTTGTCGCCGCGTCGCGGCGAACAGCTTCGGCCGGGCGCGCGGCGGCGGATGGCGATTCCTCGCCGCGGCTCGCGAGCAGTTCGTGGATCTGGTCGACCCGCGATTTCAGCTCGGCAATTTCTTCGTTCGAAAACGGCTGCATGTGACGATGCCCCTGGGGAGCCACATTTCAGGCCGTAACGTCATTCCGCCGACTGTAGGATCCCGATGCGTAGATGATCAGCAACAGGATCGGATAGGATATATACACCGAAAGCAGCGAATAGGGCCGCGCCAATATCTCCGAGAACATGAGTTTCTGGATATGCCCAAATATGGCGATCAGCTGCCATCCGGTAATCCAGTAAGGCCAGAAACTCTGCGTCCGCATGGCGATGAACCAGAAGCTCATCAGAACCAGTACGTCGATGATGAAGATATTGACCTCGATGTTGGTCCAGGTCGGGAAAGGCGTCACGGCCGTCGTGAGGACCGAGGCGATCAATGCCGTATAGGCTGCCCAGCGTTCGAGCGGTCCGCCGCGTCGGATCGCGACGGCGACGGTGATGAGCAGAACGGCATAATAGATCGCCACGGACCACATTGTGGCAGTCAACCTTTCTTGCGGATCAACCGGCCTTCGCGAACGCCGGCGCGTCGGCGCCCTGGCGGTCGTTGCTGCCCTCGTCGACCAGCTTCGCGCTCGCCGGCTTGACGCCCGCGCCGAACATGCGCGTGCCGAGGCCGACTTCCTTCTGCGTCACGGTCAGCGCCAGATGCGCGTCGGTCAAGAGCTGGCGGACCTCGCCGGCGGCGGCGAGCGCCTGTGCGACCTTCGCCATCGCTTCCTGGCCGACGATCGCCGACATATTCGTCTCGCGGCGCGCGGCGGGCAGCGTCGCGGCGAGCTGCGCGATGCGGATCATCGCTTCGTCGATGGCGTCTTCGGCCAGATGCAGCTCGGAAGCGATCTTCTTCGCCGCAGAAACTCGTTGATTCAGCATCATCTTTTTCCTTGAAAAAGAATGCTACCGGTTCCCCCCCGCAGCATTCGTTCGAACATCAGGTCAGAACGCGACCGAGTCCGACAAGGATCGAATAGAGGGCGGAGAAAGCCAAAATCGTCGCGAAGGCGATCAGGATTGGCCAGATTATCCTTTCCATCAACCCATGCCGGTTGGCCGGCTGGGACGCGGTAGGAAATGGCGAACCAATATCGAAAAATCGCCGAAACGAACTGCGCCCCGGTTCCGCATCGACGGCTGGAGGAACCTCGCCTAGGTCGATCAATTGATATGTCAAAGGCTGATAAGGGGTAACATGATCGAAGACACCGTTAACCGCCAGGATCCGCGCCGCTTCGATTCTGTTGGAAACATTAAGTTTTTTTAACACGCGCCGAACACGCTCATCGACGGTGTGCGGCGACACGTTCATCAGACGGGCAATCTGCTTGGAATTTTTATGCTCGTAAACGTGCCGCAGCGTCTCGATCTGCGCGGCCGACAGCAGGCTGAGGTAATTGTCGGGGTCGCCTTGCACGGGGGTTGGAATAGAGCATCACGAGTCGAAATCAAGGTCGGTAGCTAGCTAATTTCCTTGCCGCTCCATATTCGGCCACCGCTCCGGCGTCCGATTCGCCCCGCTATCGGCTCTCCTTCAAACCGCGATAGCGCTGGATCGACTTTTCGATGTGCCGGCGCGCGGCGCGGCGCGCGGCGACGGGATCGCCCGCCTCGATCGCGACGACGATCGCCTCATGATCGCGATTGATCGTGTGCGCGTAGCGCTGGTGCCGGACCGGATCGTCGCCCTGCAGATAGAGCCGCCGCGACGGCACGAGCCGCACGCCGAGAAACTGCGTGAAGCGCAGGAAATAGGGATTGCCGGTCGCGCTTGCGATCGCGGCGTGAAAGGCGGCGTCGGCGGCGACCGACGCATCGACGTCGCGGCTTTCCTCCATCGCGTCGAGCGTATGCCGCAGCGCCGCAAGGTCCGCATCGGTCCGGCGCCGGGCGGCAAGGTCGGCCATTTCGACCTCGAACCCCATGCGCATTTCGAGCAGCCTCAATACATCGTCGATCTCGCCGATTTCTTCGGCAGTCACCTGGAAGGCGCGATATTGCGCGCCGTCGGGAACATAGGCGCCCGATCCGCGCCGCGAGACCAGCAGGCCGCGCGCCGCGAGCCGCGAATAGGCCTCGCGCACGACCGTGCGGCTGACGCCGAACGTCTCGGTGATCTCTTTTTCGGTCGGGAAACGCGATCCGACGGGCATTTCGCCCGTTTCGATCTGTTCCTCGAAACGCTGGACCAGATCGTCGGCCAGCGATGCCGCCTTGGTTACCGCCATGGATGCTGCGTTATCATCGAGCCGCGAGGCTGGCTAGGGTCCGTGCCCATGAATTACGCGTTCGAAGTTGGGGCGATTTTGTCCGGTGCGAAAAGGCAAGGATCTTCGACCGCATCACCAACTCCACATCGTTCCGTCCTCGAGCCGGTTCACCGGCAGATAGGCGCGAGCATAAGGAAAGGTTTCGGCGAGCGCCTCGTCGATCTCGACGCCGAGGCCGGGCGCGTCGCCCGGATGCAGCATGCCTTCCGCGAAGCGGTAGGCATGCGGAAAAACCGCGTCGGTCTCCACCGTGTGGCGCATATATTCCTGTATACCGAAATTGGGGATTGAAAGCCCCAGATGCAGCGCCGCCGCCATCGTCACCGGCGACAGGTCGGTCGCGCCGTGGCAGCCGGTGCGGACCTGGTGGAGGTCGGCGAGAGAGGCGATCTGTCGCATATGCGTGATGCCGCCCGCGTGGAGCACCGTCGCGCGGATATAGTCGATCAGCCGGTTCTCGATCAGATGCTTGCAATCCCACACCGACGAGAAAATCTCGCCGACCGCCAGCGGCGTCGTCGTGTGCTGGCGGATCAGGCGGAACGCCTCCTGATCTTCGGCCGGGGTCGCATCCTCGATCCAGAAGGGACGATAGGGCTCGAGATCCTTGCCGAGCCGCGCCGCCTCGATCGGGGTCAGCCGGTGATGGATGTCGTGGAGCAGATGGACGTCCCAACCGAGCGCCTCGCGCGCCGCGGCGAAGAGTTCGGGGACGATCCGCATATATTTCGCCGTCGACCAGATATTTTCGGTCGGCAGGTCATTGTCGGCGGGCTCGTAGAAATAGCGGTCCTTGCTGACACCATAGGTCGACGCCATCCCGGGCACGCCGCACTGCAGGCGAATCGCCTTATACCCCTGCCGCTGGTAATCGAGGGCCGCCTCGATCGTATCTTCGATCGTCGTTCCGTTGGCGTGGCCATAGACCATGCAGCCCTCGCGCGCCGCGCCGCCGAGCAATTGATAGACCGGCAGCCCCGCGATCTTGCCCTTGATGTCCCACAGCGCCATGTCGACCGCCGCGATCGCCGCCATCGTCACCGGCCCGCGGCGCCAATAGGCGCCCTTGTAGAGAAATTGCCAGATATCCTCGATCCGATGTGCGTCGCGCCCGATCAGACAGGGGACGACATGCTCCGAAAGATAGGCCGCGACGGCCAGTTCGCGGCCGTTGAGCGTCGCATCGCCGACGCCGGTCGTGCCGTCATCGCATTCGATTTTCAGCGTCGTGAAATTCCGGCCCGGCGAGGTCAATATCACCCGGGCTGACACGATTTTCGGCATTCCATTCCCTCTGGCCATATGCGCTAGTTGTGTGACAACATTATTGACACTCGATTAAAAAGGAAAGAGGTATGTCACCGGTGTCAAGGCGAAAAGCCGGGCCCGCTTGAGAGGGAGAGGATATGCCATGTCGCTGAGCCTGTTTTCGATTCTGATGACGACGCCCGCGGCCTTGTCGGCGCCCGCCGAGCCGGTGATGCCGCACCCCGCCGCGATCCTCACCGACACGCGCCGCGTTGCCGACTGGCAGCTCGCGAACCGCACCAACTGGGCGACGATGCCGGCGGCGCGCAAGAGCGTACAAGAGGTACGCGACTGGCAGCAGGCGACCTTCTGGGTCGCGCTGACCGAGCTCGCGAACCGCGACAGACGATATGCAAAGCCGCTGCTCGACCTTGGCCGCGCCGAAAAATGGCAACTGGGCGACCTTCCCTTTCACGCCGACGATCAGCTGATCGGGCAGGCGTGGCTATGGGCGGCGAAAAATGGCGCGGGCAAGAAGGCGATCGCGCCGATGCGCGCCTATTTCGACCATGTCCTCGCCAACCGGCCGACGATGGGGCTCGAATTCATCCCCGTCGCGCCCGGCAAGGGCACGTCGGCCTGCACCGATCGCTGGTGCTGGTGCGACGCCTTGTTCATGGCGCCGCCGACACTGCTCCGCCTCGCCAAAGCGACCGGCGACAAGCGCTACGCCGATTTCGTGCACGAAGAGTGGAAGGCGACGACCGACTATCTCTTCGACCCGTCGGAACAGCTCTATTTTCGCGACAGCCGCTTTTTCGACATGCGCGACGCCAAGGGACGCAAGCTGTTCTGGAGCCGCGGCAACGGCTGGGTGATGGGCGGGCTCGTCCGCGTGCTGCAGGTGCTGGACAAGAAGGACCCGCAGCGCCCCTATTATGAGAAATTGTTCAAGGACATGGCAACCCGGCTCGTGACGCTGCAAAAGGCCGACGGATACTGGCCCGCCTCGCTGCTCGACAACAACCCCGGCACGCCGCCCGAATCGAGCGGCACCGCCTTCTTCACCTATGCCTTCGCATGGGGGGTCGACAACGGCCTGCTCGACCGCGCGACCTATCAGCCCGCAGCGGTGCGCGGCTGGGCGGCGCTCGGCCGCGCGGTCCAGCCCGACGGCATGCTCGGCTGGGTCCAGCAGGTCGGCGACCGCCCCGACAGCGTCTCGGCAAAGGAGACACAATTCTACGGCAGCGGCGCCTATCTGCTCGCGGGAACCGCGATGTTCGATTTGGCGAAAAAGCGCGGAAAGCCTCAATAAATTCGGCGGTTGCGGTTCATACCGGCTCCCGGCGCGAATGATTGACTTCTCCTTTTTGAGTTGTAATACAATTTGGAAGTTGTATAACAACTTAAATTGACACCGGTATCAACCGGGTCCGCGCCGCAAATCCAGGGGCGGCATAAAAAGGAGAGGGAAATGAAGCCATCATCGGTCCTGCCGACCCGCGCCGCCTTGCTGGCGTCGGCGGCGCTGTTCGCCGCCATGCCCGTATGGGCGCAGGAAGCGCCCGAAACCGAAGGCGAGGCGGCGGCGGCAGCGGTCGATGGCGGCGACGAGATCCTCGTCACGGGCACGCGCGCGACGCAGCGCAGCTCGATCGAGTTCAAGCGCGCCGCCGATGTCGTCGTCGACGGCCTCGTCAGCGAAGAGATCGGCGCGACCCCCGACAATTCGGTCGGAGACACGCTCGAACGCATCGTCGGCGTCTCGGCAGACCGCTTCAAGGGCAACGCCAACGAACTGTCGGTGCGCGGCCTTGGTCCGACCTTGAGCTTTTCGACCTTCAACGGCCGCGAAGTGTCGACCGCGGGGCCCGACCGCTCGGTCGCCTTCCAGCAATTCCCGTCCGAGCTGGTCAACGGCGTCCTCGTCTACAAGACGCAGCGCGCCGACTTTCTCGAAGGCGGCGTCGGCGGGGTGATCGAGCTTCGCTCGATGAAGCCGCTCGATTATGGCAAGCGGCGCATCCAGTTCGAGGTGCGCGGCGACTTCCAGCCGCAGGACGACGATGTCTATCAGCACGACGGGCTTGGCTACCGCGCCAATATTTCCTACACCGACCAATATGAAACCGGGCTCGGCGACATCGGCGTGTCGATCGGTTACCAGCGTCAGGACACGAGCGCGCCCGAGGATTATTACAACGGCAATTCGACCTTCCAGCTCTGCAACACCTCGGCCGACAATCCCTGGCAGCTGACCGGCAATGCCGCGACGCAGGCAGCCGCCGGCGCCAACATCAACTGCACCTTCGCCGAAGGGCCGCGCACCGCCAATGGCGTGACGGTCGGCGAAACGATCGGGGATTATTATTTCCCCACCTCGTCGCGCAGCTTCCGCACCCAGAAAACCTCGGAGATTCGCGACGGGCTGATCGGCGCGATCCAGTGGCGCCCGTCACCCGAATTCGAGATCGCGATCGACGGCCAATATTCGAAGCGCCGCAGCCGCGAGGACCGCAACGTGCTCGGCATCCCCGAAGGGCTGCGCGGGATCGAACCGCTGGTCATCGGCGACGGCAGCAACGGCTATTCGCCCGGCGCGCTGATCAGCTATCGCGGCAATTCGAATATCGAGAACCAGCTCGAAACGCGCCAGCGTAACGAAAGCTACAAGGGCGGCGGCCTGGGTCTGATCTGGACCCCCGATCGCTGGACAGTCAGCTTCGACGGATCCTATTCGGACAGCCACCGCACCGAAACGCAGAAGGCGACGCGCATGCGATCGAACCGCCGCGTCGGCTATACGCTGTCCTATGTCGACGACAATGTCGTGCCAGTCGTCGAATTCGAGGATTTCGACATCACCGACCACGACCTGTTCCTGACCACCGCGCCCAATTCGGTCTATGCGCGCAACCGCTTCGTCACCGACCGCCGCGACCGCATCTGGGCCGGACGGCTCGACGTGGAGCGCGAACTCGACGGTTTCATCACCTCGGTCAAGGTCGGCGGCCGCTATTCGGACCACCAGCGCACCAACGACAATGCGCGCAACAACGACCTCAACACGCTGGCCGCAATCGACGGCGCGACCCCGGCGGAGTTGATCGCGCAGGCGAACCAGAATTGCCGCGTGCCCTTTACGACGACCAGCTACATGCAGGGTATGGGCACCAACGTCACGCGCTGGGCGACGTTCGACAACGACTGCCTGTTCCGCACCTTCACCGGCGGCGACGACGCGCTTCCCTATCCGACCGACGGCCGCGACCCGAGCGACATCGACGTCACCGAGCGCATCTATGCGCTCTACGGCCTCGCCAATTTCGAATCGCAGGCGGGCAGCGTGCCGTTCAGCGGCAATATCGGGCTACGCTGGGTCAAGACCGACATCACCTCGATCGGCTATCGCCAGCCCTATGTGATCACGATCGACACCGCCGGCGACAGCTATAGCGTCGATCCCGATCCGAACGGCGCGCTGCTGACGAACCGCGCCACGGGCAGCTATAATTATTTCCTGCCGAGCGCGAACATCGCCTTCGACCTTTCGCAAGAGGTCAAGCTGCGCCTCGCCGCCTATCGCGCGATCGCGCGGTCGGGGATCGAAAGCTTCGGCGCGGGCATCCGGCTCAACCCGACGGCGGGCACGGGGCTCGACAATATCATCTTCGACGCGACCACCGGCAACCCGAACCTCAAGCCGCTGCGCGCATGGAACCTCGATGCGAGCCTCGAGCTCTATGCGTCGCAAGACACGCTTCTCTCGATCGCGGGCTATTATAAGTGGGCGAAGGGCACGGTGATCAGCGCCGAGGAGCCGATCCCGACCGACGTCACCATCACGACGATCCGCGACGGCGGCGCGCCGGTAACCGAGACCGTCACCATCGCACCGGTCGCCCCGACCAACGACAGCGAGACGCGGCATCTCTACGGGATCGAGGCGACCGCGAGCCACGCCTTCACCTGGCTTCCCGACCCGCTCGACGGGCTCGGCATCCAGGGATCGGTCAACCGCGCCTTCGCCAATTTCGAATATCCGGATACCTCGCCGATCGCCGACTATGTCGATCCCGCGAACCTGATCGGCCTGTCGAAATGGACCGCGAGCGGATCGGTGTGGTTCGAAAAATGGGGCCTCTCGCTGCGCGCCAACCTTCGCTACCGTTCGGGCTATTACAAGCCGAACAGCGGCACCAATCGCGAGATTCGCGGCGCGACCTACATCAATCTGTCGGCGCAATATAATCTCACCGACAATGTCCAGCTTAAGCTGCAGGCGCTCAACGTCACCGGCACCAACGACATCATGTACAAGGGCGGATACGACAGCATCGCCGAAGTGTCGCGCAGCGGTACGCAATATTTCTTCGGCTTCCGGGTCCGCCTGTGAAGCCAGCAGTTTTAGCCCGACTCCCTTGGGCTATCCTGGCCGCCGCCGCGACTCCGTCCGCGGCGGCGGCTTTTTCCTCAACGCCTGCTTGTGAGACGAGCGAAGGCTATTCGGCGTCGTTCGATGGCCGCCGCACCTTCGCGCTGCGCCCCGCCGATCTCGAAGCGATCAAGGCGGCGCTGCCAACCGATCCGGCGATCGGCGCCGCCTATCGCGACCTGATCGTCCGCGCCGACAAGGCGCTGGCGGCGAAACCCGCGTCGGTGACCGACAAGCGCAGCATCCCCCTATCGGGCGACCGCCACGATTATGTCAGCCTCGCGCGCTATTGGTGGCCGAACCCCGCCAATCCAAACGGCGCCTATGTCCGCCGCGACGGCGACACCAATCCCGATATCGAATCGGGCCGCTTCGACCGCGCCGCGCTTGCGCGCATGGTGCGCGACGCCGACACGCTCGGCCTCGCTTATTATTACAGTGGCGAGCGAACATATGCCGACGGCGCCGCGCGCGTCATCCGCGTCTGGTTCCTCGATCCCGCGACGCGCATGAACCCGAACATGAACTTCGCGCAAGCCGTGCCCGGCGTGTCGAACGGTCGCGCCGAAGGCGTGCTCGACGGCGCGGGCTTCGTCGCGGTGATCGACGCCGCCGGGCTGATCGCGCCGTCGGGCGCGCTGACGGCGGACGAAATGACCGCGCTCGAAGGCTGGTTTTCGCGCTATCTCGACTGGATGCTGACGAGTCCGAACGGCAGGGCGGAAGGCAAGGCCGCCAATAACCATGGCCTTTGGTACGACGCGCAGGTCGCGCGCTTCGCACTGTTCGCGCGGCGCCCCGATGTCGCACGCCGGATCGTGGCGGCCTTTCCTGCAAGGCGCCTCGCACGGCAAGTCGATCCCTCAGGCGCCTTGCCCAAGGAGCTGACGCGAACGCGCAGCTTCCACTATTCGCTCTATGCGCTCGACGCCGCCTACACGCTGGCCGACAGCGCGGCGTGCCTTGGCATCGATCTCTATCGCGCCGAGGAACGCGGCCGCTCGCTGCGCCGGGCGACCGACTATGTCGCCGCATATCGCGGCCGCGCATCCGACTGGCCGTACAAGGAACAGGGCTGGCCGGCCGCGATGCTGGACCGGCTGCTCGTTCGCGCCGACGATGCCTGGGGTCCGGGCGCCTATCCGCGCGCGGTCGACGGCGATCTGTTGCTTCGCCGTCGCATCGCCCCGAAGGGCCCCCAATGATCGCACGCCGTACCCTGCTACTCACCGCGCTGCTCGCCGCGTCCGCAGCATGGGCACGCCCGCAGCCCGGCGCGCTCGACATTCGCGCGATCGAGCGCCGCCGTCTGCTACCGCAAGCCGAAGCCCTGCTTGGCGCCGAGCCGCGCACCATCGCCGCGATCCCCGCGCCGCGCAGTCCCGCCGGACCGCAGGATTATTATTCGGAAGGTGATTATTGGTGGCCCGATCCGGCGAACCCCGGCGGCGCCTATATCCGCCGCGACGGCCGCTCGAACCCCGACAAGTTCGACGGCCACCGCGACGCGCTGATCGCCTTCGGGCGGACCGTTCCCGCGCTCGCGGCGCTATGGGATCTCACCGGCGAGCCGCGCTGCGCCGACGCCGCGATGCGCCACCTCCACGCATGGTTCGTCGATCCAAAGACGCGGATGAACCCCAATCTCGACCACGCGCAGGCGATCATCGGCGTCAATACGGGCCGCGCGATCGGGGTGATCGACACGCTGCAGATCGTCGAGGTCGCGCGCGCTGCGGCGCTGTTCGCGCGAAAGGACGCGCCGGGCTATGCCGCGATCCGCGCCGGCGTCGAAGGCTGGTTCGCATCCTATCTGGATTGGCTCACCACCTCGCCCTTCGGTACCGAAGAGCGCGACGAGAAGAATAACCACGGAACTTGCTGGCTCTTGCAGGCGGCCAGCTTCGCCGCATTGCTCGGCCGCGACGACATCCTCGCCGATGCCCGCGCCCGGCTCAAGACGATCATCATCCCGACGCAGATCGCCGCCGACGGCCGCCAGCCGCTCGAACTCGCGCGCACCAAGCCCTACGCCTATTCGCTCTTCAACCTCGACGTCCTCACCGCGTCGGCGTGGCTGCTCGGCGGCGGCGAGCTGATCGGCTGGAAGACCCCCGACGGCCGCTCGATCGGCGGCGCGATCGCATGGATGGCGCCCTATATCGCCGACAAGGCGAAATGGCCGCTGCCGCCCGACGTGGAATATTGGGACGGCTTCCCCGTGCGCCAGCCGAGCCTGCTCTTCGGCGGCCTCGCGCAGACACGCGGCGACTGGCTGGCGCTTTGGCAACGGCTGAACCCCGACCCAGTCGTCGGCGAGGTCGTGCGCAACTTCCCCGTTCGCCAGCCTTTGCTCTGGCTAGGGCGTGATCGGCGTTGATGTATTTTTTCCTCGTCATCCCGGCGAAGGCCGGGATCTCGCCGGTGCGTCAAGTAGAGACGATTGATGATCACGCCTAGTTGCGCCCCTCGGCCAGCCCGCGCGCAATCACCTGCGCCTGAATCTCGGCGGCGCCCTCGAAGATATTGAGGATGCGCGCGTCGCACAGCACACGGCTGATTTCATATTCCATGGCATAACCGTTGCCGCCATGGATCTGCAGGCTCGCATCGGCGTTCGACCAAGCGGCGCGCGCGGCGAGAAGCTTCGCCATCCCCGCCTCGATGTCGCAGCGCTTGCCGCTGTCCTTCGCGCGCGCCGCCGCATAGCTGAGCTCGCGCGCCATCACGAAATCGACGAGGCTCATCGCGAGCTTGTCCGACACACGCGGGAAATCGATGATCGCCCGGCCGAACTGCTTGCGGGCGAGCGCATAGTCGAGCCCGAGTTCGAGCGCGCGCCGCGCCACCCCGACAGCGCGCGCCGCGGTCTGGATCCGCGCGCCTTCGAAGGTGCGCATGAGCTGTTTGAACCCCTGCCCCTCCGCGCCGCCGAGCAGCGCGTCGGCGGGAGCGTGCATCGCATCGAACTGCAACGCATATTCGCGCATCCCGCGATAGCCGAGCACCTCGATCTCGCTGCCGCTCATGCCCTTGGCGGGGAAGGGATCGGCTTCGGTCCCGCGCGGCTTCGGGACGAGCAGCATCGACAACCCGGCATAGCCCTTCGCTTGTGGAAGCGTGCGCGCGAGCAGCGTCATCAGGTCCGAGCGCGCGGCGTGGGTGATCCAGTTTTTCGCGCCGTCTATGACCCACTGATTATCCTCGCGCCGCGCGCGGGTCTGGAGCGATCCGAGGTCCGATCCGACGTCGGGTTCGGTGAACACCGCGGTCGGCAACACCTCGCCGCTCGCGATCCGGGGCAGCCAATCCGCCTTCTGCGCCTCGGTTCCGCCCATCGCGATCAGCTCGCCCGCAATCTCCGACCGTGTGCCGAGCGATCCCGCGCCGATCCAGCCGCGCGACAATTCCTCGGTGACGATGCACATGACGAGCTTGCCGAGCCCGAGCCCGCCATATTCCTCGGGAATGCAGACGCCGAAGGTGCCGAGGTCGGCCATCGCCTGCACCGTCGCGTCGGGGATCAACGCATTGGCGAGGTGCCAGCCATGCGCGCCCGGCACGATCGCGGCGTCGGTGAAGCGGCGATACTGCTCGCGGATCGCGTCGAGATCGGGGTCGTGCAGCGTCTCACTCGGCCACTGCCCCGCGGCGAGTTCGGCGGCGACGGCGGCGCGGGTCGCGGCGTGGTCGGTATCGAGCAGGCCGGCGCAGCTATCCGCGAGCGCGCGCGCCTCGACACCTAGGCCAAGATCGGCAGGGCGGAAAATCTCATTCTGCCCCATCGGCAATCCGCCGACGAGCTGGCCGATCCCCTCGGCGAACGCGAGCACCGCGACCTTCGCATCGAACGCATCGAGCGGGTTCGAGTTCTGGCCGGACTCGCACCACGCCAGCACCGCCTCCAGCGCCGCGACCGTCGTCGCGACCCATGCGAAGCCATGCGCCGCGCGCTGCTCGCGGTCGATCGGATGCAGCGCGAGCCGCTCCACGAGCGCCCTCCGCGCGGCGTCACGATAGGCCTGCGCTGCGTTCAGTGCGTTGTTCAGATCGGCTTGCATTACCAACAATCCGTTCGCCCTGAGCTTGTCGAAGGGCCGTTCTTCCTTTCGGGTCTCGCGAAGAAGGACGGTGCTTCGACAAGCTCAGCACAAACGGCTTTTTGTTGAGGTGGCGGTTTCATCTTCGTCGATCCTATGCCCCTCGGGCAGCGCGCTCGAAAATCGCGGCGATGCCTTGCCCACCGCCGATGCACATCGTCTCGAGCCCGTAACGCCCGTCGCGGCGCACCAGCTCGCGCGTGAGGTTCGCGAGAATACGTCCGCCGGTCGCGCCGATCGGATGGCCGAGCGAGATGCCCGATCCGTTGACGTTCAAAATCGCGTTGCGGCTGTCGTCGTCCGACCAGCCCCAGCCCTTCAAGACCGCGAGCACCTGCGGCGCGAAGGCCTCGTTGAGCTCGACAAGGTCGATGTCGCCCCAGCCGAGGCCGCTGCGCGCGAACAGCCGCTCGACCGCGGGTACCGGCCCGATGCCCATCCGGCTCGGATCGCAGCCCGCCGCCGCCGAGCTGTGATACCAGGCGATCGGTTCCAGCCCTAGTTCGTCGAGCTTGTCTTCGGCGACGACGAGGCACGCCGCCGCCGCATCATTCTGCTGGCTCGCATTGCCCGCCGTCACCACCCCGCCTTCGAGCGGGCGCAGCTTACCGAGCGTCTCCATCGTCGCGTCGGCACGATAACCCTCGTCATGTGCAAAGACGACCGGATCACCCTTCTTCTGCGGCACCTCGACCCGCACCAGCTCGTCGTCGAACAGTCCCTTCGCCCACGCCGCGGCGGCGCGCTGGTGGCTCTGCACCGCATAGGCGTCGGCTGCTTCGCGCGAGATGCCATAATCCCTGGCAAGATTTTCGGCGGTCTCGATCATGCCGCTGATCACCCCGAAGCGTTCGACCGGCTGCGACATCAGCCGCCCGCGCGTCAGCCGGTCGTGGAGCGTGAGGTTGCCCGCGCGCACGCCCTTGCGAATGTCGGTGCTGTAATGTTCGACGTTCGACATCGATTCGACGCCGCCCGCGACAACGACGTCGGAGATACCCGTCTGCACCATCATCGCGGCGTTGATGATCGCTTGCAGCCCCGATCCGCAGCGGCGGTCGAGCTGATAGCCCGGCACCTCGAGCGGCAGCCCCGCGGCGAGCCATGACCAGTGGCCGATCGCGGGCGCTTCGCCATTGCCATAGCCCTGCGAAAAGACGACGTCGTCGACGCGCGCCGGGTCGATCTTCGTGCGTTCTATGAGCGCTTTCAAAATGACGGCGCCGAGCTCTCCCGCGGTCATCGACGAAAGCGCGCCCCCGAATTTTCCCACAGCGGTGCGGATCGGGGCGACGATGGCGGCGCGGCGCAGGGTCATGCTTGTCTCCAGGGATAATGCGTGAGTCTATAATTCCGATTCCCCGAGCGAAGACGAGGGGCTCGTTCGAGTGGAGCGAGAAACTGCGACGCGGCCGCCTCGACTTCGCTCGGCATAGCCCCTCGTCTTCGCTCGGGGAATCGGAAGCTGGGAAACGTCATTTTTTGCAACTCGCCACGCCGACGATACCGGCATCGATCAGGCGGGCGATCTCGCCCGAGGAAAGCGAAAGGCGGTCGGCGAGCACTTCTTCCGAATGCTGGCCGTTGAGCGGGGCAGCGCGCGGCGAATGGCGCTTCGCCTGCGGGATCGTCGAAAAGGCACCCGCTGCGGGATAGGCGAAGCCGCTCGGATTGTCCGCGGCGCCGAAGATCGGGTTGTCGGCGACGAGCGCGGGGTCCTGTACCGCGTCATACATGGTGCGATAGGGCGAATGAACGATCCCGCCCGCGTCGAAGGCGGCCGCCAGATCGTCATGGTCGCGCGCCGCGATCGCACGCTCGAACAGCGGATAGAGCGCGTCGCGGTGATCGAAGCGCAGCCCGTCGTCGGCCGCGAAGGACACGCCGCGATCGCTTTCGATCGCAGCGATCGCGTCGCCGAGTCCCAGCGCGGCGACCAGGTTCGTCCATTGGCGCGGCGTGACGACCACGATCATCGTGCGCCGTCCGTCGCGCGTTACGAAATCGCGCCCGAACAGCCCATAGACCGCATTGCCGAGCCGCGGGCGATTCGCGCCCGAATAAAGCACCTCTGCAACCCCGCCGAGGTTGGCGACGGTACCGATCGCAACGTCGGACAGCGGAAGCCGCACCTCGCAGCCCTCGCCGCTGACGTTCCGCCGCTGGATCGCCGCGAGCAGCGCGAAGGCGGCATAGGCGCCCGTCAGCAAATCCCACGCGGGCAACACATGGTTGACCGGATCGGGGCCCGCGCCGGTGAGCATCGGATAACCGACGCTGTTGTTCACCGTATAGTCGAGCGCGGGCGAGCCGTCGGCCCAGCCCATCACGCGCACGGTGATCAGGTCGGCGCGCCCCTCGGCGAGCGTGTCGTGCGACAGGAAACCGCCGACCGGGAAGTTGGTAACGAACTGCCCCGTCGCGCGCACCAGTTCCTGCAGCAGCTCGCGCCCCTCGGGCCGGCCGAGATCGAGCGCGACCGACTTTTTCGCGCGGTTGAGATTTTCCCAATAGAGCGAATCATTGGCCGCGGTCACCGGCCAGCGGCGGAAATCGGGGCCGCCACCGATCTGGTCGACGCGGATCACTTCGGCGCCCATCTGCGCGCAATAAAGCCCGGCGGTCGGGGAGGCGACGAAGGACGAAGCTTCGATCACCGACAGGCCGGCCAGCAGGTCGTACATCTGGCGCCCGTCTCCCCAGGTCATCGGCTCGAACGGCCGGTCGAAGCTGTCCGGCACATCCGAGAGGATAGCTCCGGCGGCCGCCCTCGCTACTAACAGCCTCGGCCAGTCAAAAACAAGACTCGCCGATGCCGCGCGGCGATCTTCGCAAATATGCGGCCGGCTGCTTCAATCGCGATCGATCGCTCCAGTGTCGAGCAGCGGCGCGGCATCGACATCGCCCGCCCCCAGCAAGTCGGCCAGACGCTCGGTGCCCGCCAGGATCATCGCCTGCTCCCACCCCGGGAGCGCAGCGAATCCCGCCTCGAACTTTTCCTGCAGCATGTCCGGCGCTTCGACGAGGCGGCGGCGGCCCGCTTCGGTCGCTTCCAAAAGGACGCGCCGCTTGTCTTGTACGCTGCGCGTCCGGCTGGCGAGACCCAGCGCGACGAGGCGGTCGACGATCGCAGTGATCGTCGCATGGCTGAACTCCAGTCGCTGCGCGACCACCCCGGGCGTCACCTCGTCGCCGGCATCGATCTCGCGCAGCACCAGCAGCTGCGACGGCGTGAGGCCGGTGGCGGCTGCCAGCCTGCGGGTGCCGCCGTCGGTCGCGCGCAGGACGCGCCGCAAGGCCTTCAACGTCGCGTTCGCAATTTCGGATTCCATGCGCTCTGTTAGCCGCCCGCCCCGCGCGCGCCAACGCCTTATCCCTGATCGCGAACGGGTGACACAGGGCTGTCATATATTTCGATATATGAAATAAAATTGCGGCGGCGGGTTGAACGCTTGGCCTTAACTCTTATATTTTGCGCGAATCACGGTCTTGCTAGGCCGCATAAATCCGAAATTTATTTCAGGAGATGAAAGATACTAGATCGGCAAAAAGACGAAGAGTCATTGCCTCCAGGGAAAGATTTTGACGCGATTCCGGCCGCAGATGCCGATATACGCTTCCGCCGGCCGATCGCGTCGGACGGCCCCGCCGTCACCGCTTTGATAGCGGCGTGTCCGCCGCTCGATCGCAATTCCCGCTATTGCAACCTGCTCCAGTGCGAACATTTCGCCGACCATTGCGTCATCGCCGAAAAGGCGGGGCGGATCGTCGGTTGGGTGTCGGGCTATCGCCCGCCGTCGGATCCCGCGGCCTTTTTCGTGTGGCAGGTCGCCGTCTCCACCGAGGGACGCGGGAAGCAACTCGCGAGCCGCATGATCGCCGACCTGCTCGCCAGGCCGGCACAGGATGGCGTGTCGCACATGATCACCACGATCACCGCCGACAATCAGGCATCGTGGGGATTGTTCCGCAGCCTCGCGCGCAAATGGGACGCCGAGCTGGAACGCAGCGCGCTGTTCGAGCGCGAAGCCCATTTCGCCGGCGCCCACGCCACCGAATATCTGGCCCGCATCGGGCCGATCGACCGCACAAAGATAGACGCAGAACAGGGATAGACACATGATCACGACACCCCAGCCGTCCGGCGCAATTCCGGACCGGACGATCTATGAGCGCCGCGAATCCGAAGTTCGCAGCTATGCCCGCTCCATGCCGCGCCAGTTCGGCAGGGCCGAAGGCGTGTGGATGCACGACGACCAGGGCGGGCGCTACCTCGACTTGCTGTCGGGCTGCTCGACGCTCAACTATGGGCATAACCACCCGATCCTGAAGCAGGCGCTGCTCGATTATATCGCCGCCGACGGCATCGCGCACGGGCTCGACCTGCACACCGATGCAAAGCAGGACTTTCTCGCCACCTTCGAAGAGCTGATCCTGAAACCGCGCGGGCTCGACCATCGCGTGATGTTCACCGGGCCCACGGGCACGAATGCGGTCGAGGCCGCGATCAAGCTCGCGCGCAAGGTCACGGGCCGCGAAATGGTGATCGCCTTCACCAACGGCTTCCACGGCATGACATTGGGGGCGCTCGCCTGCACCGGCAACGCCACCAAGCGCGGCGGCGCGGGCGTGCCGCTCAGCCATGTCGCGCACGAGCCTTACGATGGCTATTACGGCCCCGACGTCGACACCGCCGACCTGCTCGAACAGCGGCTCGCCGATCCGTCGAGCGGGCTCGATGCCCCCGCGGCGATCCTCGTCGAAACGGTGCAGGGCGAAGGCGGGCTCAACGCCGCCTCGCCCGAGTGGCTGCGCCGCATCGCGGACATCGCCAGGGCGCATGGCGCGCTGCTGATCGTCGACGACATCCAGGCGGGCTGCGGCCGCACCGGCGGCTTCTTCAGCTTCGAGGATATGGGCTTCACCCCCGACATCGTGACGCTGGCGAAATCGCTCTCGGGCATGGGCCTGCCCTTCGCGCTGACCCTGCTGCGCCCCGAGCTCGACCAATGGTCGCCGGGCGAACACAATGGCACCTTCCGCGGCAACAACCACGCCTTCGTCACCGCGACCGCCGCGCTCAGGCATTTCTGGAGCACGGGCGATTTCCAGCGCGACATCGAGCGACGCGGCCAGATTCTCGCGATGCGGCTCGATCGCATCGCGGCCGAGCATGGCTTCGAAACCCGCGGCCGCGGCATGATGCGCGGCGTCAATGTCGGCTCGGGCGAGCTTGCTTCGACCGTGACCGCCGCCTGCTTCGACGCTGGCCTGATCATCGAGACCAGCGGCGCGCACGACGAGGTGATCAAGGTGCTTGCCCCGCTCGTCATCGACGACGCCGTCCTCGGCACCGGGCTCGACATCCTCGAAACCAAAATCCGTCAGGCGACGGCCGCCGACTACGCCGTCGCCGCCGAATAACAGACACAGGAGATATCCACATGATCGTTCGCAACCTGAATGACATCCGCAAATCCGACCGCAACGTCCGCTCGGACGGCTGGGCGAGCGCCCGCATGCTGCTCAAGGACGATGGCATGGGCTTTTCCTTCCACGTCACGACCATGTTCGCGGGCACCGAGCTCAAGATGCACTACCAGAATCATCTGGAATCGGTGTTCGTTCTGAAGGGCACCGGCACCATCGAAGATCTGGGCACCGGCGAAATCCACCGGCTGGAACCCGGCGTGATGTACGCGCTCAACGAGCATGACCGGCACATCGTGCGGCCCGAAACCGACATTTTGACCGCCTGCGCCTTCAACCCGCCAGTGACCGGCAAGGAAGTCCACGACGAAACCGGCGCCTATCCGGCCGACGCCGACCTCGTCGCCGCCGACTGATCATCACGAAAACAGAAAGGGAGACGTCCGATGCAAGACCTCTACCCATCGCGGCACGCACCCGAGGCCGAAATGCGGCCGCGGCAGGACCCTGTCGTCCATAGCGAATGGAACAATGACGCGCCGATCAGCGCGCGCCAGGCGGCGCAATTCGACCGCGACGGCTATATCGTGCTCGAGGATATTTTCTCGGCCGACGAGGTCGCCTTCCTGCAAAAAGCGGCTGGCGCGCTGCTCGCCGATCCGGCCGCGCTCGATAGCGACACGATCGTCACCGAACCGCAGGCCAACGAGATCCGCTCGATCTTCGAGATTCACGCGCAGAGCCCCGTGATGGCGCGGCTCGCCGCCGATGCGCGGCTCGCCGACGTCGCGCGCTTCCTGCTCGGCGACGAGGTCTATATCCACCAGTCGCGCCTCAACTATAAGCCCGGTTTCACGGGCAAGGAATTCTACTGGCATAGCGATTTCGAGACCTGGCACGTCGAGGACGGCATGCCGCGGATGCGCGCGCTGTCGATGTCGGTGCTGCTCGCCGAGAACACGCCGCACAACGGGCCGCTGATGGTGATCCCGGGGTCGCACCGCACCTATCTCACCTGCGTCGGCGAAACCCCCGACGATCATTATCTGAGCTCACTCAAGAAACAGGAATATGGCGTTCCCGACGAGGAAAGCCTCGCCGAACTCGCGCACCGGCACGGCATCGTCGCGCCGACGGGCAAGCCGGGCACCGTGATCCTGTTCGACTGCAACCTGATGCACGGGTCGAACGGCAACATCACCCCCTTCCCGCGCGCCAACGCCTTCCTCGTCTATAATGCGGTCAGCAACCGGCTCGAAATGCCGTTCGGTGTGGACAAGCCGCGCCCCTGGTTCCTCGCCCATCGCGGCGAACCCGAACCGCTGACGATCGAACGCGGCCCGCTCGCCGAGACGGTGGCCGCATGACCGGGCATAGCGTCGAAAAAATCGGCGGCACTTCGATGGCCGCAACCGCGACCCTGTTCGACAATGTGCTGATCGCGGGGCGGTCGGGTGCCGATCTCTACAATCGCATTTTTGTGGTCTCGGCCTATGGCGGGATGACCGACCTGCTGCTCGAGAACAAGAAGAGCGGCGTGCCCGGCGTCTATGGCCGCTTCGTCGCCGACGAGGATGTGGGCGGCTGGCGCGAGGCGATGGAGGATGTCCGCCGCGCGATGCACGAACGCAACGCCGGAATGTTCGCGCGGCCCGAAAGCCGCGACGAGGCCGACGCCTTCGTCGACACGCGCATCGCCACGGTCGCGGCGTGCCTCGAAGACCTCGCGCGCCTGCGCGCCCACGGCCGCTTCTGCGTCAAGGAACAGCTGATGACGGTGCGCGAACTGCTCGCCGGGATCGGCGAGGCGCACAGCGCGCACAGCACCGCATTGCTGCTGCGCGACCGCGACGTGAACGCGCGCTTCGTCGACCTGACGCTTTGGGATCAGGAGGATCTCCGCAGTCTCGACGCGCGGATCGGCGACGCCTTCGCCGGAATCGACCTCGCCACGACGCTGCCGATCGTGACCGGCTATGCCGGCTGCGAGGGCGGCATGGTGCGCCGCTATGCGCGCGGCTATACCGAAATGACCTTTTCGCGGCTCGCCGTCCTTACCGGCGCGCGCGAGGCGATCATCCACAAGGAATTCCACCTGTCGAGCGCCGATCCCAAGCTGGTCGGCGAGGACAAGGCGCGCAAGATCGGCCGCACCAACTACGATGTCGCCGACCAGCTCGCGAACCTCGGCATGGAAGCGATCCATCCGGGGGCCGGACGCGGCCTTCGCCAGACCGACATTCCGCTGCGCGTGCGCAACACCTTCGACCGCGAGGATGGCGGCACCCTCGTCACGGGCGACTATGTCTCCGACGTGCCGCGCGTCGAGATCGTCACCGGCATCCGTCAGATGCAGGCGCTGACCTTCTTCGAACAGGATATGGTCGGGGTGAAGGGCTATGACGCCGCGATCCTCGACGCGCTGACGCGCCACCGGCTGTGGATCGTCAGCAAATCGTCGAACGCGAACACGATCACCCATTATCTGTCGGCGAGCGCCGACGCGGTGAAAAAGGTGATTGCCGACCTGCAAAAAGACTATCCCGAGGCTGCCATCTCGACGCAACCGGTGGCGATGATCGCGGCGATCGGCAGCGACATTTCGCGCCCCGGGCTCGTCCCCGACGCGCTGCGCGCGCTCGAGGACGCCGGCATCGGCATGATCGCGATGCAGCATCAAATCCGTAATGTCGACATCCAGTTCATCGTCGACAGCCGCGATTTCGACGCGGCGGTGCGCGTGCTGCACAAGGCGCTCGTCGAAGACGTCGATGCGGCTGCGGAGGGCCGGCGCGCCGCGTGATGCGGCGGCCGAACGCGGCCGATGTTCGCAACGATCCTGCCCGTGCGGAGCCTGCTGGTCGCGATTTTCGTGATGATGGCGGGCAGCGGCTTCCTGTCGACGCTGATCGGTCTGCGCCTCGAACGCGCGGGCAGCGGCACGATGATCATCGGCCTCGTCGCGACCGCCTATTTTGCCGGGCTCGTCGTGGGCGCGCTGCGTGCGGGCGAGGTCGTGCGCCGCGTCGGTCATATCCGTGCCTTCGCCGCCTTCGTCGCATTGCTCTCGGCAAGCACATTGACTTATGCGCTGTTCCAGCACCCCGCGCTGTGGGCGGCGCTGCGCTTCGTCGACGGGCTGTGCGTCGCGGGCGTCTTCATCTGCGTCGAAAGCTGGCTGGGCGACCGTTCCGAACCGGCGACACGTGGCACCGTGCTCGCCTGGTATATGGTCGCGCTCTATTCGGGGCAGGCGCTCGGCCAGCTCATCCTGCGATCGGGGAACACGGCGCCGCAGATCCCCTTCGAACTCGCCTCGATCCTCATCACGCTCGCGATCATCCCCGTCTGCCTGACCCGCGCGGCCGCGCCGCTGCTCGAGGATGCCGCCTCGCTACCGCTGAAGCGCCTGTTCGAAGCGTCGCCGCTCGGTGTCGCGGGTGCGGGGATCACCGGCCTCTTGCTCGGCGCCTTCTATGGCCTTGCCGCCATTTACGCGCGCCGGATCGGCCTCAGCCTCGCCGACACCGCGACCTTCATGACGATCGTGATCCTCGGCGGCGTCGCGCTGCAATGGCCGCTCGGTCGCCTGTCGGACCGCTACGACCGGCGGCGCGTGATCATCGCGTGTTTCGCCGCGACGCTTGCCGTCAGCATTGCGCTCGCCACCGCGCCTACCGGCACCCTATTGCTCGGTCTCGGCGCGATATTCGGCGGGCTCAGCTTCGCGCTCTACCCGCTGTGCGTCGCCTTCGCAAACGACCGCCTGCTCCCGTCGGAGCGCGTCACCGCGAGCGGCCAGCTCGTCCTCCTCTATTCGGTCGGCGCCGCGCTCGGCCCGCTCGGCGCCGCCGCGGCGATGACGTTCGCGGGTGCGGGCGGGCTCTTTCTCTTCATCGCACTCGCGGCGGCGGCGATGCTCGCCTTCGGCCTGTGGCGCCTCGCTACCAGCGCGCCCGTCCCCGGCGCGGCGCAGCAGGATTTCCAGATTCTGCCGCGCACGACGCCCGTCGCCGCGCTGCTCGACCCCGCCGGCCCCGAGCCGTCGTCCGAACCCCCTCCGCAAACAGGTGAGACATGGAAAAGCCCGTAACGACCCACGCCCCGGGGCACCCGCCCCCCTTTCGCGAGCCCACGCCGCTGCACCGCGCGGTCGGAGCCTCCGCGCTCGGCAACGCGGTCGAATGGTTCGACTATGGCATCTATGCCTATGGCGTGACCTATATCTCGGCGGCGCTGTTTCCCGGCGACATGGAGGATGCGGTGCTGTTCGCGCTTGCGACCTTCGCCATTTCCTTCCTCGTCCGGCCGCTCGGCGGGCTGTTCTGGGGGCCGCTCGGCGACCGCATCGGACGCAAGTCGGTGCTCGCGATGACGATCCTGCTCATGGCGGGCGCGGCCTTCGCGGTCGGGCTGATCCCTTCCTATGACAGCATCGGCTTCTGGGCGCCGACGCTGCTCATCCTGCTCAGGATGCTCCAGGGCTTTTCGACCGGCGGCGAATATGGCGGCGCGGCGACCTTCATGGCCGAGTATGCCCCCGACGAACGGCGCGGCTTTTATGGCAGCTTCCTCGAATTCGGGACGCTCGCCGGCTTTTCCTTCGGCGCGGCGCTGATGCTCGGCTATTCGCTGCACCTCGGCGATCAGGCGATGCACGAATGGGGCTGGCGCATTCCCTTTCTGATCGCGGGACCGATCGGGCTCATCGGCATGTATGTCCGCTCGAAGATGGAGGACACGCCGATCTTTCGCGAGGAAATGGCGTCGGCCGAACGGCGAAAGCCGCCCGGCATCGCGATCATGCTGCGCGACTATTGGCGCCCGCTGCTCGTCGTCGGCGGACTCGTCGTCGCGCTCAACGTCGTCAATTATTCGCTGCTCAGCTATATGCCGACCTATCTGCAGCGGCGCATCGGCCTGTCGAACGAAGAGGCCTTGCTCGTACCGATCATCGGCATGCTCTTCATGATGGTCTTCCTCCCCTTTGCGGGCGCGCTGTCCGACCGCGTCGGACGCCGCGCGATGTGGCGCTGGTCGCTGGTCGGGCTGCTACTCGGCGTGGTGCCGCTCTACATGCTGATCGGGACGGGCTTCGCCGGCGCGCTGATCGCCTTCATGGCGCTCGGCCTGCTCTACGTGCCGCAGCTTGCGACGATCTCGGCGACCTTTCCCGCGATGTTCCCAACCGCAGTGCGCTTCGCGGGTTTCGCGATCGCCTATAATGTCTCGACCTCGATCTTCGGCGGCACCGCGCCGATGATCGGAAGCGGCCTCATCACCCTGACCGGCGACCCGCTGATGCCCGCCTATTATATGATGCTGGCGTGTCTGGTCGGCCTCGCGGCGCTGCGTTTCATGCCGGAAACCGCCGGGCGATCGCTGCGCGAAGATCCTTTCGCGCGAAAAGCGACCCCCGCTTCCAGTGGCGGATAGGCGGCGCCGCGGCGATATATCAAACTGAAATGTAAAGAGAAATGGTGGACCCGAAAGGATACGAACCCTTGGCCTCTGCTTTCGGAGCGGGTACTGACAGGCTACGCCTGGGCGGCCGGGTAGGTGTCGGCTTTGCGCCTGCCCGGCGCTTTTGGCCGATCGGGGACGGGGCAGCTCTGAGGCGCAAATCGCAAGAAGCAGCCGTGCGGTAATTGGCCGCGACGATTGGCAATGCTGGTTGCAAATTCCAGCAAGCAAGAAGCCGGCCAGCATCCATTTTTCTACCCGACTGAAAAAGGGGGCGCTGCGCCATTGAGTCCGGTTCAAGCGCGAAGCAGCTCCCCGATTGACAACGAAGGACAATCTCGTCACGAGCTGAAGCATGGCTCAAGGAGGAAAGCGCTCGACAAGCATTGACGTCGCCAGGCTGGCTCAGGTGTCACCCAAAAGCGTGTCGCGCGTCTTCAACAACGAACCGCATATCTCGCCCGCATTGCGCAAAAAGGTGCTCCGTGCGGCGAAGGAGCTCAACTACCATCCCAATGTTCTTGCGCAGGGCCTTGTCCGGCGACAATCCTATCTTATCGGCCTGATCTACGAAAAGCCGAGTCCGAGCTATGTCGTCGAATTGCAGCGGGGCGCGCTCGAACGATTGCATGGCGGACGCTACCGGCTGATCGTTTTGCCGGTCGAATCGGTCATGGACCGCCCGCTCGAAGTGGTCAGTCTCGTCCGGTCCGCGGCGCTGGACGGCGTCATCCTCGCGCCGCCGGCGTCCGATCATCCCGACATTCTCGACGGGCTTTCGGATGCGCGCATTCCGTTCGCGCGGATCGCGCCCCAATCCCGGCTCGATGTCGGCCTGTCGACCGCGATGGACGATGTTGCGGCGGCGCGCGAGATCGCGGAGCATGTCGTAGGGCTCGGCCACCGGACAATCGCGATCATCATGGGCGATCCGGCCCACGCGGCCAGCGCGCAGCGCCTTGTCGGCTATCGCCAGGCCTTCGACGCGGCCGGGCTGTCGCAGCGCCCCGAACTCGTCGAGACAGGCGATTTCAGCTTTGAATCGGGCTATGAGGCGACCAAGCGCCTGCTGTCGCGCAAGCTGCGGCCGACCGCCATATTGGCGCAGAATGACGATATGGCGGTGGGCGCGATGTCGGCGGCGCGCGAATTGGGATTCGACGTTCCCACCGACCTCACCGTCGTCGGCTTTGACGATTCGGAGATCGCCCGCGTGGTGTGGCCGCGCCTCACGACGATCCGCCAGCCGGTCATGGAGATGGCGAAGACGGCGACCGACATGCTGCTTCGCGAACTCGCGGGCGAGGAACCGGGAGCGATGGTTATCCATGCGCACGCGTTCGTCGATCGGCTGACCGCCGCGCCGCCGCCGATCTCGTCATAGCCACAGCGAGGTCCCGCTCTATCGGGACGCCCCGAAAAAAGGAGCAGCGGTCCTCGCGAAGAGAACCGCTGCCATATTTCGGGGGATGCCGAAATCAGAAGTTGAATTTCACCCCGCCATAGAACCGCCGCGAACCCGATTCATAGCGGAAGGGCAGTTCGGGAAATTGCAGATAGACGCTGGTATCGGCCTTGGTGATGTTGATCGCCTCGGCGAAGACCTCGAAATTGTCGGTAATCTTGTAACTGATCTGGCCGTCGAGCTGCCCATAGGATTTCTGATAGATGCCGAGCGTCCGCGTCGTCGTCCCGTCGGCGAAACCGAAATTGCCGAGATATTGCTTCGAGCGCCAGCTGTACGACGCGCGCGCGGCGAAGCCATATTTCTCGAAGTAAATCTGCCCGTTCGCCGAATGCTTCGACACGCCCGGCAAGGGCAGATTATCGGTGAAGTCGGTGCTGAAATCGGTGCTGGTGTCCGAGAAGGTGTAGTTGGCGGTAAAGCCGAGGCCGAAATCGAAGGCATATTGGCCGGCGAGCTCGAACCCCTTCACCCGGCCGCCCGATCCGTTCGCGGGCTGCGATACGGGACCGAGCCGGCCACCGGCCTGGTCGTTCACGAAAACCGCGACGGTTTCGTTGACGATGAAGCTGTCGACCTCCTTCCAGAACAGCCCGGCGGACAGCAGTCCCTGATTTCCGAAATAGTGCTCGAAACCGAGGTCGAACTGATAGGCGCGGAACGGATCGAGATCGGCGTTGCCGCGGCTGCCGTTGGTGAATTTGAACAGATCGTCCGCAGGGTCGCGCGTGAACTGGGTGGCGAAACCCTGTCCCAGCGAAACCAGCGGCTGGCGCGCGACGACGCGGGCGGCCGAGAAGCGGACCTTGTCGCCTTCGCTGAGGTTGAAGACCGCATTCACGCTGGGCAGGAAGTCGGTGTAGCGGCGAACGACGCGGGCGGTGGTGAAGTCGCGCAGCACCCCGTTCCAGCTGTCGGTTCCCCAATAGCTGGGATCGGCGCTGGCGGGCTGGTTCTGATCGACCGTCAGGCTGGTGTTGACGATGCGAAGCCCGACATTGACATGATAGGGATCGTCGAGCCCGCCCATGTCGGCCATGACATAGCCCGATTTCGTCTCCTCCTTCACCCGATAGGTCTGCAAGGGATCGGCGAAGAAGGTGAAGGGGGTGTCGGGATAGAGCGACTGGATCCATTGCAGGGCATTGGTCATCTGCGACCGGTCGGCGACAAGCACGGTATCGCCCGCGACATGCCCACCGCCCGCGAAATTGGTGATCGTCTCGACCCGCTCGGGATTGCTGGTCAAAGTCTGATAGGGCGTGATGAGCGCCGGTGAATTGCCGAAGCGGGTGCATCCGGCAAACGCCGCAGGCTTGTTCGCCTCGGGCAGGTCGCAGATCTTGTATCCGATCGCGCCGTCCTGGAAATAGCCGTAGGGCGTCCAGTTGTACGAGAAACCGGGCACGCGCTCGGCCTCGGGAATCGCGGTCGCGTCGATCTCGCCCTTGCCGCTGTAATCGGCGAGATAGCGGCCCGAGGTGAAATCGACCGTGCGCTGGCCATAACGAAAGCCCGCGCTCAGCGTGATCGTGTTCGTGTCGCTGTCGTCGACGTCATAACCGAAGTCGGCGCGGATCGAATGGCCCTTGATGTCGGACCGGTCGCCAAAGGCCCAGTGCGACTTGAAGAAGCCGTAGGCCGGATTGCTGAACAAATCCTGCGGGCTGTCCGGCGCGATGCCGAAACTCGGGAAGTCGCCGTTCCGATAGGTGAAATCGAACGTCGCGGGCGCCGCCGGATTGGGGATGAAACCCGGCTGCGGCCCCGAGGTGCCGGGGCCGCGGACGCCATAGGCGGTGAAACGCACATCGTTGTTCGCCACTTCGCGGCCCATCTTCGACGAGGAATAATCGGCCATGACCGACGCGCGGAAATTGGCGTCGTTGTCCCACTCTATCCCGAACTGAAGGTTGTCGGACTTGATCTTCGAGACGTCGACGAACGAAATGACCTCGGCCGATTGCGCACGCACGGTTCCGTCGGTCAGCACGCCATTGTCGTTGATATTGTAGCTGCCCACCAGGCCCTGCGATTCGCCCTGGCCGAACGGGAATTTGACCGAAGCCTCGCGCGTGTCGATCTTCAGGTCCGAATGGAAATATTGCGCGCTGACCTCGAGTTCGTCGGTGGGCCTGAAATTGACCCCGAGCGACGCGCCCCAACGCCGCCGATACTGGTCACGGTCGGTGATATAGCGATATTCGGGGGCATAATAGTTGGTCGGGACGGTCGCGGTATCGCGGCGCCCCTCGGCAAAGGCCCAGTTGCCGCGATTGTCGCCGCCGAGCACATTGACGTGATTGTTCGTCCGCTCGTAGCTGAACGACGCGATGATCCCGAGCCGGTCGTTGAAATTATAGCCGAGCACCGCCGCGCCGGCGGGTTCCCAGCCGCCGATTTCGCTGCCCTTGCTCATCTTGAAATTGCCCGCGGCGGTCAGCCCGTCCTGCAAGTCGAGCGGGTTGCGGGTCTTGAGATTGACGATACCGCCGAGGCCGCCTTCGAGTAGCGACGCGTTGGGCGACTTGAAAACCTCGATGCCGCCGATCAGTTCGGACGGCACGCCTTCGAGGCTGTCGTTGCGGTTATAATTGCCCTCGCCGACCTTGTAGACTTCGAGCCCGCTGACGAAAAGCTCGCCATTGAGCAGCGTCACATTCTGTTCGAGGCCGCGAATGCGGACCTTCGACCCCTGCCCATTTTCGCGGTCGATCTGAATCCCGGGAAGGCGCTGCAGCGATTCGGCGACATTCTGGTCGGGGAATTTCCCGATATCCTCGGCCGTCACCGATTCGATGATCAGGTTCGAATCGCGCTTGGCGTTCAGCGCATTTTCCAACGACGCGCGAAAACCGGTGACGACGATTTCGCTTTCCGTGCCTTCGTCAGCCGCCGGCGCGGACTGCGCGGCCGCGGGCGAAGCGGCCAGTCCCATGGCCAAGGCCGATGCCGCCGCAAACAACATGCTCCGGTGGCGCAAAGTCGCGCTGGTCATATCCATCCCTCCCAAGCCGCATCTTTGTGTGCGGACAATGAAAATCCCTGTTCGCGCGGGCGGACCGAATTCCGGAACCGGCAAGCGGACTCGAAGGGACGGTCAGCCTCGCGCTCCATTTTTGTTGCATAATCTTGTCAACGTTGTCAAACGATGTTTGGAAATCGACGATATATGGACTTATGCCTGTCAAGGTTGACATAAGAAAATCCGGAAAGAATCGGCGAACGACGCCGCATCCGAGAGGGGATTTATGCTTTCAAAAATAACGGTTTATGCCATTGCCGTCACCGCCGCGACAGTTCCCGCGCTCGCGGCGCCGACGATGCAGGAGGCCATTGCTTCCGACCCATCGTCCGGCGCGGTCCATCCCGAGCAATGGCCCGAAGTCGCCTATCCCCAAATCCTGACCCCCAGCGGCGAGGCGCATGTCCGCGCGCTGCTGGCCCGCATGTCGGTCGAGCAGAAGGTCGGCCAGATCATCCAAGCCGACATCGGCAGCGTGACGCCCGAAGAGGTGCGCGAATATCATCTGGGCTCGGTGCTCAACGGCGGAAACTCGGGGCCCGGCGGCAACGACCTAGCTCCCGCGCGCGACTGGCTCGCATTGGCCGACGCCTTTTACGCGGCGTCGATGGAGAGCACGCCGGCAATCCCCATCATGTGGGGCACCGACGCCGTGCACGGGCACAGCAATATCGTCGGCGCCACCCTGTTTCCCCACAATGTCGGGCTGGGCGCCGCGCGCGATCCCGGACTGATCGAGCGCATCGGCCGGATTACGGCGATCGAAATCCGCGTCACGGGTCAGGAATGGACTTTCGCCCCAACCGTAACCGTCCCCCAGGATTATCGCTGGGGGCGCGCCTATGAAGGCTATTCGTCGGACCCCGCGCTCGTCGCGTCCTATGTCGGCAGCATGATCCGCGGGCTGCAAGGACCGCCGTCGACCGCGCCGATACTGGCGGGACCGCATGTCGCCGCAAGCACCAAGCATTTCCTCGCCGACGGCGCCACCGTCGACGGCAAGGATCAGGGCGACGCGACCGTGTCCGAACTCGAACTGCGCCTCGTCCACGGCGCGCCCTATATTCCCGCGATGGAAAATGGCGTCGCCACCGTGATGACCAGCTTTTCGAGCTGGCAAGGCGTGAAGATCGCCGGGAACAAGGGGCTGGTCACCGATATATTGAAAGAGCGGATGAACTTCGGCGGCTTCGTCGTCACCGACTGGAACGCGCATGGCCAGGTCGCCGGCTGCAGCAACGCCAGTTGCCCCGTCGCCGCCAACGCCGGGATCGATATGTTCATGGCCCCCGACAGCTGGCGCGCGCTTTATGCGAGCACGCTGGCGCAGGTGAAGGACGGCACGATCCCGATGGCGCGGCTCGACGACGCGGTGCTGCGCGTCCTGCGTGTCAAACAGCGGCTGGGGCTGTTCGACGCGGGCAAGCCGTCCGCGCGTGCCTATTCGGGCCGTTACGAACTGCTCGGCGCGCCCGAGCACCGGGCCGTCGCCCGCGAAGCGGTTCGCAAATCGCTCGTCCTCCTCAAGAACACCGGCCTGCTGCCGCTCAGGCCGCAGGCGCATATCCTCGTCGCAGGCGACGGCGCCGACGACATCGCCCGCCAGTCGGGCGGCTGGACGCTGAGCTGGCAGGGGACGGGGCTCGATAACGGCGACTTTCCGGGCGCGACCTCGCTATGGCGCGGCATCGAGCAAAATGTCGCCGCGGCGGGCGGCAGTGCGGAGCTTGCCCCCGATGGCGACTATAAGCAGCGCCCGGATGCGGCGATCGTCGTCTTCGGCGAAACCCCCTATGCCGAATTTCAGGGCGACATCCCGTCGCTCCAGCTGCGTCCCGAACTGCGCCGCCCCTTCGCAACGATGCGCAAGCTGAAAGCGGCGGGAATCCCGGTGGTGGCGGTCATGATCACCGGTCGGCCGCTCTTCGTCACCGAAGCGCTGAACGAAGCCGACGCCTTCGTCACGGCTTGGCTTCCCGGTTCGGAGGGTGCCGGCGTCGCCGACCTGTTGTTCGCACGCAAGGACGGCACGATGGCCTTCGATTTCCAGGGACGCCTGCCGACGGCCTGGCCAGCGACGGCGAGGCAAGGCGGACCAACGCTGTTTCCTCTCGGCTATGGCCTGACCTACGCCGATGGATCGCAACCGTGGAAAAAGCTTTCGCAGGACAGCCAGGTTGCCGACGACGGCAGCGGCAGCGGCGTCTATTTCGACAAAGGCGAAGCAACGGCATCATGGTCGCTAATCGTATCGCAAGCCGATGGCAGCGATCCGTTGCGCGTGACGACGGTTCCTGCGACCGGCCTGTCGGGTCGCGCGACCGTCAACGCGGCCGATCACACCGTACAGGAAGGGGCGCGGCGCTTCGTCATCACTGCGGGCCCTGAGGGCGCTGCGATCGAAATCAACGCCCGGAATGCCATCGATCTTTCGAGAGAGACTAACGGCGACGTCATGCTGCTTGCGACCGTGAGGCTCGATGCGCCGCTCTCTGCGCCGGTTACCCTGTCGGTTCGCTGCGATGGCTCGGATTGCGGTCGTCCGCTTCTTCTGCCCGAATTTGCTGCGCTCGTGCCCGGCCAGTGGCGCGTAGTAGGCGTGCCGCTCAAATGCTTCGCGGCGACGGGCGCCGACATGTCACGCATAACCGCCCCGTTTCGCGTGGATACCCGTGGCAGCCTCAATATCAGTCTCTCGCGAGTCGCCTTGGGTAGCGGCGTGGAAGCCGACGTCGTCGCGAAATGCGCCGAGGCCTGACCATTTTTATCAATGGCCAGATGTTGCTGCTCGCCAAAGGACGACTTCGCGAAGACGCCATTCCTTCAAGAGCCGCAGCCATGTGGTGGCCAGCGGAGAGATCGAACGGCTGCTTGATGCTATCGGCGGGTTTCGATTTCCGCCGTCGGGATACGCGCTATCCGGATTCCCATCAAGTATTTGAAATGAAAAGGAAATGGCGCACCCGACAGGATTCGAACCTGTGACCTTCGCCTTCGGAGGGCGACACTCTATCCAGCTGAGCTACGGGTGCTTCGGGGCGGTGCCTAGCCGGTTCGACGGGCATCGGTCAACGGATTCGATGCGGAATGGCAGGACAGGATCGACAGCAACGGCGTACGCTAGCCAAACCCTTCGTACGCTATGATACTACATAGTATGCTTACGTCATGCTTACGCGAAAGAACCGAACCTATTTGGTACGCTATTTTCACCAGAAAAAGCGTTTAATACCAAGGAGATAGATGGAAATTTACCGAGAAATTAGCGCTTGACCTCTGCCTTCGGAGGGCAGCGCTCTATCCAGCTGAGCTACGGGTGCTGATAGAGCGCGGCCTCTAGCAAGCCCTTGGCCCGCCAGCAATGGCCTATCGACCGGCGCGCGCGGATATGCGAAGCGGGCCCCGCAAAGAGGACGGGAGCGTTGGCGAAACTATCCGAACAGAGCTGGCCGATGGCCGCCGACCTTTACGGCGAAATGCAGCTCGAGGCGAATCCGCCCGCGCGGCATCGCTGGCGCGACTATCTGCCGGGCAGCCTCGTCACCGCCATCGCCGCGCTCGCCGCCGCCTGGCTCGCCGATCATTATGCCGCGCCGATCGTGCTGATGGGGCTGCTCATCGGCCTCGCCCTGTCCTTCCTGTCGCAGGACAAGCGCACCCACGCCGGGCTCGACCTGATGTCGCAAACCGCGCTGCGCATCGGCATCGTGCTCGTCGGCGCGCGGATCACCGCTGGCCAGCTCGCCGAGCTGGGACCGCTGCCCTTCGCGCTGCTCGTCGTCATCATGCTCGCGGTGATCGTCGCGACCGTCGTCGTCGCGCCGCTGTTCCGGCAGGACAAGCAGGCTGCGCTGCTCGCGGGCGGCGCGACCGCGATCTGCGGCGCGTCGGCGGCGCTGGCGCTTTATTCGCTGATCGGCGACAAGCGCATCGACCAGGCGCGCTTCACGCTGACCCTCGTCGGCATCACCGTCGCGAGCGCGCTGGCGATGACGCTCTATCCGGTGCTCGCGGCGCAGCTCGGCCTGACCGACGCGCAGGCGGGATTCCTGATCGGCGCGTCGGTCCACGACGTCGCGCAGGCGATCGGCGGCGGCTTTTCCTTCTCGCAGCCGGCGGGCGAGGTCGCAACGATCGTCAAACTGACGCGCGTCGCGCTGCTCGCCCCGATGCTGATGCTGATCGCGCTCTGGCTCGGCCGCAACGGCGAAGCGGGCGCCGAGACGCGCATTCCGTTCCGCCTGCCCTGGTTCATCCTCGGCTTTCTCGGCTTCGCGGCGATCAATTCGCTCGTCGTGATTCCGAGGCCCGCGCAGGATGCCGCCGCGACCGCCGCGCAGGCGCTGCTTCTCCTCGCGATCGTAGCCACCGCGATGAAGGCGCGGCTGCACCTGCTGCTCGATCAGGGATGGCGCAGCTTCGCGCCGATCATCGTCGCAACGCTGACCAGCTTTTTGCTGTCCTTGGGCGCCGCGCTGCTGTTATGACGGCGTGACGTCAGTACAACACCCCGGAATCTCAGCCTTTCGGTAAGGCCCAGCTCACCGTCAGCTGCGTCGCGCGGCGCGGGATGTCGAGCTTCGCCTCGCTGAAATTGACCTTCTCGTTGGGCGGCAGCATCCGAACCGGCGGCTTGATCGTCCAGCTGTAGACGATCGTCCCCTGCGCATCGCGCAGCTCGGCGAGGATCGGCGGCACGCGCTGTTCGCGGTCGGTGGGGTTGATGATCACCCCCGACGCGGCGAAATAGATCGTCCCGTCGGCGAGTTCGCGATGATCCTGGTTCGGCGGCAGCTCGATCACCAGGTCGGGTTCATCGACGCCGCCCGGCAGGCCGAGCCCCTGCGCCCAGCCCGGCAGGCCGAAATAGGCGAGCCCCGCGGTCGCGGCGATCATCAGCACGGCGGCGCTCGCGGCGATCGCCGTCCAGCGCTTCGCCGGGTTGCGCCGCGGGCGGCGGAACGGCAGCGGCGCGTCGGCCGCGATGGGCGCCGCGCGCGGCATGGGGTCCACGGCGGCGGCAAAGGCGGGCGGCGCCGGAGCGGGAGCCGGAGTGGGCGAAGGCTCTGCAACCTCCGATTGCGTGCCGGCGGCGGGTTCGGCGGCCGGCGTTGGCGTCGCCGCGGAGGCTTCGACCGCCGGGGCGGGCGGCGTTGCGGCGGGTGCGGCGGGTTCCTGGAACCAGCTGTGCCGGCAATTGGCGCAGCGCACCGTGCGCCCCGTCGGACCGATCGCCGTATCGGGAACGACATAGCGTGTGTGGCAGGACGGGCAGGCAAGGATCATGGGATCCCTCTAAACACGCCGATTCGCGCGTTGCAAGCGCCGCGTTTCACTCGCACCTTGTCCTTGGTGGATAGCCGTGCGACAGGCAGGTGGATGAGCGGACCAGCGCACCCGACCCCAGACCCCGCGCAGGCGCACGATCGCTGCGGCGCGACGTCATGACCGACGCGTCCCCGGCGCGCCCCGGCGGTGCGATGGTCGAATTCGACGGCGTCGGGCTGCGCTACGGCCCCGATGCCGAAATCCTCTCCGACATCAGCTTCAACCTCCAGCCGGGCAGCTTCTATTTCCTCACCGGCGCGTCGGGTGCGGGCAAGACGTCGCTGCTCAAGATGCTCTATCTCGCGCAGCGGCCGAGCCGCGGCATCGTCCGCCTGTTCGGCGAGGATCTGGTCGCGATGCCGCGCCACCGCCTGCCCGGCTTTCGCCGCCGCATCGGCGTCGTTTTTCAGGACTTCCGCCTGATCCCGCATCTGAGCGCGCGCGACAATATCGCGCTGCCGCTGCGCATCGCAGGGGTCAGCGAAGAGGATCTTTCGGGTCCTGTGGGCGAAATGCTGAGCTGGATCGGGCTGGGCGATCGCGCCGACGCGCGCCCCGCGACGCTGTCGGGCGGCGAGCAGCAGCGCGTCGCGATCGCGCGCGCGGTGATCGCGCGCCCGCAATTGCTCGTCGCCGACGAGCCGACGGGTAACGTCGACCCCGAGATGGCGATGCGCCTCTTGGGCCTGTTCGAGGCCTTGAACCGCCTCGGCACCACCGTCGTCGTCGCGACCCACGACATCCACCTGATCAGCCGCATCGAAAATGCGCAGATGATGCGGCTCGAAAAGGGCCGCCTCGCCGACCCCACCGGCGCGCTGCGCTATCCGCCGGCAAATCGCGCATGATCATCCCGCGCGTCCCCGTCCAGCATCGCCGCCTGCTGCCCGACCGCCGCCTGTCGGGGCCGACGCCGTGGGTCGTCGCGATCCTGATGATGCTGACCTTGCTCGCCGCCGCCGCCGGGGTCGGTCTTGCCCGCTCTGCAAACGCGATCGGCGACGCGATTGCCGGGCGCGTCACCGTCCAGATCGTCACCGCCAACCCGGTGACGCGCGCCGAGCAGGCGGCGGCACTCCGCCGCGCCGCAGCCGCGCAGCCCTTCGTGCGGTCGGCGCGTTCGGTCGAGCGCGAGGAGCTGCAGGCGACGCTCGGCCAATGGTTCGGCAGCGCAGACGGCGACGACCCGGTGCTGAAGTCGCTGCCGCTGCCCGCCCTGGTCGATGTCGATTTCGTCGGCGAGGACCGCGGCAGCCATATGGAGGCGCTCCGTGCCCTCGTCGCGCGCGAGGCGCCGGGCGCGCGGATCATCCCGCACGCCGAATGGCTGGGTCCCGTCGCGCGGCTCATCCGTTCGCTCGCGTGGATCGCCGGCGCCATGGTGCTGCTGATGGCGGCGGCGAGCGCCGCGGTGGTGATCATGACCGCACGCGCCGCGCTCGGCACCCATTATGCGACGATCGAGATGCTCCATATGATCGGCGCGACCGACCGCCAGATCACGCGGCTGTTCCAGCGCCGCATCGCGATCGACACCGCCTATGGCATCGCGCTCGGCAGCACCGTCGCCGCGGCGATCCTGCTGCTCATCGGCTGGCAATGGTCGGGCGTCACCGCGGGCCTCGCCGCGACCGCATCGCTCGGCCCCGCGGGCTGGGCGCTCTTGCTGGCGCTGCCGCTATTGGCTATCGCGCTGGCTGCCCTCACCGCGCGGCAGACCCTGCTCGCGGCGCTCAAGAAGATTCTATGATCAAGCGCCTGATTTCCCTGTTGTTTCTGGCCTGGGTGCTGGGCTTCGCATGGTTTGCGCTGCTGTTGCCTTTGCCCGCCGACGCACAAAAGACCGACGCGATCGTCGTGCTCACCGGCGGCCCCGGCCGCATCGACCGCGCGCTCGAACGGCTCGAGGCGGGCGACGCCAAGCGCCTGCTCATCAGCGGCGTCGCGCGCGAGGTGAAGCCGCGCGAGCTCGCCGCCGAATATAAGCGCCCGGTTTCGCTGTTCGACTGCTGCATCGCATTGGGGTTCGAGGCCGAGGATACGCGCTCGAACGCGACCGAGGTCGCGACCTGGGCACAGCGGCGCAAGTACAAGAGCATCCGGCTGGTCACCACCGACTGGCACATGCGCCGCGCCGAATATGAGATTGGCCGCGCGGTCGGCGACACGGTGACGATCCTGCCCGACGCGGTGCGCAGCCAGCCCAGTTTCGCGACCCTGTTCCGCGAATATCATAAATATCTCGCGGGGCTGGCGGGCGGCCTCCTCGGGCTCTAAAGCGGGCGCCGATGCGCTACACCATCGCCCTCTTTCGCTCGATCCTCTTCTGGCTGCTGTTCGTGCTGATGAGCAGCATCAGCTCGATCGGCGCGGTGGTCTCGCTGCCGATCTCGCACCGCGCCACCATCTGGTTCGTGCGGATCTGGGCGCAGTTCCACCGGCTGATCTGCCGCTTCGTGCTCGGGCAAAAGATCGTCATCGAGGGCGAAATGCCCGACAGCCCGGTGCTGTACGTCTTCAAGCATGAATCGGCGTTCGAAACGGTCGAACAGCCGATGCTGTTCAAACATCCCGCGGTGTTCGCGAAGGAAGAGCTGTTTTCGATCCCCGTCTGGGGCCAGGCGGCGCGCTTCTATGGCCTGATCCCCGTCGATCGCGACGGCGGCGGCAAGGCGATGCGCGCAATGCTCGGCGCCGCGAAAGCCGCGCTCGCGGGCGGGCGCCCGCTCGTCCTGTTCGCCGAAGGCACGCGCGTCGCGCACGGCGAGGCGCCGCAGCTGCGCTCGGGCTTCGCGGGCGTCTACCGCCTGCTCGGCGTGCCGGTGATCCCGGTCGCGGTGAACAGCGGCATCGCCTATCCGCCGCGCAAATGGGTCAAATGGCCGGGCACGATCACCTACAAGGTCGGCGAAACCATCCCCGCCGGGCTGCCGCGCGACGAGGCCGAGGAGCGCGTCTGGCGTGCGATCAACGCGCTGAACCCACCCGAGGCGTTGCTGGAAGGCTACAAAGCCCCTTAATCCGTTCGTGTCGAGCGAAGTCGAGACACGCGAAGGCTTGGGCTGTGCAGGCGTATCTCGACTTCGCTCGATACGAACGGCGGTTGGAGATGATTCGGTGGACTAATGTTTCCGCCCGAAATCGGGCGCCGCATCATCCTGCCCCTGCTCGATGATCGACCGCCGGATCGCGCGCGTGCGCGTGAACCAGTCCTCGAGCTTGGCGCCGTCGCCGCGGCGGATCGCCTGCTGAAGCGCCGTCAGATCCTCGTTGAACCGCTGCAAGGTTGCGAGCACCGCATCCTTGTTGGCGAGGAACACGTCGCGCCACATCACCGGGTCGCTGGCCGCGATGCGCGTGAAGTCGCGGAAACCGCCCGCCGAATATTTGATCACTTCGCTCTCGGTGACCTCTTCGAGCTCGCTCGCGGTGCCGACGATCGTATAGGCGATAAGGTGCGGCAAATGGCTCGTCACCGCGAGCACCATGTCGTGATGCGCGGCGTCCATGACGTCGACTTTCGCGCCGAGCGCCTGCCAGAAGGACGTCACCGCCGTCACCGCCTCGCCCGACGCCCCCGCGCCGGGGGTGACGATGCACCAGCGACGATCGAACAGGGTCGCGAAACCCGCGGCGGGACCGCTGTTCTCGGTCCCCGCGACCGGGTGCGCCGGGATGACGATATGGTCGGGCAGCGCCTTTGCCAGCGCGTCCGCCACGCCGGCTTTCGACGATCCGACGTCCGAAATGATCGCCCCCGCCTTCAGCCCCGGCGCGATCGCCGCCGCCGCGTCGGCCATGCGCCCGACCGGGACCGCGAGGATGACGAGGTCGGCATCGGCCACAGCCGCGGCGGGATCGTCGACGATCGTGTCGCAAAGGCCCAGCGCGCGCGCGACCCCGCGCACATCGTCGCTGGCGTCATGGCCGGTCACCGCCACCTCTGGCAACCGTTCCGCCACCGCGCGCGCGATCGACGAGCCGATCAGGCCCAGTCCGATGACCGCGACCTTGCGGATCGCCATCAGCCGTTCAGCGCCGCGCGGATCGCCGCCGCGAGCCCGCGCGTCTCGTCCGCGGTGCCGATCGTCATGCGCAGCGCATTGGGTAGCCCCTGCCCCGGCAGCCAGCGGACGATATAGCCCGCGTCCATCAGCCGATTATAGACCGTCTCGGCGCTCACATCGCCTTCGAACAGCACGAGCAGGAAATTGCACGCCGACGGCACGACGCGCACGCCATGGTTGCCGAGGCTTTCGAGCTCGCCCGCCAGCCACGCGCGCCATGTCGCATTATGCTCGCGGCTGTGCGCGACGAATTCCTCGTCGCCGAGCGCCGCGATCGCCGCCGCCTGTCCGGCGCGCGTCACGTTGAACGGCAAACGGATACGATGCAGCGCCGAAATCACCTCGGCTGCGGCATAGCCCCAGCCGATGCGTTCGGCGGCGAGCCCGTGGATCTTCGAAAAGGTGCGCGTGATGAACACGTTCGGCTGCGTCTTGGCGAGTTCGAGCCCGCCGTCATCCTCGGCCTCCGACAGATATTCGCTATACGCCTGGTCGATCACGAACAGGACGTTCTTGGGCAGACCCGCGTAAAGCCGCTGGACCTCCTCGCGCGTCGCGAGCGTGCCGGTGGGGTTGTTCGGATTGGCGAGATAGACGACGCGGGTCTTGTCGGTCACCGCCGCGAGCAACGCGTCGACGTCGGTCGCATAGTCGCGATCGTCGGCCTCGACCGGGACCGCGCCGACGCGCCGCGCGGCGATCTCGTAGACCGCAAAGCCGTAGCGCACATAGAGAATCTCGTCGCCCACCCCGGCGTAAGTGCCCGCCGCGAGGTGGAGCAGCTCGTCCGACCCGTTGCCGCAGATGATCCGCGCCGGATCGAGCCCGAACTTCGCCGCGATCGTCTCGCGCAGCTCGACAGAGCCGGGATCGGGATAGCGCGACAACGCATCGGCCGCGCCCTGCGCCGCCGCGAAGGCCGCGCGCGCCTTCTCGCCCGTCCCGAGCGGATTTTCGTTCGCGCTCAATTTGATCAGCGGACGGCCATCGGCGCCGGCTGACTTGCCGGGAACATAGGGAGCGATGCCGCTGATCCACGGCTTGGGCACAAGGGTTTCGGTCGCGTCGGTCATGCCGCGCCGTTTAACGGCTGTGCGCCCCGAGTCCAGTGGGCGAAACGCCAAGCTCGACCTTTACTCGTTCGTCACCCCGGACTTGATCCGGGGTCCACGAAGGCAAGCGCGGCGATGGATCCCGGATCAAGTCCGGGATGACGAGGCTTTTCGCGCCCATCGTTGACACGCCCCCGGCGCCCGCTTAGCCCGGCGCACATCATGGCGAGCCTTCTCCACCAGATTCAGCATCAAGGCGTGACGATCAACGCACCGCTGCCGCTCGACAGCGGACAGGTGCTGCCGTCGGTGACGATCGCCTGGCAAAGCTATGGCGCGCTCAACGCCGACAGGTCGAACGCGGTGCTGATCTGCCACGCGCTCACCGGCGACCAATATGTCGCGAGCGACCATCCCGGAACCGGCAAGCCCGGCTGGTGGGCGCGCATGGTCGGCCCGGGCAAGCCGATCGACACCGATCGCTTCCACGTCATCTGCGCCAATGTGCTCGGCAGCTGCATGGGGACGAGCGGCCCCGCGACCCCCGACGCCGCGACGGGCGCGCCGCTCGGCATGGCCTTTCCCGTCATCACCATCACCGACATGGTGCGCGCGCAGGCGATGCTGCTCGACCATCTCGGCATATCGCGCCTCCACGCCGTCGTCGGCGGCTCGATGGGCGGAATGCAGACGCTCGCCTGGGCGGCGACCTTTCCCGAACGGCTTGCCTCGGCGCTCGTCATCGCGAGCGCGGCGCGCCATTCGGCGCAAAATATCGCGTTTCACGAGGTCGGGCGACAAGCGATCATGGCCGACCCCAACTGGCAGGACGGCCAATATTATGGCAGCGCGCGCGCGCCCACCAAGGGTCTCGCGGTCGCGCGCATGGCCGCGCATATCACCTATCTCTCCGAAGCGGGGCTGACCGAGAAGTTCGGCCGCCGGCTGCAGGCGCGCGACATCAAGAGCTTCGGCTTCGACGCCGATTTCCAGGTCGAATCCTATCTCAGGCATCAGGGGCTGGCCTTCACCGATCGCTTCGACGCCAACGCCTATCTCTATATCACGCGCGCGATGGACTATTTCGACCTCGCCGACCCGCACGACGGCCGCCTCGCCGGCGCCTTCGCGGGCGCCAGGGACGTGCGCTTCACGCTCGTCAGCTTCGACACCGACTGGCTCTATCCGACCTCCGAATCGCGCCGCGTCGTCCAGGCGCTGCAAAGCGTCGGCGCGGCGGCGAGCTTCGTCGAGCTGTCGGCGCCCTTCGGCCACGACAGCTTCCTCCTCGACGTCCCCGCGCTCGACCGGCTCGTCGCGGGGTCCTTGCGGGCGGGTCTGGCATGAGTGGAACCTATCGCCTTTCCTTCGACCCGTCCGACATGCAGGTCGACGCGATCCACGCCTTTCTGGCCCAAAGCTATTGGGCCGAAAATATCGCGTGCGCGGTCGTCGAACGCGCGATCGCCGGGTCGCTCTGCGTCGGTGTCTTCGCGCCCGGCGGCGAGCAGGTCGGCTTTGCCCGCGTTGTTACCGACCGCGCGACCTTCGCCTATCTCGCCGACGTCTATGTGCTCGCGGCGCATCGCGGGCATGGCCTTGCCGCGCGCATGGTGACCGCGCTCCACGACCATCCCGAGCTGCAGGGGCTGCGGCGCTGGATGCTCGCGACCAGCGACGCGCACGGCCTCTATGCCGCGCTCGGCTGGACCGCGATCGAGGACAGCGACCCGTTCATGCAGCGGCATTTCCCCGACGTCTACCGGCAGGCCGCGCAATGAAGCTTCGCCCCGATCTCGCGATCATCGCCGACGCCGTCCCGTCGAGCGCGCGCGTGCTCGACGTCGGCTGCGGCGACGGCGAACTGATGGCGGCGCTCCGCGCCAAGGGCGTCGACGCGCGCGGGCTGGAGATCGATCCCGACAATGTCACCGCGGCGATCGCGCGCGGCCAGTCGGTCGTGCAGGGCGACGCCAACCGCGACCTCGCCGACTATCCCGACGACGCCTTCGACTATGCGATCCTGTCGCAAACGCTGCAGACCACCGAGCGCCCCGACCGGGTCGTCGACGAACTGCTGCGCATCGCGCCGCGCGCCTTCGTCAGCTTTCCCAATTTCGCGCATTGGCGCGTCCGGCTCGCGCTGCTGTGGAACGGCCGGATGCCGGTGACGCGGCTGCTGCCCGTCGCCTGGTACGAAACGCCGAACATCCACCATGTCACGGTCCGCGACTTTCGCGACCTCGTGCGCGCCAAGGGCATCAGGGTCGAGCGCGTCTGGCACCTGTCGGGCGACAAGCCGGCGAGCGACGCCGCCGCCAGCTGGCGCGCCGAACATGCGATCTTCCTGATTTCGCGAACCTGATCCTCCCTGCCGCGAAGCGGTGGGGAGGGGGACTGCGCCCGTAGGGCGTGGTGGAGGGGCCGCGACGTCGCGCTATTGCCCCTCCGTCGGCGCTTCGCGCCGCCACCTCCCCATCGCTTCGCGACAGGGAGGACCGATCGCTAATCCCGCTTCCTGAGCCCGTTCGCAAGCAGGTCGTTCGCGATCGCGGCGATCTCCGAAATATCGCTGTCGGTATCCCAGAGGCCGTAACGCATCCCCAGAAACACGTTCATCCCGCCGATCGCCCAAGCATGAATTTCGCTGACGTCGCCGCGAATCTCGCCGCGCGCCGCGCCATTTTCCAGCCGCTGGCGCACACGCGCCACGGTCGTCTCATAGTGGCGGCGATAGCTCGCATAATCGACGAACTCGGCCTCGTCGATGATGCGGTAAATCTCCTTATGCGCGCGCACGAAGCCGAGATAGGATTCGAGCCCGATGCGTTCGGCGCTGATCTCGTCGGGCGCCGCCTGCACCAGCGGCGTGACATGGTCGCGCAGTTGCTCGCTCATATAGCGAACGAGCGCCTGGAAGATTTCCTCCTTCGAATCGAAATAGGTGTAGAAGCTGCCGAGCGCGGTTCCGGCGCGGCGCGTGATCGCGCTGATCGACGCTTCGTGAAAGCCGCGCTCGCCGAATTCGACCGCCGCGGCGTCGAGCAGCTTGCGCAGCGTCCGCCGTCCGCGTTCGGTGCGCGGCGTCTTGTCGCGCGTATCGCCCGCGCCTTCGCCTGTTTCGGTCCGCGGCTGATCCATGGCTGCCTTTCCGTCTCCCCCCGTCCGGCTCCGCCTGCATCGTGGCATTTGAGCACCACTGGCAAGCAAAAAACGACGAAGCTCGTTTCCAAGTTGAAACTTGGTTCATGTTTCATTATTGGAAGCGGCGCGGCTTGGCAAGCACCGGCCCAAGAAAAGCAAACAGGGCGGCGAGGGGTCGCCCATCACATGGGAGAGTTTTCATGCGTCCTTTCGTCCGCCCGCTGCGCCGTGCCGTGCTCGCCACCAGCGCGCTTTCCATGATCGCCTTCGCCCCGCCCGCCTTCGCGCAGGAAGCCGGCGCCACCGACGTCGGCGATAACGAGATCATCGTCACGGCACGCCGCCGCGACGAACGGCTGATCGACGTCCCCGTCGCGATCACCGCTTACTCGGGCGAGGCGCTCGAAAAGGCGGGCGCGATCGACATCACCGACATCGGCGCGACGACCCCGAACACGACGCTCGAAGTCTCGCGCGGGTCGAACTCGACGCTCAGCGCCTTCATCCGCGGCGTCGGCCAGCAGGATCCGGTGTCGGGGTTCGAACAGGGCGTCGGCATCTATCTCGACGACGTCTATCTCAACCGCCCGCAGGCGGCGGTGCTCGACATCTACGATGTCGAGCGCATCGAAATCCTCCGCGGACCGCAGGGCACGCTCTATGGCCGCAACACGATCGGCGGCGCGGTCAAATATGTGACCAAGCCGCTGCCCGAGGAGTTTTCGCTCAAGATCAAGGGCACGCTCGGCACCTATGATCAGGCCGACCTCGTCGTCACCGCGAGCGCGCCGGTCGGCGACCTCGTCCGCGTCGGCGGCTCGATCGCGCGGCTGTCGCGCGGCGGCTTCGGCGACAATCTCACGACGGGGCTCGAAAATTACAACAAGGACGTCTGGGCCGGCCGCGGCACCGTCGAGCTCGGCGGCTACGACGCCCCCGTGCTCATCCGCATCACTGGCGATTACAGCAAGGACAAGAGCGACCCGCGCGGCGGCCATCGCCTGATCCCCTCGCTCGCGACGGGGGCGCCCGTCCTCGACGACGTCTTCGATTCGCGCGGCGGTCTCAACGATCCGAAGCAGGATATCGAGGCCTATGGCCTCGCGATGAATGTCACCGCCGAACTCAGCGACACGGTGACGCTGCGTTCGATCAGCGCGTGGCGCAAGGACCGCTCGGCGACCCCGATCGACTTCGACGCGCTGCCCGCGGTCGACGTCGACGTTCCGGGCTTCTACTTCAACGAACAGATCAGCCAGGAATTCCAGCTGCTCTACGAAGGCGACCGGCTCAAGGGCCTGCTCGGCTTCTATTATCTCGATGCGACCGCCGACACGCTCTTCGACGTGCGCATCTTCAACACTTTCGCGGGGCTGACCGCCTTCACCGAGGCCGACGTCGACACCACGACCTTCGCGGTGTTCGGCGATGCGACCTTCGATTTCACCGACCGGCTCAGCCTGTCGGTCGGCGGCCGCTATACCTGGGACAAACGTGAAGCCTCGATCCTGCGCCAGAATTATCTCGGCGGCGGATCGCCGGTATTCGGCGGCGCCGGGGTGCCCTTCGGCGCGCCGGGCACCGATTTCGAAGGCAGCCGGAGCTTCGAAAAATTCACCCCGCGCGCTTCGTTGTCGTTCAAGCCGACCCCCGACCACACGCTCTACGCAAGCTATTCGCAAGGCTTCAAAGGCGGCGGCTTCGACCCGCGCGGCGTCGGGGTCAACGCGCCCGCCGCGACCCCCGGCATGCCGACCGACGACGAGGTCGCCGCCTTTCTGAGCTTCCGCCCCGAACAGGTCGACAGCTATGAAATCGGCTATAAGGGCAGCCTGTTCGACGGCGCGCTGAATCTCGCGCTCGCGGGCTTCTACGCCGACTATACCGACGTCCAGATCCCCGGCTCGGTCGCCTGCACCGTGCAAGGCCTGCCGAGCTTCTGCGGCGTCGTGTCGAACGCGGGGAAGGCGACCTTCAAGGGGTTGGAATTCGAAGGCCGCGCGCGGCTCGGCGAGGATGTCGCGACCGTCGGCGACCGGCTGACGCTGTCGACCGCGCTCGGCTATATCGACGCCGAATATAAGGAATATGTCACCAACATCGGCGGCGTTCCCACCGATGTCGCCGATTTCCGCGAGGTCCAGAACACGCCGAAGTGGACCGCCAGCGGCACCCTCGCCTATTCGACCCCCGTCGGCGACGGCGACATCAATTTCGCCACGACGCTTTCCTATCGCAGCAAGACCTATCAGTTCGAAATTCCCAATCCCTATATCGACCAGAAAGGCTTCGCGCTCTGGGACGCGAGCATCGTCTACACCGCACCCGACGACCGCTGGAGCCTCGGGGTGTTCGGCAAGAACCTGCTCGACAAGGAATATAAGACCTCGGGCTATACCTTCATCGTCGTCGACCCGGTCACCGGCGTCCCCGCCCTCGGTGCCAACGGCCTCCCGGTCTCGGCGCTCGGCACCGAAGGCACGCTGACCGCCTTCTACGGCAACCCGCGCCAGGTCTTCGTCACCGGCACGGTCAAATTCTGATCCGACGACAAAGGGGGTAGAGGCGCGCGCCCGCCGCGGCGCCCCCTTTTTTCTTCGCCCCTGCCGGCGATACGGCCCCGATGTCCGGTTCGGGGTGGTGAGCGGACGTTGAGGTCTATCAAGTCCCTCCCCTTCAGGGGAGGGGCAACGCAGACTTGGCAGCTTGCTGCCTAGCGTAGTGGGGTGGGGTCTATCGGCCTTGCGCAAGGCCGATAGACCCCACCCCAACCCAGTATCAGGTGAAACGTCCCCCGGACGTTTCACCTGATACTCCTGAAGGGGAGGAGCCTTCTTCTCTCCATGTCCGCAACCCGCCGCGTCCCGACATTTTACGTTCGCCCGCCGTGCTTCGAATATCGCACCACGGCACCGGGGATTGCCGAATTATTTGTACATCCCCTCGCGCAAATTGATGCCATGTTCCAGCCAGGCCTTCAGCGCACAGAGCATCTGCGACCAGCCCTGGCAATTGCCATAGGAGGCGCTGAGCGCGCCCTGATTCTCACGCCAGCCCTCCTCGGCGATTTCGACCAGCGTGCGGCCGTCGTCGAGCCCCTTGAAGCGCATCGTCACGCGCGTGCGATAGTCGGCATCCTTCGGTTCGCTGCCCTCGACGTTATGCGCCTCGCCTTCGCTCGCCTGCCATTCGAGGACGATCTTTTCGTCGGGCACGACCTCGACCACCCAGACCGGAAAGGCGCCCGGAAAATCATGGAAGTCCCACGTCACCGTGGCGCCGGTCTCGAGCCGGCCCTCCGCGCCGCCCGTGGTGAAATAGTTCGACAGCTTCGCGGGGTCGGCGACCGCCTCGAACACCTCGTGCACCGGCTTCGCGATCCGCGCCGCGACCCTGAATTTCAGTTCCATGTCGATTCTCCGCTTGAGTCGCACTCTTTTTATGTTATAAAACTATAACATGTCAATTCACGAACAGTTCGACGCGACGTTCAAGGCGCTCGCCTCGCCGATCCGGCGCCAGATTCTCGACGATCTGAAGGACCAGCCGCTGACGACGGGGGCGCTGTGCGGCCATTTCGTCGACATCGACCGCTGCACGGTGATGCAGCATCTGAAGGTGCTGGAAGAGGCCGGCCTCGTCATCGCCGAACGCCGCGGTCGCGAACGCTGGAACCATCTCAACGCGATACCGATCCAGGACATCCACGACCGCTGGATCGGCCCGCACGCCGCAGCAGCAAGCGCACGGCTCGCCCGCTTCAAACAGTCGGTCGAGGCGCAATGAAAAGGCCGGGGTCGCGACCCCGGCCTTTCTACTTCCTGCCAGTCGGCCTAGCTCACCACCCCGACGGCTTGCCCTTATTCTGTTCGTCGAGCCATGTCTTCAGCGGCGCGAAATAGTCGGCCATCGCCTTGCCCGACATTTCGCGGTTGCCGGTAAAGGCTTCGAGCGCGTCGGGCCACGGCTTCGACGCGCCCATTTCGAGCATCGCGTTGAGCTTCGCGCCGACCTGCTTGTTGCCATAGAAGGAACAGCGGTGGAGCGGGCCCTTCCAGCCCGCCTGCTTGCACGCCGCCTGATAGAATTGGAACTGCAGCACGCGCGCGAGGAAATAGCGGGTGTAGGGCGTGTTCCCCGGGATATGGTATTTCGCGCCCGCGTCGAACGCGTTCGCCGGTCGCTCACCCGGCGGGACGATGCCCTGATATTGGGTACGCAGCTGCGTCCATGCCTTGTTGTAATCGGCGGGCTGGATCGACCCGTCGAAAACGCCCCAGCGCCAGCGGTCGACGAGCAGGCCGAAGGGCAGGAAGGCGACCTTGTCCATCGCCTGCCGAAGCAGGAGGCCGATATCCTTGTCGGCGCTCGGCACCTTCGCCTTGTCGAGCAGCCCGATGTCGACGAGATATTGCGGCGTGATCGACAGCGCGACGAAATCGCCGATCGCCTCGTGGAAGCCGTCGTTCGCGCCGTTCAAATAGAGGAACGGCTGCTTGTTATAGGCGCGCTGGTAATAATTGTGCCCGAGTTCGTGGTGGATGGTGATGAAGTCGTCGGCGTTCACCTTGATGCACATCTTGATGCGGATATCGTCCTTATTGTCGATATCCCACGCCGACGCGTGACAGACGACCTCGCGATCGGCGGGCTTCAGGAACTGGCTGCGCTTCCAGAAGGTTTCGGGCAGCGGCGCCATCCCGAGCGACGAATAGAAATTCTCGCCTGCCTTGACCATGTCGAGCGGGGTCTTTCCCTGCGCGGTGAGCAGGTCGCCGATGTCATAGCCGAGGTCGCCGGTGCCCGCGGGCGCGACCAGCGGATAGATATTACCCCATTCCTGCGCCCACATGTTACCGAGCAGGTCGGCGCGGATCGGGCCGGTCTTGGGCTGCACCGCGTCGCCATATTTCTCGTTCAGTTTCCAGCGGACATAGGTGTGGAGCGCGACGTACAGCGGCTTCATGTCCTGCCAGATCTTTTCGGTCAGCTTGGCGAATTCTTCGGGCGGCATGTCATAGCCCGAACGCCACATGGCGCCGGTGTCGGTGAAGCCCAGCTCCTTCGCGCCCTCGTTGGCGATGCCGACCATGCGGGCATAATCGTCCTTCATCGGCGCGCCGACCTTGTCGTGCCAGCTCGTCCACATTTCGGCGAATTGCGCCGGCGTGTTCTCGAGATTGCCCATCTCGGCCTCGATATCCGACCCCGAGATTTCCTTGCCGTTCAGCGTGCCGCGGCCCTTGCCATATTGCGACTGCAGGTCGGTTGCGATCGTGTTGAGCTCGGTCGCGGCACCCGGCGTCGTCGGCGCGGGCAGCACGATACCGGTGCGCAAAATGTCGAGCTTGCGCTTGGTGTCGGGGCTGAGTCCCGCGACATTCATATATTTCGCGGCCTCGAGCGCATATTTGACCGACTTTTCGGTGCCGACCGCGTTGATCCGCGCCGCCATCGCGTCGGTATCCTCGGTGATATAGGTCGAATTGACCCAGTTCGCCTGGCTGGCCTCGACCGTATAGTCGAACAGGTCCTTTTCGACCGCCGCGATGAAGGCGTCGGCGTCAGCAGCAGTGGCGGCCGCCGCCGCGGGGGCAGCGGCGGGTGCGCTCTGCGCAAAAGCGGGGGTCGCCACCGCGAGCGACAGGGCAAGCGACAGCGTCGAAATCATGGCTTTCATGGGGTGCGTCCTCTGGAATGTTATCGCAGCGCTCTCTGGCGCATGCGAACAGCTAGGCGCCCGGCGCGAGTCCGGTCAAGTCGCGAGAAAGACGGCGATCGCTTCGCCCAGCTCGGGCTCCGTCACGCTCGACATATGCGTCCCCGGGATTGTCGCAAGCCGCGCGTCGGGCAAGGCCGCAACCAGCTCCTCGGCCGATCCATTGTCCTGATCGCGGTCGCCGCAGACGACGAGGGTCGGCATCGTCAGCGCCGCGAGCATCTCGGGCGTCGTATCGGTGAAGCTGTCGAGCAGATGCCCCGCCGCGATGCGGTCGACCTTCATCGTCTTCATGAACTGAACCGACAGCCATGTATCGTCGCCGCGTTTCGCCGTCTCATATTCGGCGATCACGCGCTTGAAGAAGCGCCCGCGCCGCTGCCAGCCGGCGAGCCCCGCCAATCCCATGCCGCCAAGAATCAAACGGCGCGGTTTCATCCCGGCGACAACTGCACGCACGCTCGTCCGCGCACCGAGCGAGAAACCGCCGAGGTCGAAGTCGGCGAGGTCCAGATGCGCGACCAGATCTTCGAGGTCATGCACCAGCACGTCGGACGGATAGAATTCCTCCTCGTGCGGCGCGTCGCTCGATCCGTGGACGCGCAGGTCGGGCATGATCACGCGGTATCCGTCGCGGGCGATGCGTGCCGCAGTGCCGAACTTGATCCAGTTGACCTCGCCGCTCGAAAACAGGCCGTGCAGCAAAATCAGCGGCCGACCTTCGCCCGTCTCGCGCCACGCCACCCGCACGCCGTCGCGCGCTTCGAAATATCGGGGTTCGATTGTCATGCGACGCGCTATGCGCCCTCCATACCCGGTTCGGCAAGCGCCGATCAGCGCGGGAGAAGGCCCTTCTGCTCCATGCGCCACTTCGCCATCTCGATCCGGTCCTGCCCGAAAAAGGGCTCGCCTTCGAACACGAGAGTCGGCACGCCCCAATGGCCCGCGATTTCGAGCGCGACCTGGTTGCCGGCGACTTCATTGTCGAGCGCTTCGGCCTCGCGCACCGCCTCTTCGTCGAGTTCGGCGAGGTCGAGCCCCGCGCGCTTCGCCGCGCCCGCAAGATGATCGCCGAGATGCCAGTCCTGCGCGCCGCCCCAGATGAGCTGGCCGACCTCATGCGCAAAGGCGAGCCCCTTGCCGCGCCGCGACGCCGCCTGTCCCAGCCGGGTAAGGCGATGGATATAGGGCTGCTCGGCCGCGATCTCGCGCGTCGCGACATTCTGGACGATCGGGTCGGGACGCGGCGGGCCGAAGGGAATGCCGTGGAACTGCGCGACGCGGATCATGTCGCGCATCGTGTAGCTCAGCCAATTGGGATGATTGCGCTCGAAAAAGTCGGGCTGGCGCACCGCAAGCGGATAGACGGGGCGCAGGTTGATCGTCACGTCGTGGCTGGCGGCGAGCGCGCGATAGCGGCCGACCGCAAGATAGCTGTACGGCGAACGGAAGGACCAGAAAAGGTCGGCGGTTAAAGTCATCCCCACATCCTGCCCAAAAACATGCCCCACGCAAGCAGTGTAAAGAAAATTTACACCATATCCGAGACTGTTGGCAATCCCGTGCTGCGGTTGAATATAGTAGCAATTGCTATTATATGCTATGACATGAGCGAGACGATCGGATATCTGCTGAACGATAGCGCGCGCCTGTTCCGGCGCGCGTTCAACGCGCGCACGAAGGACAGCGGCATCACCGCGCTGCAATGGCGGCTGATCACCTACCTCAAGCGCCACGAGGGTATCCGCCAGGGCCCGCTCGCCGAGCTGATCGAGGTCGAGCCGATCACGCTGTCGCGGATGGTCGACCGGCTGGCCGAGGCGGATCTTGTCGAGCGCCGCGCCGACCCCGCCGACCGCCGCGCGTGGCAGCTTTACCTGACGCCGCGCGCCGGCGAACTGCTCGGCGGGATGCGCGCCACCGCCGATGCGCTGACCGCCGAAGCGACCGAAGGGCTGAACCCCGCCGAGGTCGAGCAGCTGATCGACCTTGTCGAGCGCGTCCGCGCCAACCTGTCCCGCCGCATCTGCCAAAAAGAAAAAGAGACGATCTGATGGACCAGCTCTCCCCCTCCCGCCCGAAAGCCGAAGAGGCGACGCCGCCGAAGCGCGCGCCGAAGGCCGATCTGCTGCCGGACCCCGCGCCCGCCGCCGACGCCGCGCCCAAGGCGAGCTGGCGCACGCGGCTGTTGATGTTCGGGCTGCCCGCGCTGCTGATCGCGGGCGGCGCCGGCTGGTGGCTGACGAGCGGCGGGTCGGTGTCGACCGACAACGCCTATGTCCAGATGGACAAGGTGTCGGTCGCCGCCGAAGTCGGCGGACGGATCACCGAAGTTGCCGTCCGCGACGGCCAGCAGGTCGCAAAAGGCCAATTGCTCTTTCGCATCGACGGCGAGCCCTATGCGCTGAGCGTCGCGCAGGCGACCGCGGCGATCGACGCCGCCAAGGTCGAAGTCGGCAATCTGGCGGCGAGCGCGAACACGTCGAGCGTCGACATCGCCGCGGCGCGCGAGGATGTGAAGTTCGCCCAGGTGACCTTCGACCGGCAGGCGGCGCTGATGGAAAAGGGCTTCACGACGAAAGCCGCCTATGATGCCTCGCGCCACGCGCTCAGCCAAGCACGCGAAAGCGTGCGGCAGGCCGAAGCCGCCGCCGCCGAAGCGCGCACAAAACTCGCCGCGGGCCCGTCGAGCGGGATCAATCCGCAGGTCGAGGCGGCGCGCGTCCAGCGGTCGCAGGCGCAGGTGAACCTCGACCGGACGACGGTGCGCGCGCCGGGCGCGGGGCGCATCGCGCAGTCGGACCGATTGCAAGTCGGCCAGATGATGGTCGCGGGGCTGCCCGCGGTGACGCTGGTCGACACCGCGCATCCGTGGGTCGAGGCCAATTTCAAGGAAACCGACCTTGCGAACATGCGCGTCGGCCAGCGCGCCGAAATCCGCTTCGACGCCTATCCGGGGCTGACGGTGCGTGGCCATGTGCTGACGATCGGCGCGGGTACGGGCAGCGAATTTTCGGTGCTCCCCGCGCAGAACGCGACCGGCAACTGGGTCAAGGTGACGCAGCGCGTGCCGGTGCGGATCGCCTTCGACGAAAAGCCGTCGCGCGATATGATCGCGGGGCTGTCGGCCGATGTGCGGGTGTTTACGAAGTAAGCGGAATGCCTGGTCGTCCGTCGATTTCCCGTGCGAATATATCCTCCCCATCGCTTCGCGACAGGGAGGATCGGTTTTAGCCATGGCCAGCAACGCCCTCCCCCGCCGGCCCGCCGCCGCGGCCTTGCCCGACGACGATATGATCCCCCTCCACGAGCGCGTCCGCTATCGCGGCCTGCTGACCGTCGCCGTCATGGGCGCGTCGATCATGCAGATCCTCGACACGACGATCGCCAACGTCGCCATCCCGCACATGCAGTCGGCGCTCGGCGCGACGAGCGAGACGGTGACCTGGGTGCTGACAAGCTATATCCTCGCCTCGGCGATCGCGATGCCGATCACCGGCTGGCTCGCCGACCGCATCGGACGGCGCGAATTGTTCCTCGGCGCGGTCGCGGGCTTCATCGTCGCGTCGATGGCGTGCGGCGCGGCGCAGACGCTCGATCAGATGGTCGCCTTTCGCTTCATGCAGGGGATTTTCGCGGCGTTCATCGGGCCGCTGTCGCAGTCGGTGATGCTCGACATCAACCCGCCCGAGCGCCACGCGCGCGCGATGTCGATCTGGGGCATGGGGATCATGATCGGGCCGATTCTGGGCCCCGTGCTCGGCGGCTGGCTGACCGAAAGCGTCAACTGGCGCTGGGTTTTCTACGTCAACCTCCCCGTCGGATTGCTGACGCTCGCGATGATGTGGGCGCTGTTGCCCGCGACGCGCAGAACCGATCGCAAGTTCGACCTGTTCGGTTTCTCGATGCTCGCGCTCGGCCTCGCCGCGCTGCAACTGATGCTCGACCGCGGCGCGCACGAGGACTGGTTCAACGGCGTCGAAATCTGGATCGAATGCGGGGTCGCGATCGCGTGCCTGTGGATGTTCTTCGTCCATCTGTTCACCGCGCGCGGCGATACGCTGTTCAACCGCAAGATGCTCGCCGACCGCAATCTCGTCACCGCGATGGGCTTCATGGTCGTGATCGGGGTCGTGATGTTCGCGTCGATGGCGCTGCTGCCGCCGATGCTGCAGAATCTGTTCGGCTGGCCGGTGATCGACACCGGGATCGTCCTCGCGGTGCGCGGGGTGGGCATTTTGATGAGCATGTGGGTCGCGGGGCAATTGCTCGGCCGGATCGACGCGCGCTGGCTGGTCGGCACCGGCCTGCTGATCGCCGCTTATTCGCTGTGGCAGATGAGCCACTGGTCGCTGATGATGGGGATGGAGCCGGTGATCGTCAGCGGGCTGGTGCAGGGGGTCGGCATGGGACTGATCTTCATTCCGCTCAACACCATGGCGTTCGCGACGATCGCGCCGCAGCATCGCACCGACGGGTCGAGCCTGCTCAACCTGCTCCGCAGCCTCGGCGCGTCGGTCGGGATTTCGGTCGTCACCACGCTGCTCGGCGTGAACACGCAGACGAGCCACGAGGATCTGGCGGCGCATGTCACCAACAGCTCGGTCGGCCTGCTCGATCCGTCGACGTCCGACCGCTTCGGCGCGATGGGCGACACGGCGATGGCGATGATCAACGCCGAGATCAACCGGCAGGCGGCGATGGTCGCCTATATCGACGATTTCTGGCTGATGATGTGGGTGACTTTGGCGTCGGTCCCGCTGGTGCTGCTGTTGAAGCCGCCGAAACCCGGCGGGCCGCGCGCATCGGCGGCGGACATGGGGCATTAGCCGCGACCAGCCGCTTATGACCGCTCCCGACCGAACCTAGCCGTCGCCCCCGCGAAGGCGGGGGCCGCTGTCGTTTTACACAATGCCGCTGAGTAAGGCCGCTAGCGGCCCCCGCCTTCGCGGGGGCGACGGTTGTGGAATGTCCGCTCACCACCCCTAAGCCGACATCGCCACCACCGCCCACACTCCCCCCTCGCAAATTGAAACTCCGCCCACGCATCCGTTACCTGCCGCGCCGATGCGATATCCAGAGTCCCTGGCCATCTTTCCCGGCCCTCGCTAACGCTCTTTTAACCAGCGCGGCCCAACAAGCTAATATGGCCATTTCCGGATATTTTCTTCCCGTGGAACCCGGCGCCGACAGACGGCAGGACGGCCGCCGGAAACTCAGCCTTCTCGCCAAGGGCGCGCGGCACGACGGCACGGGCATCGACGTCCGAATCCACAATATTTCGGGATCGGGCTTGCTGTTCGAAAGCGACATCAAGCTGTCGACCGGCGACCGAATCGAAATCGAGCTGCCGCATGCCGGCGACATTACCGCTATCGTGATCTGGGCCAGCGGACGGCATTTCGGCTGCCAGTTCGAAGGTCCGGTATCGCGCGCCACGCTGAGTGCCGTCGAACTGAAGAGCGCCACCGACGCGGCCCCCGCTCCCGAAAAGGAAGAGCCGGAACCGGCAACGGGCGAATCCTTCGGCGACCGCCTGCGGCGGCTTCGCATCGAAGCGAAGCTCGACCGGGCCGACGTCGCCAAACGCATGCGCGTCAGCGCGGCATCGGTTCTGGGCTGGGAAAAGGACCGGGCCCGCCCCAGGCCGGGCCGGATGGCGGCGCTCGCGAAGATTCTGGGCGTCGAAACCTCCGACCTGCTCGGCGATGCCACGCCCGAAGGGATGCAGGAGCTGATCGACCGCGGCCGCGAAGAGATCGCGCGCGCCATCGGCGTCAGCGCCGACAGAATCCGGATCATCGTCGAATTCTAGAGCGGCGTGTGGCCCCCGGCGGGCCCAAGCCCGCGGCGAATATGGGGCATTGGGATGGGCGCGGCTGCTTTGCGGTGGGCGGGGATGTTGCACGCTCTCACTTCCGTCATCCCGGCTTGACCCGGGACCCGCCTTCCTTCCGGCTGGCCATGAAAAGAAGGGCGGCCCCGGGTCAAGCTCGGGGTGACGAAGAAACATCCTCCCTGTCGCGCAGCGATGGGGAGGTGGCAGCGCGAAGCGCTGACGGAGGGGCCCATAGCGCACCGTCACAGCCCCTCCACCACCGCTTCGCGGTGGTCCCCCTCCCCACGGCTTCGCCGCAGGGAGGATCTATGTCCGCAAGCGTTCGAAACAGGTCGTCTGTCCCTTTCCAGCCCCACTCGCGACTAAAGCGCCCACCCGAAGGCGCGGCGCAATTCGGCTGCGCCGCCGCTTTCATAGGGGAGACCGTGCGCCATCACGACGCGCTCGCAGTCCCAGGCGAGAATTTGCGCCATCGCGGCGCGCACCGCCCGGCGGCGCGGCCAGAAGGTCAGGCGCATGTCGGCCGGCGTGCCGCCCCCGGGATGCGCGACCCCCGCGAGCCGCACCAGGCTGCGAAACAGCCGGCTGCGAACGCGCGCGGGTTCGAAATTCTCGATCAGGTCGGTCAGAATCACGGTGCGCGAGGGCCGGTGAAAAAAGACCGCTTCGCTGACCATCGTGCCCGGGACCAGCACGCCGGCGATATCGTCGGGAAGCGGCATCGCCGGGCCGTCGAGCAGCGCGTCGACGCGGAAGTCGCGCTTCGCCTTTTCCGCGAGCCCGGGCACGGCGAGGGTCTGGGCCGCAGGATAGCGGACCTGCCAGTCGGCGACATACCAGTAATGGATGCTGCTCGGCGCGACCAGCCAGCCGACCTCGCCCAGCCGGTCGATCGCCGCGAACAGCGCATCGTCGGGGGCGATCGGCGAGTGGACCCACAGCCGTCCGCCGGGGAGTCGCACGACCGTCATCCGCGTCGGAAAGGGCATCGACGCGGGACCATAGTCCATGCGGATTTCGGGGCCGTCGACGATCCAGATCCCCTCGCCGAACGGCTTGGGCACGTTGAGCGGCGCATAGGGGACGAAGCTCGTCATGGGCGGCAGGATAACAGATGCCGCGGCCGGCTTTCAATTCGGCGGCGGCGGATATGGGGCAATGGCGGCGATGGCGGCTTCGGGGCGGGTAGCGGGCGCCGCTTTCCGGCCGCTAACCGCCAAGCGGCGGCGCGCCTTTGTGCGCAACCATGCGCTCGCCGTCGATGACGATCGGGCTCGCGACCCCGTCGATCGACGCCCCCTCGGGACGGAAGCGCATGCCGCGCGCGACGACCTGCGGATCGGCGAACACCTGCGCAAGGTCGTTGATCGGCCCCGCCGGCACCCCCTCGGCCTCGAGCGCGAGCGACAGCGGCTGCGCCTCCCACGCCGCGATCTTCGCCGCGAGCAGCGGAACCAGCTCGGCGCGGTTCGCGAGCCGCGCGGCATTGTTGACGAAACGCACATCGTCGGCCCATTCGGGGACGCCCAATATCGCGCAGAGTTTGCGATATTGCCCGTCGTTGCCGACCGCGATCACCAGCTGGCCGTCGGCGGTGGCAAAGACCTGATAGGGCACGACATTGACGTGCGCATTGCCCATCCGTTTCGGCACGACCCCGCTCGCGAGATAATTGGCCGCCTGATTGGCAAGCACCGCGACCTGCGAATCGAGCAACGCCATATCGACATGCGCGCCCGCGCCGGTGACGTCACGACGTCGCAGCGCCGCGAGGATCGCTACGGCCGAATACATGCCGGTGAAGATGTCGGCGTAGGCGATCCCCGCCTTTTGCGGCGCGCCGTCGGGCTCGCCGGTCAGCGACATGAAGCCGCTCATCGCCTGCACGATATAATCATATCCCGCGCGGTGCGCATAAGGGCCCGTCTGGCCGAAACCGGTGATCGAACAGACGACCAGCCGCGGAAAATCGGCGCGGAGCCGCGCCGGATCGAGCCCGTATTTGACGAGCCCGTCGACCTTGTAATTCTCGATCACGACATCGGCACCGGCGAGCAGCGCGCGCACCTCCGCCTGTCCCTCCGCACGCGCGATATCGATCGCGACGCTCTGCTTGCCGCGGTTGCAGCTGTGATAATAGGCTGCGCCGAGATTTTCTCCGCCGGCACCGGTGACGAAGGGCGGACCCCATTCGCGCGTATCGTCGCCGACGCCCGGCCGCTCGACCTTGACCACCTCGGCACCGAGATCGGCGAGCAATTGCCCGCACCAGGGCCCCGCGAGCACCCGTGCCAGTTCAACGACGCGGATGCCCTCCAACGGTTTAGGCAAAGGCCGAAATGCCCGTGATCGCACGGCCGAGAATCAGCGCGTGCACATCGTGCGTGCCTTCATAGGTGTTCACCGTCTCGAGGTTCACCGCATGGCGGATGACATGATAGTCGGCCGAAATGCCGTTGCCGCCGTGCATGTCGCGCGCGACGCGCGCGATATCGAGCGCCTTGCCGCAATTGTTGCGCTTCAAGAGGCTGATCGCATCGGGGACGAGCCGCCCTTCGTCGATCAGCCGCCCGACGCGCAGCGCCGTCTGCAAGCCCAACGCGATTTCGGTGAGCATGTTGGCGAGCTTCAGCTGGACGATCTGGTTCGCTGCGAGCGGCCGCCCGAACTGCTGGCGCTCGAGCGTGTAATTGCGCGCTGCTTCGTAGCAGAATTCGGCCGCGCCCATCGCGCCCCAGCCGATGCCGTAGCGCGCGCGGTTGAGACAGCCGAACGGCCCCTTGAGCCCCGAGACATGGGGGAGCAGCGCATCCTCGCCGACCTCGACCCCGTCCATGACGATCTCGCCCGTGACCGAGGCGCGGAGGCTCACCTTGCCCTCGATCTTGGGCGCCGACAGGCCTTTCATCCCCTTTTCGAGCAGGAAGCCGCGGATCGCGCCGTCGTGCGCTTCCGATTTCGCCCATACGACGAAGACGTCGGCGATCGGCGAATTGGTGATCCACATCTTCGCGCCCTTCAGGCGATATCCGCCCGCGATCTTTTCGGCGCGCGTGCGCATCCCGCCCGGGTCGCTGCCCGCATCGGGTTCGGTGAGGCCGAAACAGCCGACGAGCTCGCCCGCGGTCAGCCCGGGCAGAAATTTGCGCTTCTGCTCTTCGCTGCCATAGGCGTTGATCGGGTGGATCACGAGGCTGCTCTGCACCGAACAGGCCGAGCGGTAGCCCGAATCGATGCGCTCGACCTCGCGCGCGATCAGCCCGTAGCTGACATAGTTCAGCCCCGCGCCGCCATATTCGGGATCGATCGTCGCGCCGAGCAGGCCGAGCGCGCCCATTTCGGACATGATCTCGCGGTCGAACCGCTCGTCGAGGAAGGCCGAGGTCACGCGCGGCAGCAACGCATCGGTCGCATAGGACCGCGCGGTGTCGCGCACCATCCGCTCCTCGTCGCTCAGTTCGGCGTCGAGCTGGAGGGGGTCGAGCGGGTCGAGCGCTTCGATACGCTGCGGATCGGCGAGGGCCATGGGTCTGCTTTCTTCAAAAAGCGACCTACGGGACCGGGTCGCTACGGGGTCGGTTCGGCCGTTTTACGGGCCACCGCGGCAGGCGGGCTGTCGCGCGGCTCCAATATCGCCGCGGTCTCGATCAGGTCAAGCGCGCGCCGCGCCTCGTGATAGCGCCGCGCGTCCATCAGCCACTCGCCCGCGACATCGGCGCCGGGCATCGCTTCGACCTCGGCGATCGCCTGATCGGCCTGCCCCGCCGTCAGATAGCGCCGCGCGCGATCGAGCCGTTCGGATGCGCGCGGCGATTTGGTTCCCGCCGCGCGCACGACGAACAGCTCGCCCAGTTCGCGGCGAAGCCCGGTCCACAGGCTGCCGTTTCCGTCGCCGCCCCGCCCGACGAGCTGCGGCGCGATCGCGTCGAGTTCGGTACGAAGCCGCTCGAGCGTCACCGGGTCGCGCGAGGTGTCGATGATCGTCTTGACCGCATTCGGCTGGTCGTCGCCGAAGCGCAGCCGCAGCTGCGCGTCGAGATAGCCCAACGACAGCCCGCGATCGAGCGCGCGGCGCACCGCGAAGGCGACGAGCAGCCCCTCGGCGCGCGAGGCGTTGCCCGACGCCGATTCGGCCTGGAGCGTGATGCGCGACAGCCTTTGTTCGAGTTCGGCGACGCGCGCCGCGAGCGCATTCGCGCCGTCGACCGGCGTCACCATCAGCGGCGGCACAGCGGTGTCGCCCTTTGCCGTCCCGCCGGTCAGCAGCGGATTGGCCGCGCCCGCGGGTGCGCCCACCGCCTTGGGCGCGGGCGATATATTGCCGCCGTTCAGCCAGCGATTCACCGCCCATCCGCCGCCGACGATGCCGATGAGCAGGAGGAGGAGGGCACCGATGACGAGCGCGCGGAACGATAGCCCCTTCGCCGGGACCGCCCCGCCCGCAGACGGGGAGGTTTCGAAGCTGTCGATTGCCATGTTTCTCTTTCGAACGACCCTATTTCGCACCCTTGTGCCACAAAGCACGCGCCTGTGCCAATATTGCAACATCGTCGGGCCGTTGGGCAACCGCGACATCGCGCCAGCCCTCCCCCGCCGCCGCCGCCGCCGCCGGGCTGATCGCGGCGAGCGACAGATGCGCGCGCGCCGTGCCGGCCAGATCGGAAATGCGCTTCGCCGCGCGCGCCGAATGCGCGAGCAGCACCGCCGGTGCGGCGATCAACCCCGCCCATTCCGCGGACGGCGGGATGGGGTCGACGGCATAGCAGGGCAGCGCCGTGATCGCCGCGCCGCGCGCGTTGAATTCGGATCGGTCACGCCCGCAAAGCCATAATATCGTTCGAATATTTTGCGACGTCATGGCGTCAAGAAGTCGCTGCGCGTCGGCTGTGCCGGTCCGCGCCACCGTCAGACCCGCCGCTTCGGCCGCGCGCGCGGTCGCATCGCCCACGGCGTGGACGGGCAAGCCCCGGAGGCCCGCGATTTCCGGGCCCGCCAGCCGCGCGGCAAAGGCGCTGGTCAGCAGCAGCGCGTCGAAATCTTCGGCTGCGGGCGCGCGCCAGGCGATCGGGCGCGCTGCAAACAGCGGCATCGCATGCACCTCGAAACCCATCGCCCGGGCCCGCAGGGCCGTCGCGGCGTTGCCCGGCTCGGGCCGCGTGACGATCAGCGGCGGCCCATCCGTCATCGCGCGAACAGCGCCCGAACGCTGTCGGGCGCCTCGGCGAGCAGGCGGCGCGCCAGCGCAGCGGGCATATCGGGCCCCGTCACGACGATATGCCCGGCGGCATGCTCGGCGCCATCCTCCGAAAAAATCTCGGCGGCGAGGCGCAGCGCGCCATCCTCCTGCCAGAAGGCGTGCGCCGCAACAGGCGAACGGCAATCGCCGCCCACCGCCGCGAGAAAGGCGCGCTCGGCCGCAACCGCACCATGTGTCGGCGCGTAGTCGACCGCGGCGAGCAGCGCGATCGCCCCGGCATCGTCGGCGCGGCATTCGATCCCGATCGCGCCCTGCGACGCCGCCGGAAGCAGCAGCGCCGCGTCCTGCACGACCCCGACATCGTGCATCCCCAGCCGATCGAGCCCCGCCGCAGCGAGCAGCGTCGCATCGGCGTCGCCGCCCGCGATCTTGGCAAGCCGCGTCGCGACATTGCCGCGCAGCAGCACGGTGTCGAGATCGGGACGCAGCCGCTTCACCTGCGCCGCGCGGCGCGGGCTGCTCGTGCCCAATCGGGCGCCGGGCGGCAGGTCGGCGATCGTCGTGGCCCCTATCCCCTCGCGCACCACCAGCCGGTCGCGCGGGTCGGCGCGCTCGAGCATCGCGCCGAGGAAAAAGCGCGCATCGCGCAGCGTTTCGACGTCCTTCAGCGAATGCACCGCGACGTCGATCGTCCCGGCATCGAGCGCCGCGTCGAGTTCGCGCGTCCACAGCGCCTTGCCGCCGACCTCGGCGAGCGCGCGATCCTGGATCCGGTCGCCGGTCGCGGTCATCGGCACGATGTCGAGCGCCTCGGCAGGCAGGCCATGGCTGGCCATCAGCGCCGCCATCGCCATATGCGCCTGCGCCATCGCAAGCGGCGAGGCCCGCGTCCCGATGCGCAGCGGATGGTCGGAGGTGGGAAGGTCAATCATGCGCCGCTGCTAAGCCCTGCGCGCCCGAAAGGGAAGAGAAGGGATTCGCGCAGAGGCGCAGAGACCGCGGAGAGGATCGTTTGGGCCGAAAAGACCCCCTTCCTCCTTCCACCTCCTGGCCGCGCCCCAACGTCGACAAAAAAGCCGCTTCGCGGCCCGCGCGAAAGCTTCGCGCCTTCGCGTGAACAAATCCCCGCCTTCTCTGCGGTCTCTGCGCCTCCGCGCGAATCTTCAAGGTCCTGCCGCTTGCTCCGTGGCCCGGTGCGCGCGTAAGGGGAGCAAGCACATGACCCTCATCCTTGGCCTTGAATCGAGCTGCGACGAAACCGCGGCGGCGCTCGTCGACAGCGAGCGGCGCATTTTGGCGCAGCGCGTCGCGGGGCAGGAAGCCGAGCATAGCCCCTATGGCGGCGTCGTCCCCGAGATCGCGGCGCGCGCGCATGTCGACCGGCTCGCACCGATCGTCGAGAGCGTGCTTGCCGACGCCGGAGTGTCGCTCGCCGACATCGACGCGATCGCCGCGACCGCCGGACCGGGGCTGATCGGCGGGGTGATGGTCGGGCTCGTCACCGGCAAGGCGCTCGCGCACGCCGCGAACAAGCCGCTGATCGCGGTCAACCATCTCGAAGGCCATGCGCTGAGCCCGCGCCTCACCGATCCGGCGCTCGAATTTCCCTATCTGCTGCTGCTCGTGTCGGGCGGGCATTGCCAGTTGCTGCTCGTCGAGGGCGTCGGCGATTACCGCCGCCTCGCGACGACGATCGACGACGCCGCGGGCGAGGCGTTCGACAAGACCGCGAAGCTGCTCGGCCTCGGCTATCCGGGCGGCCCCGCGGTCGAGCGCGTCGCGAAGGACGGCGACCCGCACGCGGTGCCGCTGCCGCGTCCGCTCGTCGGCAGCGCCGAGCCGCATTTCTCCTTCGCCGGGCTCAAGAGCGCGGTCGCGCGCGCGGCGGAGAGCGGAGAGCATAGCGTTCCCGACCTCGCAGCATCCTTCCAGCAGGCGGTCGTCGACTGCCTCGTCGACCGCAGCCGCATCGCGCTCGCCGCCTGTCCGGAGGCGACCGCTTTCGTCGTCGCCGGGGGGGTCGCAGCGAATGGCAGGGTCCGCACCGCACTCACCGATCTCGCCGCGCGCTTCGACAAGGGTTTCGTCGCGCCGCCGCTCTGGCTCTGCACCGACAATGGCGCGATGATCGCCTGGGCGGGCGCCGAACGCTTCGCCGCCGGCCTCACCGACCCGCTCGACGCCCCCGCGCGCCCGCGCTGGCCGCTCGATCCCGAAGCCGAGACGGTGCGCGGCGCCGGAGTGAAAGCATGACGTCATACGCGAAATTCGGCGTCGTCGGCGGCGGCGCGTGGGGCACCGCGCTCGCGCAGCTGCTCGCGGCGGACGGCGCGCCCGTCCGCCTCTGGGCCCGCGAAGACGATGTCGTTGCCGCGATCAACGCCGAACACCGCAATCCGGTCTTCCTTCCCGGCGCGCCGCTATCGCCATCGCTCACCGCCACCGGCAGCTTGGCCGACATGGCCGATCTCGACGCGCTGCTGATCGTCGTCCCCGTCCCGTATCTCCGCGCGGTGCTCGCCGACCTGCCGCCCGGCGACGCCCCGCTGATCTTCTGCAGCAAGGGCATGGAGGCGGGCAGCTTCGCTTTTCCGATCGACATGGCGCGCGAACTCGTGCCGCAGCGTCCGCATGCCGTGCTGTCGGGACCGACCTTCGCGCACGAGGTCGCCGCCGGCCTGCCGACCGCGATCACCCTCGCGGCAGCCGATGCGGATGTCGCCGGGGGACTCGCGCAGGCGCTCGCGCGCCCGCACTTCCGTCCCTATGTCTCGACCGACATGATCGGGGCGGAGATCGGCGGCGCGGTGAAGAATATCCTCGCGATCGCCTGCGGCATCGTCGACGGCGCCGGGCTCGGGCTCAACGCGCGCGCCGCGCTGATCAGCCGCGGTTTCGCCGAAATGACGCGTTTCGGGCTGGCGCGCGGCGCGCAGGCCGAAACGCTCGCCGGGCTTGCGGGGCTCGGCGACCTCGTGCTCACCTGCACCTCGTCCAATTCGCGCAATTTCGCGCTCGGTCAGGGGCTCGGTCGCGGCGAAGCGGCCACCGAGCTCATGGCCGATCGCCGCACCGTTGCGGAGGGCGCATTCAGCGCGCCGGTCGTCGCCGCCGCCGCGCACGCCGACGGGATCGACATGCCGATCACCGATACCGTCGCGCGCCTCGTCGCCGGCGAAGTGCGCGTCACCGACGCCATTCAGGCCCTGCTCAGCCGTCCGCTGCGACCCGAAGGGCGATGAATTGCCGCACACAATTGCCTGCTCCCTCCCGCCGCGCTAGACTGCGTCTCAGGGCAAAGCAGAAGGGGCGCCAGGCTTGAGCCAGACCGATAGCGCAGCCGCGCCCCAATCGCCCGACGTCGCGTCGCGCGACGCGGACACGGCGGCGCTCGCCAAGGGCGGGCGCACCAATTTCTTCGGCTTCATCCTCCGCCTCGTCGCGCGCCTGCCCTTTCTCTATGTGGCGGGCCGCTGGTACGGGCCCGAGGCGGTCGGGCGCTTCGCCTTTGCCGTGCTCGTCATCGAACTCGTCGCGCAGCTCGCGACTTTGGGGCTCAAGCGCGGCCTCGCCGAGCAGTTGAGCGCGGAGGGCGCCGACCAGCGCATCGTCGTGTGGGACGGCATGTTCGTCGCCTTTATCGTCTCGGCGGCGGGATCGGCGCTTCTCCTCCTGTTTCCGCAGCTGATGTATCCCGCAGGCGATGTCGACAGCGCCGACCGCTGGATGGCGCTGCTCGTCTTCGTGATCGCAGGGACCGATATCGCGCTCGCCGCCTGCGCGTATAAATTCGACGTCGGAGCGACCGTGCGCGCGCGCGCGATCGTCGAACCCTGGGTGATCAGCGTCGCCGCGGCGGGCTTCTGGTTCGTTTCGGTGCGCGACGGGCTGATGCTTTCCTATGCTGCGGCGATGGTCGGCGCCTTTCTCACCGCGCTCATCCCGATGATCCGCCACTATGGCGGCCCCGGCGTATGGCGGCCGCACCCGGCGCATCTGATCATGCTCGCGCGGCGCAACGCCCCGCTCGCCGCCGCCGACGCGATCGAATGGGGCACGCGCCGCCTCGACCTCTTCATCCTCGGCCAGTTCACCTCGCCGACGATCTACGGCATCTATTATATGGCGCAGCAGGTCGCCTCGCTGCCGCAAAAATTGAAGACGAGCTTCGAGCCGATCCTCGGCCCGGTGATCACGCGCAACCTCGCCGAAAAGCGGCTGGGCGCGGTGGCGGCGCAGGTCAGCCAGGTCGGTTTCTGGATCATCGCCGCGCAAGCGGGCGTCGCGCTCGCGCTCGGCATTCCGGGCGAGGCGGTGATGGGCCTCGTCGGCCCCGAATTCGTCAGCGGCACCGCCGCGCTCGCCTTTCTGCTCGCCGCCGAAGTCGTCGCGGCGACCGCCGTGGTCAGCGAAGCCGCGCTCGTCTATGTCGCGCGCCACCGCAACCTGCTCATCAGCTTGGCGACGCTCGCGCTGCAGGCGGTGCTCAGCGTCGCGCTGATCCTGATCGCGCAGTCGATGGGATGGCCGCCGATCTATTATGCTGCGGCGGTCGCGCTCGCGCTGATGCTCGCGCTCGGTTTCGCCTCGCTGGTCAAGGCGCGGCTGCTTGCCCATATTCTCGGCGCCCCGGTGAACAGCCTGCGCTGGGCGCTCGTCTGGGCGACCGCGGGCGCCGCGGTGCTCGGCTGGGGCGCGACGCAGCTGCCCGAATGGGCCGAGCTGCTGCTCGGCGTGCCCTTCATCCTCGGCATTTACGGCTGGCTGATCTGGACGCGCGGCTTCGGGCCCGCCGACCGCGAATTGTTCCGGAAGCACCCCGATCCGGCCGCGGCACCCGCGAGCTGATTCTTAATCGACCGCCTTCTGCGCCGCGTCGCCGACATCCTGCGCGGCGTCGCCGACCTGCTGCGCCGCTTCGCTGATCGCGCCGCTTTCGGCCTGTTCGCTCGCAAGGAACTGATAGGCGAAAAAGGCCGCCACCAGAATCGCCACGAGCAGGATCAGCCCGATGCCGATCCCGCCGCCGCGGCGCGGTTCGCGGTCGATAACCGTGGTAGTGTGCGTCGTCCCGTCGGGATCGCGCGTCGTGTGGATTTCATCGGCCATGTCCGGACCTCCTCTGCTTGATGCCGCATAGGACGCCCGGACGCGCGTGAAGGTTCCTACCCCAGCCGCGCCGCGACCTTCGCCTTGAGGTCGGTCTGCGCGCGCGGGCCGACCTGCGCGATGATCTCGCGCGCGCACACCGCGCCCATCGTCAGGCAATCGGCCATCGACCGGCCTTCGGCAAGGCCGGCGAGAAATCCGGAAGCGAACAGGTCCCCCGCCCCCGTCGTGTCGACGACCTGCTCGATCGGCTCGGCGCCGACCTCGGTGCGCGTCCCGCCCTGCAACGCGATCGCCCCGTGCGCGCCGCGCGTGACGACGAGCAACGGCACCTGCGGCGCGATCTTCGCGACCGCCGCCTCGAAATCGTCGGTTTCGGCGAGCGCCCGGATCTCGACCTCGTTCGCGAACAGGATGTCGAACAACCCTTCAGCGATCAGCGCACGGAAGTCGGCGCCGTGGCGGTCGATGATGAAGGCGTCCGAAAGCGTGAAGGCGACCTTGCGTCCCGCCGCGCGCGACACGTCGATCGCGCGCCGCATCGCCGCGCGCGACAGTTCGGGATCCCACAGATAGCCTTCGAGATAGAGGATCTCGGAATCGGCGATCCATTGCTCGTCGATCATCGCCTGATCGAGCAAATGACTCGCCCCGAGAAAGGTGTTCATCGTCCGCTGCCCGTCGGGGGTGACGAGGATCAGGCAGCGCGCGGTCGGTGCGCCTTCCTTCAGCGCCGGAGTCTCGTAAGCGACGCCCAGTGCGCGCAGATCGTGCGTGAAGACATGGCCGAGCTGGTCGTCGGCGACCTGCCCGATGAAGGCGCAGCGTTCGCCGAGCGCCGCCATGCCCGCGAGCGTGTTCGCCGCGCTGCCCCCCGACACTTCGACCGCCGGGCCCATTGCCGCATAGAGACGCTCGGCCTCTTCGGCATCGATCAGCCGCATCGACCCCTTGGTCAGGCCTTCGGCGGCGATCAGCGCATCGTCGGCGCGGGCAAGAACGTCGACGATCGCGTTACCGATGGCGACGACGTCGAAACGGGCGGTGGAGGCCATGGGAAATCCTGTGCTGGCGGGAAAAAGCTGCGCGCGCTTTAGGGACGACGGCGCGCCAACGCAAGCGCGGCGCCATCCCGCCTCTTTCCTATTGTCGTCATGCCGGACTTGATCCGGCATCCATCCCGGCGCCGAAGCCATGGACCCCGGATCGAGTCCGGGATGACGAAGGGAATGGATTGCCAGAGCTTGACGCAAGCCCCCCGCGCGCGTCATCTCAAATCATGGCCCGCGCCGCCCACGCTTTCCTGCTCGCGCTCAGAGACCTGCCGCATCCGCGCGTGCTCCGCGTCCTCGCGCAAAGCCTTGCGCTCACGCTCCTGCTCCTCGCCGCTGCGGGCGCGGCGATCTTCTTCGGCGCACGCTGGGCGCTCGCGCACTGGAAGTGGCTCGACGGCGCGCAGCTCGACATGGCGGGCGTGCTGATCATCCTCCTGATCATCGCCGGAAGCTGGCTGCTCTTTCGCGCCGTCGCGATCGTCGTCATCGGCCTTTTCGCCGACGGCATCGTCGCCGATGTCGAGGGGCGCTATTATCCCGCCGCCGCGGCGCGCGCGGTCGACGTCGGCTGGCGGCAGAATATCCGCCTCGCGCTCGCCTCGCTCGTCCGCCTGATCGGCGGCAATCTGCTCGCTCTGCCGGTCTATATCCTGCTGCTCGCGACGGGGATCGGCACGCCGGTCTTCGCGCTCTTCGTCAACGCGCTGCTGCTCGGCCGCGATCTCGAGGCGATGGTGCTCGCGCGCCACCCCGATCGTCCGCGCTTCGACCGGCCGGCGCGCTGGTCGCTCGGGCTGCTGTCCGCCGCAAGCTTCGTGGTGCCCGTCGCCAATTTGTTGGCGCCGATATTGAGCGCCGCTATGGCCGTCCACATGCTGCATCTCGGCAAGGGGGACCCCGAAATATGATCGATAACCGCCGCCTCGGCGCCGTGGCCATGCTCGGCCTGACCCTCGGCGCCTGCGCCGGCCCCGCGATTCCGCGCGCGACCCCGCCGCGCGCCACCGCGCCGCCGCCGACCGTCGTGCGGCCGGTGCAGAACAATGTGCTGATCGGCAACAGCGCCGACGCGATCGGCCGCATGTTCGGCAAGCCGCGGCTCGACGTCACCGAAGGCGCCGGCCGCAAGATCCAGTACGCGGGGTCGAACTGCATTCTCGACGTCTATTTCTACGCCCCGCGCGCGGGCGCCGATCCGGTCGCGACGCATGTCGACGCGCGCACCCCCGACGGCCGCAACGCCGAGGTCGATAGCTGCGCGCAGGCGCTGCGACGCTGAAATTTCCTCCCTGTGGCGCAGCGATGGGGAGGAGCGGAAAGACGTCACGACGCCAGCTCTTTAAGCGCCCATAAGGCCGCATCGGCGACCATCGGCGATTCATCCGTCGCCAGCCGCTCGAGCGCCGGTACGAAACCCCGGTCGCCGCTGTTCCCCGCCGCGATCGCGGCGTTGCGCACCATCCGTCCGCGCCCGATCCGCTTGATCGGCGACCCCGCGAAGACCTGCCGGAACCCCGTATCGTCGAGGTCGAGCAGGTCGCCGATCGACGGCGCCGCCAGCTCGGCGCGCGGCAAAAACGCCCTGTGCCGATGCGCGGTGTCGGCGAATTTGTTCCACGGACAGGCGGCAAGACAATCGTCGCAACCGTAAATGCGGTTGCCGATCCCGCGCCGCAGCGCGACCGGGATCGGACCCTGATGCTCGATCGTGAGGTAGGAGATGCAGCGCCGCGCATCGAGCCGGTACGGCGCGGGAAAGGCATCGGTCGGGCACGCATCCTGACACGCCGCACAGCTGCCGCACGTATCGCGCCCCGGCACCGACGGCACCAGGTCGAGCGTCGTATAGATCGCGCCGAGGAAGAGCCAGCTGCCATGCTCGCGGCTGACAAGGTTGGTGTGCTTGCCCTGCCAGCCGAGCCCCGCGGCGGCCGACAGCGGCTTTTCCATCACCGGCGCGGTGTCGACGAACACCTTGACCTCGGCGTCCCTCACTTCGCCGACCAGCCAGCGCGCGACGGCTTTCAGAGCCTTTTTGACGACGTCATGATAGTCGCCGCCCTGCGCATAGACCGAAATCCGGCCGCGATCGGGCTGCGCCGCCAGCGCAAGCGGGTCGAATGCAGGCGCATAGCTCATGCCGAGCGCGATCACAGAGCGGACCTCGGGCCACAGCCCCTTTGGCGATCCGCGCTGCGCGGCGCGGCTTTCCATCCAGATCATGTCGCCGTGGCGCCCCTCGGCCAGCCACTGGTTCAGCCGCGCCGCCGTCTGCGGCGCCGCGTCGGCACGCGCGATCCCGAACGCTGCGAACCCATGTTCGCGCGCAACCGCTTCGAGGCGCTGTTCCAGCGATGGCAAGGCTTCGGCAACCATTGGCGCTCTATACGCGAGCCGCCTCGCCGTGCCATAGCCTGGTATGGGAATGATTGGGGACCGGCATTTGAACGATTTCAGCGTCGAGGCGAACGGCCTCACCAAATATTTCGGCGATTACAAGGCGGTCGACCATGTCAGCCTCAGCGTGCCGGCGGGCAGCATCTATGGCGTGCTCGGTCCCAACGGCGCGGGCAAGACGACGAGCCTCAGGATGACGCTCGGTATCATCGACCCCGACGAGGGGACGAGCCGGCTGCTCGGCGGCCACAAGCCGCAGAGCGTGCGCGGCCGCATCGGGTACCTGCCCGAAGAACGCGGGCTCTACCCGGGCATGAAAGCGCGCGAGGCGATCGCCTTCATGGGCGCACTGCGCGGGCTCGACTGGTCCGAAGGGCGCCGCCGCGCCGCGACCTTCATGACCGAACTCGGGCTCGAACGCGTCATCGATGCCAAGATCCGCAAGATGTCGAAAGGCATGGCGCAGATGGTCCAGCTCATCGGCTCGATCGTCCACGCCCCCGACCTCATCGTGCTCGACGAGCCTTTCTCGGGGCTCGACCCGGTCAATCAGGAGCGGCTCGAAACGCTCGTCCGGCGCGAGCAGGCGCGCGGCGCGACGATCCTCTTCTCGACGCATGTGATGGCGCACGCCGAGCGCCTCTGCGACCGGATCGCGATCATCGCGCGCTCGGCGCGGCGCTTCGAAGGCACGGTCGACGAGGCGCGCGCGCTGCTGCCGATGCAGGTGCGCTACACGCCGCGCGATGCCGGCGATCCCGCCGCGGTCGCCGCGACCCTGCCCGCCGGCGCCGAGCGGCGCGGCGACGCGTGGCATTTCGCGATCGAGGACGGCGGCGTCGAACCCTTGCTCGCACAAATCACCGCGAGCGGTCATGGCGTCACCGGCCTGTCGATCAGCCGCCCGGCGCTCCACGACGCCTTCGTCCATATCGTGCGTCAGGTCGACGCGGGTTTCGACGCCGACGCCGCCGAAGATGCTATCGAGGAGGCGAGCGCATGACCCCCTTCATCCGCAATATGTTCGTTGTTGCGCGGCGCGACTTTCTCGCGATCGTCGCGACGCCGACCTTCCTCCTCTTCCTGCTCGCGCCGCTGTTCATGGTCGGCATGGTGCTTGCGGGCGGCATGGGCGCGTCGCAGCTCGCCGACAGCGCGCGCGGCAAGGGCCGCATCGTCGCGGTCGCCGATCCCGCCCAGATCGAGGCGCTGCGCGCCGCCGACACGCGGCTCCGCGCCGCGATGCCGCGCGAGCCCGCGCTGCTCGAACTGCGCGTCGCGAGTCCCGCCGCCGACCCGCTCGCGATCGCGCGCGAAAAGGGCCGCGACACCTATGCGGTGATGAGCGGTCCGCTCGACGCGCCGCGCATCGTCGAGCGCGAGGAGGGCAGCGGCTCGGGACGCTATCTCGCGCTGCTCGCGGGCGAAGTGCGCCGCGCCGAGGCCGCCGGCGACCTGCCGCCGGTGACGCCGCGTTTCGAAAGCCTCGCGAGCGGCGGGACGAGCATCGCGGTGCAGCAATCGCTCGGTTTCGGCGCGGTGTTCGTCATCTTCCTTTTGACCCTGCTCCTCGCGGGCCAGACGGTGAGCTCGCTCGCCGAGGAAAAGGGCAACAAGGTCATCGAGATCCTCGCCGCCGCGGTGCCGCTCGAAAGCGTTTTTCTCGGCAAGCTGCTCGGCTTCCTCGGCGTCGCCGTGCTGTTCATCGCCTTCTGGATGGCCCTTGCGTTCGGCGGCGGACTGATCGCCGCGACGCAGATGGATCCCGCGGCGATCGCTGCGGCGGGCAAGGCGGGCAAGGCGGCGACCGCGCTCGCCGCGACGCCCGCGACCGGCTGGCCCTTCTTCCTCGGCATCGGCTTCATCTATTTCGTGATGGCCTTCCTGCTGCTCGGCGCCGTCTTCCTCGGCGTCGGCGCGCAGGCGGCGACGGTGCGCGAGATCCAGATGCTCAGCCTGCCGATCACCATCTTCCAGGTCGGCATGTTCAGCCTGTGCGCCGCCGCTGCGAGCGCGCCCGACAGCGGCCTCGCCCGTTTCGCTCAGATATTTCCCTTCTCCTCGCCGCTCGCGATGGCCGCACGCGCCGCGACCGACGATTCGAAGGCGATCCACCTGCTCGCGCTCGGCTGGCAGGCGCTGTGGGTCGCGCTCGTCGTCTGGATTTCGGTGCGCCTTTTTCGTTCGGGCGTTCTAGGGAGCGGCAAGAGCTGGCGATTCTGGCGGCGAGACCGGCCAGCGTGATCGCCGCGGCGCCATTGTTCCGCTTCCATTGACAAAGCTGTAAATAGTGGCATTCTGCAACTTAATCGGCCGCGTCCGACGGCCGCTTGAGAGGAACAGCCCATGGCCACCCAGATGCGTATCGCCCCCGAAGTTGCCAACCCGCTGGATGTCAGCCGCGCCGAGCTGTGGAGCGAGGATCGCTGGCAGGAACCGATGCGCCAGTTGCGCGCCGAGGCGCCGATCTATCGCTGCGAAGATTCGAAATTCGGTTCCTATTGGTCGGTGACGACCTACAAACCGATTCAGCATATCGAAGCACTCCCGAAAATCTTCTCCTCTTCATGGGAATATGGCGGGATCACCGTCGCCGGCGACGGCATCGAACATCTTCAGGAGGGCGAAATCCCGATGCCGATGTTCATCGCGATGGACCCTCCGCAGCACACCGCACAGCGCCGCACCGTCGCCCCCGCCTTTGGCCCCTCTGAAATAGAACGTATGCGCGCCGACACCCAGGCGCGCACCGCCGCGCTGATCGACACGCTCCCGGTGGGCGAGACCTTCGATTGGGTTGAACGCCTGTCGATCGAACTCACCACCGACATGCTCGCGATTCTGTTCGATTTCCCGTGGGAAGAGCGCCACCGGCTCACCGGCTGGTCCGACGCGCTTGGCGACATCGAAAGCTTCGATACACTCGAAAAGCGCCAGGCGCGCCTCGCCCAGGCCTTCGAAATGGGCGCCGCCTTCAAGCAATTGTGGGACCAAAAGGCCCAGAACCCGGGCGAGCATGACCTGATTTCGATCATGCTCCAGTCCGACGCGATGAAACATATGAGCGAGAATGAGTTCATGGGGAACCTCATCCTGCTCATCGTCGGAGGCAATGACACGACGCGCAATTCGATGTCGGCCTACGCCTATGGCCTCCACAAATTTCCTGAAGAACGCGCGAAGCTCGAAACCAATCACGACCCGGACCTCGCCATCAATGCGATGCACGAGATTCTGCGCTGGCAGACCCCGCTCGCGCATATGCGCCGTACCGCGACCGAGGACACCGAGTTGTTCGGCCACCAGATCAAGGCGCGCGACAAGATCGCACTGTGGTATGCGTCGGCGAACCGGGACGAGAGCGTATTTCCCGACGGCGACCGCATCATCGTCGATCGTGCGAACGCACGGCGCCACCTCGCCTTTGGCTACGGCATCCACCGCTGTGTCGGGGCGCGTGTGGCCGAACTGCAGCTCACCACGCTGATCTCCGAAATGCAGCGCCGCCGTCTGCGCGTCAACGTCCTCGCCGAGCCCGAGCGGGTGCATGCAAGCTTCGTCCACGGCTACCGACACATGCCGGTCCAACTCGAAAAATATTGACGCGCCCCAGTAACCCCGTGGCCGCGGCATGCGTATCAAAGCCATGATCGAACGTCGTTACCTTCTCGGCGGACTCGCGCTCGGCGGCGCCATCATCGGCGCACCGATGCTCTTCGCCAAATCGGCGCGGCCGAAAGCGCAGGCCGGTTGGCAGCTCAGCGACGCCGAGTGGAAAAAGCGCCTGTCGCCGCTTCAGTATCGCGTGCTGCGCGAAGCGGCGACCGAGCGCGCCTTCACCAGCCCGCTCGACAAGGAAAAGCGCGCCGGCACCTTCGTCTGCGCCGGCTGCGCGCTGCCGCTCTATTCGAGCAGGACCAAGTTCGACAGCGGCACGGGCTGGCCGAGCTTCTGGGCGCCGCTCAAAGGCGCGATCGGTACGTCGACCGACCGCGACCTCGGCTATGCGCGCACCGAGGTGCATTGCCGGCGCTGCGGCGGCCATCTCGGCCATGTCTTCAACGACGGGCCGAAACCGACGGGCAAGCGCTATTGCATGAACGGCGCCGCGCTCCGCTTTCGCGCCTCTTAGAAGCCGCGTGCATTAATCTGATCCGCATCCCCGAGCGAAGACGAGGGGCTCGTGCGAGCGGAGCGAGAACCGCGTAATCCCGCTGTCTCGACTTCGCTCGGGGATGCGGATGATTTAAAGCTTCGCAATTGGCTCTAAGTCACTCCGGCTTCACCCGCCATACCGCCAGCCCCGCAGGCGAGCTGATCGGCACCCCCTCGAGCCACGCCGGCGGCGTCCCCGCATAAAGCGCAGCAGCGAGCGAATCCTTGCGCGCGCGGCGATATTTGGTGAAATCATTGGCGGTGCGGCAAAAGACCACCAGCGTCGCCTGCTGCCCGCGTACCAGCGCCTCGGCCTTCGCCGGATCGCCCGCAAAGGCGCGGATCGTGTCGGCCATCGCGTGGCTGTTGCGGTGATGCGGCGTCGCAACGAGGTTGTGCCGCGTCCAGAAAACCAGCGGCGCGCCGAGGTCGATCGGCGTCAGCAACACCGTCGCCCGCAGATGATTGAGATCGGCGATCGCCGTGGGGTCGAGGCAGTTCGCTTTATAGGGATTGGCTTCGGCCTTCTCCGCCGCCCCGCGCTTCTCTTCCTCTTTGAGCGCGGGAACGAGCGGCGTCAGCACCGCCGCGACCGCCATGCTGCCAAGCAGCGGCAGCGTCAGCGCCGCCATCGCCGATGCGAGAATGCGCGGCACGGTCGACGCAATCGTCCGCGCCCGCGCCCAGGCGCGCAGCCCGAGCCAGGCGCAGCCCGGCAAGGCGAAGAGATGCGCGGTCGATACGGTACGGAATACGAACAAGGACAGCGCCGCCGCGCCCGCGAGTGCAACGATGACCGTCGCCCAGTTCCGCCGGTCCGCCGGTCCGGCACTATCGCGCCAGGCGAGAATCGCCCCCGCGAGGCCGACGAGCGACGGCACGAGCACATGGATCATGTCGTGCGGTTTCGCGACCCACAAAGGCTGGCCTTCGAGGACGCCGCGATACCAATATTGCACGACGATCGGGTCGAGCGCCGCGAAGGGACCGTTCGCGCATTGGGGCTCGGTCCAGACCAGCGCCCCCGCAGCCGCCACGCCGGCCAGCCCGAGCAGCGCGAAGCGGACCCAGACCGCAGCCGGATTGGCCCGTGCGGCGGCGAAACTCACCGCCGCCGCCGCGACGAACGCCGCCATATAGGGCGCTGACAAGGCATCGCACCAGCTTCCGACCAGCCCCACCGGACCGCGCGTCACGAACTGGAGCAGGATCGCCCCACCCGCGAGCGCGCCCATATAGCCGCAGAGACGCGCGCGATCGCCGTTCTTTCCGTTCAGCGCCCAGCGCAAGGCGGCAAGCCCAGCGAACAGCGCGACGACCGGCAGGCCTTCGATCGACACCGCGAGCAGCGCCGCCGCGAACAATCCGCCGAGCAGCCCCGCCTGCCAGGCTGCGGGGCGCAGCGCCTGCGCCATCACCAGCATCGCGAGGAAAATCTGCCAGCCATGATGGTCGACGCGCAGCGGCCGGAACTGCACGAGGATATAACCCGACATGATCAGGAACAGCGGCACCACATAGGCGATCCGGCGGTCGGAGAGGTTGCGGTAGCCGAGCGCGCACGCAACACTCAGCGCCGCGCCGAGCAGCGGCGGCCACAGCGCCATCACGATCCGCTCGGCCATCGCCTGCCCAAACAGCGGCTTCAGCAGCAATATGCCCGCTGCGAGCGGCGCGTCGACGATCCGCGACCAGTGCATCAGCACCCCGCCGCCCGCCGGATTGACGCGATATTGCGCGAGATCCCACCAGCTCTGCCCCGCAAGCAGGTCGCGCACCTGCGCCATGCGCATCGCATCGTCGGTGTCGGAAAGGTCGAGCGCCCCGATCGCCTGCCATTTGGCGCCGATCGCGATCAGGCTCATCAAGCCCCACACGATCAGCGCGATGCGCGCGGGCGTGAACCAGGGGCCGAGCTCGATGCCGCCCGAACCGGAAGCGGGCGGCGCGCCGGTCACGCAGCGGCGGCCCGGAACACGATATGGCGGCGCAGCAGATAGGTCGTCTGGAAACTCACGGCGATCGCCGCGAGCTTGGCGAGCCGCGGGTCGAGCCCCAGCGCGCTGCCGCCGCCGACGATCGCGGTGGTGACCGCGAGGCCGATCAGCGCCGAGCCGACGAAAAGCAATTTCTGGCGATGGCGTTCACCCGTGCCGCGCGCCGCGGCGCCGTCGGCGAAGACGAGCCGGCTCGAAATGACCCAGTGGACGAGAATCCCCGCGCAATAGCCCGTCCCCGACGCCTTCACCGGCGCCAGCCCGGCGTCGAGCAACAGCAGGAACAGCCCCGCATCGCTGCCGAGCGCGAGCCCGCTCGCGAGCAGATAATTGAGCCAGCGAATCTCGCCGCGCCGCACCGACGCGATCAATTTGGTCACAGGAAGCATGGCGCCGATCCCCCCGGCAAACAGCTCAGGCCGCCTTCGCGACGCGCGCCGGCACCTCGCGGACCGACGCCAGCGCCGCCTGTTCGCCCTCGGTACCGCTCTCATGATATTCGGCGTCCTCGTTGACGCCCCAGATATCATAGAGCTTCTCGCCCGCGACGATGTTGCGCACCGTCAGCATCGCGGTCATCATCGCATGATCCTGATTGTTGTATCGGTGCATGCCGTTGCGCCCGACCATGTGCAGCGTCGGGTAACGCGCCTCGAGCTCGCTCCGCATCGTTTCGACATGCGCGGCATAGTCATCGTCATAGACGGGATAGGCCTTTTCCTGCCGCACCACCGCGCCGCCGACGACGTCTTCGGGGTCGCAAAGCCCCAGGATTTCCATCTCCTTCGTCGCGAGCGCGATCAGACGCTCGTCGCTCGACGACCAGAGCCCGTCGCCCTCGAAACAGAAATATTCGAGGCCGACGCACGCGATCGCCGGATCGGGCACCATTTCGGGCGACCAGCTGCGGAAATTCTGCACCCGGCCGACCTGCACCTTGCTGTCGTGGATATAGATCCAGTTGTCGGGGAACAGATCCTCCGACCGGATCTTGAGCGCGACGGTCAGAAAGTCGCGATAATTGAGCTTGGGCGCCGCGGTGAGCGCGCACGCCGGCAGCGGATGGATCCGCGCCGCGAGTTCGCGCATCGGCGCCGAGCTGATGACATGGCCCGCATCGATCACGACGTCGCCGTCGGGTCCGGTCGCGGTCATCCGCCAGCGGCCGGTCTTCTGATCCTGCGTCAGCTGCTTGAAGCTGTGCGCCATCAGCACATGGTTGCCGCCTTGGGCGACCTTGTCGCGCGCGGCCTCCCACATCATGCCGGGGCCGAGCCGCGGATAGCGGAAGGTTTCGAGCAAGGTCTTGGTCGCCATGCCGTCATTGGGCTTTTTGTTGAGCCCGAGGCTGCGCTTCAGCCCGTCGATCACCGCGCCGCCGAGGCTCAGCCCCTTGATGCGCTGCGCCGCCCAGTCGGCCGACATTTCGTCGCACGGCATGCCCCACACCTTCTCGGTATAGGTTTTGAAAAAGATCGAATAGAGCTTTTTCCCGAACTGGTTGATCGTCCAGTCCTCGAAACTGCGCACCTGTTTCTTCGGCAGCAGCTTCGCCTTGGCATAGCTTATCATGCACAAGGTCGAGCGCACGACGCCGAGGTTCCACAGCGCCTCGAACGCCCGCAGCGGGTATGAATAGAATTTGCCTTCGTAATAGATACGGCTCATCCGCGGACGCTCGATGAAATCGTCAGGCAAAATCTCGTTCCACAGCTCGACGACTTCGCGGCTTTTCGAAAAGAAACGATGCCCGCCGATGTCGAACCGAAAGCCCTCATGCTCGACCGTCCGGCTGATCCCGCCGACGTAAACCGGATCCTTCTCGATCACCGTCACTTTATAGCCCTGCTGCGTCAGCAGATAGGCGGCGGTCAGCCCCGCAGGCCCCGCGCCGATGATGGCGACGTCGGCGCTCGTCGGACGATTTTCCGGCACTTGGGCGTTCATCACTTCAAATTCCCCCACACAGACAGATGCTGCCGGTCGCAATGGGGGAAACATGGCTAAGAACCGGTTAACGGGGCGGGGAATTTCGTGAGGATCGCGCGCTTTTTCCGGCGATATCGACGATACGATACACATGAAAGCCGCCCGACGAGAGCCTCGCTTGCGGCTCGAGCCAATCTATCGGCCGCCCTTCCAGCAGATGGGCCGCCAGTCCGCGCGGGCTGACGCGGGCAAGCGGCGCCAGTTCATTTTCGCAAAATACAAGATATCGCGCATTCTGTGCGCCGACCAATCGGCGCGCGGCGTCCGGCGGCGCGAGAAAGGCCGACAGGACGCGGTTGATCGCGGCATGATTGCGATGATGCCCCGTCGTCACCACGCTGTGCGGCGTACCGGCCAGCAAGGTGGGCGCGATATGGATCGACGAAAAGAGAAGCGCGGGAGGCTCGTCGGCGAGCGCCAAGTCCCCCCGCGACAGGCAGACCGGAGTGCTGCCGCTTTCGGTCGACCGCGTCGTCAACAAGGACAGGTTGAAACCCAGCGCGATATCGATCGTCGGCATCGACAGCAGCAGCAACAGCGTCCCGCACAGCCGGCGCCATGTGCTTGGCCCGGCATCACCCCAGCGCCAGAAGGCCACCGCCAATGCGGCAAAGGCCGGAATCATGAAGGCGTGGGCGACGGCGAGCGACCGTATCACCAACAGGGCCAGAATCGCGCTGCACAGGATCAGCACCGCGAGGCGCATCCAGTTTTCGGCTTCGGGACGGCCGCGGGCCCGGCGGCAGGCCCAGACGGTCGCCGCCCCGCCGACGGCGGTCGCGAGGCTGTACGCGATCATCCGCGCGGGTACCTGTTCCCAGAGGGGTCGTCCCTCGAGAATGGGTTCATACCAAAAGGTGCGGACAAGGGGCTCGAGCTCGCCGAAAGGCCCCGCGAGGCAGGAGGCGCCGGTCAGGCCGAAGCTTGCCGCAAACGCGACCCCCGCCGCCCCGACGATCGACACGCGCCGCGCGAGCGAGCCGGTCCAGCGCGCCGGCGCCGTCAGGAAAATCAGGAAGACCGCTCCCGCCAGCGCGGCGGCGGCGATATAGGGCAGCGAAAAGCTGTCGCAAAAGACGCTCGCCACATAGTGCGTGCCGCGCAGCGGCAACGACCACAGCGCCGGGAGCAGGATCATCCCCGCCGAAAAGCCGCGCAGCCGGCTCTCGCTCGCGGGATCGCGCAACCAGTCGAGGACAAAGAGCGCCCAGAAAATCCCCAGGAAAGGAAAGCCTTCGAGCGAAATCTCGACATAGATGCTCGCGACGAAGGCCGACAGAAATCCGTTCGCAAAGGACGCCGGGCGCAATGCGAGCCACAGAAGGACGACCGAAAGCAGCACTTGCCAATTGTGATGATCGATATTGAGCGGCGCGAAATGATGGAGATAGGTGATCGTCGTGGCCGCTATCGCGAGGCCGACAAGGACGAACGGCCGGTCGCCCAACATCTGCAATATCCGGGAAAAGACGAGCAGCAACGGCAATGCAAGCAGCGGCGGATAGGCCGCCAGCACCCAGCGCTCGGCCGTGCGCGGGTCGACGATCAGGCTCAGCAATTCGATCAGTCCAACGATCGGGGCATCGATGAACCGCGACCAATGCGTCAGTCCGCCGTTGCCCGGATTCGTGCGATATTGCGTTGTATCGAACCAGCTCTGCCCGGCGATCAGGTCGCGCACCTGCACGAGACGCATCGCATTGTCGGGATCGGAAAATGCCAGCGTCGCGATGGCGTCGCGATGGATATACAGGCTGGCCGCAACGAAGCCCAGCCACAGGATCAGCGCCAGCCGATCGGGGGAAAGCGCGGAAAAGGGATTCCGGTCATCGGGCGTTTTCGCTGTCGGTCCGGCCATTGGTTTCTTCCTGTGGCCATGTTTCAGCCCGCCGCGCTCCCTATGCCATGGCGCGCTAAAAACCGGTTAATGTCGCGATAGGGATATCAAAGACATGGATTTTTCGCCGATGAGGCGCCCGCGGGCTTGGGCGGCGGGCGGACCTCATGTAGACTCGCGCCGGCAAGGAGGCGCTCGGCAATGGCAGGCGGTCTGGCAATCGTATTGAGCGGCGGCGGCGCCAAGGGCGCCTTCCAGGTCGGCGTCGTCCACGAACTCGTCGTCAATCGCGGCGTCCGGCTCGACATCGTCGCCGGCGTCTCGACCGGCGCGATCCAGGCCTTGGGCGTCGCGCAGGACGATGTGCCCGCGCTGCTCGACGCCTGGCTCGGCATCCGCGGCAACAGTTCGATCTACAAATCGCGCCCGCTCGGCGTCGTCGGCGGGCTGCTCGGCGAGGATGCGCTTTACGACACCGGGCCCTTGAAGCGACTGCTCAAGGGCTTCGCGAACGAGACGAAATTGCGCGCGAGCGGGCGCAAGCTCCTGCTCGGCGTCGTCAATCTCGGCACCGGCACCTATCGCACGATCGACGAAAGCGTCCCCGGCATCCACAATTGGGTCTACGCCAGCTGCGCGATGCCGCTCTTCTTCGATCCCTTGAAGACGCGCGCACGCGACGGGACCGAGGAACAATGGGTCGACGGCGGCGTGCGCGACGTGACCCCTTTGAGTTCGGCGCTCCAAATGAACCCGCGCGGCGTGATCGCGGTGCGCGCCTCCCCCGCACCGCAGCCCGGTGCGGTGCGCACCTTCCCCAATCTCATCAAGATCGGGCTGCGCGCGGTCGACATCCTCCAGTCGGAGGTGTCGGCGAACGACCTCGCCGGAGCCGCGCTGATCAACGACCTGATCGCCGCGCGCGAGGGCCAGCTCCGCGCGCTCCAGAGCGAGGGCATCGGCGGCGCGCAGGCCGCGCGCATCCTCCGACCGCTCGACGTCCAGATCGCGCGCTACCGCTTCGCGCCGATCCGCATCATCGAGCCCGAGGAGGAGGTCGCCGAAACGCTCGAATTCAACCCCGCGAAAATCCGCGCAGCAATCGACGCCGGCCGCCGCGCCGTCGACCGCGAATGGGACGCGCTCGAACCGTTGCTGAGCTGAAATTGAAGGGCAGCTCCCGACCGGTTGGGCCATTGAGAGAAGAAAGCCCTTCCCCTTCAGGGGAGGGGCTAAATTGCCGCAACGTCCGCTCACCACCCCTAAACCGACATTCCCAGCCAACCCGCAATCGCCCCGCCCGCAACGATCGCCGGCGTCGCCCACGCGCCCTTGATGCGCCACACCACCACCAGCGCCGCCGCGAACAGCAACAGCGCAAACCACGGCTCCGCAACCCGCGCACCTGTCGCCTGCCCCAACTGCACGAAGGTCGCGGCAATGATCCCCACCACCGCCGCGGCGACCCCCGCCAGCAAGCGGTGCAGCGCCGGATTCTCGACGATCGCCTCGAGCCGCTCGAACAGGATCAGCGAAAAGGCGAAGGCGGGCAGGAACATGCCCGCGGTGATCGCCAGCGCGCCGCCCGGGCCGCCCGCGACATAGCCGACAAAGGTCGCGAAGATGACGAGCGGCGCCGGAAGCACGCCCGCGAGCGCGATGCCGTCGAGGAACGTCCCGTCGCCGATCCAGCCGCGCCCGACGGTGTCGGCGCGGACATAGGGGATCGCGGTATAGGCGCCGCCGAAGGTCAGCAGCCCGCCCTTCAGCCCCGCGACGAACAGCGCCGCGAGCGTCACGGGCGCCGCGGCCGTCGCCGGGCCGCTCGAAGCAGTTGTTGCCGTCAGATGGACCGCCGCCGCCACACCGGCCGCGGCGAGAATGACGGCAATCGCTGCAACCGGTCGATGCGACACCGCATAGGCGAGGCCGCCGGCGACGAGCGGAATCCAGAAGGCCACGCCTGCGAGCGTCGCGAGCAGGCTTGCGGCCGCAACGAGCGCGAGCAGGCGGTCCTCGACGATATGCTCGCCGATCCGCACCACCGCGCGCAGGATGACAGCGAGCACCACGACCTGCACGCCGAGCAGCATGCCCGACAGCCCGGCGCTTCCCGCGATCCAGCCGACATAGACCCACCCCGCGATCAGCATCAGCGCGAAACCCGGCAGCATGAATCCCAGCCCCGCGAGCAGCCCGCCGATCCGGCCGCGCGCAACCATGCCCAGATGCACGCAAAGCTCGTGCGCCTCGGGCCCGGGCAGGACCTGCAGCACCGCGAGCAGCCGGTTGAAGCGTGCCGGCTCGATCCAGCGCTCTTCCTCGATCAGCGCGTGCCGGATCATCGCGATCTGCGCGACCGGGCCGCCAAAGGCGAGGAATCCGAAACGCAGGAATTTCAGGAAGAGGGCCGTCAGGCTGAGTTCGGACGGGCGGGCTTGTGCAAGGTCGGTGGTCATATCAACGCTCCGAACGCCGCGAAAAGGCGGCGGGTGGAGCGGAACTTGGGCGAGCGCTTCGCCTGAACGGGCGTCCGCACCGGCCCGTTGCCGCCGCTATCGTCCGAAGCGGCGGCGAAGTCAATCGCGGTCGGGCGCGAACGGGGAAGTGCTGGGAGCGACCGCCGAACCGATGTCGAACGTCGCCATTCGATCGGAAGCCGCCCTATCCATCATCGTCACCCCGGACTTGATCCGGGGTGACGAAAGAAACGAATGTCCGCCTTCCACCCCGAACGCCTGACGACTACAACCCGCCATCTTGTTCGCCCGGCGGCCCGCGGGCAGTTTTGCTGCCGGACGGCGCTTCGTCCCGAATCGCAACGGCGCGGATCAACGGCTTCAGCACCATTGTCCCCAGCCTTACGCGCGGCGCTGCCTTGCCCGGCGCGGCGCCGGTCGAAAAGGCGCCATCGAGCCGCAGCGCCGCCGCCGAGACTTTGCCCGGCCGCACCGTGTAACGCCCGTAAGCCACGCCCTCGAACAGGAAATAGCCGTCGAACTCGGTCAGCGTTGCCGCGCGCACGCGCCCTTCGGCATCGACCAGTTCGACGCGCAGCCCTTCGACCACATGGCCGCCGTCGCGCCGGAAAATCCCCTCGATCTCGCCCGCCGCGACCATCGGCAACAGGACGCGCGTCGCGACCCCGGGCCGCGGCGCGACCACCACCCCCGGCAGCGCGGGCTGAACATAGGGATCGGGCAGGCTCCCCGCGTCGATGCCGATCATCACCGCGCGGAACGGCTCGAGCCCGTCGATCGTCCCGCGCCCTTCGCTGTCGGTCGCCGCATCGACAAGGGCGTTGCCCGCGGTCAGCGGCACGGCGGGCAGCGCCGCCTCGCCCGGCTGGCGCACCCCGTCGCCATTTTCGTCCATCCAGACATCGGCGATCACCTGCCCGCGGCTCGCGAGCTTCTCGGCCGATACGCGCCAGCCGCCGGCGGATTTCGGCCCGAAGCTGAACGCGAGCGCCAGCGATGCCGCGACCGATCCGTCGCTCGCGACCTCGCCGAAGCCGCTGAGCTGCAACTTGTTGAAACGGCGTGTATAACCAAGCCCGGCGCGCGCGCGGTCGAGTCCGCGGTCATAACCGAGTTCGGCGCGCCATTCGGCCTCGCCCTTCCCCGCCCATTCACCGATCAGCGCCATGCGCGTGTCGCTATTTTCGCCCGACAGCGCAAAGCGCGCCTCGCCGCGGACGCGCACTCGCCCGATCCGGGCGTTGGCCAGCAGGCTCGCGATCAGATTGTCGGGCGGGTCGGGGCCGATCGGCGCCTTGGTCCGGCTCCAGTCGAGCTGCCCGGTGAAGGTCATCGCGCGGAAACTCGCCGACGCGCGCGCGCTCGCCTCGATGCTGTCGCCTCCCGACCATCGCTCGACCTGCCGCACGTCGAAGTGGAGCGGCAATATCGTCCGCCCGAGCTTCACCGACTGGTCGACCGACACCGAATATATGGCGTTGATATTGGAAAATAAACGGTCCGACACGAAGCCGCCCCAGCCGCGCAGCGCATCGGCGCGCACATAAGTCTCGCCGAACGCCGCGAGCCAGCTCGCGCGCGCGGCGACGCCGCCCTTCTGTTCATAGCTGCCGCCGACCTCGAGCAGGGTCGGTCCGATCGAGCGCCGCAGCGCGAGCTCGCCATAATTGTAGCGGACATTCTCGATCAGCAGGCTGTGCAGATAGGCCGAAGCCGACGTGCGCGTATCGAGCCCGCGCTCGATCCCCGCCGTCCCGCGCCACCCGCGCCGGAACGCGCCGCGCCGCCGGCCGCCGAAGTCGATCAGGTCGGCATTTTCCTGCGCGACGCCCGCCCAATACCAGCTCTGCTGCGGCGGGATCGAATCGAGCCCCACCTGCACCTGCTTGATTTCGCGCCTTATCTGCCCCTGCGGCCCGTACAGTATGATCTCGAAGCGGTTCGCGCCATATTGCAACGGCACGTCGATGAACGCGTAACGCCCGTCGCTATTCGGGCTCGTGAAAGCGAGCAGCTGGCCGTTGCGATACAGTTCGGCATCCCAGCCCGCGGGCAAATCGCCGCGAAAATCGGTCTTGTCGAACGCGTCGGGGCGCTCGACCGGGCGGTTGGTCAGCACCGCGCCGCGCCCCGGCGTCGACGCCGCGACGATTCCCGTCGACAGCAGGCTGACGTCGCCGACGCCATAATGCGTCGCCTTCAACGACCCGAGCAGCCGCCCTTGCGCGTCGGTGCGATAGAGCCGCATCCGCAGACTGTCGGGAACGCCCTCATTGTCCGACGACAGCCGCGCGTCGAAGCTCTGCGCGAGCAGCTCGCCCGCCGCGAAAATCTCGTAGCGCCCCTGCCCATAGGATCCGCCGCGCTTGTCCGACACCGCGCCGACCGACGCGACGACATCGACCGACGGCGTCGCCCACGCCTGATACGGCCGCGCCGCCTGCGGTAGAGTGGCAAGATCGAATTGCGCTTGCGGGCGGATCGACGCCGCGCGCGCGCGGCGTTCGGCTGCGAGCTGGAACGGCAGCTTCTCCTTCGCATCGACGCGCAGCACCGCGTTCGACAGATCGGCGGTCAGCGGCACGCCGAGCCACGCGTTCAGACTGTCCAGATCGACGCACCAGCCCGCCGCCGTGTCGCGGATCGTCGTCGCGGCGAGGCGGAAACGCTCGCTCCCCGCGCGCACCTCGCCCGTCTCGCGGTCGATCGTCAGGCTGCGCCGCTCGTCGAACACCCAGCCGGTTGCGCGGCGCAACTTCTTATCGACGCGCACCGCGAGGTCGAGCGCGAGCACGACATCGCCCAGGTCGACGCAAATCCCCTGCGGCGTCTGATAGCCGCGCACCCCGTCGCCGAGCCGATACTGACCCGAGCGCACATCGAACAGCCAGCTGTCGTCGGCATTCGGCGCCCACGCCGCCGCGGTGGGAGAAACCGGCATTCGCTCGGCGGCTTCGGCGCCGGCGGGCGCGAGTCCCGCCAGCGCCAGCGCGGCGACGATGAAGCGCCCCCACCGCATCACGGCCGCACCTGAACTGTCCGTCCGCTTCCTACTTCACAATGCGCTCGGCTTCGTCGATCGTCCCGCCGCCGATTTCGCGGTCCTCCGAATAGCGGATGCGCACCGGCCCCTTCAGCTTTGCCGCGACATCGTCCGGCACGCGCAGCGACACCGTGCGCGCGGCGACCTCGGGATAGACCGCGATGCCGCGCGCGACGAGCAAAGGCTCGGCGACCCCCGGCCGCGTCACCTCGATATCGCCATAGACCGAGCGGCCACCCGTCCGCGACAGATCGAAATTGAACGCCGGCCCTTCGGCACCTTCGCTCACCCACGCGTCGCCGATCGCCGCCTCGGCGCCGAGGTCGCCGACGCGCACGATCACCGGGATCGTGATTCCGTAGATCGGGGTGAGCGCGATCGACACCCCCGTGCTCGCGGGCTTCGCTTCGGCCGCATTCGTCGCCACCGCGTCGGGAACCGCGCGAAACAGCATATGCGCGCGATATTCGCCCGCCGGCGTCCCCTCGGGCACGCGCACCCCGACGCGCACGACCTGCGGCTGGTTCGGCGGCAGCGTGACGCGGCGCGGGCTGAAGACGATCATGTCGAGCGCCGCGCGCTCGGCGGGCGTGATATTTTCCTCGGCGATCTCGTCGAGCCCGCCCACGGCGGTCATCCGCTTGATCTCGAGGCTGATGCGATAGGTCGCGGGCTCGCTGCCGATATTATTGAGCACCACTTCGGTCCCGCGCGATCCGTCGAGGATGACCCGCGTCGGCGCGACGAGCAGGTCGCCCGCCGCATGGGCGGGAGCGGCCGCGGCGCCGAGCGCGGCCGCGGTGGACAGGCCAAGGGCCTTCAGAAAGCGAAACATTGGTCACGATCCCCACAATCGTCCGGGAAGCGGCCCCACACCGTCCCGATGGTCGCATCCTGCTTGCGCTTACATGGTTGATATTTCGCTAACCATCGCCGTCACGGGCGCAAAAAAAGGGGCCGCCCGGCGCGCGCCCGGCGGCCCCATTTACACGGCTGGCGGGTCTCGGCCCGCCAGGCCCCCCAAATTTACTGATAGTTGGCGGTGACGTTGAACGTCCCCGAATAGTCACCCGACGCCTGATTGGCGCCGACGCTCAGCGTGCCGCCGATCTGAAAGCTGCCGCCCGTCGCGCCCAGCGTGATGTTCGGCGCCGAATAGGTCAGCGTCGACGTCATCGAGCCGCCGAGCGAGCCGTTGAGCGTCACGCTCGAATCGCCGCCGACGAGCACGACCGCACCGCTGGTGCCCGCGACGTCGAAACTGCCCGCCGCCGTCGTCCCGGTGCAGGTCAGCCCCGCGCCGCAAGTGACGCCGCCCGCGGTCGACACCGCGACGGTCGACGCGGTCGCGCCGCTGATGATCGTCGCATATTGCAGGTCGCTGGTCTTGGTGAGCGTGATCTGGCGAAGGATCTTGGCCGTCGCCGTGCCCGTGGCTGTCGCCGCATGCGCCGCCGGGGCGTTCATGGCGAGAGCAGCAATCGCGGCGCCCAGCAGGGCGCGCTTCATTCCGAATTTGCGCATATGATTGGTCCCTTGAATTCGGTCGATATTCGAATGGAAATCCCACCCCATTCACCGACCCGTTTAGGCCGCGACCTGTTCAGCTTTTGCCAGCAAGCTTGGTTAACGGCGCAACAAGGGCTTGCGCGCACAAAGCGATATATCCATTAATTATCAATTGTTTAGATCGTTTTTCAAGCGCGCAAGGAACGCCCTTTTTCTGCTTTGACGGCCCGAACTGGCACATTCCAACGCCCACGACGCGAATCAGATCCCTTCGCCCGAAAGCCGCTGGCAGATCATGTCGAGCTGGTCGAGCGACGCGAATTTCAGCGTCAGCGCGCCCTTGCCCTCGCCCGCATATTGGATCGCCACCCCGATGCCGAGCAGTTCGGACAGGTGGCGTTCGACCGCGACGATGTCGGGATCGCGCCCACCATCCATGCTCTTATATTCGAGCGGTCCCTTGGGCGGCGGCGCATCGCCGCGCTTGCCCGCGCGCACCAGCGCCTCGACCGCGCGCACCGACAGGCCTTCCTTTGCGACGCGGCGCGCGATCGCTTCGGCGTCTTCGGCACCGATCAGCGCGCGCGCGTGACCCATCGCGAGCGATCCGTCGCCGACGAGCGCCTGCACGGCTTGGGGCAGGTCGAGCAGGCGCATCAAATTGGCGACATGGCTGCGCGATTTGCCGACCAGCTTCGCCAGCGCTTCCTGATTATGCCCGAAATCCTCGATCAGCCGGCGATACGCGCTCGCCTCTTCGATCGCATTGAGGTCCTGGCGCTGGATATTCTCGACCAGCGCGATCTCATAGGTCGCGGCGTCGTCGAGTTCGCGCACGAGCGCGGGAATCTGGTGCAGGCCCGCGCGCTGCGCCGCGCGCCAGCGCCGTTCGCCCGCGACGAGCTGGAAACCCTCGCCATCCGGCGACCGGCGCACGATGATCGGCTGGAGCAATCCGCGCAGCCCGATCGAATCGGCGAGTTCGGCGATCGCATTCTCGTCAAAATGGCGCCGCGGCTGCCCGGGCAGCGGTCGAATCGCGCCGACGGGAACATGCTGCACCGCATCGCCCACCACCGGCGCCGCGCGCGCCGCGCTTCCGGGGGTCGCGAGCACCGGCGCTTCGACCGCCGCGTCGCCGAACAGCGCGTTCAGCCCGCGGCCGAGCCCCGAGGGGCGTTTGCGAATCGGCGTTGCGCCACTTTCTTTTTCATTATCAGCCATTTATGCCGCCTTGCGGATTTCGGGGAGCCGGTCGATCAGCTCGCGCGCGAGCGCGATATAGGCCGCCGACCCGGCGCAGCGATGATCGTAGATCAGCGCCGGCAGGCCGTGGCTCGGCGCTTCGGACAGGCGCACATTGCGCGGGATCACCGTGTCGAACACCACCGGGCCCAGCACCTCGCGCACATCGTCGGACACTTGGTCGGTCAGCCGGTTGCGCCGGTCGAACATGGTCAGCGCGACGCCGAGGATCGACAATTTCTGGTTGAAGCGCTCGCGCACGCGCTCGACCGTGGTGAGCAGCTGGCTCAGCCCCTCGAGCGCGAAAAATTCGCATTGGAGCGGCACGATCAGCGATTCGGCGGCGATCAACGCGTTGAGCGTCAACATGCCCAGCGACGGCGGACAATCGATCAGGCAGATGTCCCACTGCCCCGCTTCGGCGCCCGACAAGGCTTGCTGGAGCCGGTGGAGCCGGTCCTGAAATTCGATCAGCTCGATTTCGGCGCCCGACAGGTCGACCGTCGCGCTGACGATGTCGAGCCGCGGCACCGCGGTCGGAATCGCGCATTCGGCGACCGTCGCGTCGCCGCGCAGCAGCTCGTAACTCGAATATTCGCGCTGCGACTGCTTGATCCCGAGGCCGGTCGAGGCATTGCCCTGCGGATCGAGGTCGATGATCAGCGTGCGCCATCCGGTCGCCGCGAGCGCGGTCGCCAGATTGATCGCCGTCGTCGTCTTGCCGACCCCACCCTTCTGGTTCGCCACGGCAATGCGGATCATCGCTTTCCTCGCTGTTTTGCTAAGGGTCGAAACCCGGTAGTTGCACGTTCGAGGCGTCGAAATGGCGAAGATATCGGCTTCGCGGGGCCGCAGCGCATGGTGGTTCCATCTGCAAGGCCGCGCGGAGACGAGATCGAAGCCATTTCGACGTCCCTTCGGGATTTGACCGATTTTGTCCATTGCGTTGTCGGCAAGTTTGGAAATATCGACATATTCCTGCGCCTTGCCTCCTCACACTGAACAAAATCGCTTCAAACCTCGATCGTGCAACTACCGGGTTTCGACCCTTAATTTTCCGGTTCCGACCAGAATCCGGCTGTCGGCGTCGGTGCGGCTCTGTTCCACGTGGAACATTCTCTGCCATGGCTCGGGCAGCAAAGCCAGTTCCTTAACCGCGTTTCGGCCTTTTGGCAGCAGCCAGTGCGTCGATTCGGTGGAAAAACGGGCGGATAAGTCGATGAGCTTGTCGAGCGGCGCAAAGGCGCGCGCGCTGATCGTCGCCGCGCGCCGCGTTTCGACACGCTCGAGCGGCGCCTCGGCGACCTCGACATGCCCCAGCCCCAACGCGTCAGCGACCGCGCGCAAGAATTCGCACCGCCTTTTGCGCGATTCGACGAGCAGCATTGGTCGCGCGCTCAGAATCGCGACAACCAGCCCCGGCAACCCCGGCCCGCTCCCCAAATCGACCCAAAGCCCCTCGCCCTCGGTATCGAGCGCCAGAAGCTGCGCACTGTCGGCGATATGCCGCACCCAGATCGTCGGAATCGTCGACGCCGCGATCAGATTCTGTCGGTCATTCTCGGCGATTAGCATTTGGGCGAAGCGATCGAGCCGCGCCCATTGATCGGCGGTCGGCGAAAACGCGGCCCCGATCCAGGTCCTTGCTTCATCTTCGCTCATCAGAATCCCGCCGTCTGTATTCACCAGCTACCCGCCCATATTTCGTCATTCCCGCCGAAGCGGAAATCCAGCCACTCTTCACGCCCTAGCGCCTTTGCATGCGGCATTGAAAGCCTCATGCCCAAACGAGACGGGACACATCTCCCCCGTCACCCCGGATTGGATCCGGGGTCCATGACTTCGGCGCTACAAATGGATCCCGGATCAAGTCGAACGAGCCACGAGTCTCGTTCGAGGATGACAACGAGAATCAACTGACGGCGAATGTCATTGTGCACCCCGGCGAAAGCCCGAGCCCAGTTGCACCGCCTGAAAGGGTGCTTTCGTCCGTGGCCTACCAAGGGGACCGCTCTCGGTGGCTTGCGGACATCGTTCCAACCCCGTTCGCATCGAGCGAAATGGAGATTGCCCTTCGCTCTAGGCGCGTCGTCGAGGGGTGCCTCGACTTCGCTCGACACGAACGGGAAGCGAGAAAGGTCCAAATCGACCGATAGTTGTCATAAGATCCTCCCTGTGCCGCAGGCATGGGGAGGTGACAGCGCGAAGCGCTGACGGAGGGGCAAATGGCGCGACGCCGCGGCCCCTCCACCACGCCCTGTGGGCGAGTGCTGGGCCGTCCAGTCCCCAGGACTGGACTTGACTGCCGGGGGCAGTTCAACCCCGCACTCCCCCCTCCCCATCGCTTCGAGACAGGGAGGTTTTTTAACGACAGCTCCCCACCCCTAACGGACGCTCTCGCACCGAACCCGAAAAGCTCAAGCCGCGCGCCGCCGGCTATGCACCATGATCGCGGTGAGCGCCGCCGGCGTCACGCCGTCGATGCGCCCCGCCTGCCCCAGCGTTTCGGGGCGCGCCTTGGTCAGCCGCTCGACCATCTCGCGCGACAGGCCTCCGATCGCGCCATAATCGAGCGCGGGGTCGAGCAGGATTGCCTCGTTCGCCGCGAGCGACCGCAGTTCGGCATCCTGCCGTGCCACGTAAGGAGCATAATGCGCGTCCTCGGCAACCTCCGACAGAATCGCCGGGTCGATCGCGTCGAGTTCGGGCGCGAGCAAAGCAAGCCGCGCCATCGTCATCTCGGGATAGCGCAGCAGGTCGATCCGCTTGCGCGCCATTCCGTCGCCCGGCAACGCCAGCCCGACCACGGCATAATCGGCGGTGCTCACCGCAGCGTCGAGCAAGGCTTCGGCCCTCGCCCGCTCGGCTTGGCGTTCGGCGAACAGTTCCGCCGTCGCCGGACGCACCAGCCCCAGCGCGATCCCCTTCGGCGTCAACCGCGTCGCGGCATTGTCGGCGCGCAGTCGCAGCCGATATTCGGCGCGCGCGGTGAGCATCCGATAGGGTTCGCTCACCCCCTGCAGCACCAGATCGTCGACCATCACCCCGATATAGGATTCAACCCGGTCGAGGATCAGCGGATCGCGCCCCTGAACGCTGAGCGCCGCATTGGCGCCCGCGACCAGCCCCTGCGCCGCCGCTTCCTCATAACCCGTCGTGCCATTGATCTGCCCCGCGCACCACACGCCGGGCATCGCGCGCACCTGCAACGTCCGGTCGAGCGCGCGCGGATCTATATGATCATATTCGACCGCATAGCCGGGGACGACCATCGTAACCCGCTCGAGCCCCTCCATCGTGCGCAGCATCGCAAGCTGCACATCGGCGGGTAGCGAGGTCGAAATGCCGTTCGGATAGACAAGATACGTGTCGAGCCCCTCGGGTTCGAGAAACACCTGATGCCCGTCGCGGTCGGCGAAGCGGTGGATCTTGTCCTCGATCGACGGGCAATAGCGCGGCCCGGCCGCCCCGATCGCCCCCGTGAACAGCGGCGATCGGTCGAGGTTCGCCGCGATGATCGCATGGGCTTCTACGTTCGTGCGCGTGATCGCGCAGAAAATCTGCGGCACCGTGCGGGTGCTGTTCCACGTGGAACAGGTCCAGCTCGCGCCATCGGCGCTGTCCGACGCCTGCTCGTCCAGCCGCGCCCAGTCGATCGTCCGCCCGTCGAGCCGCGGCGGCGTCCCCGTCTTGAGCCGCGCCATCGGCAGATCGGCTGCGCGAAGTTGCTCCGCGAGCCGGTGCGCTCCGGCCTCGCCGATGCGCCCGCCATCCATCCGCTCCTCGCCGCGGAACAGGCGTCCGCCGAGGAAGGTTCCGGTCGCGAGCACGACCGCGCTCGCCGTCAGCACCGACCCATCGGCGAGTTCGAGGCCCTCGACGCGTCCCTCGTCCGACAGCCGCAGCGCCGCCGCCTCGCCCGCGACGACGGCGATGCCATCCTCGGCGGCGAGCAAATCCTGGATCGCGTCGCGGTACAATTTGCGGTCGGCCTGGATGCGCGGCCCCTGCACCGCCGCACCCTTCGACGCGTTGAGCATCCGGTAATGAATCGCCGCGCTGTCGGCCGCGCGCGCCATCCACCCGTCGAGCGCATCGACCTCGCGCATCAGATGCCCCTTGCCGAGCCCGCCGATCGCCGGGTTGCACGACATCGTCCCGATCAGCGCGGGGTCGAAGCTGACGAGCGCGACGCGCGCGCCGAGCCGCGACGCGGCCGCGGCGGCCTCGGTCCCGGCGTGCCCCCCGCCGACGACGATGACATCGAAAATTGCGCTATCCGGCATGATGGCGGCGCGCATAGCGCAAAGCGCGCATCGAATCCACCGCACTGCTTGCCGCTCGATGTTTCACGTGAAACATCATTTCCCGATGCAGAAACGGCCGAACAGCGCGTCGAGCATCTCCTCGACCCCCGCGCGCCCGGTGATGCGGTCGAGCGCGGTCGCGGCGAGCCTAAGCCTTTCTGCAAGAAGGATTAAATCGCCAGCCTCCCGCGAATCGGCTTCGACCGTCAGCCATTGCTTTGCTTCGGCAAGTGCGGCGCGCTGGCGCTGGCGCAGCGCCGCCTCGCCCTCGCGCGGCAATAGCGTCCGCGCCATCTCGACGATCATGCGGTGCAGCTTGTCCATCCCCTCGCCCGTCGCCGCCGACAGCGCGAGGTCGCAATGCGCCGCGTCGGCCTCCGCCGCCGCGTCGCCGCGCCAGCGATCGGCCTGCGGCGCGATCGTGATGCAGCGGGGATGCTCCGGAGCTTCCTTCGGCCGCCCGAGCCACAACAATATGTCCGCCGCCTCGACCGCTGCCTTCGCGCGGTCGATCCCGATCGCCTCGATCGCATCGGCACCTCCCCCGCGGATCCCCGCCGTGTCCGAAAAGCGCATCGCGATGCCGTCGAGCGCCAGCGGCGTCTCGATCACATCGCGCGTCGTTCCTTCGACGGGCGACACGATCGCCAGCTCACGCTGAGCTAACGCGTTGATTAAAGTAGATTTTCCGGCATTTGGTGGCCCCGCTATCACCACCGACAGTCCCTCGGCGATCACCTCCGCCGCCGGCCGCGCCAGCCATGTGCCCAGCTCGTCCGAAAGCGCCCCCATCCCCGAAATCAAACGCCGCGCGGCACCTTCGACAACTTCCACATCATCTTCGTCGGCGAAATTGAGCTCGGCCTCCGCCCCCGCCATCAGTCCAAGCAGCCGATCCTGCCAGCCCGCCACCGCGCGCGACACATGCCCGCTCGCCATGCCGAGCGCCTGCACCCGCTGGCTCTCGGTCTCGGCCGCGAGCAGGTCGGCGAGCCCCTCGGCCTCGGCAAGGTCGATCCGCCCATTCTCGAACGCGCGCCGCGTGAACTCGCCCGGCTCGGCGCGGCGGAGCCCCGGCAGCGCCGCAAGCGCCGCCTCGACCGCCGCAACCACCGCGCGTCCGCCGTGCAGATGCAGCTCGGCCAGATCTTCGCCCGTCGCCGTCGCCGGCCCCGGAAACCACAGGATCAGCGCCCGATCGAGCGCCGCACCATCGCCGTTCTTCAACTCCGCCAGCACCGCGCGGCGCGGCGCGGGCAGGCGTCCCGCCAGCGCTTGCAGCGCCGCCCCGGCCGCCGGTCCGCTGACGCGCACGACGCCGATCGCCGCCGGCGGCATCCCGCTCGACAGCGCGAAAATCGTATCGCTTGACGGATCTTGATTCAGCTCTTGCGCCCCTTGGCGGGCTTGTCATCATCGGCAGTTGCATCGGCCGGCTTCGCTCCGCCCATCAGTCCGCCGCCGAACTGGCCGAGCAACGACTGGACCAGCCCCAGCCCGCTCTCGCCCATCGGCACCCAGGTCTTGACCATCGACTGGACCATGTCGGGCGTGATCCCCTTCGCCATCAATTCCTTGACGCGGTCGAGGTAGATGTCGTGCAGCGGCTCGAGATCGGGGAGACCGAACAGGCGCCGCGCTTCCTCGGGGGTGCAATCGATCTCGATATTGAACTTCATCGCCTGTCTCCGCCCCGAAAAATGCCGGTTAGCCGCTTGAGCCATGCCCATCGCGCGTCTAGCTTCGCGCTTTCACCGCAAAGAAGCAAGAGACAGGAGAGCTCCCCGCATGGCCGCGACCAACATCTCGATCCCCGCACTCGACGGGACGAACGAAATTCCCGCTTATGTCGCGCGCCCCGACGCCGACAGCTCGCGCGCGATCATCGTCATTCCCGAAATTTTCGGGATCAACGAAGGGATTCGCAAGAAATGCGACGATTGGGCGGCCGAAGGCTATCTCGCGATCGCACCGGACATCTTCTGGCGCTTCGCGCCCGGGGTCGAGCTCAATCCCGATGTCGAGGCCGAGCTGCAGGAAGCCTTCGGCTATTTCGCCCAATATGATGCCGACGACGGGGTGAAGGATATCGAGGCGGCCATCCGCTGGCTGCACGGCCAGGGTGCGAGCAAGGTCGGTGCGGTGGGCTTCTGTCTCGGCGGCCGCCTCGCCTATATGACCGCGGCGCGCACCGATATCGATGCGTCGGTCGGCTATTATGGCGTCATGATCGACCAGATGCTGAACGAAAGCCACGCGATCGCGCGGCCGCTGATGCTCCATATCCCGACCGAGGATCATCTCGTCGACCATGATGCGCAAAAGCGGATTCACGAAGGGCTCGATCCGCATCCGAAGGTGACGCTTCACGATTATCCGGGGCTCGACCACGGCTTTGCCGCGACGATGGGCAACCGGCGCGACGAGGACGGCGCGCAGCTCGCCGACGGCCGCACGCGCGCCTTTTTCGCCGAGCATCTCGCATGACCGCGCCGCATCCCGGTCTCGCCGCCTGGCACGCCTATATGGCGGGCGGCGGCGCCCCGCGGGCCTTGCGCGACCTGCTCGCCGAGGATGCGGTGTTCCACTCGCCCGTCGTCCACACGCCGCAGGAAGGGCGCGACAAGGTCTTCGCCTATCTCCACGCCGCGAGCCATGTCCTCGGCGGCGACGATTTCCGCTATCTGCGCGAGATCGTCGACGGCAACCAAGCCGTCCTTGAGTTTCAGAGCATCCTCGACGGCATCCAGATCAACGGGGTCGACATCATCCGGTGGAACGCCGACGGAAAGATAGAAGATTTCAAGGTGATGGTCAGGCCGCTCAAGGCGATCAACAAGGTCTGGGAAAAAATGGCCGAAATGCTCGCAGCGCAGGCCGCAAGCTAGATCAGGCTGAGCTCGGCAAGCTCGCGATACAGTTCGGGCGGCAACGCGCCGATCCCGCTCGCATCGTCGATACCCTTGGGCGCATCGGCATCGATCAGGTACCGCCACCCCTGGTGCGCCCGCTTCGGCTGCGGGTGCACGCGCTCGAGGTCGGCGACGCAGACAATGTCGACGCGGCCATCACTACGATCGTCGAAGCGCAGGATTTCGACGCGCGCGACGAGCGTGTGTTTGACGATGAAATGCAGCTTGCCGCCGATCAGCTCGTCGGCGCGCTTGGGCCGGAAGCGTGTCGCGAAACGGATCTCGCCATCGGCGGCGTAATTGGCGATCCGTGCCTCAAGCGCAGGATAATCGGAGCAGCCGACGGCGACGCGGGTCATATGGAGCTGGGGCATGATCGCGAGATGGGAAGCCGATACGAAAAAGCCAGCCCCTCACGAGGCTGGCCCTTTCATTTTACGCTGAAAACCGGTCAGCCGAACAAGGTTCCGACGCCGACGCTCGGGTCGACCCAGCCGTCGTAGATCATCTTGACCGCGACATAGACGATCACCGCGAGGCCGAGATAGGCGATCCAGCGGTAACGCTCGATATATTGGGCAATGATATTCGCCGCGATGCCCATCAGCGCGACGGCAAAGATCAAGCCGACGATCAGGATGCCGGGGTGCTCGCGCGCGGCACCCGCGACCGCGAGCACATTGTCGAGGCTCATGCTGACGTCGGCGACCGCCACCGCCCAGGCGGCACCCGCGAAGCTCTTGGCGGGCTTCAGGCCCGAATGTTCATCGCCCGCAATCTCGGGCGAACCCTGCGACTGGCCCGTGTGGCGCAGTTCGCGCCACATTTTCCATGCCACCCAGATCAGGAGCAGCCCGCCGACGAAGATCAGCCCGACGATCTGCATCAACTGCGTCACGACGAGCGCGAAAGCGATGCGAAGAACCAGCGCGGCGAGCACGCCGATCAGGATGACCTTCTTGCGCTGGTCGGCGGGCAGCCCCGCGGCGAGTGCGCCGACGACGATCGCATTGTCGCCCGCCAGGACGAGGTCGATCATCAGCACCTGCAGGAACGCCGCGAAGGCGGCCGGCTCGGTAATGTTAGAGAAATCCTTGACGATCGCGTCCCACATTCCGGCGGGGCCGCCGAAACCGCCGGCGTGCGACGCGGCCTGAGTCAGAAATTCCAAAATCACAGCGGCTCTCCGAAATAACTGACCTCTGGAATAGGGTCATAAAAGCGATGCAGCAACGCCCGCCACCGTCCGTAGCGGTCCGATTGCCGGAAGCCGTCGCGATGATCCGCGACAGACCTCCATTCGACCAACAGCAGATAAGCCTGTCCGGTTGCGGCCGGGCGGAAAATTTTGAGCGAGATAAAGCCCGGTGAGGCTTCGATCAGCGGCTTTGCCTCTGCCACAGCCGCCTCGCTTCCCGCACGAACGGGCAGCAGGGCGTGTTCGATCACCGCCATGACCCGGGCTTACTGGTTCATGCTGTCGAAGAAATCCTCGTTGGTCTTCGAATCCTTGATCTTGTCGAGCAGGAATTCCATCGCGTCGACGGTGCCCATCTGCATGAGGATGCGGCGCAGCACCCACATTTTCGACAGCTTGTCCTTCTCGACGAGCAATTCTTCCTTGCGGGTGCCCGACTTGCCGACGTCGAGGCTCGGGAAGATGCGTTTGTCGGCGACCTTGCGGTCGAGCACGATTTCCGAATTGCCCGTGCCCTTGAATTCCTCGAAGATCACCTCGTCCATGCGGCTGCCGGTGTCGATCAGCGCGGTCGCGATGATCGACAGCGAACCGCCTTCCTCGATGTTGCGCGCCGCGCCGAAGAAGCGCTTCGGCCGCTGGAGCGCATTGGCATCGACACCGCCGGTCAGCACCTTGCCCGACGAGGGAACGACGGTGTTGTAAGCGCGGCCGAGGCGCGTGATCGAGTCGAGCAGGATGACGACGTCCTTCTTGTGCTCGACGAGGCGCTTCGCCTTTTCGATCACCATTTCGGCGACCTGGACGTGGCGCGTCGCGGGCTCGTCGAAGGTCGAGGAGACGACTTCGCCATTCACGCTGCGCTGCATGTCGGTGACTTCCTCGGGACGTTCGTCGACGAGGAGGACGATGAGGTAGACCTCGGGGTGGTTGTCGGTGATCGCCTTGGCGATATTCTGCAGCAGCACCGTCTTGCCGGTGCGCGGCGGCGCGACGATCAGCGCGCGCTGGCCCTTGCCCTGCGGGCTGACGAGGTCGATGACGCGCGCCGACTTGTCCTTGACGGTCGGGTCGACGGTGTCGAGCGACAGCTTCTGGTTCGGATAGAGCGGGGTGAGGTTGTCGAAATTGACGCGGTGACGCACCGCTTCGGGATCGTCGAAATTGACCTTGATCAGCTTGGTCAGCGCGAAATAGCGTTCGCCGTCGCGCGGGGCGCGAATCTCGCCCTCGACCGTGTCGCCGGTGCGCAGGCCATATTTGCGGACCTGGTTCGGCGAGACATAGATGTCGTCGGGGCCCGCGAGATAGTTCGCGTCCGACGAGCGCAGGAAACCGAACGAGTCGGGGAGAACCTCGATCGTCCCCGATCCGATGATTTCCTCGCCCTCTTCGGCGAGTTCCTTCAGGATCGAGAACATCAGGTCCTGCTTGCGCAGCGTCGATGCGCCTTCGACACCCAGTTCTTCCGCCATTTCGACGAGTTGGGCGGGCGCCTTGGTCTTGAGTTCTTTGAGGTGCATTGGATGGATTCCAGGTAGGTCTTCGGGAAAAATAGGACGCGAATTTGTCGCACCGCGGGGGTGCCTATCCGGCCGTGGGACGACCGTTTCGATAGCATCGGCGCGGGGGACGCGCCGCCCGTATGGAACGGGGTTGAATCGCCCCTATAACCGGCTTCGGATCAAGTCAATCGGGCTGCGCCGGGGCGATGAAGGTCAGGGTCGCACGACGACGAGGATGACGATGATCGCCGCGGCGACGCCGGGCACCTCGTTGAGCATCCTGAGCTGTTTTTCGCTGAGCGGGCGCTCGCCCTTCTTGAGCTTCTTGAAATAGCCGATCATCCAGCCGTGATAACCCGACAGCGCGATCACGAGCAGCAATTTGGCGATAAACCAGCCCTCGCGCCAATAATCGCCGTTGAAGGCGAGCATCAGCCCAAAGATCCAGACGATGATCAGCGACGGGTTCAAAATGATCCGCCGCAGCCGGTCCTCGCGCTCGATCCACTTCTTGTCCTCGTCGGACCCGACCGGAGCCTGATGATGATAGACGAAGAAGCGCGGCATCATGAACAGGCCGGCCATCAGGAAAATCACGAAAATGATATGCGCGGCTTTGATCCAAAGCATCGTCGCCCCCAAAAAACCTGCCAGTTCCATAGATTATCCGCCGCGAACGCGTTTGATGAGATGTTCGACATGCGCGATCGGCGTGTCGGGCACGATGCCATGGCCGAGATTGAAGATATGGGGACGCGACGGGAAAGCCGCAAGGATGCGGTCGATCGCCGCATCGAGCGCGCCGCCGCCCGCGACGAGCGCGAGCGGGTCGAGATTGCCCTGCACGGGCAGATGCGCCGGCAGCGCGGCGTCGGCCCATATAGGGTCTACCGTCTCGTCGAGACCGATCGCGTCGACTCCGGTCTCGTCGGCATAGGCGCGAAGCTTGCCCCCGGCACCCTTCGGAAAGCCGATGACCGGCGTATCGGGATGCAGCGCCTTGATCCGCCGCACGATCTCGGCGTTGGGGGCGATCACCCATTGCTCATATTGGGCGGGGGAAAGACTGCCCGCCCAGCTGTCGAACAATTGCACCGCGTCGACGCCATTTTCGATCTGCCCCGACAAATAGGTGATGGTCAGCTCGACGATCGCGTCGACGATCGCCTGGAAGGCTTCGGGATCGCCGAACGCCATGCGCCGCGCCGCAGCCTGGTCCTTCGACCCCTGTCCCGCCACCATATAGGTCGCGACGGTCCATGGGCTTCCGGCGAAGCCCAAGAAAGTCGTCTCGGGCGGCAGCGCCGCCGCGACGCGCGCGACGGTTGCATAAACCGGGTCGAGCCGCTCGGGTGCCGCCTCGAGCAACGCCAAAGCGCTGTCGACGAGCGGCGGCGCGAGCCGCGGCCCCTCGCCCGCTTCGAACCACAGATGCTGACCGAGCGCGTGCGGGATGACGAGAATGTCGGAAAAGAGGATCGACCCGTCGAAGCCGAAACGGCGGATCGGCTGCAGCGTCACTTCGGCGGCGGCCTCGGGATCGTAGCAGAGCTCGAGAAAACCGCCCTTGGTCTCGCGGAGCGCGCGATATTCGGGCAGATAGCGTCCGGCTTGGCGCATCAGCCAGAGCGGCGGGCGTTCCTGCCGCACCCCGCGCAGCGTCGCGAGCAGCTTCTTCGGTGACGCCTTCACGCGGCCCCTCTTTCTCTCTTCATATAGTTTTAAATATGATTGTGGTGGTTTGTAGGTCGGCGGACAAGGCGGCTTTAGGCCGGGGCGTCCTTTTTGCCAACAGCTTGACTCGGGGCGTTGCGGGTCACGCCCCGGAGTCGCCTTGCACAGTCCCCCTAATTCACAGCCTGTGGATAAGATTCGTCCCATGTGGATAAGCGGTGGAGCGGAATCGACACGGCCGGGGATGAATCCTGCCTGCCGAAATCATCCCGGGGCTTTTGCCAAATTTATCCACAGGGGCTTTTCGTCGTCGCGGGCGTGATCCGGCATTGCCTTTTTTCGCGGACTCCCGCCATGGTGGCGCGATGGGCCGGCTTCACCTTCACCTCATATCCGATTCCACGGGCGAGACGCTCGAAAATATCGCCAAGGCGGCGATCGCGCAGTTCGACGATGTCGAGGTGGTGCGCCATTTCTGGCCGATGGTGCGGTCGGAATCGCATCTCGACCGGATCATGGCCGAAGTGCAGGCGAGCCCCGGCATGATCCTCTTCACCCTCGTCAATGGCGAGCTGCGCGCCAGCCTCGAACGCCGCGCGGGGGCGCAGGGCCTGCCGACCGTCGCCGCGCTCGACGCGGTCACCGACGCGCTGTCGCGGATGCTCGGGCAGGAAGCGAAGGCGCGTCCGGGCCGCCAGCACGTTCTCGACGCCGCCTATTTCGCGCGCGTCGAGGCGATTCAATTTACCGTCGCGCACGACGACGGCATCGGCTGGGAAAATTGGGAACAGGCCGACATCGTTCTCGCCGGCGTGTCGCGCACGTCGAAAACGCCGACGAGCATCTATCTTGCCAACCGCGGCTTCAAGACCGCGAATATCCCGATCGTTCCCGAATCGCCGCCGCCGAACGCGCTGTTCAACCTGAAGCGCCCGATGATCGTCGGGCTGACGACCGGGCTCGACCGGCTCGTCCAGGTTCGCCGCAACCGGCTGCTGTCGCTGAATCAGGCGCCCGAAACCTCCTATGTCGACGACGAACGCGTCAAGGCCGAACTCGCTTATGCGCGGCGGATGTTCGCCGACAATGGCTGGCCGGTGATCGACGTGACGCGCCGCTCGATCGAGGAAACCGCCGCCGCGGTGATCAAGCTCGTCGAAGACCGGACGGACGCATGAGCTTGCTCCTCGCCTCGCAAAGCAGTGGCCGCGCCGCGATGCTTCGCGCCGCCGGGCTGACCTTCGAAACCAGCGCCGCGCATGTCGACGAGGAGGCGCTCACCGCGTCGCTGCTCGCCGCCGGCCAGACGCCGCGCAACATCGCCGACGCGCTCGCCGAGGCGAAGGCGGTCAAAATATCGTCGCGGCTTCCCGGCGTGACCGTGCTCGGCGCCGATTCGACGCTCGCGCTCGACGATGGCGCGATGCTCGCGAAACCCGGAAGCCCCGAAGAGGCCGCCGATCATCTCCGCCGCATGGCGGGAACGCGGCACCGGCTGTTCAGCGCCGCGGTCGCCGCGCGCGACGGCGCGTCGGTCTGGCGCGCGGTCGGCGAGGCGAAGCTCTGGATGCGCCCCTTGTCGGACGCCTTCATCGCCGACTATGTCGCGCGAAACTGGGACAGCATCCGCTGGACCGTCGGCTGTTACGAAATCGAAGGGGCGGGCGTGCAATTGTTCGACCGGGTCGAAGGCGACCCCTGGACCATCATCGGCATGCCGATGCTTCCCTTGCTGGCGTGGCTGCGCACCATCGGGCTCGCGCCGCAATGAGCGCACCTTACGCAGAAGTGATCGGCGACCCGATCGCACAATCGAAATCGCCGCTGATCCACGGTTTCTGGCTCGACGCGCTGGGGCTCGCCGGCGATTACCGCCGCGCGCATGTGAAACCCGACGAGCTCGCCGCCTATATCGCTGAGCGCCGCAGCGATCCTGACTGGCGCGGCTGCAACGTCACCATGCCGCACAAGGGGGCGGTTATGGATCTCGTCGACGATCCGGGCGATATCCGCGGCACGATCGGCGCGATGAACACCGTCGTGCGCCAGCCCGACGGGTCGCTGATCGGTACCAACACCGATGCCGCGGGCTTTTATTCGCCGCTCGCCGAACTCGATCTCGAGGGCGCGCCCGTCGCGGTGGTCGGTGCCGGCGGGGCGGCGCGCGCGGTGCTGTTCGCGCTTGCCCGCGCCCATGTCGGCAAGGTGACGATCTTCAATCGCTCGCCGCTGAAGGCGATGGGCCTGCTCGCGACCTTCGGGCTCAAGGGCGAGGTGGTCGCGCTCGACGCTCCGCTGCCGCCAGTGTCCCTGCTCGTCAATTCGAGCAGCCTCGGCATGGCGGGCCAGCCGCCGCTCGATCTCGACCTGTCGCCGCTCCCCGACGATGCGATCGTCTACGACCTCGTCTATTCGCCGCTCCAGACCGGGCTGCTCAAAGCCGCGGCGGCGCGCGGGCTCGACACCGTCGACGGGCTCGACATGCTCATCGGTCAGGCCGCGCTCGCGTTCGAGCTGTTCTTCGGCGCGTCGCCGCCCGAAGGCCGCGACGAGGAATTGCGCGCGCTGCTGGTGGCCGGATAATAGGGACATGACCCATCGTCCGCGCCCCGGCTCGCGGCTGCGCCGGCCGTTCATTCTCGGGCTTACCGGCTCGATCGGCATGGGCAAGTCGACCGCCGCGGCGATGTTCGAACGCGAGGGCGTCCCCGTCTTCGACGCCGATGCGATGGTCCACCGGCTGCAAGGTCCCGGCGGCGCGCTCGTCGCGGCGATCGAGGCGCGCTTCCCCGGCACCACCGGGCCGAACGGGGTCGACCGGCAGAAACTCGGCGCGCGCGTGCTCGGCAACACCCATGAACTCGCCGCGCTCGAAGCGATCGTTCATCCGGCGGTCGGCAAGGCCCAGAAACGCTTCCTCGCCCGCCACCGCGCGCGCGATTTCGTCGTGCTCGACATTCCCTTGCTCTTCGAAAAGGGCGGCTGGCGCAAGGTCGGCGCGATCGCGGTCGTTTCGGCGCCCGCGTGGATGCAGCGCAAACGCGTGATGCGGCGCCCTGGCATGACGACTGCGAAACTGAAGGCAATCCGCCGCCTGCAGGTTCCCGATCGGGTCAAGCGGTCGCGCGCCGATTTCATCATCGAAACGGGCCGCCCCAAAAGCGAGACGCACCGCCAAATTCGTTTCATCACCTCTTGTTTCCACGCCCGATAGGGTCCAGATTATCCATTCGATGCGCGAGATTATTTTCGATACCGAAACCACGGGTTTCGATCCCAGAAGCGGGGACAGGCTGGTCGAAATCGGATGTGTCGAGCTGATCGACCGCCGCGAAACCGGCGTCACCTTCCACGCCTATTTCAATCCCGAGCGCGATATGCCCGCCGCCGCCGAAGCGGTGCACGGGTTGTCGATCCAGTTCCTCTCGGACAAGCCGCTGTTCGCGGCGCGCGTCGACGAGCTGATCGAATTCCTCGGCGATGCGCCGCTGGTCGCGCACAATGCCGCCTTCGACTTCGGCTTCGTGAACGCCGAACTCGCCCGCGCCGGCCGCCCCGCGCTCGACATGGCGCGCATGTGCTGCACCGTGCAGATGGCGCGCAAGCTTCATCCGGGCGCGAAGCACAGCCTCGACGCGCTCTGCACGCGCTACGGCATCGACCGCAGCCACCGCGTCAAGCATGGCGCGCTGCTCGACGCCGAACTGCTCGCGCATCTCTATATCGAAATGACCGGCGGGCGGCAGATCGGCCTCGGTCTCGCGGCGGCCGCTGCCGTCTCGGTGTCGATGGACGCCGACGCGCCCGCCGCGCCGCGCGGCCCCGACCGCCCTTTTCGCGAACCCCGTCCCCATATGGCGTCGGCCGCCGAAATCGCGCGGCACGCCGAATTTGTCGCAGGGCTGAACCAGCCGCTGTGGCTCGATACGGTGTAACGACTCTCCCATTGTCGTCGCACCGGCCAAGAAGGAGAAGAAAAATGGAAATCCGCGTCTCTGGCCACCAGATCGAAACCGGCGAAGCGCTCCAGGCGCATGTGTCGGACCGGATGAACGCGATTGCCGACAAATATTTCTCGCGCGCGATCGGGGCGCACGCGACCTTCGGGAAAGGTCCGCACGACAGTTTCCAGTGCGACATCGTCGCGCATGTGATGCAGGGGCTGGTGCTCAAGGGGCACGGTCAGGCGCAGGACGCGCATGTCGCGTTCGAGGGCGCGGCCGAACGCATCGAAAAGCAGCTCAGGCGCTATATGCGGCGGTTGAAGGATCATAATAATGGCGTGGCGGCCCCGTCGCCGACGATCGACGAGATCGAGGATAATGCGGCCTACACCGTCTTCGACGCCGGCAGCGAAGAGGATGCGGGCGACGCGCCCGCGATCATCGCCGAAACGCGCGTCGACATTCCCAGCAGCAGCGTGTCCGACGCGGTGATGATGCTCGACCTTCGGAACACCAACGCGCTGCTCTTCGTCAACAGCAAGACCGGCACGCATAATATGGTCTATCGTCGCGACGACGGGACGATCGGCTGGGTCGAACCACGATAGGGCTGGATTTTCTCCGCCATCCGGCTTAAGGGCCGCGCCCAACGATGCCCGAAGCCGGGATGGCGGGGGGCCTGCCACGACAGATCCGCGACCGCTTGCCAGCCAAGTTCCTGGCGGCGGCCGGCGTTTAACAAGATTTGGCCAGACGATGAATCTTTCTTCCCTTCTCTATCCGGCGACCGTGCGCGCGCATGTTCAGCTCGATTCGAAAAAGGCGCTTTTCCCCTTCGTCGGCGATCTCGCCAGCCGTTCGCTCGGCCTCGACGCCGGCGAAGTCAGCGAGGCTTTGCTCGAACGCGAGCGTCTGGGTTCGACCGGCTTCGGCCGCGGCATCGCGCTGCCGCACGCCAAGATGGCCGACCTCGGCGGGGTGCGCGGCCTGTTCCTGCAACTGGCGCGGCCGATCGATTTCAACGCGGTCGACGGGCTGCCGGTCGACCTGCTTTTCGTCCTGCTCTCGCCGCTCGACGCCGGCGCCGACCATCTGAAAGCGCTCGCGGGCGTGTCGCGGATGCTGCGCAACGAGGCGATCGCCGACCGGCTGCGCGGTGCGAAGAATGACGAGGCGCTCTACGCGCTGCTCGCCGACACCGAAACGCGTGACGCGGCGTAACGCCGTTTAGCATGTTGACTAAATCCTCCCTGTGGCGAAGCCATGGGGAGGGGGACCGTTCGCGAAGCGAATGGTGGAGGGGCCGTAACGTCGCGTCATTGCCCCTCCGTCAGCGGCTTCGCCGCTGCCACCTCCCCATCGCGACAGGGAGGATCGTTGTGACCCGCCTCAAAAGCCGCTTCCTCGTCGACCTGCTCCTCCGCCGCACCGAGGCAGCGGGAGGTTTTGCCACTATTCTCGCAAAAGGCGACGACACGTCGGGCGTCATTCTCGTCCAGTGCAGCGATCGCGGCGAGCCCGGCCCCCTTCTCGAACGGCGCTTCGCACCCGGCGGCCACTATATTTGGGAGGATGTCGGCCCAAGCGACGCAAAAGATAGTGAATCGCGCGCCAATTATCAGGAGCGGCGGCGAAGAGCCGATCCCGATCTGTGGATCGTCGAACTGGATATCGCAGATGCGCCACGACTCGTCGCGGAGTGGGCCGCGTTAACTTGACTCTGTTGCGGCGCACAATAACTGGCGCCCATTCGATAACGCGTAGGTCGTTCCGCGGGTTGCATCGCCTTGGGCGAAGCTCCGGTAAAACGGTTCGGACACGCAGTCGGACGATGACCGCAGGCGATATTGGACCATAGTCCCCCGCCTGTTTTGAGAGGTTCGGTTCATCGGCCGCCCTTTTGACGGACACTATGAGTCGCATTTTGAACGTGGCCGGCATGGCTGCCGTCGGCATGACTGCCGCCTCCATGCTGCTTCTGGCGGAACCGGGCTTTGCAAGCGATCTTGCGGCCGACGCCAATATTCCCGCCATCATCCTCCCGGGCACCGATGCGCCGGCGGTCGAGGAACAGGCGAATCTCCCGACCGAAATCGAAACCCCGGTCGAGGACAGCACCCAGAACGAAACCGAAGCCGACCCCGCGCCGACCCCGGCGCCGGTGACCGCCGCGTCGCTCGCCGAACTCGTCGCCGCGACGCCGCGGCCCGCCGAAATCGATCCCGAACTGCGCTGCCTCGCCGGCGCGGTCTATTTCGAATCGCGCGGCGAATCGCTTCCGGGCCAGCTCGCGGTCGCGCATGTCGTGATCAATCGCGCCCAGTCGGGCCGCTTCCCCAAAAGCCTGTGCGGCGTCGTCCATCAGAAAAGCCAGTTCAGCTTTGTGCGCGGCGGCCGGATGCCGGCGATCCGCCAGGGCGCCCAGTGGAACAACGCCGTCGCGATCGCCCAGATCGCGCGCGACGGCAGCTGGAAGAACCACGCCCCCGGCGCGCTCTTTTTCCACGCGCGCTACGTCTCGCCGGGCTGGCGCAAGACGCGCATCGCGCAGATCGACAACCACATCTTCTATCGTTGATCTTTGATCCTCCCTGTCGCCCTTCGGCTGGCCGGCAGGCCGGCCGCTCAGGATGAACTGCCCTTCGGGCAGCGATGGGGAGGTGGCAGCGCGCAGCGCTGACGGAGGGGCTATTAGCGCGACGTCGCAGCCCCTCCACCACTCGCTTTGCGAGCGGTCCCCCTCCCCATGCCTGCGGCACAGGGAGGATCGTCGCGCATCCCGTTCATTGCCAAGCCATAATTGCTGGCGCATGATGCGCGGATGACGCGTCCTCTTTTCGCCGCCCTGCTCGCTGCAGCGGCGCTCGCTCTCGGCGGCTGTGCCACCGCGGTTCCGCCGGTCGAAGTCACGCGCTTTCATACCAACGCGGCGCCAAGCTGGGCGCCGGGCACGCGCTACGCCATCGCGACCGACCCGCTCGATGCTCCGGGGACGTTCGACGCCCCGGGGACACGGCCCCCGGGCGCGGCGATACCCTCGCTCGAATGGAACAGCTACCGCGCCGCGGTCGACCAGCAGCTCCAGCGGCAGGGGCTGGTCCCCGCCGGGTCGGGCGAACGCGCGCCGCTCCTCGTCCGCATCTCCTTCGACCGCGTCGAACAGCTGCCCGAGGGGCGCCGCTCGCCCGTGTCGGTCGGCGTCGGCGGTTCGACCGGCAGCTATGGTTCGGGCGTGGGTCTCGGGATCGGCATCAATCTCGGCGGCGGTCCGAAGCGGATGGCCGATCTTCAGCTGTTCGTCCGCATCGACAATGCCGCCACTGGCCAGGCCTTGTGGGAAGGCCGCGCGCTGACCGCGGTTCCGGTCAAGGCGCCCGCCAACCAGCCCAGCCTCGCCGCGGCGAAATTGGCCGAAGCCCTATTCAAGGACTTCCCCGGCGAATCGGGACGCACTATCAGCGTCAAATGACCATCAGCATCAACGCCGCTTTCGACAGCGGCAATATCGTCGTGGAAAATGTCGACGGCACGTCGGCGCGCCTTTCGATTCGCAAGGATCGCGAATCGGACTTTTTCCAGTGGTTCCACTTTCGCGTTGCGTGCAGCATCGGCGACGCGCTCGAACTCGCGATCGCCGGGCTGGCCGAATCGGCCTATCCCGACGGCTGGCCGGGCTATGCCGCCTGCGCTAGCTATGACCGTGAATATTGGTTCCGGCTCGACACCAGCTATGACGCGGGCACGCTGACGATCCAGCACACCGCCGAGAGCCCGATCCTCTATATCGCCTATTTCGCGCCTTACTCGATGGAACGCCACCACGATCTGATCGCCTCGGTCGCCGAATGCGAAGGCGTGACCTATCGTTGCCTCGGCACCAGCCTCGAAGGCCAGCCGATCGACTGCCTCGAAATGGGCACCGGCGACACGCAGGTCTGGCTCTATGCACGCCAGCATCCCGGCGAATCGATGGCCGAATGGTGGATGGAAGGCGCGCTCGAAAAACTCACCGACACGGCCGACCCGCACGCGCGCTCGCTGCTCGGCAAGTGCCGCTTCCACATCGTCCCGAACATGAACCCCGACGGCTCGCGCCGCGGCCATCTGCGCACCAATTTCGCCGGGGTGAACCTCAACCGCGAATGGGACAATCCGACCGCCGAGCGCAGCCCCGAAGTGCTCGCGGTGCGGGGTGCGATGGACGCCACCGGCGTCGACTGGGCGATGGACGTCCATGGCGACGAGGCGATCCCCGCGGTCTTCCTCGCGGGCTTCGAAGGCATCCCGTCGCTGAAGAGCGAGCAGACCGAGAAATATAAGGCGTTCGAAACCGCGCTCGCCGCGAACACCCCCGATTTCCAGGTCGACCTCGGCTATGAAGAATCGGGGCCGGGACAGGCGAATCTTTCGATGTCGACGACGCAGCTCGCCGAACGCTTCGGCGCGGTGTCGATGACGCTCGAAATGCCGTTCAAGGACAATCGCGACCTGCCCGACCCGGCGCGCGGGTGGTCGCCCGAACGCTCGAAGCTGCTCGCCCACGCCTGCCTCGCGACGCTGGACCAGATGCTGTGAGTGACGCCTGGCGGATCGTCGAGGACGATCTGTCGGGCGCCGCGATCCGCGCGCTGCTCGAGCAACATTTCGCGGGCATGCTCGCGAACTCGCCCGCCGAAAGCTGTCATTTTCTCGATTTCGACGGACTGCGCGCGGGCGAGGTGACCTTCTGGTCGATCCACCGCGGCGACGAACTCGCGGGCTGCGGTGCATTGAAGATGCTCGATGCGCGGCATGGCGAGATCAAGTCGATGCGCACCCACGACGCCTTTCTGCGGCAGGGCGTCGCCGCACGCATGCTCGTCCATATCGTCGCCGAAGCGCGCAGCCGCGGCCTCGACCGCCTCAGCCTCGAAACCGGATCGGGTCCGGCTTTCGAACCCGCGCTTGCACTTTACGCGCGCCACGGTTTCGAAGAGTGCGAACCCTTCGCCGACTACAAGCCCGACCCTTTCAGCCGCTTTATGACGCGAAGCCTGCAGGTTTAACCGTTCGTCATCCCGGACTTGATCCGGAATCCATTGCTACGCCGGTTCGAATGGACCCCGGATCAAGTCCGGGGTGACGGGATTTGCGCGGCCAAGAATTGCGAACCTAAAACGGGGCCCGGAAGGGACTCCGGACCCCGCATCATCTAGCCAAATCGGCCTCCGTTTACGCGGCCTTCTTGTCTTCGATCGCCGGCTGCGTGCCGCCGATCGCGATCTTGTGCGGCTTCATCGCCTCGGGCACTTCGCGCACCAGGTCGATCGTCAGCAGCCCGTCGGCGAGGTCGGCCGCGCTCACCCGCACGAAATCGGCGAGCTGGAAGCGGCGCTCGAACGCGCGCGTCGCGATGCCGCTATAGAGCAATTGACGCGTCTCGCCCTCGGCCACGGGCGCCTTGCGGCCGCTCACGGTCAACATATTCTGCTGCGCGGTGATGTCGATCTCGTCGGATTTGAAACCCGCGACCGCCACGGTGATCCGGAAATGGTCGTCGGCAAGCCTTTCGATATCGAAGGGCGGATAATTTTCGGCGCCCGAACCGCCGGTTTCGAGGAAATCGAACAATCGGTCGAAGCCGACGGTCGAACGGCGATAGGGGGTCCAGTCGAAGCTGTTACGCATGATTCATTCCTTCCTCCAAAAAGCGAAGCAAAGGGACCGCGGCGCGCGCCGCGATCGCCACCCGGCCCCGTATCGGCGGCCGGACGAGGCAAATCTGGGTGCAGCTGAAACCATTTCAAGAGGGCGGTTGGCGTTCGGCGAAAAGCCGCGCCAGACCCTGTTTCAGCAAGATTGAAACGCGAGACGGAGCCGATTTTGCCGCGAGGCGAGGCGCGAGGAGGGAGCGATGGTTTTCCATCGTGACCGACGAGCAACGACGTCCTCGCGGTAAAATCGGCCCGCCGCCGCAGGCGGTCGTCCAGCGAGCCGCGCTGGGCGCGCCGCGCCGTTTGCACGGGCCGCCGGCCCGCGCCGCACAACGCTTCTCCCCAGCACAGCTCGCTGGACGATCTCGTCGCTTCAATCTTGCTGAAACAGGGTCTAAAGGGGCGGCAACTCTCCTCCAGCGCAAGGACCTGAAATGCCCCAGCTCATCCTCATCCGTCACGGCCAGTCGCAGTGGAATCTCGAAAACCGCTTCACCGGCTGGTGGGATGTCGATGTCACCGAAAAGGGTGCGGCCGAAGCCTGGGCCGCCGGCGAGCTGATGAAGGCAAAGGGCGTCGCGCCCGACACCTGCTTCACCTCGGTCCAGACGCGCGCGATCAAGACATTGAACCTCGCGCTCGAGGCGATGGGCCGCCTCTGGCTCCCCGTCACCAAGGACTGGCGCCTCAACGAGCGCCATTATGGCGGCCTCACCGGGCTCGACAAGGCCGAGACCGCGGCGAAGCATGGCGACGAGCAGGTCAAGATCTGGCGCCGCAGCTTCGACATCCCCCCGCCGCCGCTCGACGCCGGCTCGGAATGGGACCTGTCGGGCGACCCGCGCTACGCCGGCATCGCGATTCCCTCGACCGAAAGCCTCAAGGACACGATCGCGCGCGTGCTTCCCTATTATGAAGCCGCCATCGTCCCCGAACTCGCCGCGGGCAAAACGGTGCTGATCTCGGCGCACGGCAACAGCCTGCGCGCGCTCGTCAAGCATCTCTCGGGCATTTCGGACGCCGACATCACCGGCCTCGAAATCCCGACCGGCCAGCCGATCGTCTACGACCTCGCCGACGATCTGACCGCGCGCGAACGCTATTATCTCAGCGAGCGGTAATAACCGTCGCCCCCGCGAAGGCGGGGGCCGCTATCGATCCAGCGCAACAGTACCAGCCGACCTCGCTTGCGCGGGGACGCCGGGAAAACAATCAGTCGCGCAGCAGCTCGTTGATCCCGGTCTTCGCGCGCGTCTTGGCGTCGACGCGTTTGACGATCACCGCGCAGTAAAGCGACGGTCCCGGTGTCCCGTCGGGCAGCGGCTTGCCCGGCAGCGATCCCGGCACGACGACCGAATAAGCGGGAACCTCGCCCATGAAGACTTCGCCCGTCGCACGGTCGACGATCTTGGTCGACGCGCCGAGGTATACCCCCATCGACAGCACCGCGCCTTCGCGCACGATCACCCCCTCGGCGACCTCGGCGCGCGCGCCGATGAAGGCGCCGTCCTCGATCACCACCGGCCCGGCCTGCAAGGGTTCGAGCACGCCGCCGATGCCCGCGCCGCCCGACAGATGGACGTTCGCGCCGATCTGCGCGCAGCTGCCGACGGTCGCCCAGGCGTCGACCATCGATCCCTCGCCGACATAGGCGCCGATATTGACGAAGCTCGGCATCAGCACCGCGCCCTTGCTGATAAAGGCGCCGCGGCGGACGATCGATCCGGGGACGGCGCGAAAGCCCGCGTCGCGAAAGCGGTTCTCGCCCCATCCCGCGAATTTCGACGGCACCTTGTCCCACCAGGTCGCGCCGCCGGCGCCGCCCTCGATGATCTCCATGTCATTGAGGCGGAACGACAGCAGCACCGCCTTCTTCAGCCATTGGTTGACCTGCCAGCTACCGCCGGCATCGCGCTCGGCGACGCGGTAGCTGCCGTCGTCGAGCCCCGCGAGCGCACTCTCGACCGCCTCGCGCACCGCGCCGGTCGTGGTCAGCCCCAGCGTGTCGCGCGCGTCCCACGCGGCTTCGATCGTGCTCTGCAGGTCGGTCGTCATGAAATTCCCCAAGGTGAAGGCAAGGTATCGAGCCAGTCGGCGATGTCGGTCGCGTGGAAATCGACATGGTCCGGCAGGTGGTCCCGATGGCCGCTTTCGCTGCCATTGTCCAGCCACACGGTCGTCATCCCCAGCCGCTTCGCCGGGGTCAGGTTGCGCGCCATATCCTCGACGAACAGGCTCTTCACCGGATCGACGCCGAGGTGCGCGACCATCATATCATAAGCCGCCGCGTCGGGCTTGGGCGTATAGCGCGTGATCCGGATATCGCAGATGCCGTCGAACAGGTCGGCGATCCCGCGCGCTTCGAGCACGCGCGCCGCATAATCGGCATCGGCATTGGTGAAGACCATCCTGCGCCCCGGCAGCCGCTCGAGCCCGGCGCGCAGCCGCGCGTCGACGCTCAGCCGGTCGAGCGCGATGTCGTGGACGTCGACCAGAAAATCCTCGGGGTGCACGCCGTGGTGGCGCATCAGCCCCGCCATCGTCGTGCCATGATCGTGAAAATATTGCTTCTGCACCCGCCGCGCCTCGGCGGCATCGACGTTCAACAGCCGCATGATGAAGGCGCCCATGCGCGCGTCGATCAGGTCGAACAGCTTCGCCGACGGCGCATAGAGCGTGTTGTCGAGATCGAAAATCCAGCTGTCGATATGGTCGAGTGCGGGGGGCATGATGACCGGGCGCATAAAGGCTGCGGTGGGCAGCGGCAAGGCGCTCGAAATATCCTCCCTGTGGCGAAGCCATGGGGAGGTCGCAGCGCCCTTCGACTGCCTTGCAGGCGCTCCGGATAAACTGCGCCCTCGGCGCAGCGCTGACGGAGGGGCTTTGGCGCACCGCCGCAGCCCCTCCACCATCCGCTTCGCGGACGGTCCCCCTCCCCACCGCTAGGCGGCAGGGAGGAACGGGAACCCGCAATTAACCGCATGATGCTACCCTTGGTGCATCCGTCGCGCTAAAAGGCGGGCATCAGGACAAGGGGAACGGTCATGGCCGACGCGAACCGACGCAGCCGCATCCGGTGGATGGCTGGACGGTCTTTACCCCTTTTGCTCGGCATCGCCGCGCTTTCGCTTGGCGGCTGCGGTGGCGGAGGCAGCGGCAGCGTCCGTCCGTCGCCGACGCCGGCGCCCCCGCCCGCTCCGGCGCCAACC
>NZ_JNFC01000057.1 GCF_000756385.1 Sphingopyxis sp. LC363
ACATGCCCTCCCCCGACCCCTCCCATAAATGGGGGGGAGAGGTTACGCCGCGACGGTCGCCGTTGCGTCGATGTGCTCCGCAATCGCGTCGGCCAGCGTGTCGACCAGCGCGAGCGGCAGGTCGTGCCCCATGCCGGGGATCGTTTTGAGCCGCGCGCCCGCGATATTGTCGGCGGTATCGCGCCCGCCGGGCAGCGGCACGAGCGGATCGTCCTCGCCGTGGATGACGAGCGTCGGCGCCTTGATGTCCTTCAGCATCGGACGCCGGTCGCCGTCGGCGACGATCGCCGCCATCTGGCGCGCGACGCCCTGCGGATACCAGCCGCGTTCGAAATCGGCGCGCACGCGGCGTTGCAGCCGCTCTTCGGCGGATGGATAGCCGGGGCTGCCGATCACCCGCGCGGCACCCACCGAATAGGCGATCAGCGCCTCCTTGTCGCCGTTCATCGGCCGGTTCGCGAGCACGCGCATCGCCTCCTTCTGCGCGCGCGGCAGGCGGCGGTTGCCCGTCGTCGACATCACCGAGGTCAGCGACAGCACGCGCTGCGGATAGCGCGCCGCGATATGCTGCGAAATCATGCCCCCCATCGACACGCCGACGACATGCGCGCGATCGATACCGAGATGATCGAGCAGGCCGATGCCGTCGGTGGCCATGTCGGCGAGCGTATAGGCGGGGCGCACCGGCAGGCCGATGGCGGCCTTCACGAACATCCATTTGAGGTTCGGCACACCTGCCGCCTCGAAACGCGTCGACAGGCCGACGTCGCGATTGTCGTATCGGATGGTGCGAAACCCGCGCGCGTTGAGCGCATCGACGAACTCGTCGGGCCACAGCGTCAACTGACCGCCAAGCCCCATGACCAGCAGGATCACCGGCGCATCGCGCGGTCCCTTGTCCTCATAGGTGATGCTGATGCCGTTGACGGCCGCCTGTTCGGTCTTCATGCAAATCCTCTGGTTGGAAAGGCCTAGCTCGCCGTCGCGGGTTTGTAATGCGCGGCGTCGGAGGTGAATTCGGCGCGGCCATATTCGGCCAGCTGGCGCTCGATCCGGTGGACGAGGCGGCGGTCGGCGAGATGGCGGATGATGGGCAGCCGCGATGCGACGCGATAGGCGGCCATGCGCCCCGCGATGCCGAGCATCGTCGCGCCATAGATCAGGTGATCGCGGCGCCGTACCGGCACGCCGACGTTGGCGGCGCGCGTCTCGTCGCCGGCCAGAAACGCCTTCACGAAGAAGACGCGGCTGACCGAATATTCTAGCCGACGCTTGACCTGTCCCTTGGGCGAGCGATCCTTCGACAGTTCGGCGTCCATCGTCGCGCGCAGCAGCCCGCCGCAAACCTGATCGTCATATTCGTAGCGCAGCGTCGCGCTGCGCGTGCGCCAGATGCGGACGATCTCCTGCGGCGTGTCGGCGAGCAGATCTTCGGGCAGCCCCAAAAGATAGCAGCGATAGCGCGCCAGTTCGACGCGGCCACGCTCGATCCGCGTGAAGCGCGTGCGGCCCTTCGCCAGCACCTCCTGCGACAGGAAATAGACGGGGATCAGCCCCGCGGGCATCTGGTCGAGCTGCGGGATTGGCATGCCATAGGTGTCGGCGTCCCACATGCCCGGGCGCGACAGCACGTTGACGCGCACCATCGAGTGCATCAGCCGCACCATCGCCGCCGCCTTGAACCCCGGACCGAAGCGGTCGAGCGCCCCCGGCAGCGCGGTGGTCGCAAAGAAGGTCGCGGTCTCCTTGACCCGCCGCGCAGCGGTCGCATGGCCGAGCGTGCCGGTGAGCGCCATCGGCAGCGCCGAATATTTGTTGAGGAAGGTCGCGATGAAGGCGCCGCGGATCAGGAAGGGCGACAGGTTCGCGGTCGCGTTGCGTTCATAGGCGGCGCCCTCCTCGACCAGCGCCATGTCGAGCCAATCGGGCTTCTGCTCCATCTCATGGATCAGCGCGGCCAGTTCGGCGGGCGCATCCTCGACCGCCTCGATCCCCTTGTCGCATGCGTCGACGAGCATTGCGACAGTGCGCTGGAAGCCATAGCGCGGCATCAGCGCGGCGTAAGCGTCGCCCGTACGGTCGCCGAGCATCGTATATTCGCGGATGCGGCCGAGCAGATCGGAATCGTCCAGATAGGCCGCGCGGTCGATGCTGCGGACGCGGCTGAGCTCGCTTACCGCATCGGCCTCGGGCGCCCAGCGTTCGGGCGCCTTGTCGAAATCGAAGCGGCCGAACAGCTCGGGCAAGGCGTCGGCCTGGCCCCGCACCCGGCGGGCGATCATGCTGACATCATTGTTCATAAGGCGAACCTGCCACAGATTCGCGATTTGGCAAGCCTAAGCCTTGGGATCGCGGTACGCGGGGAGCGCGAGCGACCAGCGGATCGCCGCCCCGCGCAGGATGAAACCCGCGACGGCCCCGGTCACCGCCGCGACGGGCGTCCCCGCGCCAAGCCACAGCAGGATCAGGAACAGCCCCGACGCGAGCGCCGCCGCGGTGACATAGATTTCGGGCCGGACGATGATCGAGGGGACGCCGGCGAGGATATCGCGGATCGTGCCGCCGACGCATCCCGTGATGACGCCCATCAGCAATGCCGGCGCGGGCGGGACGCCCCATGCCATCGCCTTTGCCGTCCCGAACACGGCATAGGCGGCGAGCCCGACCGCGTCGGCCCATTCGAGCAATTGCCCCTGCCACCAGCGTTCGGGGGTCAGCCAGACGATCAGCGCGATCGCGATGCACACCGCGGCGATCGCGCCGTCCTGCACCCAGAACACCGGCGCCCCGATCAACAGGTCGCGCACGCTGCCCCCGCCGACGCCCGTCACCAACGCAAAGAAGGCGGCGGTCACGAGCGTCTGGCGGAGCCGCACCGCCATCAGCGCGCCCGACAGCGCGAAGACGCCGATGCCGACCAGATCGAGCAGGCGAACGAGCGTTTGTGTATCCATCGCGCGCGGGGCTATCATCGCGCGCATCACGGCACAATGGAGAGGAAGCAGCGATGGAAGGCGGATGCACTTGCGGTGCGGTTCGTTACCGGATGACCGCGGCGCCGATGATCGTCCACTGCTGTCACTGCCGCTGGTGCCAGCGCGAAACCGGCAGCGCCTTCGTGATCAACGCGGTGATCGAGAGCGACCGGATCGAGGCCGAAGGGGCGCTCGACCATGTGATGACCCCTTCCGAAAGCGGCAAGGGGCAGGAGATCATCCGCTGTCCGGCGTGCCGGGTCGCGCTGTGGAGCCATTATCCCACCGCGGGCCGCCGTTCTTCCTTCGTCCGCGTCGGCACCCTCGACGCCCCCGACCGATACCCGCCCGATGTGCATATCTTCACGCGCAGCAAACAACCGTGGGTCATCCTGCCCGCCGATGCGAAAGTCTTTCCGGATTTCTACCCGTCGACCGAAGGCGTGTGGACCACCGACGCGCGGCGCCGGTGGCAGACGATGATGGCGGGTTGAAAGCCCTACTTCGCCGTAGGCCGCACGCCGCCGATGATCGACAGCATGATCGCGGTCACGGCATTGCGGATCGCAGGTTCGGCCTTCGGCGCGAAGAAGGGCGAATGGTTCGTCGGTGCGGGTTCGCCCTTCGTCTTGAGGTCGGCGAGTATGGCTGGGTCATAGCCGCCGATGCCGAAGAAAAGCGACGGCACGCCCGCATCGACGAACTCGGAATAATCCTCGCTCCCCGACATCGGCGTCGCGCTTTCGGGGGCGAAGACCAGTCCCTTGCCGAAGGCGGGCGTCAGGGCCGCGACCGCAGCTTTCGCCATCGCCGGGTCGTTCATCATGATGCCCGTGCCGCCGAGGTAGCGGATCGTCGGCTCGGGCGCGCCGCCCATCGCGGCCGCCGATTTCGCGACGCGCGCGGTGCCGTCCTGGAGCAGCTTGCGCACCTCGGGCGCCTGCGAGCGCAGATTGACCTTCACCTCGGCGCTGTCGGGGATGATGTTGGGGGCGCTGCCGGCGTTGATCGCGCCGATCGTCAGCACGCCGAACGCCGCCGGATCCTTCTCGCGGCTGATCACCACCTGCGTATCGGTGACGAAGCGCGCGGCGATAGGAATCGGGTCGATCGTCGCTGCGGGCATCGAGCCATGGCCGCCGCGGCCGTGAAAGGTGATCGCATAGCTGTCCGAAGCCGACGAGGACGGTCCCGCCTTGATCGCGACGACGCCCGCGGAAAGATTGGTAACATGCGCCGCGAAACCGAAATCGGGCTTCGGGAAGCGTGTGAAGAGCCCGTCGTCGAGCATCGCGCGCGCACCGCTGAGCGGTTCTTCGGCGGGCTGGCCGATCAGCACCACCGTTCCCGCCCAGCTATCGCGCATCGCGCTCAAGGCCTGCGCGACGCCGACCAGATAGGCGACATGCGTGTCGTGCCCGCACGCGTGCATCACGGGCACATCCTTGCCCTCATAGGTCGCGCGCGCCTTGCTCGCCCATACGAGCCCGGTCTTCTCCTCCATCGGCAGCGCGTCCATGTCGGCGCGCACGAGGATCGTCGGGCCCTCGCCATTCTTGAGCACGCCGACGACGCCGGTACCGCCGACCTTTTCGGTCACGGTGAAGCCCGCGCTGCGCAGATGCTTTGCGAGGATGCCCGCGGTGCGGACCTCCTGCATCCCGAGTTCGGGATGCTGGTGCAAATCCTTGTAGAGCGCGTCGAGCGCCGGATAATTTTTATCGAGCAGCGCGGTCAGCCGCGCGTTCGCGGCATCGAGATCAGGCGCCGCCCGCGCGCCGGTCGCGGTGAGGGAGAGGAGCAGCGAAGCCGCTGCCCAGAGCCCGTGCTTCGCCACCATACTCTCCCCCAATTTATCCGCGTCAGATGTGGATCGGCTTGCCCGTCACCGCCATCGCGGCTTCCTTGATCGCCTCGCTGTGCGTCGGATGCGCGTGGCAGGTGTAGGCGATGTCTTCGGATGTCGCGCCGAATTCCATCGCCTGCGCCGCCTGTGCGATCATCGTGCCCGCGACGCTCGCGATGCACCACACGCCAAGCACGCGGTCGCTCTTGGCGTCGGCGATGACCTTCACGAAACCGTCGGGCTCGTGGTTGGTCTTTGCCCGGCTGTTCGCGAGCATCGGGAACTTGCCGACCTTGATGCCTTCGGGACTCTGGGCGCTTTCCTTCGCCTGTTCTTCGGTCAGGCCGACGCCGGCGATTTCGGGCCAGGTGTAGACGACCGACGGGATGACGTCGTGGTTCACGATGCCGGTCAGCCCGGCGATATTCTCGGCGCAGGCGATGCCTTCGTCCTCGGCCTTGTGCGCGAGCATCGGGCCGGGGATGACGTCGCCGATCGCCCAGATGCCGGGGACCTGCGTGCTAAAGTCATGATCGGTCTCGATCTGGCCGCGCTGGTTGACCGCGAGGCCCGCTTTGTCGAGCGCCAGCCCGTCGGTGTTCGGACGGCGGCCGATCGAGACGAGCACGACGTCGGCTTCGAGGGTTTCGGCGTCACCGCCCGCTGCAGGCTCGAGCGTCAGCACGGCCTTCTTGCCCCTGACCGCAGCCGACGTGACCTTGGTCTTGAGCTTGAATTCCATGCCCTGCTTCTTGAAGATCTTGTTCGCTTCCTTGCGGACGTCGCCGTCCATGCCGGGCAGGATCTGGTCGAGGAATTCGACGACCGTGACCTTCGCGCCGAGGCGACGCCACACGCTGCCGAGTTCGAGCCCGATCACGCCGCCGCCGATGACGACCATGTGGCCCGGCACCTTCGCGAGTTCGAGCGCGCCGGTCGAATCGACGATGATCTGCTTGTCATTGTCGACTTCGACGCCCGGAAGCGGGGTCACCGACGAGCCGGTCGCGATGATGATATTCTTCGCGCGCACCGCCTTGCCCGCGACTTCGACCGTGTCTTTCGACGTGAACTGCGCATAGCCCTTCAGCCAGTCGATCTTGTTCTTCTTGAACAGAAACTCGATGCCGCCGGTCAGGCCCTTCACCGCATCCTTGCGCTGGCCGTGCATCGTGCCGAGATCGAGTTCGGGCTTCACCTTGATGCCCATCGCCGCCATCGCGCCGCCGGCGGCCGCCTCAAAATATTCGGACGCGTGGAGCATCGCCTTCGACGGGATGCAGCCGACGTTGAGGCAGGTGCCGCCGAGCGTTTCGCGCCCTTCGGCGCACGCGGTCTTCAGGCCCAGCTGCGCCGCACGGATCGCCGCGACATAACCGCCGGGGCCGGCACCGATGACAAGGACGTCGTAGTCGTAATCAGCCATTTATAATTCCTTTCACCCCACGGGGGGACGGGGAGAAATATACTTAGAGATCGATCAGGATGCGCGTCGGATCCTCGATCGCTTCCTTGATCGTCTTGAGGAAGGTCACCGCCTCGCGGCCGTCGATCAGGCGGTGGTCATAGCTCATCGCGATATACATCATCGGACGGATCACGATCTCGCCGTCGCGCACGACCGGGCGATCCTCGATGCGGTGGAGGCCGAGCACCGCCGACTGCGGCGGGTTGATGATCGGGGTCGACATCAAACCGCCGAACACGCCGCCGTTCGAGATGGTGAAGGTGCCGCCGGTCATGTCGTCCATCGTCAGCGTGCCCTCCTTGGCGCGCTTGCCGAGGTCGGCGATCGCTTTCTCGATGTCGGCGAAGCTCATCGCATCGGCGTTGCGCACGACGGGCACGACGAGGCCGTTCGGCGCGCTGACCGCGACCGACACGTCGAGATAATTGTGATAGACGATCTCGTCGCCGTCGATCCGCGCGTTGACCGCGGGAATGTCATGCGCGGCGAGCGCAACCGCCTTGGTGAAGAAGCTCATGAAGCCGAGGCGCACGCCATGCTTCTTTTCGAAGCTGTCGCGATATTTTTCGCGCGTCGCCATCACCGCCGACATGTCGACGTCGTTGAACGTCGTCAGCATCGCCGCGGTGTCCTGCGCCGACTTCAGCCGCTTGGCGATCGTCTGGCGCATGCGCGTCATCTTGACGCGCTCTTCCTGGCGGCCCGGCGCAGCGGCGGCAGGCGCCGACGGCGCGGCAGCGGGGGCGGGCGCGGCGGCGGGCGCCGCGCTCGCGGCGGCGAGCACATCTTCCTTGGTCAAACGGCCATCCTTGCCGCTGCCCTGGATCTTCGTCGGGTCGACGCCATGTTCAAGCACGAGGCGGCGGACGGCGGGCGACATGGTCGTGACCGTGTCGACCGCTTCGCCGGCCGGAGCTGCGGTCGCGGCGGGGGGCGGCGCGGCGGGGGCGGGCCTCTCCGCCGCGGGGGGGCCGGGCGCGGGCGGGGGCCGGGGGGGCGGCGCCCCCCCCCCCCCCCTCAGCCGCCACCTCGCGGCGCCGCCCGCCCGGGTCCCCCCCGCCCGCGGCGTGGTGCTCGCCCACCCCGCCCGCCGGCGCGGCGCCCCGACCGCGCCCTTGTCGGTTTCAGGGG
>NZ_JNFC01000058.1 GCF_000756385.1 Sphingopyxis sp. LC363
GCCTTGCGCAAGGCCGATAGACCCCACCCCACTACGACTAGGCAGCAAGCTGCCAAGTCTGCGTTGCCCCTCCCCTGAAGGGGAGGGGCTAAATTGCCGCAACGTCAGCTCACCACCCCAAAGCCGTCATCCGCCACTAACCGGCTCCCGCTTCCACCACACGTCTTGCGCTCACCCCCCACGCCCTTACAAGCAGCCCAAATATATCCAGATCCCAAGGGGGAGCCCGCCGCATGACCGACAGCCTGTTTCGCCGCAAACCGATCGTGCCGGAACGGCAGGAGGGGGAGCAGGCACTGGCGCGAACGCTGGGCTGGCCGCATCTGATCGCACTCGGCGTCGGCGCGATCGTCGGCACGGGAATCCTGACGCTGATCGGCGTCGGCGCCGACAAGGCGGGGCCGGCGGTCATCCTTTCCTTCGCCATCGCCGGGCTGATCTGCGCCTGCGCCGCGCTCGCCTATGCCGAAATGGCGACGATGATTCCCGCCTCGGGCAGCGCCTATACCTATAGCTATGTCGTGATCGGCGAACTCATCGCATGGATCGTCGGGTGGAGCCTGATCCTAGAATATTCGCTCGTCGTCAGCGCGGTCGCGGTCGGCTGGTCGGGCTATGCCGCGCCGCTGCTCCAGGCGTGGGCGGGCTTTCCGATGGCGTTGATGCAAGGGCCGGAGCTTGGCGGCATCGTCAACCTGCCGGCGATCGCGATTATCGCGGTGGTCGCGGGACTGCTGCTCGTCGGCACGCGCGAGAGCGCGACGCTCAACGCGCTGCTCGTGCTGGTCAAGATCGCCGCGCTTGTCGTGTTCGTCGCGGTCGCATTGCCCGCGTTCGACGCCGCCAATCTCGAACCGTTCAGCCCCTATGGTTTCGCGAAGCATATGGGCCCCGACGGCGTCGAGCGCGGCGTGATGGCGGCGGCGGCGATCATCTTTTTCGCTTTCTACGGCTTCGACGCGATCGCGACCGCGGCCGAGGAAGCGAAGAATCCCGATCGCGACCTCAAGATCGGCATCGTTGGCTCGATGATCGCCTGCGTCGCCATCTATATCGCCGTCGCGGTCGCCGCGGTGGGCGCGATCACCTATACGCGCTTCGCCAACAGCCCCGAACCGCTCGCGCTGATCCTGCGCGAACTCGGCAGTCCGCTCGCCGCGCAATATCTCGCTGGCTCGGCGGTCATCGCGCTGCCGACCGTGATCCTCGCCTTCTTCTATGGGCAGAGCCGCATCTTCTTCACCATGGCGCGCGACGGCTTGCTGCCTGCGGGCCTTGCGAAGCTTTCTGCGCGGGGCACGCCCGTACGCATCACCATCTTCACCGCGATCGTCGTCGCGGTGCTCGCGGGCTTCATTCCGCTCGGCGAACTTGCCGCGCTCGCCAACGCCGGAACGCTCGCCGCCTTCACCGCGGTGTCGGTGTGCATGCTGATCATGCGCCGCCGCGCGCCCGACGCACCGCGCACCTTCCGCGCGCCGCTGCCATGGGTGGTCGGCGGCATCGCCGTACTCGGCTGCATCTATCTCTTCTTCAGCCTGCCGGTGCAGACGCAGCTCTGGTTCGCCCTATGGAATATCGGAGGCCTCGGCGTCTATTTCCTCTACGCGCACCGAAATGCGGTGGTGGGCTAGCGGCATCCGTCGCCCCCGCCTTCCCGGGGGCGACGACTTTTAGTCGAACAATTCGCTGAGGAAGCTCTTCTTGTAATTCTTCTTGTACGGCTTGCCATAATGGCGGTCGTCATAGCCACGCTCGCGATATTCGGGCTGCGGCGGGGGAGGGGCCGACGCGCGCGGGGCGGGGGCGCTCGTTGCTTCGCTGCGCTCGATGATCTTGTCGAGTTCGCCGCGATCGAGCCACACGCCGCGGCATTGCGGGCAATAATCGATCTCGATCCCCTGCCGTTCCGACATCGTCAAATTCACGCGGCAGGTCGGGCAAAGCAGGCCTTGGGGCTCGGGCACGGATATTCCTTTCTTTGTAACGGCGCCAACGGGGGCGGCGCTGGTCCAACGTGCCATCGCGGGCTTGCGTTCCGCAAGGGCGCAAGGCCCGCTCCGGCCAGGGTGGCGGAGCGGGCCGGGTTTCAGGCGGGTTTCCAGTCGAACGCCAGCGGGGCTTCGCGAAAGGCGAAGCGGTCGAGGTGGCGTGCGACGACGCCCGTCATCGCTTCGGCGTGCGCGTCGCTGCTCGCGTCGATACGGACCGACAGCGTGTCGATGCCCGCATCGAAGGTGACGAGCGCATCGCCCGTCCAGGTGGCGCCGCGCGCATCCTTGGGGAAGGTAACGGTGCCATGCTCGGGCGTGAACTCGACCGCCAAATTGTGTTGCCAATGCTTGCACAACTGCTGCAGATATTTGCTCGCGTGGGCGGTCGGGACTTGGGCGATCAAGCCAAAAGAGGACGGCGTCATCACAGACGCTCGATCTTCTGCGCCGCCTCGTCGATCAGGGCGACGATCTCGTGCAGCGTCGCTTCTTGGAGGTCGCGCTCGCCCAGCCGGTTCATCAGCACGGCCTTCAGATTGCCCATCGCGCGGCGGACCGAGGCGCTGTCGGTGCGCTGGCGTTCCTCACCGATTTCGGTCAGGCGTGCGATCAGCCGTTCGGCGAGTGCGACGTTGGCCTCGATCTCGGTGCGCCCGGCGTCGGTGATCGCGAACAGCTTCTTCGCGCCTTCGCTCTGCAGCGCCTCGATCAGTCCCATGTCGTCGAGCAGGGTGAGGGTGGGATAGATCACGCCGGGGCTCGGCGCATAGGCGCCTCCGGTCAGCTCCTCGATCTGGCGGATCAGGTCATAGCCGTGGCGCGGCTCGTCGGCGATCAGCTTGAGCAGCACGAGTCGCAGCTCGCCGCTGTCGAACACCCGCCGGCGCCGTGCGCCGCCATCGTCGTCATGGCCGTGGCGCCCGCCAAAGCCGCGACCACTGAAACCGCGACCGCCACGGTGCATACCGTGGCGCATCGCGCGGATGGCATGGCGCTCTTCGCACCCGTGCCGGTTCATTCCATGTCGCATCTTAAACTCCTTCGTACGATTAGATGTATCTAAGATATATCTTATATTAGTTTTGACAAGAGGCCGGATTGTCTTTGGTATTAAGAATTAGTCAGCGGTTGATGCGGTTCGCGGGCGGCGTGAAAGCCCCGTCGGCAGCAGCCTTCAATATTTTGCGGAATGTCGGGCACTCCATATGGCTTGGCGCGCGGCATGCGGCCGCATGGCGAAGCCCGTCGCGCATCGCCACGAGGCGGCGGATCGTGCGATCGATGTCGTCGGCCTTCGTCGCAAGCGTGGCACGGTCGATCCTGGGTGCGCCCTCGGGCGTAAACATGCCCGCCATCTCGTCGAGCGAAAAACCGGCGGCGCGGCCAAGCGCGATCAGCGCGAGCCGATCGAGAATCGCGGGATCGAACAGGCGCCGCAGCCCGCGCCTGCCGATCGAGGCGATCAAGCCTTTTTCCTCATAATAGCGTAGCGTTGATGCCGGAACTCCAGAGCGTCGGGCAACTTCGGCAATGTCCAGTGCAGTCATGCTTGACCTCAAGTCGACTTGAAGTGGCAGAATGGCGGGATCGATTCGCCAAGACAAGGAAAAGATCATCATGACCGACGTGAAAATCGCCCCCATCGACCAGCCCGCGCTCTGGAACGGGCCTGCGGGAGAAACATGGGTAGCGAAACAGCAGATGCTCGACGCTTTGTTCGCGCCGGTCGCCGATTATCTGGCCGATGCGGTCGCCGCGGCGAGCCCGCACCGCCTGCTCGACATCGGTTGTGGAACCGGCGCGACCGCGCTCGCGGCTGCGCCGTGGCTTGGCGTCGGAGGGGATGTTCTGGGTGTCGACATTTCCGCCCCGATGATCGCCCGGGCGCGAGCGCGCGGGGCCGTCGAAGGACTGCCGGTGCGCTTCGAGGAGGGGGACGCCGAGATATATGATTTTCCTGCCGCAGCGTTCGACATGGCGATTTCCCGCTTCGGAGTGATGTTCTTTTCAGACAGCGTCGCCGCTTTCGCAAACATCCGCGCAGCAATGGTCCCGAAGGGGCTGCTCCAGGCGATCGCGTGGCGCAGCCCACGGGAGAACGACTTTATGACCGCCTCCTGGCGTGCCGCAGAGTCTTTTCTGCCGGCGATGCCGGCGCCCGATCCGGATGCGCCGGGGCAGTTTGCCTTTGCCAGCGATGAGCGCGTCCTGGGGCTTTTGTGGGATGCCGGATGGTCGGACATCGTGATCGAACCCATCGATTTTGCTTGCACCCTACCGACGTCTGCGCTTGCCGACTATGTCGCCAAGATGGGACCGCTCGGGCTGTTTCTGGCGCAGTCCGATCCGGCAGAACGGGCTGCGATAGTGGCGAAGGTGCTGCCGGCGTTCGATCGCTATATCGACGGTGACACGGTGCATGTCCGTGCCGCCTGCTGGTCGATCCGCGCGCGCGCCTGAGCCGCGGAGGATCCAAGGAAAGCTTGACTCTACACGCGCCGCCGCTATGAGCGCGGCCGTGTTGTCGCGGTTTCGGCCGTGACAGCTCCGTCCGAGACAGTTGGTGAAGGGAATATGCCCTTCTTAATTTCCAGCCGAGACGGGGAACAGTCTTATTCGGTCGCCCGCTTGGCACGCCCAGGTGACGCGGCTTGACCGACCCCATCGGACATCGTTGCGTGAAGGACAGGCGAGCTTTGGCTCGCATGGCTTTTGCGTGTGTTAGCGGCCCGGCCGCGCACGCTTTTGTCTTTGGGCAGGGGCGCATGTGCATCCGGGCATGAGTGGAGAAACAGGCATGGATCGTGCTGAAAAGGCCGAAGCCGTATCCTCGCTGAACGCTACGCTGTCGAATGCCGCCTCGGTTGTGATTGTTCGCAACCTGGGTCTTACCGTCGCCCAGTCGACGGTGCTTCGCGAGCAGATGCGGACCGCGGGTGCAAGCTTCAAGGTCACGAAGAACCGCCTGGCCAAGATCGCGCTCGATGGCACCTCCTACACCGGTATCAGCGACCTGCTGACCGGCCCCACGGCAATCGCCGCTTCGACCGATCCGGTCGCGGCTGCGAAGATCGCGGTGGAATTTGCCAAGACCAACGACAAGCTTGAAATCGTTGGTGGTGGCATGGGGGATGTGGTCCTCGACGTGAATGGCGTGAAGGCGCTTGCATCGCTGCCGTCGCTCGACGAACTGCGTGGCAAGCTTGTCGGCCTGCTCCAGGCTCCGGCCACCAAGGTCGCCCAGATTGCGGCAGCCCCGGCCGGTCAGCTGGCGCGGGTCTTTGGTGCCTATGGCGCCAAGGAAGCGGCATAAACCGACCGGCTCGCCGGTCGCCCCGGACTCGATCCGGGGTCCAAAGCGTAAACGTAACAATTCACCGGGCTTTCCCGGTTCTGATGGAGAATGAAAATGGCTGATCTTGCAAAGATCGTTGAAGACCTTTCGGCGCTGACCGTTCTGGAAGCTGCCGAGCTTTCGAAGCTGCTCGAAGAAAAGTGGGGCGTTTCGGCCGCTGCTGCCGTTGCGGTTGCCGCTCCGGGTGGCGCGGGCGCCGCTGCTCCCGCCGCTGAAGAGAAGGACGAGTTCGACGTCATCCTGACCGGTGACGGCGGCCAGAAGATCAACGTGATCAAGGAAGTCCGTGCGATCACCGGCCTGGGCCTGGGCGAAGCCAAGGCGCTCGTCGAAGGCGCGCCGAAGGCCGTCAAGGAAGGCGCCAGCAAGGCGGAAGCCGAAGAGCTGAAGAAGAAGCTCGAAGCTGCCGGCGCGACCGTCGAACTGAAGTAATTCGGTTCGCGGTTCCGGCTGGTTCGCCGGCCGGTACCAGCGAAAAGAAAAGGGCGGTGCCGCGAGGCACCGCCCTTTTTCATCTGGCGCGGGATTTCCCGTCAGTTGCGGGCAAAGCCGGGACGGAGACCGGGGTTGCCACGGCCAGGCTCGGGACGGCGAACCTCCTGCTTTTGCTCCGGCGGGGTCGCCGGGCGCTGGGAGATTTCCCATGCGCTGACGGGCTTGCGCGTCATATCCTGCTGCTGGGCCAGCGTTTCGTCGTAAGCGGTGCGTTCCTGACGATCGAGGAAGCGCGCGCGCTTGAGACGCTTGCTGAGCGTCGCAAAGGGATTGTCGGGCGTCGGGCCCGCGAGCGCCATCGCTTCATGGCGACCCATGCTGCCGCTCGGCGCCGCAGCGAAGGCCGGGGTGGTGCGCGGCGCCTCGACGCGTTCGCGGGGAACATAGGCGGGGGTAATCCAGGCCTGCGCCTCGGCGGGCTGCGCTTCGGCCGTGACCGGCGTCGTAGCGATCGCCGGCTCATCATCATAAGCGCGGTCTGCAAACGCGCGCTCGTTGCGCCGACGGCGAGCAAAGGCCAGGCCGGCACCGCCAGCGATCAGCAGCGCGGCTGCACCGCCAGCGAACTCCCAGGGAAAATCGCTGCCGCCGGTGGTGGCGGTTTCGAAGGGCGGCGGCGGCGCGACCTCGGCCGCCGGTTCGGCAGCGGCGGTCATCGGCGCGGCGACGGGGGCGATGTCTTCCAAGGGCGCGGCATCGGCCGAAAGGGCCTCGGGGGCCGGCTCCGAAGCTACCGGAGCGGCGGCCGTCCGGGTGCGCGGCGCGGCGCGTTCGCTCTTGGGCTGGGCGGGCTCGGCCCGCTCGGCCGCCTTCGGCGCGGGAGCGGCTTCAGCCGGCTCGATTTCCAGCGGCACGCGGATCACCGGCTTCGGCGCCGGCGGCTGGGTGGCTGGGGGCTCTGCGGTTTGCGGCGCGGCAACCGGGGCCGGGGCGCCTGGTTCGAGGAGC
>NZ_JNFC01000059.1 GCF_000756385.1 Sphingopyxis sp. LC363
GTCGGGGGAGGGCATGTCGTTTGGAAGGGTTGCCGAAACAGGCCCTCCCCTAACCCCTCCCGCAAGCGGGAGGGGGATTATTTCAGCAGCAGCGCCAGCGTCGCGAGGAAGCCCTTCGTTTCGGCCTGGCCCGGCCGCGGGACGGCGGGGAGGTAGGCGCGGCAGTCGAGGCACGACGCCTGCACCGACCCCGTTTGCGTCAGCATCGTCAAATCCTGCACCAACCGGCGTTCGGTGAGCTGGCGGTTCATCGCCGCGATGCCGAACCAGCCGCGCGGGAGCGCTGCCGTTTCTTCCTCGGTGCCCGACCAGCTGGCGAGCAGCTTCGAAAATTCGCTCGGCTCGTCCTCGAAATATTTGGCGTGGAAATCGCCGTCGACCTTCGCCAGCTTCGCCGCGGCGGCGAGCGCATCGGGCAGGCCGCCGAACTGGTCGACGAGGCCAATCTGGCGCGCGGTGCCGCCCGCCCAGACGCGGCCTTCGGCGATGGGCAATATCTTGTCGAGCGGCTGCTTGCGGCTCTTGGCGACAAGGCCGGTGAAGCGCGCGTAGATGTCTTCGACGCTCGCCTGCGCCAGCGCGTTGAATTCGTCGTTCACCCCGCCGAAGACGTCGGGCTGGCCCGACAGCGGCGTCGTCGCGATGCCATCGGCGTTGACCCCGATCTTGGCGAGCGCCTGGTCGAAGCTCGGCAGGATGCCGAACACGCCGATCGAACCGGTGATCGTCTCGGGCTCGGCAAAGATGCGGTCGGCGGGGGTCGAGACCCAATAGCCGCCCGACGCCGCGACATTCGCCATCGAGACGACGATCGGCAGCTTCTTCGCCTTGGCCGCGAGCAGCGCCTGGCGGATTTCCTCCGACGCGAGCACCGATCCGCCGGGCGAATCGACGCGCAGCACGATCGCCTTGATGCCGCTGTCGGCGGCGGCGTCGAGGATATGCTGCGCGATGGTTTCGCCGCCCGCGACGCCGCTCGGCGCCTCGCCGTCAACGATCTCGCCGACGACGGGGACGACCGCGATCGCACTGCCCTTTTGTTCGGGCGGATTGGCGGCGACCCAGTTTTCGAGCGGGATCGCATTATATTCCCATGGGCGGCTGTCGTCGGCCGTGCCGCTGATCTCGGCGACGCGGCGGTCGAACGCCATGCGGCTGCCGAGCTTGTCGACCAGGCCCGCGTCGAGCGAGGCTTTGGACAGATCGTTGCCCGCCGCCTTCACCGCGCCCGCGGTGTCGGCGATGAACGCGTCGAGCTTGGCGGCGGGGCGCGCTTTCTTGACGTCGGTCAGCCAGTTTTCCCAGAGGACGCCGGCATAGGCGAGGTTGGCCTCCTTCGCTTCGGGCGACTGATCGCTGCGCAGGAAGGGTTCGACCGCGCTCTTGAAGGTGCCGACGCGATAGATATGCGCGGTGACGCCGAGCCGGTCGATCAGCCCCTTGTAATAGAGACGCGATCCGCCCGGGCCCGCGATCGCGACGCCGCCGATGCCGTCGGCCCAGATTTCGCTCGCGTGCGCGGCGATCTGATAGCTGTCGGTGGTGTAGGCGGTGGCGAAGGCGAGCACGGGCTTTTTCTTTGCGCGCACCTTGTCGATCGCGGCGCCGATTTCGGCAAGCGACACCTGTCCGCCGCCGAGGAAGCGGTCGAGGTCGAGCACGACCGAGGTCACGCGATCGTCGCCGGCGGCGACTTCGAGCGCGTGGACGACGTCGCGGACGCGGACCTCCTTGAGCTGGGCGCCGCCCGAGAGTGCCGCGAACGGGTCGACTTCGGCGGGCTGTTCGCTGACGATCCCGTCGAGCTCGATGACGAGCGCACCCTTGCTGACCGGCAGGCCCGTGTTGGGGCGCCCGGCGAGCAGGCCGAACAGCGCGACGAAGAACAGCAGCAGGAAGATCAGCGCGAGCGCATCCTTGATCCCGACGAGCAGGTGCCAGACCTTGCGCGGGAAGCTGGTCGTGGATTTGCGCTTGTCGTCGCCGGGCAGCGGCCGGCGCACGGGGATGGCCCAGGGGCCGGCGGGATCGTTGGTCGTGTTCGCGGTGCTGTCGGTCATGTGAGCAAACCTAGGGATGCGCCTCGCCCTTGGCAATGTACGCTTCGACGGGCGGGCAATAGGGAGGGGGCGAACGTCGGATCAATCTTTTCATCCGTCATCCCCGCCTTCGCCGGGATGAGGGTCATGGTAAGGATGGGATTTAGGGGTCAAAGCCAGCCCTCGCGGCGGTACCAGCGCACCGTTTCGGCGAGCGCCTCGTCGGTGCCCAGCTCGGGGCGCCACAGCTCGGGGGGCGGGCATTTGCCTTCGGTCGCGACCCAGTCGGGATGCGCGATATAGCGTGCGCGGTCGGGGGTGAGCTTGGCGCGGCCGCGGCGCACGAGCGTGTCGAGCCGCCCGCCGGCCCTGAGCAGCAGCGCGGGGGTCGCGAGCGTCGAAAGACGCTGGCGTCCGACGGCGCGCGCGACGGCGCGGGCAAAGCTGCGATGCGACCAGCCCGTCGGTTTTCCGTCGTCGGGCTCGTAGATCTGGCCGATACCGACGACGCGGTCGGCGGCAAGCACGACGAGCAGGCGCGCGAGTTCGTCAACGTAGATCGCCGACATGCGGCCGCTCGGTACCAGCGCGATGCCGCGCCGCGCCATGCGGAACAGGTCGAGCATCTCGGTATCGCCGGGGCCGAACACCGCGGGCGGGCGGACGATCGTCCAGTCGAGCCCGCTTGCCATGACGACGGCCTCGGCGCGCTCCTTCGACCAGCCATAGTTGGAGAGGCCGGGCTCGCGTGCCGCGAGCGAGGAGACGTGGACGAAGCGCGTGACGCCGGCCTCTCGCGCGGCTTCGACGACGTTGGCGGTCGCGGTCGCATTGCCCGCCTCGAACGCCGCGCGGGTGGGGACGTTGACGACGCCTGCGATGTGCATGAGGGCGTCGGCGCCTTTCGCCATCTCGGCGAGACTGTCGGGCTGGTCGAGCGCGCCCGCGATCCACGTCACGCCGTCGCGCTCGGGCTGCGGGCGGCGGGTGAGGGCGCGGACGTGCCAGCCCGCTTCGACCGCTCGCCGCATCGTCGCACCGCCAGCGAAGCCGGTCGCGCCGGTCATTGCGAGGGTGGGTGTCATCTTGCTCCCCTCCCCTGAAGGGGAGGGGAGCAAGATGACACCCACCCTCGCAATGACCGGCGCGACCGGCTTCGCTGGCGGTGCGACGATGCGGCGAGCGGTCGAAGCGGGCTGGCACGTCCGCGCCCTCACCCGCCGCCCGCAGCCCGAGCGCGACGGCGTGACGTGGATCGCGGGCGCGCTCGACCAGCCCGACAGTCTCGCCGAGATGGCGAAAGGCGCCGACGCCCTCATGCACATCGCAGGCGTCGTCAACGTCCCCACCCGCGCGGCGTTCGAGGCGGGCAATGCGACCGCGACCGCCAACGTCGTCGAAGCCGCGCGAGAGGCCGGCGTCACGCGCTTCGTCCACGTCTCCTCGCTCGCGGCACGCGAGCCCGGCCTCTCCAACTATGGCTGGTCGAAGGAGCGCGCCGAGGCCGTCGTCATGGCAAGCGGGCTCGACTGGACGATCGTCCGCCCGCCCGCGGTGTTCGGCCCCGGCGATACCGAGATGCTCGACCTGTTCCGCATGGCGCGGCGCGGCATCGCGCTGGTACCGAGCGGCCGCATGTCGGCGATCTACGTTGACGAACTCGCGCGCCTGCTCGTCGTGCTTGCCGCCGACCGCGTCGTCGGTATCGGCCAGATCTACGAGCCCGACGACGGAAAACCGACGGGCTGGTCGCATCGCAGCTTTGCCCGCGCCGTCGCGCGCGCCGTCGGACGCCAGCGTCTTTCGACGCTCGCGACCCCCGCGCTGCTGCTCAGGGCCGGCGGGCGGCTCGACACGCTCGTGCGCCGCGGCCGCGCCAAGCTCACCCCCGACCGCGCACGCTATATCGCGCATCCCGACTGGGTCGCGACCGAAGGCAAATGCCCGCCCCCCGAGCTGTGGCGCCCCGAGCTGGGCACCGACGAGGCGCTCGCCGAAACGGTGCGCTGGTACCGCCGCGAGGGCTGGCTTTGACCCCTAAATCCCATCCTTACCATGACCCTCATCCCGGCGAAGGCGGGGATGACGGATGAAAAGATTGATCCGACGTTCGCCCCCTCCCTATTGCCCGCCCGTCGAAGCGTACATTGCCAAGGGCGAGGCGCATCCCTAGGTTTGCTCACATGACCGACAGCACCGCGAACACGACCAACGATCCCGCCGGCCCCTGGGCCATCCCCGTGCGCCGGCCGCTGCCCGGCGACGACAAGCGCAAATCCACGACCAGCTTCCCGCGCAAGGTCTGGCACCTGCTCGTCGGGATCAAGGATGCGCTCGCGCTGATCTTCCTGCTGCTGTTCTTCGTCGCGCTGTTCGGCCTGCTCGCCGGGCGCCCCAACACGGGCCTGCCGGTCAGCAAGGGTGCGCTCGTCATCGAGCTCGACGGGATCGTCAGCGAACAGCCCGCCGAAGTCGACCCGTTCGCGGCACTCTCGGGCGGCGCCCAGCTCAAGGAGGTCCGCGTCCGCGACGTCGTCCACGCGCTCGAAGTCGCCGCCGGCGACGATCGCGTGACCTCGGTCGTGCTCGACCTCGACCGCTTCCTCGGCGGCGGACAGGTGTCGCTTGCCGAAATCGGCGCCGCGATCGACAAGGTGCGCGCAAAGAAAAAGCCCGTGCTCGCCTTCGCCACCGCCTACACCACCGACAGCTATCAGATCGCCGCGCACGCGAGCGAAATCTGGGCCGACGGCATCGGCGGCGTCGCGATCGCGGGCCCGGGCGGATCGCGTCTCTATTACAAGGGGCTGATCGACCGGCTCGGCGTCACCGCGCATATCTATCGCGTCGGCACCTTCAAGAGCGCGGTCGAACCCTTCCTGCGCAGCGATCAGTCGCCCGAAGCGAAGGAGGCCAACCTCGCCTATGCCGGCGTCCTCTGGGAAAACTGGCTGACCGACGTCAAGAAAGCGCGCCCCGCCGCCAAGCTCGACGCGTTCATCGCCGACACCGCGGGCGCGGTGAAGGCGGCGGGCAACGATCTGTCCAAAGCCTCGCTCGACGCGGGCCTGGTCGACAAGCTCGGCAGCCGCATGGCGTTCGACCGCCGCGTCGCCGAGATCAGCGGCACGGCCGACGACAGCCGCCCATGGGAATATAATGCGATCCCGCTCGAAAACTGGGTCGCCGCCAATCCGCCCGAACAAAAGGGCAGTGCGATCGCGGTCGTCCCCGTCGTCGGCGAGATCGTTGACGGCGAGGCGCCGAGCGGCGTCGCGGGCGGCGAAACCATCGCGCAGCATATCCTCGACGCCGCCGCCGACAGCGGCATCAAGGCGATCGTGCTGCGCGTCGATTCGCCCGGCGGATCGGTGCTCGCGTCGGAGGAAATCCGCCAGGCGCTGCTCGCGGCCAAGGCGAAGAAGCTGCCGATCGTCGTCTCGATGGCGAATGTCGCGGCGTCGGGCGGCTATTGGGTCTCGACCCCCGCCGACCGCATCTTTGCCGAGCCCGAGACGATCACCGGTTCGATCGGCGTGTTCGGCATCCTGCCGAGCTTCGACCAGGCGCTCGCCAAGATCGGGGTCAACGCCGATGGCATCGCGACGACGCCGCTGTCGGGCCAGCCCGACGTCTTCGGCGGGGTGAACGACGAATTCAACGCGCTGGCGCAGGCGAGCGTCGAAGACATCTACGCGCGCTTCACCGGCCTTGTCGCCAAGAGCCGCAAGCAGCCGCTCGACAAGATATTGCCCATCGCCGAAGGCCGCGTCTGGGCGGGCGGCACCGCGCGCCAGATTGGCCTCGTCGACCAGTTCGGCGGCCTGCCCGATGCGCTCGCCGCCGCGGCGAAGCTGGCGAAGGTCGACGGCGATTTCCACGCCAAATATTTCGAGGACGAGCCGAGCGAATTTTCGAAGCTGCTCGCCAGCTGGTCGGGCACCGAGGAAGAAACGGCAGCGCTCCCGCGCGGCTGGTTCGGCATCGCGGCGATGAACCGCCAGCTCACCGAACGCCGGTTGGTGCAGGATTTGACGATGCTGACGCAAACGGGGTCGGTGCAGGCGTCGTGCCTCGACTGCCGCGCCTACCTCCCCGCCGTCCCGCGGCCGGGCCAGGCCGAAACGAAGGGCTTCCTCGCGACGCTGGCGCTGCTGCTGAAATAATCCCCCTCCCGCTTGCGGGAGGGGTTAGGGGAGGGCCTGTTTCGGCAACCCTTCCAAACGACATGCCCTCCCCCGAG
>NZ_JNFC01000060.1 GCF_000756385.1 Sphingopyxis sp. LC363
TTCCACGCTGTAGATCCCCACACCTCCCTGACTCGGCAGAAAGGCTTCAAGGTGGACGACTTTTACGCCGCCCGCAGCAGGACTATCCCGCCGCTACCGTGGTCGAATATTGCTCCGCCGTTCTCAGCTCCGCCTTGAGCTTCGCCACTTCCTTGCGCAAACGCGCTATCTCCAGCTGCTCCGGCTTCATCTGGCCATGCCCCGGAAATGCCGATGCCGGATCGCTGCCAAAATCGCGCACCCAGTTGCGCAGCACCGTCTGGTGCACAGCAAGATCCCGCGATGCCTGTGAAACGCTGACACCGCGCTCCTTGATCAACCTCACTGCCTCGAGCTTAAACTCGCGCGTAAACTTCCTTCGTTCCATGTTGGTCCTCCAGTTCGATAAAACACCTTTTCTCGGTGTCCATCAAACCGGCAGCAGGCCAGATTTTGTCAGCGGAGTGACATCCTGGAACTGGACCGTCCCTCCCGAAAGCGTGGCAGGGGCCGCCGTTCCTTCCAGCGTGAGCTCCTGGCTCAGCTTCTCACGCAGGAAATAGGCACCGGTGATCCAGTCGAGCGCTCCATCAAAGGACGATCCATTGAGCTGCAGTTCCTGACTGAACTGGTTCTGCCAGACCTTCTGCCCATAATTGGCGATCGCCTTGTCGGTCGCGTCAAAGTCCAAACCGGCCGATTGCTTCAGTGTGCGATAAGCGGTGATCGATTTCAAGGTTGCACCGCCCAAATCCAGTTCGCCAGTCAGCGAGATACCGCGCAGACTGAGGTCGTTCGGCGGCCGATAATCCGAATAGAAACGGTCAAACTTGCCGATATCGGCACGTTGCTCCTCTGACACCAAATTACTGGTCGTCGTGCCCGGGGTGGCAGCGAGCAAGACCACCGCTGGCCCCGCGCCGTTCTGTTCCGTCATGTCTCCGCGGACTGTGAACTTTAGCGCGTCGGAAGGGCGGAAGAGCAACGACAAGCGTCCACTTACCGATTGCCGCTTGTTGAAGTTGCCTTTTCCCAAGCCTAGCTTGGACGTATTCGTTGGCGCTACGAGCACGTCGCCCCAGCCATCCTGCGTCAGCCCAACGACCGAACCGCCAATATAGAGCGTGTCGTTATCCGACAATTCGCGGTTGAATGAAAACTGTCCGCGCAACCCGTTGCGCGATGAGACTTCCATCATAGCCTGCATGCGCTCGGGAGCATCTGGCGAGCGCGTGATGTAACTGATAAGACCGCCAGTGGCGTTCTTGCCATAGAGCGTGCCCTGCGGCCCTCGAAGAACCTCGACACGTTCGACATCGACCAGGTCGAGATTGGCGCCTTGCGTGCGTGGATAATAAACGCCGTCAATATAGATGGCCACGCCCGGATCCATGTTGACAGTGAAGTCGCCCTGGCCAACACCGCGAAGAAAGAATTGGCCGGCTGAACCGCCATTGCCGGAGCCTGCGCTCAGCATGTTGGGAACTGATTGCGTGACCTCGGACAAATTCGTCACCGAGCGGTCCGCAAGCGCTGAGCCGGAAAGAGCGGTCACGGCAACCGGGACATTTTGCAGGCTTTCGGATGTGCGCCGCGCCGTCACGACAATGTCTTCATAGCCTTGTGTCTCACTGGACGGCTTTTGCGTCGGAGCCGTATCCTCGCTCTGCGCCGACGCGTTGACCGGAAAAGTCAGCGCGACCATCGCGACGCTCAGGGACGTCACGGTAAAAACCTTATCGAACTTCATACTTACCTCCCCTTATTCCTATCTAATCGTTCTGAATTTCATCAAAATCCGACGTCCCTGCCGACCTCTCAAACGGGAAGGCTCATGGGTTTCGCCGCTCCTATTCCAGCAGAAGAGCTTGCCGCGCCGAATACGCCGGTGCGTTCAAGTAAATTTGGCCAGCAGCATGCTGCTGCGAAATCAAAAATAGCTGAATGTCCCGAAGGGCGCTGGCGCAGGCACGCGTAAGAGCCGGCGAGTGCTGTGCTGACATCTAGTGTCATGTCCTCTTCCCAATGGGCCTCTTTGGTCTTGGCAGCCGCAAGGCATGCAGGGCGCTGAAACGCCTTGGGCATAGCTAGCTAGATTTCCGTATAATGCAATGCTTTTTACATCGGGTAAAATTGCGGCCGGGTTTTTTGCAGAGAATCCGCAATAGAATCCTGAACTTCAAGCTTCTTCCGACCGACGGAATCGGAAGAAAACCGTCGGTCCGTCGATCGAACGAGCAACGATTCGTCCATCCTCGTTGATCTCGCCAACAGTTCGCGAATTGGACAGCCGCGGCACACGTCGCTCTTGCGCCAGCGATCGCCGCTCAACCCGGGAGCCGCACGGCGAGGCAACTTCTAAACCCCAAACTTCCGTTCGGCTGTCGCGATAAGGGGCGGCACGCAATGGGAACCGCACACCCCCCGTCATGCGCCAATCTGGATTGTCGGCATTGGCCGGCGGTCATCAGCGCGCCTTCAAACGGCCGATCTGGCCAAGCGCCAACTCCTACGGGAGGGAATATGCAGTTGAATCACCCATCGTGGCCTGCGGCCTGCGGCAGCATTCAATGACTCATTGAATAAAGCTCATTGAGTCGCCGCGCCCGACGCCATGATTTGGCAATCGCGCGAGAATATTCGACGCGCTTCCAGACTTTCAGTCGGTATGGCTCTCTTTGGCACCGCCGCGCCGCCGCGAAGGCGACCCCGAAGCGGATTCAAGTGGCCACTTTCCGCCAAGCGCCTCCGTTAACTGCTTGCAGGACGCAAGCAGTTGTGGAGCAATTGCGTTGTCATCCGGTGCTAGCATTCCTTCATAGGCCAGGGCCGAGGCAACTAATACCAAACGTCCCTGGAGATCGAATACCGGCGCCGCGACAGCGCGAAGACCCGGGATGAGATCGCCCTTCACCATAGCAAGTCCAGATGCTCGAACGTCGTCCAGAATTGCATTCGCATCCCCGATCGCGCGCTTTTCTGCGCGCATAACGGTCTTCCCAATCCGTTCAATAAGGGCTGGATCGCCGAAGGCACAAAAAACGCGTCCCGTTGCCGAGCGGAGCGGAGGGAGCACGGATCCGATCGCCAGTGAGGTGATTACAGGAGGCGTACCATCGAACCAGCGGATAATTGTCGGTCCGGCGTCGCCCCAAATGGCCACGAGGCAGGTGCGTCCGGAATCCTTCGCGAACTGTGCGAAGACGTCATCGGCCATCGCGAAAATATCTATTCGAGACAAAGCCGCCAGACCAAGCCGTATAGCTCCGGCGTCTAAATCGTACAGGCCGGAGCGCTGTTCCTGTTTGACCATCTCAGCTTCCATGAGGCTGCTGAGATAGCGATGCGTCTGGCTCGCCGAAAGCGCTGCCGCTTGGGCGATTGACGATAGATTGGCGGCTCCCTTTTGTGACGCGAGCGCGGACAGGACACGCAACCCTACCCCAACGGATTGGATCCCGCGACGTTTGACACTCTTTTCATTGGAAACCACTTGGCCGATCCCTTGCTGTTTAGGACCGGGTAGCATGGACCTTGGCAACCCACCATACCATGTCGTGAGCCGCCGAACGAACGGAAAGCCGGTGCGGGAACCAGTCCCGCACCGGTGGGAGAGCCTGCCTCCGCCAGCTTGCGCGGGCGGAGGCAAGCTGGTCAGAAGCGTGCGCCCACTTGCACGCCGATGCTTCTCCCGCGGCTCATATAGATGCTGTAGCCACCTGGGATCAGTGCCGTGGCGACACCATATTCCTTGTAGGCCTTGTCGGTGAGATTGCGCACGAATACCGATGCTTTCCACCAGGAATCGACCGGAGTCACGGCGAGGTTCAGGTCAACCAATGCCAGGCCCTTTTGATAGCCGAGCGGATCGTCGTTCGTGCCGACATAATATCCAGATTTGGCCATAACCGAGACGCCCGGCGTGACGCGCAGATCGCCAGCCTCGATATCATAGGAGACGTTCAGGGTCCCGCTATACTTCGACTGGAACGGTGTGGGTCTCCCGGACAAGTCCTGCATGCAGACCGTTCCCGGGGGCGCTGCCTCGATTTGTTCCACCGTGCACACACCATTGGGAAAATCCCTGAACGTTGCGTCGAGATAGTTCGCAGTCGCATTGATGCGCAGACCGGTCACCGGCACGAATGTGACTTCGGCTTCGACGCCCTGGGTCCGGGCCTTGCCTACGTTGGTCGTAAATTGCGATGTCCCGAGGAAGGCCGAGAGTTGCAGATCCTCAAACGTGGTTCGGAAGACACCGAGAGAATATTCGAGCATGCGGTCGCCCGTGATCCCTTTCACGCCGACTTCGAACGACGTTGCAGTCTCAGGCGCAAACATAGCCTCTTCGCGGCTGACACCGTTCGCCGGAGTGCCGCCATACGCAATATCCACCCCGCCCTGCTTGGCGCCCTTCACGAATTTGCCGTAGAACATGATGTCGCTGTTCGGCTTGTACTGGATCACGACCTGCGGCTGGAAATGATATTCCTTGCGCTTGAGATCCTTGAACTCATGGCAAACCGCGGCAAACCCGGCCTGCACGAGCGCACATAGCGCTGGATCAGTTTGTGCCAGCACATCAGCCTGGGACGTGTCGAAAGTGACATTGGTGACCAATGGCGCTGCCAAGGACGATTGGTCCGTATTCTGGTGGAGGATGGCGTAGCGTGCACCGGCAGTTACACTGAACTCGTCCGTCAAATGCGCAGTAAGGTTTGCAAAAACGGAGTAATTTTTGTTGCGCTGGTCGATGTCCACGTAGCGCCCCAAAGCTGGCAGGGGAACGGCGATGGCCGGAAAGTTCGCATCGACCACGGATGCGGCTTTATATTTATTGTCTTCGAAATAACCACCAAAGGTGTAATCAATGCTTCCCGTGTTCACAGTGAAGCGCAATTCTTGGCTAAACTGCTGATAGTGCGTGAACAGGAAGTTGAGATAGTCGGGCAGATCGGACGTGTTGCTCTGCGACCCGCCGGCTCGCGTGTTCAGATACGCAGTGGTAGAACTGATCGTCCCGACGCCTGCATCATAGCTGATATCGGCCTGATATGTCTCGTGCCGCACCTCCACAAATTCGGGCGAGAAGAACGGGGCGCCGGAGGCCGTCGACGTCCTGTAATCGTCGAGCGTGATGTCCGTCTGCTGTCGGTTCGGATTAGTCGACTGTCTGATCTGCTGCCCGGTGCCGCCATTGTCGCGCACGCGGTCATATTCGGCCTTGAGCGAGATCGTCAGGTCGTTGGTTGGCGTCAGGCGAAGAGTACCGCGGACCGCCCGGTTGCGGAATGTTGGTTCGTCACGGCCGGTGAAATTGTTACGGAGCCAGCCCTTGTCGAGGTTTTGAAAGAAGCCCGCGACGCGAAAGCTTGCCCAGTCGCTGAGCGGCACCGTGACGCCGCCCTGGACGATCGTTTCGTCGTGGTTGAATTCATAAGATGCCGATGCATCAGCCTCGAACTCCGACCCAGGCTGCTTTGTCGTAATGTTCAACGCGCCAGCGGTCGTGCTGTTGCCGTATAGGAGAACCTGCGGTCCCTTGAGAACTTCGACCCGTTCAATGTCGAAAAGCGGAAGGCGCGCATGAAGATCGCGGCTGTAGGACACGTTGTCGGTGAATTTGCCGACCGATTGTGCGAATTGCGTTCCATAGGTACCGAACCCGCGCAGGTTTGTGGTCGGAGCGTTACCGGCCAGCGACAGGGTGAAGTTTGGAACGATAGTGACCAGATCGGTCAATCGCGCGATGTTGGCATCCTGCAACTTCTCGCCGGAGACGGCGAGTATCGAAACGGGGACGTCACGCAGTCTCTCTTCACGTTTTTGCGCCGTGACGACAATATCCTGGATGCCGGCGCTCGTAACATCTTCCGCCGTATCGGCAGCGGTGGCCGATGCCGTGGACTGCGCGAAGGCATTGCTTGACATCATGCCAAGGGTGATTGCCGTTCCGGCAAATAATGCTTTACGAATACGCGTATTTTTATGGGTAACCAACATAGTTCCTCCCCTGATTGTCATTTTATTATCTGACCTCTTGAACCTTAGTGAATATGCATTCTTGTGTCAACGGCGGAGCAAAAGTCGGCCATTCGGCGGCGTAAAACCAGGCCATCGTGTTACATGCCGGGGGGAGTGGCGTGAGGGCGTAGCCCGAGGGCCACTCCCCCCGGCATTGGTGTAATTTTCAG
>NZ_JNFC01000061.1 GCF_000756385.1 Sphingopyxis sp. LC363
CCCTAAAAGGGAGGGGAGAGATATGTCCGCTACCGGTCGCAACCGGCCCTCCAATCGAACCTATTTCCCCGCCCCGCAGGTCACCGATCCGCTGCCGACATTGCGCACCGTGCACACCGGCCGCCCGAGCACGACCACCTTGCCGATCCCGCGCGCTGTGACCGCGGCGCTCTTGACCGCGTGGAGGATGTGATCGCCCGCGCCCTCGCTGTCGCTGATCAGTTCGCCCACCTCCAGCGCGCCGGCATCGACCGCCCCCGCGCCCGACAGGGTCATCCGCGCGGTCTTGGCGGCGCCGCCGAGCGTCATCGTGCCATTGCCAATCATCGCCACCTGCAGCCGGTCGGCCGCGATCGCGCCGACGGTCAATTGCCCGGGACCGCGCAGGCCGACCATCGCGCGCTGCCCCTTGAGTTGGTCGATGCGGAGCGAGCCGGCCCCGGCGAGCGTCGCGCTGTTCAGATGGGCGGCGTTGACGCGGACCGTCACCGGCCCATGCGGCCGCCGCCGCTTTTCATCGCCCGCGAACTGGCGCTGACTGATCACCAGCCGGCCGTCGCGGCTTTCGAGGCTCAGCCGGTCGAGCGCGTCCTGCGGCCCCGTCGCCACCGCGCTGACCGGCGCGCGCGTCACCACCTCGACCGCGACGTCGGCATTCACCTCGATCGTCTCGAAACTGGTGAGGCCGAAGCGCTTCTCGGCCGCAGACGCGGAACCGGCGAACGAAAGAGCGGCCACCGCGACGGCGGCGCCCCTTGCGATACAGGACAGGGTGCTGGTCATGCTGCTGCCCTAACCTTTTCGGGCCGGCAGCACCATAGGTGCCCTAGGGTCAGGACCCATTAATTCCACGTTCGAGGTTTGAAGCGATTTTGCTCAGGGCGAGGAGGAAAGGCGAAGGAATATGAATATATTTCAAGGCTTTTCGACGAAGCCATGGGCAAAATCGGTCAAATCCCGCAGGGACGTCGAAATCGCGGAATTAATGGGTCCTGACCCTAGTTGCAGGTCGCGGTGCCCGAACCCATCGTGCGCGTCGAACATTTGCCGCCGCCGCCGATCGTCGCATCGCCCGATCCGAGGATCGCGATGTCGGCGCTGCCGCTCGCTTTGGCGTCGACGTCGCCCGATCCGGCGATCGACACGTCGAGCGTCGTCGCCGCGAGCCCGCCCGCCGCGATATTGCCCGATCCGGTGACCCCGAAATCGCCCGATCCGATCGTTCCGCCGCCGATTTCGATATCGCCCGAACCCGACACGGCGACCTTCGCGCTCTTGCCGTTCAGCGTCCCCACCTTGAGGTCGCCCGAACCGGTGACCACCGCCTCGACCGCATCGCCGTCGACCGCATCGGCGTCGATCTCGCCCGACCCGGTCAGCCGCACCTCGCGGAGCGCCGGCATGATGATCGCGATGTCGACATCATTGTCGCCGCCGCGGAAGCTGAAATCCGAATTCTTGCGCCCGATCGACAGCATGTCGCCGTCGAGTTCGATTTCGAGCTCGTCGATGATGGCTTTCGGCCCCTTGGCGCTGATCGAAAAGGCGTCGCCGCGGCGAATGGTGACATCGTCGGGACCCGCGACCTTGACGCCGGTGAAGCCCGTGAGGTCGAAGCTCTGCGTCGTCACCGGCCCCGCATCGACCGTGCGCCGCCCGTCCTTGCCGTCGCTCGTCACCTCGGCGCTGCACGCCGTGACGGTCATCGCGAGAGCCAGCGGCAGCGCCGCCATCGTCCAGTTACGCATCGAAAATCTCCTTCGTGTATTGTTTGTATAACACACAGGAGCACGGCCTGTCCAGTGCAAGCCGCCATCTTGTCGCCACCTTCGTGGCCCAGAGGCGCAAATCCTTCAGGAAAGAGACGATGAGCGTAGCCTTTCGCCGCGAGAGCGACGACGAACATAAAGAGCCCGAGTTCGAATGGCCGATTCCGGTCGGTCCCAATCTCGTGACCCCGCGCGGCCTCCGCCTGCTCGGCGAGGAGGTGGCGCGCCTCGAAACCGCGATCGCCGCCGAAACCGGCGATGACGCGCGCAAGAAATTGCAGCGCCGGCTGCGCTATCTCCATACGCGTCAGGCGACCGCCGAGGTGCAGGCGGCGCCCGGCGACGATGTCGTCGACATCGGCAGCCGCGTCCGCTATGCGCTGGGCGGCGCCGAACGCGCGGTCACGATCGTCGGCCATGACGAGGCCGATCCCGCCGCGGGCCGCATCGCCTTCACCGCGCCGCTCGGCCGCGCCTTGATGGGCGCCGAGGCAGGCGACATGGTCGCATTTCAGGGGCGCGACGATGCGATCGAGATTCTCGCCGCCGCCGCCGATCCGGAGATTTTGGCATGAAGGACAGGTTCGAACGCCACAAACAGCCGTGGACCGCCGCCGAGATCGACAAGCTCCACACGCTCGCGAAAAAGGGCATGGCGCTGAAAGCGATCGCCAAGGCGCTGACCCGCAGCGAGGAATCGGTGAAGGTCCGCGCCAAGGCCGACGGCCTGTCGATCGCGAAGCTGCACTGAACGCCGTGACCGAAAAGCCTACTCCCCTTGTCCGTCATTCCGGCGAAGGCCGGAATCTCGCCGTTGCATTGGAAGGCGAGGTCGAGATCGCGCCCAGAGTCACGTGCCTCTGGACGCCCTTCGCCGGGATGACGATTCAACCGGCATGACCACCCATGATTATGACGCCATCGTGCTGGGTGCCGGCGCGGCCGGGCTGATGTGCGCCGCGGTCGCGGGGCAAAGGGGGCGGCGCGTCCTGCTGCTCGATCATGCCGAGCAGGTGGGCAAGAAGATTCTGATCTCGGGCGGCGGACGGTGCAATTTCACCAACGTCCACACCGCGCCCGATCGCTATATCTCGGCGAATCCGCATTTCGCCAAGTCGGCGCTCGCGCGCTACACCGCCGCCGATTTCATCGAGCTGGTGAACGCCTACGGGATCGCGCATCACGAAAAGACGCTCGGCCAGCTCTTTTGCGACGGATCGGCGAAGCAGGTCGTCGCGATGCTGCTGGAGGAATGCGCGAAGGGCGGGGTCGATGTGCGCTGCGGCCAGCCGGTTCGCGAGGTGACGCACGGTGAGGCCGGCTTCCGCGTGCGTTTCGGCGACCAGCCCTTCACCGCCGCCAACCTCGTCATCGCGACCGGCGGGCCGTCGATCCCGAAAATGGGCGCGAGCGGCTTCGCCTATGACCTCGCGCGCCAGTTCGGGCTGAAGGTCGTCGAGCCGCGCCCCGCGCTCGTCCCGCTGACGCTCGGCGGCGACGATGTGCTGTTCCGCGACCTGTCGGGGGTCGCGACCCCGGTCGAAGCGCGCGCGGGCAAGGCGAGCTTCCGCGAAGCCGCGCTCTTCACGCACAAGGGCCTTTCGGGCCCCGCGATCCTTCAAGTGAGCAGCTATTGGCGGCACGGCGAGCCGGTGACGATCGATTTCCTTCCCGATGCAGCGCCCGACTGGCTCATCGAAGCCAAGCGCGCGCGGCCGCGGGCGACGCTCGCCTCTACGCTCCCCCTCCCCGACCGTCTCGCACAGACGCTCGCCGACCGCCTCGCGCTTTCCTGCGAACTCGGCGCACTGACCGACCGCAAGCTCGCCGGGGCCGGCGCGCGCCTCAAGCGCTGGCCGTTCCACCCCAACGGCACCGAGGGTTTCGCGAAGGCCGAGGTCACCGTCGGGGGAATTTCGACCGCAAATCTGTCGTCGCAAACAATGATGGCCAAAAGCGTTCCCGGCCTGTATGCGGTCGGCGAAGCCGTGGACGTCACCGGGTGGCTGGGCGGCTATAATTTTCAATGGGCCTGGGCCAGCGGATACGCGGCGGGTCAGGCCCTTTAGGAAAAACCCACATATTTCCTCGTCATGCTGAACCGGTTTCAGCATCCACGACCCGATTGTTCGGACTCAGGCGATAGACCCGAGCCGAATCCCGGGCGGCGAAGAACGAAACCACGGCGCCTTTGCCGTCCAGGATAAGAAGAACAAAATGCCTTTCGAACATCTCTCGCCCGTCCTTGCGGACGCCCTCACCGCGCGCGGCTATGAAGCGCTCACCCCCGTTCAGACGCAAGTCACCGAGGCCGAAGCCAAAGGCCGCGACCTGCTCGTCTCCGCCCAGACCGGCTCGGGCAAGACCGTCGCCTTCGGCCTTGCGATGGCGGGGGAACTGCTTGAAGAGGGCCGCCTGCCCTTCGCGACCGCGCCGCTCGCGCTGATCGTCGCGCCGACGCGCGAACTCGCGCTGCAGGTCAGCCGCGAACTCGGCTGGCTTTATGCCAAGGCCGGCGCGCGCATCGCGACCTGCGTCGGCGGCATGGATGCGAGCCGCGAGCGCCGCAACCTCAACCAGGGCGTGCATATCGTCGTCGGCACCCCCGGGCGCCTGCGCGACCATCTCGAACGCGGTGCGCTCGACCTCGAAGCGCTGCGCGTCGCGGTGCTCGACGAGGCCGACGAAATGCTCGACATGGGGTTCCGTGACGATCTCGAGGAAATCCTCGACGGCACCCCCGATACGCGCCGCACGCTTCTCTTCTCGGCGACGCTTCCGAAGCCGATCGTCCAGCTCGCCAAGCGTTACCAGCGCGATGCGCTGCGCATCTCGACCGTCGGCGAAGACCGCGGCCATGGCGACATCGCCTACCAGGCAGTGACCGTCGCCCCCGCCGACATCGAAGGCGCGGTGATCAACCTGCTGCGCCTGCACGAAGCCGAAACCGCGATGCTGTTCTGCGCGACGCGCGACAATGTCCGCCGGCTGCACGCGAGCCTGATCGAGCGCGGCTTCGCCGCCGTCGCGCTGTCGGGCGAGCATAGCCAGAACGAGCGCAACCACGCGCTGCAGGCACTGCGCGACCGCCGGGCCAGAGTCTGCGTCGCGACCGATGTCGCCGCGCGCGGCATCGACCTGCCGACGCTCAGCCTCGTCATTCACGTCGAAATTCCGCGCGATGCCGAAACGCTTCAGCACCGTTCGGGCCGCACCGGCCGCGCGGGCAAAAAGGGCACCGCGGTCATCATCGTCCCCTATCCGCGCCGCCGCCGCGTCGACGGCATGCTGCGCGGCGCGCGGATCAACGCCGAATGGATGGACGCGCCGACCGCCGCCGACGTCCGCCAAAAGGATCAGGAACGGCTGATCGAAAAGCTGCTCGCACCCGTCGAGCATGAGCCCGAGGATCTGGAACTCGCCGCGCGGCTGATGGCCGAGCGCAGCCCCGAGGACATCGCCGCGTCGCTCGCCCGCGCGCACCGCGCGCTGATGCCGCCGCCCGAGGATCTGCTCGACAACGGCCCGCGCGGCCGCGAGCGTCCCGAACGCGGCGAGCGCTTTGAACGCCCTGAACGCGGCGGCGGCGGCGACCGCCGCGACGGCTTCGAGGACAGCGTCTGGTTCCGCCTCAACATCGGCCGTCACCAGAATGCCGATCCGCGCTGGATCCTGCCCCTGCTCTGCCGCCGCGGCCATGTGAGCAAGAACGAGATCGGCGCGATCCGCATCGGGCCCAAGGAAACGATGTTCAATATACCGCGCGCGATAGCCGACCGCTTCGCCGAAGCCGTGGTGCGCACCGCGAACCAGGACGGCGAGGACGACAGCGGCGTGTCGATCACCCCCGCGCCCGACGGCCCGACCTATCCGCCGCGCCGCGATAAAGGCGGCCATCGGGGACCGCGCGACGCAGCACCGCGCGCCCACGCCGGTCCGCGCGACAGGAATGAGCGCTACAAGCCCAAGCCTTATGGTCAGCGCAGCCCGCGCCGCCCGTCGAAGTAAAGTCGAACGGGGTGGGGGCTATCGGCCTTGCGCCACCTCGATAACCCCCACCCCAAACCCCTCCCCTGAAGGGGAGGGGGTGTCGC
>NZ_JNFC01000062.1 GCF_000756385.1 Sphingopyxis sp. LC363
GTGCTGCGCGACAATCAAGGTGAGAACAGCGCGACAATCTAGATGAGAATGGCGGGGGGGTGTCTGTCGGGACGAGGGGCGAAGCCCCGAGGAGCGACAGACACACCCCCGCAAGCGTCTTTTCTTTTGGAATGGCGCTTTTGGTGATCGTGACCTGCCAGGTGGCGCCTCCTTTGGAAGGGGAGATGCGGTGCCCGGGAGACATATCAACGATCATCAGGTGAGATTATATATGAAGATGAGACAGACAGTGTCGCCGCGCTCGGCGGCGGCGTGCGCGGCGTTCAGCACGGCAACGGCGTATCGGCTGGAGCGGGATGCGCAGTTGCCCTCGCAGAAGAAAGAGCCGCGCGGTCGCCGGCGCCCCGATCCGCTGGCGGATATCTTCGATAGCGAAGTTGTACCGCTGCTGGAGGCGGCGCCGGGACTCCGGGCCGTGACGGTGTTCGAAGAAATGCAGCGTCGTCATCCTGAGCTTCCCGATGGGGTGCGGCGGACGATGGAGCGTCGGGTTCGAAGCTGGCGGGCGCTGCAAGGCCCGGATCGCGACGTGATCTTCCGCCAGGTGCACGAGCCGGGTCGGATGGGGCTGTCGGATTTTACCGACATGGCCGATCTGGGCGTACACATCGCCGGGGTCGGGCTCGATCACCGGCTGTACCACTTCCGGCTCGCCTGTTCTGGCTTCGAGCATGCCCATGTGATCCTGGGCGGCGAGAGTTATGTCGCGTTGGCGGAGGGGCTGCAGAATGCCCTGTGGGCGCTGGGCGGCGCGCCGCGCGAGCATCGCAGCGACAGTCTGTCGGCGGCGTTCCGGAATCTGGATGCATCGGCGCGCGAGGATCTGACGCACAGATATGACGCGCTGTGTCGCCATTACCGGATGGAGCCGACCCGCAATAACCGCGGTGTTGCGCATGAAAATGGCGCGATCGAGAGCGCGCACGGGCATCTGAAGGCGGCGGTGCGCGACGCGCTGTTGATGCGCGGATCGGCCGACTTCGACGACCTTGCGGAATATCGCTGCTTCGTCGACGAGATCGTCGCGCGCAAGAATGCGCGGTGCGCGAAGCGGATCGACGCCGAACGGGCGGCGCTTCAGTCGCTACCGAGCATGCGCACCAGCGATTATGAAGAGGTGCTTGTCATGGTGACCTCCTCGGGCGGGTTCACGCTGCGCAAGGTGTTCTACACCGTGCCGTCGCGGCTGATCGGCCATCGACTGCGAGTTCGACTTTACGACGATCGGCTTGAGCTGTTCCTCGGCGGCACACCGCTCTTTACGCTTCCGCGCGGCCGCGCCGAGCGCAGCGGCAAACATGGCCATGTCGTCGATTATCGCCATGTCATCCATGCGCTTCGGCGCAAACCGATGGCGCTGCTGAATCTTGTCTATCGCCACCAGCTCTTCCCGCGCGAGGCCTACCGGCGCATGTTCGATCGGCTGCTGGAGCGGCTCGCCGAACGGGTCGCGTGCCGGACAATGGTCGAGCTTCTTAGCCTCGCGCATGAGCGGGCCTGCGAGGCCGAACTCGCCGCTGTGTTGGAAACCCTGCTAGCGACGCCGCAGGGTATGCCGGACATGGCAATGCTTAGGGCGCGGTTCGCGCCCGACCCCGCGGCGCTGCCCGAGGTCATCGTCGAGCTCGTCCCGCTGAGCGCCTATGAAGCGCTCCTGGCTCCTCGCGCGGAGGAAATGGCATGAACCAGGGTATTGATGTCACAAAGCTCACGCTGATGCTCAACGAGCTGCGACTGCCGACAATCAAACAGCTCTGGCCGACGTTCGCCGAGCGTTCCGACAAGGAGGGCTGGCCGGCGGCGCGGTTCCTCAGCGCGATCACCGAGCATGAGATCGCCGAACGCGGTCGCCGCCGCATGGAGCGGCATCTGGCGGAGGCGAAACTGCTGCCGGGAAAAACGCTCGATACGTTCGACTTCGACGCGGTTCCGATGATATCGAAGGCGCAGGTGATGGCGATCTGTGCCGGAGACAGCTGGCTCGAAAATGGCGCAAACCTGATCCTGTTCGGCCCGCCCGGCGGAGGAAAATCGCATCTGTCGTCGGGCATCGGGCTCGCGCTGATCGAAAAGGGTTGGCGGGTGCTGTTCGTCCGCACCTCCGACCTCGTCCAGAAACTACAGGTCGCGCGCCGCGAGCTCGCGCTCGAGAACGCGATCAATCGGCTTGATCGCTTCGACCTTCTGATCCTCGACGACCTTGCCTATGTCGCCAAGGATCAGGCTGAAACCTCGGTTCTGTTCGAGCTGATCAGCGCGCGATACGAGCGGCGTTCGCTGATGATAACCGCCAACCAGCCGTTCGGCGAATGGAACCGGGTCTTCCCCGATCCCGCAATGACGCTGGCCGCCGTCGACCGCCTCGTGCACCACGCCACCATCTTCGAGATGAATGTCGAAAGCTATCGGCGGCGCACGGCTATCGAGCGAAAACAGCAGGGGGCAGGTCGCCCCGCCAAGGTCGCCACAGCCAAAAATACCGATGTGTCGCTCCCCGACAATCAACCTGAGACATAGGTCTTGCCAGCGGCAATCAAACACACCAAAACGACCTCGTCGCGATCAGCGCTTCTCATCCTGATCGTCGCTAACTTCTCATCCAGATCGTCAACCTGAGACATAGGTCTTGCCAGCGGCAATCAAACACACCAAAACGACCTCGTCGCGATCAGCGCTTCTCATCCTGATCGTCGCTAACTTCTCATCCAGATCGTCGCGCTACACAGCGGATTCGCAGAGCGACCCCGCAACGCGCCTCTGGGCACTCGACGGCCTTGTCTTCAACGACCTTCGACAGGGCGAATTTGAACCCGGCCAAGCCCGGATCAGTGAGATGCAGGACCTCCTTGATACCAATGACCTCGGTGAGGACGAATGGCTGGCCTGGGGCATGAAGCGCATGTTGCTCATGTCTATGACGGGCGACGTGGACGGCGTCCAGGAGATGCTGGGGCTGGTCGAAAAGCGCGTTCCGACCAAAGCCGAGCATCTGCGCGTCTTTCGTTACAATCGCGCCCTCGCACTGTTCAAGCTCGGGGACAATGGCACCGCGATCAGCGAGGCGGGGGAGCTCATGCAAGAATATTACAAGGAGCTTGGTATTACCCCTGGGGATGTTCTGGGGCGCAATCCACCCGAGCTGCGCCTGCTTCTCCCCAAAGACCGCGACCTCACCGATACGCTGAAACATCTGGCCGATACGCTTGACCTTCTCGCCCAAGCAACCGGCAGGAAGAGCCAGCGTTCTACGATGGCCCGTATTCACGCGATGAAGTTTTACGAGCTCGCTCAGGCCTTTCAGTCATTTGTACGGGTGGGCTTGGATCTCGTCGACGAACTGGTGTGGGTGAATGATTTCGCCGCTGCGAGGCAGACGCTAGAGGACACTATTTTCCCGACGATCCAAGCAGTCGGACTGGCATCATACGTGATCGAGGCCCGGGCACTTTATGCCGTGGTGCTTGCATATTGTGGCGATCACGAAGCGGCAGCCGATGAAGTGGCGCGGCTGTTACCGTTCGAGGAGGCGATGGACCCAAATCATCGAATCGCCTTCCAGGACCAGAAGCAGCTGATCCGCAATGCCAGACTCTATGGAGGGCCGCGTCAGCGGCGCGTTGAGATACCGGCGCCATTGCAGGCCTTGTTCGACCAGCGCCGCAGTTCTCCCAAGTCCGTCGAGACACGAAAGAAGATCGGCCGCAATGAGCGCTGTCCATGCGGTTCCGGCAGAAAATACAAGCAGTGCCACGGACGTTGACTTGCTGATCAAAACAGGCGTGCTTCCTCACAATAGACGGGTTCGTGCAACAACGAGGCCATCGCACCAAGAAGCGACCCCCTCTAGCCGCCTTCAAGACCGGCTCTAGGGCGAGCGCCCTCCCCGCGATCGGTCCGAGCTCGCGCCTGGTTTGAGCCAAGGGCGTGCCGTTCCAGGCCTTCCGGCGATGTCCGGAAAATCCTCCAGAGCATAGTTTGAAGCGCTGCATCTCTCAAATTGCTGAACATACTCCGGATATTCGGACGACATGTTGAGGGATAGGCATGGGACCATCATCCCGCAGCCTCCTACGTGTCACGCGCAAGGCGAGACATGGCGCGAACACATAGCAAGTAGCAAACAATGGCGGCCGGCACCGTCACGGTTCCACAAATGACAAGGCCTATGGCAAGGCCTCTGTCCGCGCCCCACATCTCTCCCAAACTGGCCGCTAAAGGCGGTCCCAAAGCGTAACCGATACCACTGACGCACAGGAGATGGAGTGAAACGATCCGGGCTCGCATCCGCCCGGGTGCATAATACTGCACCAAAAGAGGGGGCAACGCCCCCCAGGCGGCAAGGCAGCCCATTGTGCCAGCCACCCCGATCCCCACGCCGAGCGGCGTCGCGCTCATCGGAAAGAACACGAAAATGAATGCCAAGATTGACGCTGTCGTCAGCCCGTAGATTGGACCGCGGCCAGGACGACGACGATCGATCAAGGCGGCGAAGCCGGGCCATAGCAGCGTGCCGACGAGCCCAGCAACAAGGCCAAACGAGCCCACGAACGATGCTGCATCGGCGGGTTCCAGCCCATGGCCCCGGACCAAAATCATCGGCGCCCACGAAGCCAGGCTGAGACCGAACATAGTGGCAAGCCCCGAACCGAGCAGGAAGGGTATATAGAAAGCGCCACGCTGCCTCAGATAGACAAGGAAATCCTGTACACTCGCGGTAGGATCTGCGGGTTCGATGATGCGCGTCGGTTCACGGACGGTCATGGCGAACAGAATGGCCAGCAATGTCCCCGTGCCGCCTAGCAGGAAAAATACGACCCGCCACGCTTCCACCTCATAGGTCGGCGCGAATGTCTCCGCGATCCTCAGCGCGAAACCGCCCAGGATAAGCGCCCCCATGTTCATCATGGCGCCGACCGCCGCGTAGATCGACATCGGCAGCGTTCGCCGGTTGGCCGGGAACAGATCGGCGATCAGGGACACTGCCGCCGGTGTGAGAACGGCCTCCCCGATGGCCACGCCCGCTCGGAGAACCAGCAGGGAGCCGAACCCGGTCGCCAGGCCCGAAGCCCCGGTCGCCGCACTCCACAGCAGGACTCCGGCAACGATACCCCAGCGGCGATCCCGCGCATCCATCCATTGCGCGATCGGCACACCGATGGTGGCATACAGAAGCGCAAATGCTGTTCCGATGAGCAGGCCGAGTTGCGTGTCCGAAAGCCCGAGGGAGGCGGAGACGCCGGGCGCGATGATGACCAATATCATCCTGTCCACGTAGGAGAGGACGTAGAGAACGCACAGCACGAGCACGACATACCATCTGCGGCCGGAGGCGCCTGAAAACCTTATCCAATTCCGCATGGTGAATCCGTCCTGCTATGTCCGGGCCTATCATCCCGGCGCTCGCCTAACCCGTACGGCGTGCCCGCCCCGCTTGCCGATGCCGCCTGCCGCGCCGGGTCGGGTCGGGATCGGCGGCGGTGTTGCCGACAATCCCTTGGTCGCTCAGTCCCAGCCGTGCAGTTGCTCGAATGTCGGAACCGCACCGTTCACGATGTCACGAACTTTCACTTCGCCCGGCGGATAGCCCAATGTCTGGTCGGCGCTCTCACGCCACGCCTTGACGACCAGGTCCCGGGCAAGGCTGACCTGCCTCGCCGTCGCCTCTGTCATAAACCTGACGCCGCGCGGATCAGGGGCATTTGCTGGAAAACCGCCATCGTTGACCAGCTTGTACAGCGGCTCGGCAAAGGTCACATTATATTCAAACGCCTTGGCGAGGCAGACTTGGATATTGTCCTCGCAGACATGCAGGGGCGCGACCTCGTGCAGAACGCTCTCCCGCGTCAAATATTTCAGCACATATTGGCCTTCGACCACGAAGTGATCGACCTTGACCGGATATTTGCCGCGATCGGTCCCCGCCCATTCGTTGATGTGAATGCTGGTGTGCAAGGGCGACATCGCGTCGCCTGCCCAGTGCACCAGCAGAGCGAGATGCTCCGTTATCTGAGCCTGCCGCCGGTTCATATCCTGCCGCAGCCAGGCCAGCTGTTTTTCGTCAGTCCAGTTTTTGAGCGCTGCCGTCTGAACGCGATAATAGGCGAAATCCTGCTTCAGCTGCTCGAACTGGGTGATCATCGTATAATAAAGCGTACCCTCGTCACGCTCCGTCAGCCCCTTCTTGTGCAGGATGATGGCATATTCTTCCTGGGTCGGCGGGAAAGCGGACAGCTTCAATCCGGTCGCCGCCACCCCGTTGTCATCAAGCTTGGTATAATGCGCCGAATGGCGCTGGGCATCGAAGACAGGACCGGCATTACGCCAGCGATCCGGCTCCCGGGTCAGCTCACCGACATTGAGCGCGGCCGCATCAGACCGCAGGAATTCGGGCAGCTCGTCCGGCAGGCTCCTGATCGTTAATTCGCCCATATAGCGGTTGGATTCCGCCGCGGTCGCCGGACTGGCAAAGGCTGCCGTAGCGACAAGGGCCGTGGCCGCAAGCAAGTCGCGCAGGAAAAGGCCGCGTCCTGTCTGCGTGTCTTTCCCGCAATGCATGTGGTTGTTCAAAGGCATGTCCGCTCCATTCTATTACCAAGCCCGTAGGCGGGCTTTTTTGCTGGGATCAAAACTTCAGCTTGGCGCCGACCCGGAAGTAACGTCCGACGACATCGTAATATTGTGCATTGGTCGCCGTGAAGAGCGCCGGATAAGGAACAACGGGCGGATCCTTGTCGAGAACATTTTCGATGGACATGAACAGCGACGTGCCGCCGGCTTTGTCGAGAGCAAGGGTCCCGTAGAGATTGAGGTAAACGACCGAGGGTACCCTGTTGTTGGAAATCCGGTTCGAAGGAAGAGTATCGAAGGTGTTGTCGATCTTCCCCTTGCTGATGTACCGCAACTGCGCGGTGATCGACGATCCACCGTGCGAATAGGTGCCCGACAGAACCGAGGTCAGTCGCGCGATCGCGCCCGTGTTGACACCGCCATTTTCGCCGGCTCTGTTGACGGGACCGCTGCCCGCGCCAAGATCGATCTTGGCCTTGTCCATATAGGTGGCGTTCCAGCTGACGTCGAAAGTCCCCGGCAGGAAATCGCCAAGGCCGGTATGATATTGCAAGGCGAAATCATAGCCCACATACTGCAGGTTCGACAGGTTGAGCGCAGGGACGGACATAGAAGTTGGAGCGCCCGTGTCCGGGTCGAAGGTGAAGAAGCTGCACGCCAGGGCGTTGCCGGCGTCACACAAAGTTGCCGCGGCGCCCCTGATATTGGTGATGGCACCGCCCACCTTGATATCGAAATAGTCCAGCGAAGCGCTCAATCCCGGTGCGAAGCGCGGCTTGAAAACGGCACCGGCGGTAAAGGTATCGGCGATCTCTGGATCCAGGTCGGGATTGCCCAGCGACTGATTGGTCGGGATAAAGACCGAAAAGCCCTTCTGTCAACGGCGGAGCAAAAGTCGGCCATTCGGCGGCGTAAAACCAGGCCATCGTGTTACATGCCGGGGGGAGTGGCGTGAGGGCGTAGCCCGAGGGCCACTCCCCCCGGCATTGGTGTAATTTTCAG
>NZ_JNFC01000063.1 GCF_000756385.1 Sphingopyxis sp. LC363
CGGGGGGGGGGGCAGGGGGTGGGGGGGGCGGGGGGAGGGGGGGGGGGGTTTGGGCTTTAGGTCTGTTTGGGGGGGGGGAGCTGCCGTTGAGAGAATGCGTCGCCCCCGCGAGGGCGGGGGCCGCTAGCGGCCTTATTCAGCGGCGCCTGCGTAAACCGACAGCGGCCCCCGCCTTCGCGGGGGCGACGGCAGCTTTCGGCCAAAACCAGCCGCCCCCACCCCGCCGGACCCGCAATGACACAGGATTCGCCCCCCACCCTCGCTCTTGGCAATCCACGGCTCGCCTCATCCTATCCTCTGCACGGTTCGTCAGCCTTGGCGTGGCCCTTGCTCGCTTATACGCGTTCAAGATTCATCCGTTCCAAACATCATTTCTCAAAGGAGACCCCAAGCGATGCGGAAACTCGCAGGCTTTGTTGCAACTTTCTCTCTCGGCATGGCGGCCGTCGTGGCCGCCCCCGCGCTGGCGCAGGACGCCGCCGCGGCGACCGTCGACCTTTCGGTCGGCACCAAGGTTTTCGATTCCGAGGGCGCCGAACTCGGCACCGTCTCGAGCGCACAGGGCGCGAACGTCGTCGTCGATCTCGGCGAAGGCAAGCAGGTGACCCTCCCCGCCAATTCCTTCGGTCAGCTCGAAAAGGGCCCGACGATCGGCGCCACGCGGGCGCAAGTCGTCGCCGCGGTCGATCAGGCCGCGGCCGGCAACGAAGCCAAGCTCACCGCCGCGATCCAGCCCGGCGCCGACGTGCGCGGCGTCAATGGCCAGGCCATCCTCGGCAAGGTCAAGCTCGTCGCCGCCGACGGCGTGGTCCTCACCACCCCGACCGGCGACGTGAAGCTGCCGCGCAACGCCTTCTTCATCGGTCAGGCGGGTCTTGCGACCAGCTTCACGGCGGAACAATTCGCCGCCGCGATGCAGCAAGTGAACAGCGCCGCCGCCGCCGATGACGCCGCGGTCGCCGCCGCGCTCGTCGCGGGTGCCGACGTCCGCAGCCTCAAGGGCGCGGCCGTGCTCGGCAAGGTCAAGTCGGTCAGCGCCGATGCGGTCGTCGTGACCACCCCCGGCGGCGACGACGTCAGCCTGCCGCGCAGCGCTTTCCTGATGTCGCCCGCCGGCCTCGCCGCGGCCTATACCGCCGAACAGTTCGCCGCCGCCGTCGCACAGGCGACGGGCGAACCGGCACCGCAGGCCGACGCCACCGCGGCCGCCGACGCGGCGGCCGAACAGCCGGCCAACTAAGCCGCTCCGGCTTCAAAGGTTCAGGGCGCGGAAGCATCGCTTCCGCGCCCTTTTCCATACGCGCAGGCGCCCTGAACAAATTGTCATCCCGGCGAAGGCCGGGATCTCACCCTCGCGGTTTTGCGCACCGGCGAGATCCCGGCCTTCGCCGGGATGATGAGATAGAAAGGCAGCGTTTCCCGCCCCGATCCGACACCCCGGATTACCGCCTTGCAATATCACTATTATCGATTATCGATATGCACCGTATCGGTAATCGAAAAGGGGATTCGCGATGCTACGATGGAGCCGCCGGCTGCTCATGGGATTGAACATCCTGAACTGGGTGTTCCTCGCGCTGTTCCTGATCGCGCTCGTCGCGGTCAGTCTGCGGCCCGATCTGGTCCTCGACGCGATCGCCGGCGCCAAGCCCGCGATCGACGGCGGCTATATGCTCGACCTGTTCCGCATCACCCTGCTGCTCTGCATCCCGGTCGCCATCGCCGCGCATGCGATCTTCACCCGCCTGATCGCGATGATCGACGCGACAAAGGCGGGCGCGGCCTTCACCCTCGACAACGCCCGGCGGCTCCGCGCGATCGGCTGGTGGCTGCTCGCGACGCAGGTCATCGACGCCGCCTATGGCTGGCTGTCGCTGGAAATGTCGCGCATCAGCGGAGAGGTATTCGGCTGGCAGCCCAGCCTCACCGCCTGGCTCGCCGTGCTGCTCCTCTTCGTCCTTGCGCGCATCTTCGAACAGGGCGCGGCGATGCGCGAAGAGCTCGAGCAGACGATTTAGGAAATCCGATATGCCGATACGAATCCAGCTCGACGACATGCTGTGGCGGCGGCGGATGACGCTGACCGAGCTCAGCGAACGCGTCGACATCACCGTCGCCAACCTGTCGGTGCTCAAGACCGGCAAGGCGAAGGCGATCCGCTTCTCGACCCTCGACGCGATCTGCCGCGCGCTCGAATGCCAACCCGGCGACCTGATCGCCTTCGACCCGGAAGGACCGGCCGATGAAGAGTGATATTGCTACCGTCTATCGCAGCGCCTGGGCCTTCGCTCTCGCCTGTCCGCTGCTCTTCCTCATCCCCGTGCTCGTCGAACTCGCGCAGCATGTCGTCGAATGGCGCGCGGGCATGTACGACGGCATCGCGGGCGCCAAGGCGGCCGAAGCCGACCCGCTTCGCCTGCAATTCGGCTTTGCGAAGACACTCGCGCTGCTGCTGCCCGGCTATTGGTTCACGCGCTATATCCTCTTTGGTTTCGACGCGCGGCGCGCCGCGCGCATCGAATGGCCCGCGATCGGCCTGTGGCTCATCCTGTTCGCGCTGAACGGCGTGCAACAATGGTGGACGCTGTTCGGCCCCTCGCTGACCGGCCTGATGGGCCTTTCCGGGACGACCGCGCAATGGACCGGCTATGCGCTGGTCTTGTTCAGCAGCATCGCCGGCATCTATTTCATGGCATGGACCGTCGCCTGGGCGCTCGGCAACGCCGCGATCGGCCCGATCCGCTCGGTGCGGATCATGGCGGGCAGCTTCTGGCGCACCATACTGCTACTCCTCGCCGGCGTGCTGCCGCTGATGATCGCGCACTATGCGCTCAGCTTCGGCGCGATCTTCGCCCCGGCGATCCTCGACTGGCCGCTGCTGCTGCTCGACGCGCTCGTCGTCGGCCTGCTCGCGCTGACCATGGCGGGCAGCAACGCCACCGCCGCCCGCCATGCCGCCGCGGTCAAGGGCAAGGATTTGCGGCCCGAACCGGCGGTGGCCCGTGGTTTGGCGGGCACGTTGTAACGAGCGCCGGGAAATGACCGTTAGTTGACGCACGATCCTCCCTGTGGCGAAGCCATGGGGAGGTGGCAGCCCGAAGGGCTGACGGAGGGGTTATAATGGCGCGAGGTTTCCGCCCCTCCACCATCGCCTACGGCGCCTCGCGGGAAGCAACGCGCCCCGCGCGTTGCTTTTACCCCGCTCGCTCCCCCTCCCCATGCCTGCGGCACAGGGAGGATATTTCTTTCCTCGTCATCCTCGTACGAGGCACGTGACTCGCGCGACTTGATCCGGGGTCCATTCGTTCAACGCTGCGAGAACGGATCCCGGATCGAGCCCGGGATGACGGAAGAGAGAATATACCAAGGTAACTCACCACCCGTTTCGATCGTTCGCCGCCGATCTGGATCGAATGACCGGAATCGACCGGTTGCGGCCATTGAGAGAAGAAAGCCCCTCCCCTTCAGGGGAGGGGTTGGGGGTGGGGTCTATCGGCCTTGCGCAAGGCCGATAGACCCCACCCCACTACGACTAGGCAGCAAGCTGCCAA
>NZ_JNFC01000064.1 GCF_000756385.1 Sphingopyxis sp. LC363
ACTCAAGCGAGCGAACAGCGAACGTATGTCGCAGATCGTGGAGTCGCATGCCTGCCGTACCGGTTGCTCCACGATATCCGAGAAGCCGGGCCAACCTGACGAACACGACGTGGGCGCGCACCTTGTGCGGCGCCCGCCCCCGGATAGTGACGAACAGGTCATTACACTTGGCCGGGTGCTTCGCGCGGATCGCAATGTAGGCTTCGAGTGCTTGGCGCGTCGATGGCTGCAAGGCGATCAGCCGCTGCTTGCCGAACTTGCCGTTGCGGACGACCAGCCCATCCTCGACCAGATCGTCGCACTGTAGGGCGAGAGCCTCGGAAATCCGGAGACCTGTCGCCGCGAGCAGGCCGAACAGGTAATGGTACGTGTATGGGCTAATCGTGCCATGGGGCGGAACGTTCAATGCCGCCGCCATGATCGCCCGCACCTGGTCCGGTTCGATGATGGTCGGAGTGGGACGTGGCCGCTTCCCCCGGCCGAAAACGCCGACAGGCGGGACTTCGTGGTCTGGGTCCTCGGCGTGAGCGAAAAGGCTGAAATTACGAGCAGCGTCGTACCTATGGCGAGCCACGTTCTGCGAGCTTGCCGTGTGGCACCAGTCGTAGATGCGCTGCACTCGGGTGTGCCGGTCACCGAAGCGTTCGGCGAAAGCGGCGTATTGGCGCAGCAGTCGTTCCTGTTCCGAGAACTTCCGCCCCAAGCCGCGATACAGCGAGACGTATCTGGCAATGTGCGTGTTCAGCATGACGGTTCTCCCGGCCATGGCTGCGCGATCTTCATGAGCATCGGCAGGTCGACCTTGGCGTAGATGGCGGTGGTCTCGGGCGAGCTGTGGCGCAGGATCGTTCCAACGGACTCCAGCCCTGCGCCCGCGCGCAGCAAGTTGGTGGCAAGCGAATGCCGGAAAATGTGCGATCCGGTCGGCACGCCTTCGATCCCGCCGCGCTCATGCGTGCGTGCAACGATGCCGGCGATCTCCGCCGATGAGCGGAACGAACGGAACGGGGCTTGCGCGCGCACGAACAGATGCGGATCGGCGGTCTTGGGACGCGCCGTGGCAATGTAGTCCAGGATCGCGTCACCGACGTCCTGAGGCAATGGCAGGCGATCAGGCCGACGCGCCTTGCCCTTGACCGTCAGGTGGCCCGAGCGCCAGTCGATATCGTCGAGGTGCATATCCCGAATATCACCGGCACGCAGGCCAAGCCGGGCGAGCAGGAGAATGATGGCCTTGTCCCGAACTTCCACCGGGCGATCAGTCGGACATGCGCCGATGATCTGCTCGATCGTTGCCGGGTTGACGTGCCGGGGCAGCGTCGAAAGACGGTAGCGTTGCACTGATGGGATCGCGTGCAACAAAGCTGGACGGCAAACACCCTGCACGACCAGGAACCGAATATAGCTCCTCATTATCGTGACGAGCAGTGATGCAGAACCCGGCGTCTCCTTGCTTCGTTGTTGAAACGCACGCCTGAGGACGGCTGCATCCCATTGTGAAGGGTCGCCGAGCATAGGCATGAGCCGCCTGATATCGGCCCGGTAGCGCCGGATCGTCTCATCGGTCGCGCCGCGGTGTTGCTTGAGCCATGCCAGATATGCCGCCATGTGCGGGTCGTCATCCGACACCGGTTCGACTGAAGGGATGACACCCCGGCCGCGCAAGAACTCGACGAAGTGCCGAGCGCCACGCCGCCGCCGCTTCGCGCCCGAGGCGACGAGCTTGCCCCGCTTGCGCCAGACCGGACAGCGGCAACCATGCGCCGCGTACTGGTCGAGGATCGCGTCATCGACATCGGCCCACGACTGCCGCTTGATGCGAAGCCAAGCCACAATATGCTCGGCTTCCGACCGGTAGCCCTGTGCCACTCCAGGGGCGAGTTGCAGGCTGTCGATTGCATCGGAGTAGTCGGTGAGGTGACGGGGGAGATCGTCGATCCCATCGTCGACTTCGATATACCCTTGATCTTCGAGGAACCGGACAAAGCGCCGGACCCGCGCAGCCTGATCAGTCTTATAGGCGGCTTGCTGAGCCGAGTATCCGTGGCACCGACAACGGTGCTTCTCGAACCGTCGGACGACTTGATCGCCGAGCGTACTGACCGGGATGGCATGCACATCCAGCCAATGCAGGAAATGACGGATCGCTGCACTGTACAGGATCGAACAGGCCGCTTCCTCCTTGACCCACAGAGAGGAGAGGAAGGCGTTGAATAGGGCATCTGAGCTCGGCGGATCTTCGATCCGGAGCTGTGCCGGACAAAACAGCTCTGATGATCTTGTTCTCATGGTGGTTCCTTCGACTTGTTCAGGTCGAGGGAACCGTAATTATCTGGAGTGAAATCATGGAAAACCGAAGGAAACCTGCGCCTCGCGCCGCCACGCTCGACATAAACTGCGACTGCAAAGAATA
>NZ_JNFC01000065.1 GCF_000756385.1 Sphingopyxis sp. LC363
ATTACCGCCTAGCGCAATTGACCGCTGTGATCTTCCGCTTTGAGGATAAGCATAGAGTTATCGTCACAACGAGCGTCCCGAGAAGAGTTACCGGCGCGACCGCATGTCGCGGAAGATTCCCTGAAGGATACCGACGTCGGAAAGTGATCGGGGATCGCCAACCGCTGCTCGAACAGGATCGTTCAGATCTGCGCGGACGCCATCAAATTTAGCAGGCAGGCCCCGGCCGTCCGTACAGATCCAAATTCCGCATCCAACCACTGTGAACTGCCAAAAAATGCGATCGAACATTCGAACGCGGAATGGGTGGATTCCCACCGGCACACGCTCGTTACGTTCACCAGTGAACTGCTGATAAGAAACAATAGTCGGTGCGGAAACGTCGCCATCTTTGAAGATGGCTTGGCAAATGCGGTCTGACGCGGTTCCAAGCGTTAGACCGCGTTTCACGCCATGGCCGGAATGGATCTCGCGCCAGATGACGCTTAGCGCAAAGCGGACCAGAAGTTTGGGATTGCTGTTAGGCACATACACAGCGGAAGAGCCCTTGGCTGATTGACCCGCGATGTTCAGGACACGCACGAAATCGACCCCATAGCGATCAATGTCGCCGGTGATCCGTTCGTGTTCCTCGCAGAGAATGTTTTGATCGAACTTACCGGACTGTCGAAGCCGATGCCCCGCCTCGCCTCGCTCACCATAGGCTACGGCTTGCTCTCCCTCTTTCGAATCATGAATGAGCGCCCGGGGGATGATGTGGCTGCGGACCGTATTCGGTGAGCCGCAGATGCAAGACGGTATCGCAATCACTTTCGTGCCGACCCGCCGATCCTCGATCTACGGCGCATCTGCAGCGATCATTTGGAACAAACCATAAACAAACCCCTTTCCTACATTACTCCCCTCCGTCATACCCTGTCCGGTTTGGTCTCTCGACTTCGCTCGAGACATACGGAGGAGGGCTTATCATGCAGAACCGGACACCGATTGCGGCCGCCGCTCGGCCGCCGCTTCCCGAGTTTACGCCGGTGCCGCGCAAATATCGGCACGACGGGTGGACGCCCGAGCGGCAGCGGGCGTTTATCGCGGCGCTCGCCGATACGGGGTCGGTCCGGCGCGCCGCCGCGATGGTCAATATGGCGCAGACGAATTGCTATACGCTGCGGCGCGCGGACGGGGCGGAGAGCTTTCGGCGGGCGTGGGAGGCGGCGCTCGATTTCGGGGTCGCGCGGCTGAAGGATATCGCGTTCGAACGCGCGATCGACGGCTATCTGGTGCCCGTCTTTGTCGCGGGCAAGCTGATGGGGTTCCGGCGCAAGCATAATGACGCGCTGCTGATGTTCTGCCTGCGCCATTATGGGCAGGATGCGGGCGGCAAGCGCACGACGATCAACTATTTCTCGACGCGGGCGAGCGCGGGGGCGGTCGCGGGGCAGCGGTGGAGCACCGGCGGGTTCGGCTCGCCATATTCCCACAGGAAACAGGCGCCCCAGTCGAGCCGGTTGTCGAGACCCGACCAGATGGTTTCGGGCGAGCCCGCCTCCATCCGCACATAGGGACGAAGCGCCTCGCCCGGGTC
>NZ_JNFC01000066.1 GCF_000756385.1 Sphingopyxis sp. LC363
CTTGAGTCCTGCCCGCGTGACAGGGAGGCCATTGCCCACCACATGGCCGGTCTCAGTGTCTACCTGGGGCACGCGTCGATCGCCAACACGTACTGGTATCTCGAAGCCACGCCAGTGCTGCTGCGCGACATTGCGGCTGCAAGCGAGCAACTTTTTCAAGGAGAAGCGGCATGACGGCGCTTGCTCCCCATCTCTCGGCATATCTGCGGGAACATCTGCCGCGCGAACGCGCCGTCAGCCCGCACACGGTGAAGACCTATGCCAACTGCTTCGTCCTCCTCGTCCAGTTCGCTGCCGATCGGCTGAAGCGCCGACCGACCGATCTAGAGGTTGAGGATCTCGACACAGACATGATCATGGCCTTCCTCGATCATGTCGAGATCGGCCGCGGCAGCTGCGTGCGGACCCGCAATGGCAGGCTCGCCGCGATCCGATCCTTCTTCCGATACATCGAGTACCGGATTCCAGCCTGCCTCGATCAGGCACTCCGTGTCAGAGCAATCCCGACCAAGAAGACAGACAAGGCGCTGATCGATTATCTCGACCGGGCCGAGATCAAGGCTTTGCTCGATACACCCGATCCCCGGACACGCCTCGGCACCCGTGATCGCGCGATGCTGCATCTTACCTATGCTGGCGGACTGAGGGTGTCGGAACTCGTAACGCTGCAACTGGGCGATTTCCCGGACCGCTCCCTGTCCACCATGCACATCATGGGCAAAGGGCGACGTGAACGGGTCCTGCCGCTGTGGAAGGAGACCCAGATCGCATTGCGCGCATGGCTTGCGATCCGGCCTCAAGTTGAGGTCACCGAGATATTCCTCAATGCCAACGGGCAGCCGATGACCCGCGACGGATTTGCGTTCCGATTGGCCGAGCACGTCAAGACGGCAGCGACGAAGCAGCCGTCGATCCTTGGGAAGCGCGTCACACCCCACGTGCTTCGTCATTCTTGCGCGATGCACACGCTCGCGGCGACGGGGGACATTCGCAAGGTCGCATTATGGCTCGGCCACGCCAGTATCCAGAGCACCGAGACCTACTTGCGCGCCGATCCCGAAGAGAAGCTGCAGATTCTCGCAGCCCACGGTGCCCCTGCGATCAAGCCGGGGCGCTTCAAGCCGCCTTCCGACGCCTTGATCACAATGCTCACTGACGTTCGAAGGCGGGCCTGACCCGTCTCCGAACACTCTCTCTAACCCTCATAATATCTGGAGTGAAATCATGGAAAACCGAAGGAAACCTGCGCCTCGCGCCGCCACGCTCGACATAAACTGCGACTGCAAAGAACTCGTG
>NZ_JNFC01000067.1 GCF_000756385.1 Sphingopyxis sp. LC363
GGATCGGGCCATACCCGCTCTCGATTGCCGCTGATCCCTTGGCCGAGGCCAGGCCTCCTTCAATCAACCCGTGAAGGGTCCCCACGCTTCGCTCGGGCCGCGGCTTCGCGCGCGGTGATTGCGGCCTGTCCCCGTCCGGCGGGGCGCCTGTCGAGCGGGAATGGCCCGCTCCCAAGGACAGGAGTTGATCCCATGCCGCTTTCCACCGCCCAGTCGCTCGGATGGAGCCTCGCCCGGACCATGATGACCGTGATCATCCTCATCGAGACCAGCGCCGGATATTCGGTCATGCCGCTCGATGAGTTCGACGGCGACCCCGAAACGATCGTCAGCGAATATGACCCGTTCAATCGCTAAGCGTCTGGAATTGGTTCCAGATTGGAGCCGGTTCGGGGTCTCCCCCGAGCTGGCTTTGGCTATGCTGTGCCTGCAGGTTGCGCTGCGGAGGTGGTGGCGGGCGCGTCCGATGGGAGGACGTTCATGACCCTGATGCTGATCCTTGGCGCGGTTGCGGCATTTTATGGCCTTCTCCTGCTCTTTCGCTGCGCGACTTACGCGCTGCCACTCTTCGCCGGGCTTGGTCTGGCCTTCACGCTTCGGGACCAAGGTTTCGGCTGGATGGTCATTTTAGCGGTGGGATTGCTCGCGGGTGTCTCCGTCCATACCCTCGGCCGGCACCTGGCGCGCGGCTCGGCTCCGCTCGCCGTCAGGCTTGGCGTCATCCTGATTTTCGTTGGCGCCGCCGCGGCTGCTGGCTTTCAGGTTGGGGTCGCGCTCGCGATGCTGGCCGACCTCAATCCCTGGACGCAGCGCGGCATGTCCATCCTGACCGCCGTCGTCACCGGCTATGCCGGTTGGCGTGATCTCCTGTCGCCGGGGGGTGGGATCGAGCGACCAGCGCTGCACAGCTAGGCGTTCGCCCGCCTCTCATCGTCTTCGCTTCCCGGCCGACCGGCAACGCAACCGTCCGCAGAGCCGTCCCATCGCGGCCTCTCGACATGCGCCATCTGTCAGCGCGCCGCTTCGCTGGCCCGGCTTGGTGCAACCGCGCCGTTCGACTTTCTTCCCCTGGCGTGCCGCCATTCCTCGCGAAACAAGAAAGACGAACGGCGCGATCCTCCGCTGCGCTGCGGGCCTGCGGCTGCACCGCCGGTCCCCCGCTGACGACCGATGCGCATCGAGGCCGCGATGGTGCGGCCCGAGCCAAGGAAGGAATGCGACATGGCCAAGATCGGCACGTTCAAGAAAGTCTCCGGAGAATATCGGGGTCAAATCACCACTCTCTCGGTGCAGGCGAAATCGGTTCGCATCGCACCCGAAAAAGACCCCAGCGGCAATGCTCCCAGCCACCGTGTTTTCGTTGGAGACGTCGAAGTCGGCGCAGCCTGGGAAAAGCAGACGCAGGACAAGCGCCCCTATCTTTCGGTCAAGCTCGACGATCCGAGCTTCACCGCCCCGATCTTCGCGCAACTGTTCGCGGGCGAAGGCGAAGAGCACGACCTGGTCTGGAGCCGCCAGACCCGCCGCGGCGACTGAGCCGCAGGGACCCGCCCGGCAGCGCCGGGCGGGATACCCATTACTGGGGATGGATATCCCCGCGTCTTGGAATTGGCGCATGCCCGCATATCGCCAACTCTTCGGTCTCCCCGGAGGCTGTTATGGCGATCGAGACGACGGCAAAAAGCGAAGGGCCGCTGCGCCTCGACTTTCCCGGCTACGCCCAGGAGTTTCTGCGCCGCAGTCCGGACTATCGCCGTGACTATCGAAGCGTGATGTCGGATCGCAAGGCCGATCCGGCGTCGCAGGAGGGCATGGCCCGGCGATGGGGCCTCTGCTTTCCCGGTCGATCCGCGTGTTTCCGCGCTCGACGCGCCAGCCTTCTGGGACGCGGCGGTCTGCCCCTATATCGTGATCCTCGACGCTGCACCGCCGACTTTTGCCGCTGACCTGCGCCTCGATCCGGCTCGCTGGACGCATCGCCTTTGCTCTCGGATCGCGCTTGACGGCGGTCATTATATATTGGGCGAAAACCGCATCATGCACCGGATCTGGCTGCGCTGCGATCCAGCTCACGGTGCGCTTGCTGCGCTGATTCCGTGCGATGGCATGGCCGAGACGCGCCTACAGGCGGTAGCGGATCTGGAACGATGGCTCCGCGGCATATCGTCGGCGTCGGCCGTGTCTCGGCCGACATCCTACCAGGCACAGCGCCTCGATTTGCTTCTGTCGATTCTCGATCTTCGCGGCGAACTGGACGTGACCAGCCATGAGGTCGCCCGCCGGCTCATCTATCCACGCCTGGATGTCGGCCGCGGCTCGGCGTGGAAATCCTCTCCCGAGCGGCGCCGGACCCAGCGGCTCATCCGCGAAGCCGAGGCGCTGGCGGCGGGCGGATACCGCGCGCTGCTGGCAGACCGGGCGGGGCGACAAAAATAGCGCCGCAATTCTGCCGCTCCCCCGCGCGCGCGCTTTCGCGCCACCACGCGACATCGCCCGCCGGCCCGCGCTTTCCGGTCCGGCCGCTGGAAGGAGCCCCCCATGACCACCGGTCACCCACCGCGTTTTCTGACGACCCCCGATGCCGCAAAGCGGGTCGGCCTCTCGCACCGGACGCTGGAGAAGCATCGCTGCTATGGAACGGGTCCCGCCTATCGCAAGCTTGGCGGCCGGGTCGTCTATGCGATCGACGAACTCGATGCCTGGGTCGAACTTGGCCGGCGTTCGTCGACGTCCGATCCCGGCACCGGCACCGTGCACCCGGCGCGGCAGGTGCAGCGCTAATGCGCGGCGTCGATTTTGAACGGGCGCTGCGCCCGCGGCTAACCGCTAATTGCAACGCTGGCACACACCCGTCGCCGCGTGACACCGCGCTCACTGAGGTCGAAATGACCTGGATCGAGGGGCGACACGAGCAGTGGATCCGCTTCGGCCGCATCGCAGCCGAGCGCATCTTGAGCCGCGCCAAGCGCGTCGCGGCGTTCCGGCCCGGCGCCGTCTTTGCTTACGTGCGCTGGACGTCGAACGACTTCGGGACGATCCATTCGACCATCGCGATTGCCGCGGCGGTTGTGCCTGGCGAAGCTTATGCAACGCTGCCGTTCGTCCATCCCGGCGCGGATATCCTCGCGCGGATCGACGGCTGGCCGAAAGTGCAACAGGCGCTTGAGGCGATCGACGCGGTCGAAGCGACCGGCATCGATGCCTGCGATGCGGCGCCCGATCATTGGCGCCATGTCGGCAGCCGGATTTCGGCGGGGCTGCCATTCCGGCCATATTCCCGTGACCGCCATACGGCATGGCTGCGCCGCCGGGCGGTCGAGTTATGAGCCGCCGGGCACTTCGCGCCACGGCGGCGGCCGCGGCGATCTTCAGCACATCGTTCGTCGCGGTTGCGTGGCTCAAGCCCGCGCCGCGCTTCCTCTGGAATGTGAGCGCCAGCGCTCCGACCGGCCTCTATTGGGTCGATGTGGGCGCGCCGCCGCGGCTCGGCGACCTTGTCGCCATCGCCCCGCCGTCCGCACTCGGGACATTCCTTGCGCAGCGCGGATATTTGCCGCGCGACGTGCCGATGCTGAAGCGGGTCGCCGGTCTTCCCGGCGCGCTCGTCTGTCGTTCCGGCGTCTTCGTCACGCTCGATGGCGTCGCGGCCGCCCGCGCGCTGGCGCGCGATCGGGCCGGTCGTCCGCTCCCCGTCTGGACGGGTTGCCGGATCGTCGGCGGTGACGAACTCTTTCTCGTCAATGCGGCGCGCGACAGCCTCGACGGCCGCTATTTCGGGGCGATGCCGGCAGCTGGTCTGCTCGGCACCGCGCACCCGATCCTCACCCGCTCGCATCCGACGGCGGCGCTTCGCTGGGGCTCCGCCGAACCCGACCACCCGCCATCACGCAGCAAGGAGACGTCATCATGATCATCGGGACAATGCGCCGGAATACGACGGGAGGATATTCCGGCTCGATCAAGACGCTCGCGTTCGACGCGCAAATCGAGCTCGCACCGGCAGCCTATTCTGAAAAAGAGAATGCGCCAGGTTGGCGCTTACTGATCGGAGATCCCGCACTCGGTGCGGAGATCGGGGCCGGTTGGGATCGCACGGGTCCGCGCGGTTTATATATTGCGCTGCAGATCGACGACCCGAGCCTTGCTGCGCCGTTGCGCGCAAATCTGGTTCGCCTGGGCCCAGACGACGGCGATTTGTCTATTCTCTGTTCGCGCCCCGAACCGCAGGCCGGGAACTGAGCCATGGGGCTGCTGCTGCGCTTCGTGGGTGGGTTCGCGCTTCGCGTCAGCGTGCCTTGCGGCGCGTTTCTTGCGTCATTCGCGATGCCTCTGGCTTGCCCGCCCGCTGCCGCGGCGGTGCAACCGGCGCGCCATCCTCATGCCGCACCGGTCGCCGAAGCCGCACAGCGCTTCGGCATTCCGGAGCTTTGGATCTGGCGCGTGATGCACGCCGAAAGCCGCGGCAAGGTTGGTGCGGTTTCGCACGCCGGGGCGATGGGGCTGATGCAGATCATGCCCGGAACCTGGGCGTCGCTGACCGCGCGCCATCGGCTCGGGGCGGATCCGTTCGACCCGCGCGCCAATATCCTCGCCGGTGCAGCCTATCTGCGCGCGATGTGGGACCGCTATGGCGACGTTCAGTTGATGCTCGCGGCGTACAACGCGGGGCCGGGCCGCGCCGATGCCTTCGCATCGGGGCGCCGCGGTCTGCCCGCTGAGACGATCGCCTATGTCGCCAAGATCGCACCCGAATTGCATGTATCAGGCAGCGCCGCAACTGCTCCGTCGATGCTGTCGCCCGCGCCGGGATGGCGCGATGCGGCGCTCTTCGCTGAGCGAAATTTGCCGTCTGACGACGCACAACCTGCAAGCCCGTCGGGAACGGCTGCGCCTGCCCGGGCTGCAGGTGCTTCCATTTTCATTCCCTTGTCCGATGGCCGTGACCGGTGACGGACGGCGGGGCCGCTGGGTTTTTTGACAGGCTCTGCTCAGGGCCGGTGGTCGCTTGCTGGAAGGGACATGGGGGAGGGCAAGATAAAAGCCGTGCCAGCTTCGGGCACTCCATGGTCGGTTTTCTGCGGGTTTGCGCGTATGGCTCTGCCGAAATCTGCCATATCATCGCGTTGAACGCGCCGTTTTCTCCCAACTTTTCGTATGGCACCGCCCCCGATGCGCGGTGACGACCATGATTTCCGCATCAGGCCGGGACGGAGCCGCGATCGCGGGGCAGGGTCGGCAGGCAAGGGCAAGCGGCTCGCTACGCAGGTGCGCAAAGCAGCCTCGCGGTCGGGCTACACCCGCTCGCGGCCTGGCCGCGGCGCTGGCGGCGGGACCGGCACGCATGGACGGGGCCGGCGGGCCATGGCGGCGATGCGCCGTCAGCCTGGCGCCCGGCGCGTCACGGTCATGGCGCGCGTCGTCCGCCACCAAGGCGCGCGGTTTCGCGCCGCGCCGCTGGCGCGTCATATCTCCTATCTCGAGCGGGAAGGCGTGACCCGTGACGGCCGCGACGCGAGCATGTTCGATGCGGGCGGCGACGCCGCCGATCGCGATGCCTTCGCCGCGCGCTGCGAAGACGACCGGCATCACTTCCGGCTGATCGTGAGCCCGGAGGACGCCGCGGATCTCGGCGATCTCCGTTCCTTCACGCGCGATCTCATGACGGACATGGGACGCGATCTCCAGACCCGCCTCGACTGGGTCGCGGTCGATCATTGGAACACCGACAATCCGCATATCCATATCCTCGTGCGCGGCGTCACCGATGATGGCGCCGATCTCGTCATCGACCGCGGCTATATCGCCGCAGGCATTCGCGGACGGGCCGAAGCACTTGCAACGCTCGAACTCGGTCCACGCAGTGAGCTCGACATGCAAAGCGCGCTCGCGCGCGAAGTCGATGCCGATCGCTGGACAAGTCTCGATGCCCGACTGCAGAGGCTCGCCGACGAAGCGGGCGGAGTCATCGATCTGCGCCCCGCAGCGAACGAAGACCGGCATATGCACGGCCTGCTGGTCGGCCGCGCCGCCCGGCTCGAGCAGATGGGTCTCGCCGAGCGGCAGGGCGCCGGCCTTTGGGCGCTCGGGGCCGGCGCCGAGCCGGCGCTGCGCGAGGTCGCGGTGCGCGGCGATATCATCAAGACGATGCACCGCGCGCTGTCGCGCGGCGGGCGCCGCTTCGATCCCGCCGCGCTCGCGCTTCACGACGGCGCGCCCGAGACCGCGATCGTGGGCCGCCTTGTCGAGCGGGGGTTGCATGACGAACTTGCCGGCAGCGCCTATGCGATCGTCGACGGCGCCGACGGGCGAACCCATCACATCCGCTTCAACTACATGGAGATGACCGGTGATGCCAGGCCGGGCTCGATCGTCGAGCTCCGCAGTTGGGAGGATGGCAAGGGGCGCGCGCATATGTCGCTTGCGACGCGCTCGGACCTCCCGCTCGCGTCGCAGGTCACCGCGCCCGGCGCGACCTGGCTCGACCGCCAACTCGTCGCCCGTGAACCGGTCGCGTGCGGGAATGGCTTCGGTCTCGAAATCCGCCAGGCGATGGAGAAGCGGGCGCGCTATCTCGTCGAGCAGGGATTGGCGTCGCGCGCCGGGGACCGGCTGACCCTGTCATCCGGGCTCATCGACAAGCTCGCTTCGCGCGAACTGGAAGCCGCGACCGCATCGATTGCCGAGCGGACCGGCCTTGCCCACAAATCGTCGGCTGCCGGCGACTATGTGAGCGGCGTCTACCGCGAGCGCGTGACGCTCGCATCGGGGCGCTTCGCCATGATCGACGACGGGCTGGGTTTCCAGCTCGTCCCCTGGCGCCCCGCGCTCGACCGCCATCTCGGCCAGCACATCACCGGCACCATGTCCCCCGGCGGCTCGGTCGATTGGGCGCTGGGCCGGGGCATCGGCATCTAGAAAGGCATTTAGAAAGGCATTTTGCAATGAACGACAAGATCCTCTGGGGACAGATTACTGCGGTCGGTTCGATCGTGATCTTCGCGGTCTGGGCAGCAACGCAGTGGACCGCGGGCGCGCTTGGATTTCAGCCGGCGCTCGGCGCGCCCTGGTTCCGCATCGGTGACTATCCGGTCTATCCGCCGCCCGCCTTCTTCTGGTGGTGGTTTGCCTATGATGCCTATGCGCCGCCGATTTTCTACCGCGGCGCCATGATCGCGGCGTCGGGCGGCTTCGCCTCGATCATTGTCGCGATTTCCATGTCGGTGTGGAGGGCCCGTGAGCGGCAGCGCGCCGAGACCTATGGTTCAGCGCGCTGGGCCGAGGCTGGCGATATCCGCCGCGCAGGCATGCTCGACGAGGCTGGGGTCATCTTGGGGCGCTTTGGTCGGAGCTATCTTCGCCATGACGGCGCCGAACATATCCTATGCTTCGCGCCGACACGGTCGGGCAAGGGCGTCGGGCTTGTCGTGCCGACGCTGCTCACCTGGCCGGGCAGCTGCATCGTGCATGACATCAAGGGCGAGAATTGGCAGCTGACGTCGGGGTTCCGGGCCCAGCATGGGCGCGTCCTGCTCTTCGATCCCACCAATATCGCGTCGGCCGCTTACAATCCTCTCCTCGAAGTGCGGCGCGGCGCGTGGGAGGTGCGCGACGTCCAGAATGTCGCCGACGTACTTGTCGATCCGGAAGGCAGCCTCGAGAAGCGCAACCATTGGGAGAAAACGAGCCACTCGCTTCTCGTCGGAGCCATCCTGCATGTTCTTTATGCCGAAGAGGATAAATCGCTCGCAGGCGTCGCGGCCTTCCTCTCCGATCCGCGGCGCGGTATCGCCTCGACCCTGCGCATCATGCAGTCGACGGCACATCTCGGCGAGAAGGGTATCCATCCCGTCGTCGCGGCGGCGGCGCAGGATCTGCTCAACAAGTCGGCCAATGAGCGGTCGGGCGTCCTTTCGACCGCCATGTCCTTTCTAGGGCTTTACCGCGACCCCGTCATCGCTGCGGTGACGCGGCGGTCGGACTGGCGCATCGCCGACCTTGTGGCGGGGGAGACGGCGACCTCGCTCTATCTCGTCGTGCCGCCCGGCGACATCAGCCGCACCAAGCCGCTCATTCGTCTGATCCTCAATCAGATCGGGCGGCGGCTCACCGAGGAACTTAATCCGCGTGCGCGGTCGCAGCGCCTTCTTCTCATGCTCGATGAATTTCCGGCGCTGGGGCGGCTCGATTTCTTCGAGAGCGCGCTCGCCTTCATGGCCGGCTATGGGATCAAGGCGTTTCTGATCGCCCAGTCCTTGAATCAGATCGAGAAGGCTTACGGCCAGAACAACGCCATCCTCGACAATTGTCACGTCCGAGTCAGCTTCGCGACAAACGACGAGCGGACGGCCAAGCGGATCTCGGACGCGCTCGGCACCGCCACCGAAATGCGCGCAATGAAAAATTATGCCGGGCACCGGCTATCGCCCTGGCTTGGCCATCTGATGGTCTCGCGGACCGAGACGGCCCGCGCCTTGCTGACGCCCGGCGAGGTCATGCAACTGCCGCCCGATCAGGAAATCGTCATGGTCGCCGGCGTCGCGCCGATCCGGGCGAGCAAGGCCAAATACTATGCCGACCCCCGATTGATGGCGCGGATCCTGCCGCCGCCCGCGCCGCCGCAAGTCGGCGAAAGCCGTCCCGACGACTGGAGCGCGTTGGAACGACCGAAAGACCTGTCCGGCGGGAAGGTCGAGATCGCAGTTCATGATGAGATCCCCGATGCGAGCGACGGCGAGGAGGACGATAGCGACGCCAACAGCGGTATCCGGCAGGAGCCGGCGATGGCCGACCATGAGAATATCGTATCTGAGGCTCGCCCGGATGTCAGCGAGTTCGATTTCGCAACCGAGGAACGAGAGGATGACCCCGTCCGCGAGCGCAAGGCGATCGACGGTGCGATGCGCCGCGGCGCCCGCCTGGCGTCGCAGGATCCGGACGACGGGATCGAACTATGAGGAAGTCGTCGGTCAAGCGGACCTTCCGGATCGATAGCGTGCTGGCGCGCCAGCTCGACGAACGCGCGAGCAGCCGCCGCATCACGCGCACCGACATCGTCGAGGCCGCGCTCGCATCTTTGCTCACTCCCGATCATGAGGAGCGACTTGAGGCCGTGCTGACGCGGCGGCTCGATCGGCTGTCGCGGCAACTCGACCGGCTCGAATGGCATGTCGAATTGTCGAACGAAGGCTTCGCGCTGTTCGTCCGCTCCTGGCTGATCAACAATCCCCCGCTCCCTGACGCGGCACTCCGGGCGGCGCAAGTGACTGGCAAGAAACGGTGGGAGGCCTTTGTCGATTCGCTGAGCCGCCGGATGGAGCTCGGGCCGAAGCTTGGTGACGAATTGTCCCGCGACGTGGACGGCGATCATTCGTCGCCCGCCGCGAAATAGGCCAGGAGGCGTTGCGCGAGATCGGGGGCCAGCCGGATGAAATTGCGTCTTCCGTCGTGGCGATCCGGCTCCCGCGCCAACAGTCCCTCGTCGCAAAGGCGCTGCAGCAGCCTGAGGGCCGTCGTTCTCGGAAGGCCCGACGCGATACAAAGCGAGCTGGTCGATACTGATTTCGCCGCTGCCTCATGGATGAAGAGATCGATGAGCATATCCCAAGCCGGTTCGCCGAACAGGCCTTCTGCGCCGACAAGTTGTCGGCGCAGAAGGCGCCGCCGCCATACGCGCTGCGCGTTGGCGAGCGCCAACTCGGCATCGGGTGAGTTCCGCCAATCGGCAATTCTGTCGCGAAGTAGCGTGCCGGGCGAAGACGTCCGACCGGAGGCAGGTCGTCCCCGGAGGATCATCCGATGCCCTCAGAGCGCGACAATGATATGTTCCAGCACCTCGACGTCGAGCGCTTGTCCGATCGTAGCCAGGCGTTCAGTTGCCTCGATATCGCACCGGCTGGGCGCTGGGTCGCCACTAGGATGGTTATGGACGAGAATGATCGCGGCGGCGTCGAGTTCGATCGCTCGCCGAAATATCGTGCGGGGATAGATTGCGAGATGGCCGAGCGTTCCGCGCTGTAATTGTTCATCCGCGATGAGGCGATGCGACGGGTCAAGGAACAGCACGCGCAGCGCCTCATCGGGAAGCGCGCCCATCGATGCCCTGAGATAACGCAGCAATTTGGGATTGTCGGGGTCGATGCCGCGACCGCTCAGCTCTTCGCGCATGGCCTCCAATGTCGCGCACCGTGCGGCGACGAGCATCGCGCCGACCGGGCTGTCCTTGCCGAGCGTTCGCGCCAGCGCTTCGGGGGACTGGGCGAAAAGGCGTGCGAGTGTCCGATGTTCCGCGAGCAGTCGCTCGGCTAGGGACTCGCAATGCTCGGGATCGATGGCCGCGACGAGATCTGCCAGCATGGCTCGTTGGCGCCGCGCGCCAGCCGACGCTGGTGGCGCCAGGTTGCGAGGATGAGGATCGCCGGCACCGGCCAGGACGTCGCCACCTGCATCGCGAGATAGGCTGCCGGATGCAGCGCCACGTCGAGAATCCGGCTCGAGTGCGCAAGGAGCGGGACCATGTGCAAGACGGCGATGCACATGGGCCAGAAGCGATGCGCAAACAGCGCGAGCGTGACGGTGGATGCGGCTCCAAACAGGTCGATCGCGAGATGACCGGTGTCGAGTGAAGCGAAGGTCGGCGGAACGAACAGGTGGAGCAATTGATCCAAGCCCACCATCGTTGCTGCGATCGCCGCCATCGTCCGTTCCGGCCCGCCGCCCTTCCAGGCGGCATAGCCGACAGCAACAGCCAAGAAAGCGAGAAACAAGGCGATGCGCATGCCCTGAAACTTTCACGGCTGTCGCTCCCGGTCAACCGGCGTCAGGCTGCGGCCGCCCGCACGCTCGTTCCCGCCTCCGCGATCGACGGGCATTCATGGAGGTCATAACCCGCCGTCTCGCGCCCGATATCGGCGAGTTCGCCATGAACCCGCAGAATATCGCCGCTGACATCGACCAGCGCCATTTGCGCCTTCATCAATCGGCGGATCGTTGCCTGCCCTCTGGTCGCCGGCACCCCGGCGGTGTCGCGCCGCGCGGTGACGACGCTGGTCATCAGCGAAGACACTGCGATGAGTGCATCGTCGATCCTGACTTCGGCGGCGGGTACGTCGCGGATCAGACGGGCTGCCGTGATTGTAAGTGCTTGGGACATGACTTCTCCTCTGCCGGAAGCATCGCTCCGGCCTATTGGTGACAGACAGGATGAAAGGATCAGCCGGAAATCAGACGGGTGAGCGTTTCACCGATCGTCACCCCCGCCAGCGTCAGCAGGATCAATCCGGCGAACATCGCCGCCATGATCCAGACTTTGCTCGAACGCGCGTGATCGCGCCTCCAGAGACCCTTGAACGGCGGGTCGACCGCATTGGGATGCTTGGCGAGCGATGCATGATCGTTCAGCGCCAATGCGGCCGGCTCTCCGTCCGGGAAATCGGATGGCATCAGTCTGGCCTGCGGCGGTAGTATGATCGGATCCCATGGTATTCGGTCATAGGTCCGTTTGAGACGCGCATAGCGGACGGCCGCCTCGGCTCTACTGTCCGCTCCCAGAATATCGCGCGCGGTCGTGAGCCTGAGATCGACGGCCTGTTTCGAGATGTCGAGCCGCCGCGCAATCTGCTTTGAGGTCTGATGCTCAAGCACAAGATCGAGACAAGCGCGCTGCTTGTCCGTGAGCCGCGCCCAGCACAATTCATCCTCTGACGGCTGCGACACCGAATCAGTCATTGTTACACTGTTGTCAAAATCGGGCGTTTCACAAGTTCCACCATGATTTTTATCCGTTCCGATGCGGATCGACCTACGCCACGGCCTGTCTTTCTACGAGACGGTACGACGGCGCGAAAACCTTGTTGAATTTGGGTTTTCTCTGCGTCTCTTACTCATCCCCGTCGAGCCGGGCATCATCGCCAAGGCTCATGAAACGGGGTTCCCGATGGGCGCAGAACCAATCCGGCTGGAGGCACGTCACCGCAGCGCGCGCATGCTGCGCACCGCGATGGGCGGTGCGATCGCGGATTGGCTCGCCGACCGCGAGGTCATCGAAATCATGCTCAATCCCGACGGTCGGCTGTGGGTCGACCGCCTCGGCCAAGGGATCGAGGACAGCGGTGAAACACTGAGCGCCGCCGATGGCGAGCGCATCATTCGTCTCGTCGCGCATCATGTCGGCGCCGAAGTGCATGGCAGCGCGCCGCGCGTATCGGCCGAGCTGCCCGAAGGAGGCGAGCGTTTCGAGGGATTGTTGCCGCCGGTCGTTGCCGCGCCGACCTTTGCGATCCGCAAACCGGCAATCGCGGTCTTCACGCTCGGCGATTATGTGAACTCGGGCATCATGTCGGCGGATGCTGCGGACATACTTCGCTGCGGCGTGCGTGACCGGCTCAACATCCTCGTTGCGGGCGGCACCGGGACCGGCAAGACGACGCTGACCAACGCGTTGCTCGCCGAGATTGCGGGCAGCCGCGACCGGATCGTGTTGATCGAGGACACGCGCGAACTGCAGTGCGCGGCGCCCAATCTCGTCGCGATGCGCACCAAGGACGGTGTCGCATCGCTGTCCGATCTCGTCCGCTCCTCGCTGCGCCTCCGGCCCGACCGCATTCCGATCGGCGAGGTGCGCGGCGCCGAAGCGCTGGATCTCCTGAAAGCATGGGGCACAGGTCATCCCGGCGGTGTCGGAACAATCCATGCCGGGAGTGCGCTTGGCGCGCTGCGCCGTATGGAGCAGCTCATCCAGGAAGCCGTGATCACCGTCCCGCGCGCTCTTCTCGCCGAGACGATCAATCTGGTCGCCGTGCTCGTCCGCGACGGAACGGGCCGGCGCCTCGCCGAACTCGCCCGCATCGACGGGTTCGACCGGCTGAACCTCGAATATCGGCTGACCCCGCTCATCACCCCTGAAGGAGAAAATCGATGATCCATGCTCTTCGGCATGGCGCACGGCGCGCCATGCTCTGTTCGACCGCGATGTTCGTTGCGCTTGCGGTATCCGCGCCGGCCTATGCCGGCGGCTCGTCGATGCCGTGGGAAGCGCCGCTGCAGTCGATCCTCGAGAGCATCGAGGGTCCGGTCGCAAAGATCGTCGCGGTGATCATCATCATCGTGACCGGTCTCAGCCTCGCCTTCGGCGACACGTCGGGTGGGTTCCGCCGGCTGGTCCAGATCGTGTTCGGCCTGTCGATCGCCTTCGCTGCATCGAGCTTCTTCCTGTCCTTTTTCTCCTTCGGCGGCGGAGCGCTCGTGTGATGAGCCGGGAAGGGGAAGTGCCGGGCTTCTTTGCTCCGGTTCACCGGGCGCTCGCCGAGCCGATCCTCCTCGGCGGGGCGCCGCGCAGCCTCGCGATCGTCAACGGCACGCTCGCGGGCGCCGTCGGTCTCGGCCTCCGGCTCTGGATCGTCGGCGTCGCGATATGGGCGGTCGGCCACACCCTCTCGGTCTGGGCCGCCCGCCGCGACCCGCAGTTCGTCGACGTCGCCCGGCGTCACCTCAAATATCCCGTCTGGATGCGCTCATGATGAATCTCTCCGAATATCGCACGAAATCCGCCCGCCTCGCCGATTTTCTCCCTTGGGTCTGCCTGGTGGCGGAGGGCGTGGTGCTGAACAAGGACGGCGCGTTCCAGCGCACGGCGCGCTTCCGCGGCCCCGACCTCGACAGCGCCACGCCCGCCGAACTCGTGGCGGTCACCGCGCGCCTCAACAGCGCGCTGCGGCGCCTCGGGTCGGGCTGGGCAGTCTTCGTCGAAGCCCAGCGTGTGCCCGCGGTGACCTATCCGGTGTCCGAGTTCCCCGATGCGGTGTCCGAGCTGGTCGATGTCGAACGCCGCGAGCAGTTCCGCGAGGAAGGCGCCCATTTCGAGAGCTTCTATTATCTGACCCTCTTGTGGATGCCGCCGGCAGAGGAAGCGGCGCGCGCCGAGTACTGGCTCTATGAGGGCCGCTCGAAGACCGGCGTCGACCCCAAGGAATTGCTGAAAAGCTTCGTCGATCGCACGGGGCGCATGCTCCATCTCGTCGAGGGCTTCATGCCCGAGGCCGAATGGCTGGATGACGGCGAGACATTAACCTACCTCCACAGCTGTGTCTCGACCAAGGTCCAGCACGTCCGGGTGCCCGAGACGCCTGCCTATCTCGACGCGCTGCTCGCCGACGAAGCGCTCGTCGGCGGGCTCGAGCCGCGGCTCGGCGATCATCATCTGCGCACCCTCACCATCACCGGCTTCCCGAGCGTCACCTTCCCGGGCCTGCTCGACGAATTGAACCGCCAAGCGTTCGCCTATCGCTGGTCCTCGCGCGCCATCATGCTCGACAAGACCGACGCGACCAAGCTGCTGACCAAGATCCGGCGGCAATGGTTCGCCAAGCGCAAGTCGGTCGCCGCGATCCTCAAGGAGGTGATGACCAACGAGGCCTCTGTCCTGATGGACAGCGATGCCTCGAACAAGGCGGCCGACGCCGACATGGCACTGCAGGAGCTTGGCGCCGACGAGGCGGGCATCGCCTATGTCACCGCGACGATCACCGTCTGGGATCGCGATCCGGCGCTCGCGGCCGAGAAGCTGCGCCTCGTCGAGAAAATCGTTCAGAGCCGCGACTTCACCTGCACGGTGGAAGGCGTCAATGCGCTCGAGGCCTGGTTCGGGAGCCTCCCCGGCCATGTCTATGCCAATGTTCGCCAGCCCCCGATTTCCACCCTTAATCTTGCCCATCTCATTCCCTTGTCGGCGGTGTGGGCGGGGGCGGAACGGGACGAGCATTTCGGTGATGCCCCCTTGCTTTACGGCAAGACCGAAGGCTCGACCCCGTTCCGCTTTTCGCTGCACGTCGGCGACGTCGGTCATTGCCTCGTCGTCGGCCCGACGGGTGCGGGCAAGTCGGTCCTGCTCGCGCTGATGGCGCTCCAGTTCCGCCGCTACGAGGGCAACCAGATATTCGCCTTCGATTATGGCGGTTCGATCCGCGCCGCGGCGATTGCCATGCGCGGCGATTGGCAGGATCTTGGCGGCGCGCTGCACGATGCCGGCAGCGCCGGGTCGGTCGCTCTGCAACCGCTGGCGCGCATCGACGAGGCCGCGGAGCGCGCCTGGGCAGCCGAATGGCTCGCCGCCTTGCTCGCGGGCGAAGGGGTCGACGTCGATCCGGCCGCGAAGGAGCATCTCTGGTCGGCGCTCACGTCGCTCGCGACGGCGCCAATCCGCGAGCGCACGCTGACCGGTCTTGCCGTCCTGCTCCAATCGCAAGAGCTGAAGCTCGCGCTTTCGCCCTATCTCGTGGGCGGTCCCTGGGGACGGCTGCTCGACGCCGAGGCCGAGCATCTTGGCGATGCGCGTGTTCAGGCGCTCGAAACCGAAGGGCTGGTCGGCGCCTCGTCGGCGGCCTCGGTCCTCGCCTATCTGTTCCACCGCATCGAGGGCCGCCTCGACGGCTCACCGACGCTGATCATCATCGACGAAGGCTGGCTCGTGCTCGACAGCCCCGCCTTCGCGGCGCAGCTGCGCGAGTGGCTGAAGACGCTCCGCAAGAAAAATGCGAGCGTGATCTTCGCGACGCAAAGCCTCGCCGATATCGAGGGCTCGCGCATTGCGCCGGCGATCATCGAGAGCTGCCCGACACGCATTTTCCTGCCCAACGAACGCGCCGCCGAGCCTCAGATCGCGCGGGTCTATGAACGCTTCGGGCTCAACGATCGCCAGATCGAGATATTGAGCCGCGCAACGCCGAAGCGCGACTATTATTGCCAGTCGCGACGCGGCAACCGGCTGTTCGAACTCGGCCTCGGCGACATCGCACTCGCTTTCACCGCTGCCTCTTCAAAGACCGACCAGATCAAGATCGGCGAGCTGATCGAGACGCGCGGCCACGCCGATTTTGCCGAATTCTGGCTGCGTCACCGCGGCCTCTATTGGGCCGCCGATCTGCTCGCGAACCTCGAAACCCCCGACCAGCTGAAGGAGTCCTTTTTATGAAGAATGTGAAGAACCGCGTGCTGCTTGCTGCCCTGCTCGCCGGATCGACCTTGATCGCGAGCGGAGTGACTGTTCCCGCCGCGGCGCAGATCGGCGGCATCGTTCACGATCCGCGCAACTATGCGCAGAATATCCTGACCGCCGCGCGCACCCTCGAGCAGATCAACAATCAGATCTCCATGCTGCAAAACCAGGCGACGTCGCTGGCGAACGAGGCGCGCAATCTGACCAGCCTGCCCGTCTCGACGCTGAAGGAATTGCAAGGCCAGGTCGATCGCACCCGCCAATTGCTGAGTGAAGCGCAGCGCGTCGCTTATGACGTCGGCGATATCCAGACCGCTTTCGATGCCCGCTACAAGGGCGCAGCCTTGTCGGGGCCGCAGGCCGCGATGGTCGCCAACGCCGAGGCGCGTTGGAACGACAGCGTCGGCGCGTTCCAGGATGCGATGAAGGTGCAGGCCGGCGTCGTCACCAACATCGGCGGCACGCGCCAGTCGATCGGAACCCTCGTCTCGGCGAGCCAGTCGGCGACCGGCGCCTTGCAGGCGGCGCAGGCGGGCAACCAGATCCTCGCCGTCCAGTCGCAGCAGATCTCCGACCTCACCGCCGCTCTCGCCGCGCAGGGCCGGGCGCAGATGCTCGACGCGGCGCGCAGCGCCGCCGCCGAGGCCGAAGGCCGCGAGCGCTTCCGCCGCTTCCGCAAAGGCAATTGAGATGGGCCGGGCGGCGAAGATAGCGGCGGTCGCGGTGCTGGGCGGCCTGCTCATCACGCTGGCAATTCTGCATGCGTCATCGCCGCCTACGCCTCGTGCGCCCGCCCCCCCGATCTCCGCGGCGGGCGCACACCCGGCAGCCGCCGACGTGGCCGAGCGCTGCCGCACGGTCACGGTCGCCGATGCGGACTGTGAAGCGGCCTGGGACGCCAGGCGCCGCCATTTCTTTGGACAGAAGGACTAGCCCGATGGAAGACACCGGCGTTATCGACCAGTTTCTGGCGGTCTTCTCGACTTATATCGACAGCGGCTTCGGGCTGCTCGGGGGCGAAGTCGGCTTTCTCTCCTCGACCCTCATCGTCATCGACGTGACGATTGCCGCGCTGTTCTGGGCGTGGGGCACCGACGAGGACATCATCCAGCGGCTCGTCAAGAAGACGCTCTATATCGGCGTCTTCGCCTTCATCATCGGCAACTTCCAGGCGCTGGCCGTCATCATGCTCGAAAGCTTCGCTGGCCTCGGCCTTAAGGCGAGCGGCGGCGCCATGGCGATCGGCGACTTCATGCGTCCCGGCGTCGTCGCCGCGACCGGCATCGATGCGGCGCAGCCCCTGCTCGATGCGTCGGCGGACCTCGTCGGCCCGGTCGGTCTCTTCACCAACTTCGTGCAGATCATGATCCTGCTGATCGCCTGGGTGATCGTCGTCCTCGCCTTCTTCATTCTCGCGGTGCAGGTCTTCGTTACCATCTTGGAATTCAAGCTGGTGACGCTCGCGGGCTTCGTGTTGCTGCCGTTCGCCTTCTTCGGCCGCACCGCCTTCATGGCCGAACGCGTGCTTGGCCACATCATATCTTCGGGCATCAAGGTGCTCGTCCTCGCGGTGATCACCGGCATCGGGGTGACCCTGTTCGACCGCTTCATGCAAGCCGGCCTCGGTCCGGAGCCTGACATCGAACAGGTCATGGCGATCGCGCTCGGCGCACTGACGCTGCTCGGCCTCGGCATCTTCGGTCCCTCGATCGCCAACGGGATCGTCGCCGGCGGTCCGCAACTCGGAGCAGGGGCCGCCGCCGGCACCGCAGTCGCCGCAGGCGCAACGCTTGCCGCCGGGGCGGCTGGCGCGACCCTGGCCACCGGCGCGGCTGCAGCGGCGGCGCGCGGCACAGCTGCTGCCGGTGCCCGCGGAGCGGGGAGCGCGTCGACAGCTTATGCGGCGGGCGCGGCCGGGAAGAGCGGAGCGAAGGCCATCGGCGGGGGACTTGCGAATGTGGCACGTACGGCAGCCAGCGGCGCAGCTTCACCTGTTCGCAGCATGGCCGAACGGGTTCGCGCGAATTTCGCGTCGGGCCGCGACGGTCCCACCGATAGCGCGGCGCCAGCGCAAGCTGCCAGCGCGCCTCCGGCCTGGGCGGCGGCGATGCGGCGGCGCCAGACCATGACGCATGGCGCGACCATCGGCGCGCAGACGCTCAAGAGCGGCGACAGCCACGGGGCCGGCTCGGCGCCGAACATCAGCGAAAAGGACTGATCCCATGTTCAAAAGACCCACCAATCATTATGGCCGCGCGCCCGAGCCGGTCACGCCCTACCAGCGCGCCGCGCAAGTGTGGGACGATCGGATCGGTTCTGCGCGGGTCCAGGCCAAGAACTGGCGGCTCGCCTTCTTCGGCGCGCTGATCATCTCCGGTGGTCTTGCCGGCGGCCTGGTCTGGCAGTCCGCCCGCGGGACGATCACGCCCTGGGTCGTCGAGGTCGACAAGCTGGGTGAAGCGCGCGCGGTCGCGCCGGCCGACGGCGATTATCAACCGACCGATCCGCAGGTCGCGTTCCATCTCGCGCGCTTCATCGAACATGTTCGCAGCATTCCCGCCGATCCGGTCGTGCTGCGGGCCGACTGGCTCAGCGCTTATGACTTTACCACCGCGACCGGAGCGCAGGCGCTCAATGACTATGCCCGCACCAACGATCCCTTTGCCGAGGTCGGCAAGGCCCAGGTCGCGGTCGATGTGTCGAGCGTCATTCGGGCTTCGAAAGACAGCTTCCGCATCGCCTGGAGCGAGCGCCGATATCAGGACGGCAGCCTAGTCGAGCGTTCGCGCTGGTCGGCGATCGTGACCGTCGCGATCCGGCCGCCACGCACGCCCGACGCGCTTCGCCGCAACCCGATCGGGCTGTTTGTCAATGCTATCAACTGGTCGAAGGAACTCAGCCAATGACGCGATATCCTCTGCTTCCGATCGCACTCGGAGCCATGCTGTCCCTCCTTGCGGCGCCCGCCGCGGCGAGCGAGGCCGCCGATCCCCGCCAGCGCGTCGGCCGCGCCAACGCCGAGGCGCGCGTGCAGCCCGACCGGCAAGGCTATCGGAACGCCATCCAGCAATATGCCTGGTCCGAAGGCGCGCTCTTTCAGGTCTATGCTGCGCCAGGGCAGGTCACCGATATCGTCCTTCAGGAAGGCGAACAGCTCGTCGGCCCGGGGCCGGTCGCCGCGGGCGACACGGTGCGCTGGATCATCGGCGATACGGTCAGCGGGACCGGGGCCCGGCGGCGCGTGCATATTCTGGCGAAACCCACCCGATCCGATATCGCCACGAATCTCATCATCAACACCGACCGGCGCACCTATCATGTCGAGCTGCGCGCGACCGCCGCGGCCTATATGGCATCGGTATCCTGGACCTATCCCGCCGATGAGCTGATCGCCTTGCAGCTTGCCGAGGCCGAGGCGGCGAGGGTGGCGCCCGTTGCCGGGGCGATCGATCTCGCCGCGCTCAACTTCCGCTACCGCATCGCAGGCGACAAGGCCGCGTGGCGGCCGGTGCGCGCCTTCGACGACTCGCGCCAGCTAATCATCGAATTCGGTGAGGATATCGCCACCGGCGATATGCCGCCACTCTTCGTCATCGGCGGCAGCGGCGAGGCAGAGCTTGTCAACTACCGGGTGCAGGGCCGCTACATGATCGTCGACCGCCTTTTCGAGCGCGGCGAACTCCGCTTGGGCGCCGGAAAGCAGGCCCGCGTCGTTCGGATCAAGCGTGAAATGCCGCGCCGCCGGGGGCGGTCGTGACCGGGCCGGCAAGCGAGGCGGTGGCGCCCGCCGACGTGCCGGAAGCGGGCGAGCGCACGGCGCCCGGCCCGGAGGTCGATCCTTTTCGGCTACGCGGCGACACGCCGCGGGTCATGCGGCTTTCGCGCAAGGCGCTCGCGATGATCGGCGCTGCCGGCGGCACCGCGATCGGCGGCGCTCTGCTCTGGGCGCTGCAACCCGTAGCCCCGAAGACCGCCGAGAATCTCTACACGGCCGATGGAGCGAATCGCGCCGAAGTCGTCACCGGTGCGCCCGCCGACTATGGCAAGGTGCCGAAGCTCGGACCGCCGCTACCCGGCGATCTCGGGCGACCGATCGTCTCGGCGCAGCAGAACGGCGAGACGATCCCGGTGCCGCCGATGGGAAATCCGCCCGCCGGCGGGCGCCCACCCGCCGACAAGGCGCGCGATCGGGCGCGGCTGGAGCGCGAGGCCGCCACGGCGAGCCGGATATTCCTTGGAGGAGGGACCTCGGGCGCGCCGGTGGCAGACGCGCAGCGTGGATCGATCGAACCGTCCGCCGCGACCATGTCGGCACCCGAAGGCGGCGCGCGGACTCCGGCGGCGGCGCGGCGCGCCTTTCTCGCGGGCGGCTCCGCCGAACCGTTCGAGAGTGCCGAGCGCCTTCATGCGCCTGCTTCGCCATACATCCTTCAGGCGGGAAGTCTCATTCCGGCCGCGCTGATCACTGGGATCAGGTCCGACCTTCCCGGACAGGTCACGGCGCAGGTGACCCAGAATGTCTACGATAGCCCGACGGGTCGCATTCTCCTCATTCCGCAGGGTGCCCGGCTGATCGGCGACTATGACAGCGAAATATCCGTGGGGCAGGAGCGCGTCTTGCTGGCCTGGAACCGGTTGATCCTGCCCGGTGGCCGATCGATCCGGCTCGATCGTCAGCCCGGCGCCGATGCGCGGGGCATGGCGGGGATTGCCGATCGCACCGACCATCATTGGGGGTCGATGCTGCGCGCGGCGCTCGTCTCTTCGTTGCTCGGCGTCGGAGCCGAACTTGGCTCGGACGGGGATGATGCGCTCGTGCGGGCGCTTCGCGACGGGCCGCAGGATACGGTCAACCAGTCGGGACGGCGGCTCGTCGAGCGTCAGATGAACATCCCGCCAACCCTCACGATCCGCCCCGGCTTCGCTTTGCGGGTCCTTGTCACACGCGATCTGATACTCGAACCGCCGGCGGGTGCGGCCCCATGAGCAAGCTGCGCCTAGGCCCCATCGCCGACGACAAGCCCGTGAAGCTGTCGATCGAATTGACGGGATCCCTCCATCGCGAATTGCTCGTCTATGCCGAGGTGCATGCGAAGGCTAATGGCCTCGCGGCGCCTATGGCGCCGGAAAAGATCGCGGTGCCGATGATCGAGCGCTTTATCGCGACCGATCGTGGATTTGCGACGGAACGGCGGCGGCGCTGAGTGTCTGCGGCGTCATCCTCACGTCGGTCAGGCGTGATCACCCATATGTGTTCGTTCAAACCGCTGGCGGCGGTGCGCCAAAAAAAAGACGCCCGCGCGATCGAAACCGTGCGGGCGTCAGATGAAGATCTCTGTTTCCTGAAAGGAAGAGCTCTTCTGGGTCGCACCGCGCGGATAGCGTCGCGAGCCGACCGATAATTGTACGGCAGCGCCAAAAGATACCCTGGAGCTCAAACCGTTGTCGGCTTTCGGTTAGTTTCAGTCAGAAACCCGGCGATCTCCGATCGGCCAAGACCAGCGATTCCCCTGAGTAGCGAACATTCCGGGGAGAGGGGGTCATTTCTTGCCCTATTTGCTCAAAGAATTCCTGTGTCCTTTAGCCAATCTTCCACGAGCGTCGGCCATCGCTCAACGGGATGACGCAGCGGGCGCATGGCGAAGGCGTGCCCTCCCTTGGCAAAGAGATGGACTTCCGCTGGAACACCTGCCTCGTCCAGCGCTCGCGCATAGACTATGCTATTGCAAATCGGATCGACGGGATCGTCCCAAGCCTGAAGAAGAAATGTTGGCGGGGTCATCTTGGTAACTTTGATACCAGGATCAAGCGAGCCCCCCGATCTGCACAGGTGGCCTGGGAACATTGCGATGGCAAAATCGGGCCGGCTGCTCACTTTGTCTATTTCGTCGACCGGCTCATAAGCAGGTTCGAATATATTGCTGGTCTGCGCGACCAGATACCCTCCGGCTGAGAAGCCTATGACACCGATCTTGCGGGGGTTGATCTTGAGCTCGCTGGCGCGCGAGCGCACCAGGCGTATCGCACGCTGGGCGACCTGCAACGCAAGGAGGTGCTTGGGCGTCACTGCACAATGGCAGTCTTCATCATAATGGTGGCCGCTTTTGGGAACATGGTATTTGACGAGCACGCAAGTGGTGCCTCTTGAAGTCAGCCAGTCGCGAACTTCACTACCTTCCAGATCGATCGCGAGCTTGGAGAATCCTCCGCCGGGAAAAACCAGCATCGCTGTGCCATTGCCTGGTTGTTGGGCGGGAAACACCGTGAGAGTGGGCACAGTGACGTTGAAGGCGCCGGTAACCGGACGTCCGGCGAAGCGTTTCGGATTCGTTGCCGTTTCGCTATACTCTGGAGGAAGTTTGACATCCTCCATGTTCGGCGCCGCTCCAGGCCACGGTGGCGTCTGCTGATGGCCCGCTGGGGTTGCCACACGCCCTCCTCCCTGCCCTCAACGCTTGCCGTCTCGGGCATCTTTGTCGGGCCCTTAGCGTCAGGATCACGCGTCTCGGCCTCGCTGCAGCCAACAACGAAGCCTTGAAAGCACAAAAGGCCTGCTGGAATCACGCTTCGCTGCAATGAAATTCCGAACCGCCCCACATTCCGCATTTTCCTGCTTCCTCACCTCGGATCGCCACCGGAAAAATTTCTCCTGACGACATCCAACCCTTAATTGACCGGGTGACCAAAGGATGATTTCTCGGGCTAGCGTCCAATTTTTTTAGGGACATGCCGTGGGTCGGCGATCAATCTCGCTAAACACGCGCCGCGCCTTTGAAGCCGCAGCGCGGTTGTCTGAACAACCTGAATAGTTCGATCGGGCAAGCACTGCTCGCGTCTCAGGCAGGGTGCGATACTTTCGTCATCGGGTTGCGCAATGTGGTTGGGGGCAAAGCATTGATCCGGAGCATGTTCGGCTCGCTCTTGACGGCGGTACTGTTGCTCGCGCTGAGACCGGGCGCGTCCGCAGAGTTAGTTTTCGAGCCGCTTCCGCCCAGCCCGGAACTAAGCGACCGTCGGCAAAGTGCCTATGCCGGGTCCTCCAGCGAAAATCGTACCTGATAGAACAGGTTGGTCCCATTGCCCGTCCGTACGGACGTTGCTGGGCTAAACGGCAGGCCGAGCTTCTTTATGTTTCCCTACTCATGGGGGAGTATTAAAGCTGGATTGGCCGCATCGTGGGTCAGCTGACATGGGTCGATGGAGGGAGCGTCGTCGGTCGTCGTTTCGGGCCCTTGGCCGAAGCAGGAGTTTGGCAAATGGAATTAATGTTCGCCCCTCTCATGGTGGCGGGATCGCGCGCGCGATGAGCCCTGCAACCGTCGCCGCGCTTCTGTTTCTGTCCGGGGTAGCGCCGCCTCCGACCGACCTCGCATCCGAAAGCCAGACTGAGACCGAGTTGCAGCGGGTAGATGATCCCTCGGCCCCACCCGAGCCGCCGATCGTTGTGCCAGCACTCGGCAACACCCCGCATCCCTCTTTAGCCGCGCCAGCAACCTCCGACGACGAGACTATGGCCGAAATGCCCTCGGCGCCCCATGATATTGTGGTGACGGCCCGTGGCGATGCGCCGCCGGGAGATCCGCTTCAAGCGGTCAATATTGCCTCTTATCGGGCGGTCCAGTCGATCGATGCGGCGCTCGTGGCCCCAGTCGCGATGGGCTATCAAGGTATCGTACCCGAACCTGTTCGCGACGGGCTGGGCAATGCACTGCGTAACCTCAGCGAACCCGTCAATTTTCTGAACTTCCTGTTACAGTTCAAGATCGGCAAGGCTGCCGAGACGCTCGGCCGTTTCGCCGTAAACACGACATTTGGTGTCGGCGGCCTTTTCGATGTCGCGAAGACAATGCCTTTCAATCTGCCTTACCGACGCAACGGCTTTGCCAATACATTGGGTTTCTACGGCGTCGAGCCCGGTCCCTATTTCTATCTTCCGCTTATCGGGTCGACGACATTGCGCGATCTGGCGGGCAACAGCATTGACTTGCTCGTCGTGCCGACCGCGGTCGGCGCGCCTTTCGACCGCACGGCATATGCCGTTCCGACAACTGTGGTCAGGCAACTCAATGACCGCATCGAGGGCGACGCTCAAATCCAGCGCTTGCAACAGGAAAGCCTTGATCCCTATGTCGAGACACGGACCCTCTATCTGGAACTGCGCAAACGCGAAATCGACGCATTGAAAGTTAGGCGCAGCGACCGCAATGGCGAGGCTGGACCTCAAACAGAAATCACGGTCAGCCAGACCGGGCCCTTGTCCGATCCAGAAGGTCTCATCTCCGTCGGCCCCCTTGAACTCGAGACGCCGACCTCGGACGGTTTGCCACCGCGACCTTAACGCCAATGATGCACATTTGGCGGGCGCGCAGAGAAGCCAAAGCGCTTCGAAATTTTGCTCGCACGGAACTCAAGCCGTCAACTGCAATCGCCGCGGTGAATCTCAATAAGCTTCCTCGCTGAAGTTTGGTCTTCCGGTTTCGGACGTGTCGAGACAAATGCCCACAACCGCTATCGGTTCGGCCATCGCGGATGAGTTTTTCGATCATGAACGCGTGCCTCGCGCTGTCTCCGACTGGCGTTCCCGAACTCGCCGATGGTCCCATGTCAAATGCTCGTCGCTTTGCGTGGGAACCGCTGGGCCTTCGCGTGGCAAGATGCGCCGCGCGTCAGATGGGTGTTTTGCTCGCCGAATGGCTCAATTACCGCGCAAACCAGGCTGCCAGATTGGGATCTGGATATCTCTTTTCTGTTCAAAAATTATAGGTTCGCAAGCAAGCTTGGGAATATCGTGATCGATGCGGCGGCCAAGAGTGTCATGCTGCACTCGGCAATCAGGGGCCACAAACCGCCGCGATGATCGTGCCGCCTCCGAACGCTGCCGGATTGATCGCGAGCTCGCGGTGCCGGAGACCAGCGTGCTTCCTACAAGTGCCCGTGGGCAACGGTCAGCGCGCCGTTCGCGTCGGTCGCATGCGACATCGCAAGCACAGGCCGCGAAATTCGGAGATCCTTGAGATGGCTCCAGATGACTTGCCTCTTTCCGTCGCAGATGCCCCCGTTTGGTGCCTTGGGCCTGGCGCATGGAAACCGGCGTCGGAGAAGGTTCCCCCGTCTCTCCGACGCCGCGATTTCTATGCGAGTTAGATTGGAACCGCTAAATCGTCAGAATTTTGCTCCGATGGCGACACCATAACGCCGCGGATCAAGAGTATAGATGTTTGTAAAATTACCGGAAGATGCATCGGTGACATAAAGTCCGGTAACCGAGTTGCTATCGAAAATATTCTGAACGAACCCCCGGACAAACCAGCGCTCGTCGGCGCCATTCAACTGTAAAACCGCATTTGCCTGGACGAAAGGTTCGATACGATTAATCCTGCCGTTGAAGATATTGCCATATTGCTTTCCGGTAAGGGAAATGTCGACGCGGGGGACGAGTGTCATACCATTCCCAACCTCTGCCGTGTACTGCACGCCCATCGAGACCTTGACATTCGGCGCTTGGGGCAATGTGTTGCCCTTGATGTTAACCTCGACGCCAGGACTCAATACCTGGATCCCGCTGTTCGCAGGGATAGCGCTCGCGAGGACACCGCAAATGCCGAACGCGCCGCTGGAGGCGATATTGCCGTCCGAAGGAAATTCCTGCGGTGCGCGAAGGCCGAGAGCCGCATTTACTCCCGCAACGAACGCATCAGCAACGCCAGGCGCAGGTCCCGTGACAGCGCAGTGCGCACCATTGCTGATGTCCTTGATAATCACGGCATCAGGATCTCCGCCGCCCGGATCACGCGGATTGGAGAAGAATTGATCGCCGGCGACCTTGGCATTGAGATAGCTGAAGGACAGATTGATAAGCCAGTTCGGGTCCGGCCTGATGACAGACTCCAGTTCGACACCCCAGATATTGGCGTCAACCGTGTCATTCACAGACGTTCTTGCCACGATGCGGCTGAGCTGCAGTCCACTATATTTGTAGTAAAATGCGGTGGCATTCAGTTGCAACGCGCCGTTTGCGAAGACGTTCTTGGAGCCAATCTCGAAGGCATCGATCGATTCAGAGCCGAAACTCTCGCTGACGGCGAAAATCGGAGAAAGCGGAGGATTGATACCGCCGGATTTGTAACCCCTCGAGTAAGATGCATAGAGTGAATTGTCCGGCGTAACCTCGAAGGCCAGAACTGCTCGTCCGGTAATTTCGTCGAAGCTTACTTCGCGAAACTGGGCGAGCTGTTGGCCCGGTGTCCCCGGGTCGGCATCGAAAAGTCCAGACGGCCCGGTGAGAGGCGTTATCGGGGTATCGAACGGATCTCCATCGTTGGCATAAGGGTTCAGGAAACTGATCAGTGTCGTACGCGCCGTTACATCCTTCTTGTCATTGTTGTAACGCAGCCCCCCGGTCAACGTCAGCCGGTCGCTTAGATCGAAATAGACCTCGCCGAAAATCCCATAGCTCTCCAGATTCGATTCCAGCGAGTTGTTCCGATACATCGACGTCGCGAAATAGGATGGCGGAAGGCCGCCCGACAAGGAGCCGAATGAACCCAATATGGCACTGGCGTAATCGAGCGCAAACGAGTTCACATAATAGCTATTGTCGGTGGTTTTCGATTTCGCGTAAATTCCCCCCAACAGGAAATTGAACGGCCCGTCGAAGTCACTCGTAAGGATGAGCTCTCCGCTCCACGATTCGCGTTGTTCCGAAGATCGATCGAAAGAAAGCGGCGTTTCGGAACACAGCGAGTTCCCTTCGAAAGCGCCTCTGCTTCCATCATCATTATCCGAGGTGCACAGCACGCCCTGCGGACCGTCCGGGATGAGAGCGCCGGCAATCGGCGAAAAATAGGCCGAGGAGCCGGGAATGAAGGCCGGCGCCGGCGGAGCAAGACCCGTCGGCAATCCGTTAGCCGCAAAAAAGGCCAGCGTATTGAGCGCCGGGGCGAAACCGGCACGGCTTTGAATTCCAAGAAAATAGTCCTGCCTGGAATCGACTTCAGTATCCTGATAAATGCCGGTGGCCGTCAGGGTCATCGCGCCGAATTTTTGCTCAAGGCGCGCCTGCACCTGTAGCTCTTCCGCAAAATAGAAGGGCGTATAGGCCGTGTTGACGACACGCACATCGCCAGGCTCCTGAAACCCGGAAAACCCGTCAGGGCCATAAAGGCTGCCAAGGCCGAGTACGGCGGGAATGCCCTGAATGGCGAAGAACTCGGAAGAACTGAGCGTCGCACCGACCGTGGAATTTGCGTTCGTGGTATCGAAATCACGTCGATTGTTCAGGCATCCGAGCACGCCCAATGGATCGCGTTGGCACGTTTGTTTCTGGTTTCTGAGGCGCGTGTCCTTTTCCCGGAAATAATAGCCCATGAGATCGATCGTCGTATCAGGACCGGGCTCGAAACGAAGTGAGCCTCGCAACGCGTAAAGGTCCCGAGTGTCGATGTCCGATCCATCATAAAGATTCGTCGTATAACCGTCGCGGTTCACATATATGCCCGCCAGTCTCACGCCGATCATATCCCCGATCGGGACATTGACCATGCCACGCGCTTCGATGCTGTTGAAATTGCCATACTCGAATTGCGCTTCAGCCTCGAAACGGGAGAGTTTGGGTTTCGCGGTCACGACATTCACGACCCCGGAGGTCGCATTCCGACCGAACAGGGTGCCTTGAGGTCCGCGAAGGACTTCAATCCGTTCCAGATCGAAATATTCGGTCTCGAACAGGCGTGTTCCGAACAAGGGTGATCCATTGACATGAATTGCGGTCGCAGCATCGCAGGTGACGCCGACGCACAGGTCGCCAACGCCGCGAATAGTGAATGAAGCTGAGGTGAAATTGCCTTTCGAGAAAGATACATTGGGCAGCGTCAGCTGTAGATCCGAGGCATTTTCGATCTGCTGGCTTTCAAGCGCCTCAGCGCTGAATGCGCTGACAGCTATCGGCACGTCTTGCAAGCTTTGCGCCTGACGTTGCGCCGTCACGACGATGACATCGTTACCGCCATCTGGCTCTTCAGCTATGGCTTCCTGAGCATTTGAGACCTGTGGCAACGCCATCAGGACGGCGCTTGCCAACAAATAAGCTTTGTTATTCATCACCCTTCTCTCCCTGTCTCGATTTTTTAGTTTCTTACGCGAACCCGTCCTTTTCCCCGGTAGTCGATGTTCAAAAATGGGGCAGCTCGCCGAGCTGCCCCGAGTTTGAGAGGTGGCCAGAAGGAGATTTCCGGAGAGGAAAAGATTCTCGCCGCCCGGCTTGAAGCTGAGCAGTTTTTCGGTATTTGGTAAAGAACTTTATTATGGCACTTTATTATATTGCTCGGGGCGCTGGGAGGTGTTCCATCTCAGATCCGAAGAAATCAGTTTATACATCCGATGCTTGCTGTCAGCGCTTCAGCCTTGGCACGGTCGAGCGCGCGCCGACGACTTTTGGATGCGGCTGCGGTACGGCACGCCCGATCCCGAGCGCATGTCCCGCCGAAGCTGGACAGCCTTTTGTGGCTCCATGACCTTGCCTTGCTGTTTGCCTCGGAAGGCATATCGACCAACTGTGCCACGATAGATTTCTTTGTGGCGCCAAGCAACACAGGCAAGAGAAGAAGATCTAAACAGAACATATGAACTCTGCTTGGTTATTTCTGCCTCGGCCTTAGTATTTATGTCTTGCTGTGCAAAAGAGGCCTCATCGTTTAACTAAATGTTGGATCGGCAATTCTCGCATCGCCATTACGGTCGCATGCAACCATAAAATCGCGCTAGACGTTGCTCAAGTCGGCGCTTCCCAAAGCCGGAGAAGGCTCCTCAACGCGGTGACAAAGGCCAGCGGCTGGTCGAGCATCAGATGGTGGCGGGCTTGAGGCACGGCAATGATCGGAATGGCTCCTCCCCCCAGTTCACGAACATATGCCACGGAATCCCGGTTGAAGAGCTGGCTCTCCTCGCCGTGAACGATAGCCTTGCGGCCCGGCGCGTTCACTAGGCGCTCGCCGATGGTGAGCCACTCGTCGGGCCGGTTGCTCCTCCGGAACACTTCGGGAGAGAATTTCCACGTCCAACCCTCCCCGTCACGCCGCAGAGAATGAAAGGCCATATAGTCCAAAAGAAATGGCTCACCGACAGGCTGGGGTGGGGAAAGGACGTATCGACTGCGCGCCGCGTCGTAGCTGGGATAGCGACTTTTGGCTTTGTCCGGGTCGCCGGATCCGGGGCTGGCGCGGCGGAGATTCCAATACGCTTGCAAGAGCGCAGGTCGCATGACCATCAGGTCGCAAACCACAATGCCGGAGAAGGTATCGGGCGATTGGGTGACGGCCGTCAACGCTGCGCCAGAACCGAAACTGTGGGCAATGATCGTGGGCTTGTGGCCATCCGCAAACAGTCCAAGCGCTTCGGCAATTTCGCCGAACTCGCGCCCCCTGGCCAAGGGGTCGGCGTGCCCTCGCATTTCGCTGTCGCCCATGCCGGCAAGATCGAAGGCCACCACATCATAATCTTCGGCCAGAAACGGCGCGATGAAGGAAAAGCAGCGGGCATGCGAGAGAAAACCGTGCGTCATCAGTACCTTGGGTTTCGCCCGGTCGCCCCAGCGAAAGTAATGCGCTTTGGCACCCTCGATCTCTACATAGCCTTCCTCGCGCGGCACCCTGAGAGCGGAAACGAACCATTCGGGCAGATGCGAACCATCGCCCGCCCAGAGAGCGTCGATGTCCTCGGGGCAATCTTCAATCTTTACCGCCTCGTTCATATTGTTGGGCCGTCCTTGCGTGTGAGTTTTTCGAAAGCGAAGCCAGCATAGCTGCCGGCCGCCTCTTCGTCGCAGAGCGCGGCATAGCCAGACACGCTCGGAAAATTGATGAGCTGGCGCTTCTTTCCCGGAATATTCGCGCCCATGTACCATGAGGCCGCCTCGGGAAAGAGCGTCATCGCGCCAGCCGCGGCAACCATTTCAGTCCAGCCAGTTTCGGCAGCCGGTTTGCCCTCGAAAAGATCGATGTCCCTCCTACGCAACCAGACCATGAAATCGCAAATCCAGTCGCCCTGTATTTCCGCGCTTGTCGGGCCATTGGCGAAACCCGACGGGCTGAGAGGACCATAAGCGAACAACATGTTGGGAAAACCCGACACCGCCATGCCGAGATAGGCGCGCACACCGTCTTCCCACGCCTGCCAAAGGGGAAGCCCCTCCCTCCCGGTGATGTTCATGTCGATCAACCCGCCACGCCCGGCATCGAAGCCGGTCGCAAAAATGATCAGATCGCATTCGACCTCACCGTCTTCCATCTTGATGGCCTGGGGCTCGATACGGATGATCGCGTTTGCCTTCAGATCGACCAGCGCGACATTATCCTGCTCGAAAATTTCATAATATCCCTGTTCGAGCGAGGGTCTTTTCGTGCCGAAAGGATGCGGCGGCTCCGCAGGCGCAAGTTTCTCGGCCAGAACGGGGTCGATAATCCGCGCGAGAACCTTTTTGCGCCAGAACTCATAGGCGTAGCGGTTCGCTTCGCGATTGGTCAGTATGTCGGCAAAGTTGTTGTACCAGAATTTGAGGCCGCCCTGCCGCCACAGGGTCTCGAAATGGTTGTTGCGCGTCGTGGCGTCTACATCGAGCGCGGAGATGTCAAGCGACTGGCATTCGAATCCCCCGTTCGTTCGCTTGCGCCGAACAAAAATGGCGGGATAGCCCTGCTTATCACGCTGCTGAATGTCTTCGGTAAGCCGTTCCTGGCGCATGGGCAGGCCCAGAATAGGAGTCCTCTGAAACAAGGTCAGCTTTTCTGCGCATTTGGCGGCCTCCTGCGCGATCTGCACTCCGCTCGCACCAGTGCCGATGACGGCGATCCGGCGGCCCGAAAGATCGATACCCTGTTGCGGCCATCGCGCCGTGTGACACCAATCGCCTTCGAACGCCGCGATTCCTCGCATATCGGGAATATACGGCTTCGATGCGAATCCCAAAGCGGGCAGAAGGAAGTGTGTCGATATTCCTTCCCCGCCCTCAAGCTGCAGGCGCCACCGTCGTCCCTCTTCATCGAACCTTGCGCTTTGGACCCTCGATCCCATCCGCATAAGCGGCCAAAGGCCCAGCGTATCGCAAACATGCCGGAAATAGGCTCTGAGCTCCTTCCATCCGGGAAAGCGCTCGCTCCAGGCCCATGATTTCCAAACCTCGGGTATCGAAAACTCATAGAGCGGTACCTGCGAGTCCACGCGGGCACCGGGATAGCAATTCCAGTACCAAATGCCGCCGGGCTGGGCGGCCGCATCTACCAGCAGCACCTTGAACCCGGCGTCACGCAATTTGTGCAGCAGATAGATGCCGCTGAAGCCTGCACCGACGATCACGGCATCGTAATCGGGAGAGCCAGTCGATCTCACGTCGCGACATTCGATCGTTCGGCAATCGCTTTTGCCGTTGCATAATCGGCCTTGCCGTTCGAGGCTCGCATGGGGATGTCTGTCGGAATTATGGTCTTGGGAGTTTTGTATCCCGCCAAATGTGCGCGCACATGGGTTTTGACCGCTTGTTCGTCGAACTGGGCGTGGTCGTTGAGGTGGACGATCGCGGTTACGGCTTGGCCCCATTTATCATCCGGCACGCCTACGACCAGCGCGTCCCCGATGGCGGGATGGGTCTTGAGCACTTCCTCGACCTCCTCGGGATAAACTTTCTCTCCCGCCGTGTTGATGCAGACGCTTCCGCGGCCGAGCAAGGTCAGGCTGCCATCGGCTTCTACCCGACACCAGTCGCCCGGAATGGAATAGCGCACCCCATCGATCGTGCGAAACGTCTTCGCGGATTTCTCGGGGTCCTTGTAATAGCCTATGGGGATCGCACCCTTCCGGGCGATAAATCCCGGCACGCCGCTCCCCGGTTCGACTTTCTGGTCGGTTTCGTCGAAAACATCGCAGAACTCGCCGATCCCAAATTTCGCGGTGTTCGTGCCGCCCTCCGCAGTGGTGACGGCAAGGCCGAAGCCGAGGCCTTCGGATGCGCCAAAACTGTCCATCAGTACGATTTGCGGAATATGCCGGCACAGGCCGGACTTGACCTCCTTGCTCCACATCACACCGGAAGAGAGGATTGTAACGAGGCTGCTGGTATCCCAGCGGCCAGGGTGGTCGTCGAGCGCGGAAAGCATTGGCTTGGCAAAGGCGTCGCCCACGATCGCTATACCTTCCACCTTGTGCCTTTCCACCGTATCCCACAGTTCCTCGGCATCGAAAGACCATGCCTCCAACGTAACTATCGCGCCGCCAGACATCAGCGTGCCGATCGCAGTGATAAAGCCCGTTCCGTGCATCAGCGGGCAAGAGGAAAGCGTGCGCCTGCCCGGGCCTTCGCGGGCGATCAGCGCGACATTTTCTTCGAGTGTCTCTGGAACGGGGCCGAGCAACTTCTGTGCGTCGAGTTGGGCCTTGCGCATGTCATCATGACGCCACATCACGCCCTTGGGCATTCCGGTCGTACCACCCGTATAGATGAAAAGCAGATCGGCGGGCGAGCGTGTGATGCCGAGCGCCGATCCGTCCCCCTCTTGCGCGAGAGTCTCATAGTGGATCGCAAAGGGCGCGATTGAAGACAGCTCGCCAATTTCGACGAAGGTGCGAACCTTCCTAAGCCGGTCGTTGAGTTCGACGATAGTGTCGCGGAATTCCGAACTGTAAACGATGACCTCGCTGTCGGAATCGTCGAAGATATAAAACACCTCTTCGGCCCGATAACGGTAATTGATGTTCACATGCGTCAAACGCCCCTTGAAGCAGGCCGCCATCAACTCGCCATATTCGGGTCGGTTGCGCATATAGAAGGCGACCTTCGCGCCATCGCGGATGCCGCGTTGGCGCAACCCGCGGGCGATATTGTTCGAGCGCGCCGACATCTCGGGCCAGGTGACGATCCGGTCTCCATGTATCAGAGCCGGCGCATCTTCGGGCATGAAGGGCTCGATCGCGTCGAGAATATCCCCGAGATTCCAGTCGATCACATTGATTCTCCTCTCTGGACGGGGCCGCAGCATCGGGGCGCATGACTCCCGTTACTATCAGGCTGCTCTCGTCCAACCCTGCAGAGCCGCTGCCTCGGCTCGCACCGCTTCGGGGCCACCCAAGACCTGCCGATCGAAGCCGATCCGTTTGAACCAGTAGTGCAGGCCGAGCAGATCGGTGAACCCCATCCCGCCATGCACTTCAGTGGCGGTGCGGGCGACAAATCGGTGGACGTCGCCCGTGAGGGATTTCGCATGGCAAGCCGCGAGAGATGCATCCTCCGGCAGCGCATCGAAGACATGGGCGGCGTACCAGACCAGCGCGCGGCACGGTTCATGGCGTGCGGCCATTTCGGCGCACATGTGCTTTACCGCCTGGAAGCTGCCGATAGGGCGGCCGAACTGCTCTCGCTGACCAGCATAATCGACCGCCTTTTCAATCATGGCCTGCCCTGCGCCTAAGCTGTCGGCGGCAAGGATCACGCGGCCAGCATCGCGCAGCCGAGCCGATGCTGTGCCGCCGTCGTCGGCAAGCGGATCGGTCTCGACAGCCGCAAAGGACAATTCTCCCACGCTGCGCGTGCGATCGATGGTGGTGAGGCGGGTCGCCTTGAGTCCCGATGCTAGGGCTGGGACGAGGTGCAGCCTGCCACCGGCGTCCGCTACGAGATACGCGTCCGCGCCTTCGAAATCGAGGCAGAACAGGGCGGTGCCGCTAAGCTTCCCTTCGACGAATTGAACTCCCGCGCCGTCGCGCGCCTGGACCGTCGCGGAAATCGCGACTCCGATACGGGCCTCGCCACGCGCGATCTTCGGAAGCCATTGGCACTTTTGCTTGTTAGTTCCTGCCTCGCTCAGCGCGATCGGGGCGAGAACTACGCTGGCTAGAAATGGCGCTGGTGTGACCGCATAGGCGAGTTGTTCCGCCACGACCGCAGCGTCGAGAAGGGTCATGCCTAGGCCACCATGCTCTTCGGGGACAAGCATGGCTGGGACCGCCAGATCGTGGAGGGCTCCGAAAATAGTGTCACTTAACGGGTTGTCGCGCCCGGCACATTCGCGGACATGCTCAAGCGGGGAGGTATCGGCAAGACACCGCGCAACTGCGTCGCGCAGTATCTGCTGATCCTGCGAAAGGCCGAAGTCCATCACGCCGCTCCCTGCCTGTCGGTCTGCATGCCTGCCGCTCCCTTCGCTTCGTCGGAAATCCGCGCCAGCTTCGGCTCGCGCGGCATCTCTAGGCCACGTTCGGCGATGATGTTCTTCTGGATCTGCGCGGTGCCGCCACCTATTATGAGGCCGAGTTGGAACATATAGTTCCATTGCCAAGCCCCTCCGTCTCGTTCCCGCGGGCTGCGGTGATACAAAATGCCCATCTCGCCCATCGCGTCGATCGCCAGCGCAGAGATCTGATGCGCGACCTCGCAACTCTGCAGTTTGACGATCAGCTTCGCCATGCCGCCAGGCTCGCCCTTGAGGCTGTTCGATAGAATGCGCATTCCATTACATTTCATCGCCGTCACTTCGGCCTGGAGCGCCACCAGCCGGTCGCGCAGGACCGCATTGTCGATCGCCCGACCTTCGCCGATGGATTCCTGCTGCATCAGGCCAATCAATGCCTGCAGCCGGTTCTCGAGTGCGTCGGGATCGCCCAGCATTCCGCGCTCGTGGCCAAGCGTTGCGTTCGCGACGAACCAGCCCTGTCCTCGCTGGCCGACGATCTGGTCCACCGGAACCCGCACATTAGTAAAGAATGTCTCGTTGAACTCGGCGTGACCGGTCATCGTCTTCAAGGGGCGTACCTCGATCCCCGGTATGTCCATCGAGAAAATCAGATAAGAGATACCGCTATGCTTCGAGGCCTCGAGTTCGGTCCTCACAAGGCAAAAGATCATGTCGGCTTGCTTCGCGGTGCTGGTCCAGATTTTCTGGCCATTTATAACGAATTCTCCATTTTCGATGCGCGCGCTGGTCTTGAGGTTGGCGAGGTCCGATCCCGCACCGGGTTCGGAATATCCTTGGCACCACACGACTTCGCCCGTCAGCGTTGCTGCGATCCACCGCCGCTTCTGTTCATCGGTGCCCAACTCGAGCAAAGTCGGGACGAGCATTGAGATGCCCTGGTTCGCCAAGCCGCTCGGAAGCCGAGCTCGCGAAAACTCTTCCGCGATAATGCGCGATTTGAGTATATCCGGCGCCGCTCCGTAGCCGCCATATTCGGCCGGTATCGTGCGCGCCGTATAGCCGTGCTCGATCAATAGCTTTTGCCATCGGATAGCTTCGGCTGAGGGCCGGGAGAACCGGGTGGCGGAGGGTGGCGCCAAATGTCTGTGCGCATTGATGAAGGCGCGGATCTCCGCGCGGAAGGCGTCATATTGGGGGCCGTAGTCGAGATCCATGTCGTCTCTACCCTTCACGCGGACGAAAAACAGGAAGGCGAAAGTCCCCCCCGATCATTTCGAAATCGAGTTCGACCGGCAGATCGAGTGCGAGGATGTCACGCTCGCAATCCACGAGGCGCGTGGCCATGCGCACGCCTTCCTCAAGTTCCACCACGGCAGCCACGAACGGGACGTCGGCGGCAAAAGCGGGGTGCAGCGCCTGATGGGTCACGGTCCAGGAAAAAAGCGTGCCCTTGCCGCTGCTGGGTTCCCAGGAATAGTCTGGCGAGCCGCATCGTGCACACATGTAGCGAGGCAGGTGGCGAAAGATGCCGCAACTTCCGCAACGCTGGAAATAGAGTTGACCGTCCTGGCACAGCCTCCAGAACTCCTGTTCGATCGGGTCCTGCGGCCGCGGCTGCGGCTTGGCCGGCGTTGCCTGCGCGGAGGGCCGCGCCTTGGGAGGCACATCATGCTCGTCGCTCATGCAAACCTCCTGAGGATCGCGATGCTGCCATCGCCAAGGTCTCCCCAGCCTGTCACAAGGCCGGTCTGGGCTCCGATCACTTGACGCTCGCCGCAGTCATGGCGCAGCTGTCGTACTGCTTCCACAACATGGTTGAGACCCCAGACATGCGCCTCGCTAAGCAAGCCGCCATGGGTGTTGATCGGTAAGCGCCCGCCCAGCTCGATCTGGCCATTGGCGACAAATTCGGCCTGCGCGCCAGGCTCGCAATATCCGAGCGATTCGAGCTGCAGCAGAACGATATAGGTGAAACAATCGTAGATCTGGAGGAAGTCCATGTCGTCGCGCGTGACGCCCGCCATATCGAATGCGCGCGGGGCGGCATCGCTGAGGCCGATCTTGAAGGGGTCGGGGCGGGAAGGGATGTCGTCGGCGGGATAGGGATGGCCTTCGGCCGCGCCGGCGATGCTGACGGGCACATGCGGCATGTCTTTGGCACGGTCCATGCGCGAGAGGACGACAGCACAGGCGCCATCGGTCTCGAGGCAGCAATCGTAGAGGCGAAACGGCTCAGATATCCAGCGCGCCGAATAATAGGTTTCCGCGTCGAGTTCGCGGCCATAGGTAAAGGCGCGTGGATTCAATTGCGCATGACGGCGGCAGGCGAGCGCCACGGCCGCCATCGCATCTTCGCCAACGCCGTAGAGCTTCGAGTGACGGGTCGCCAGCCAGGCGTACATCTGCACCGGCAACAATACGCCGTAGGGGCTGTAGTAGCCTTGGATCGTATTGGTCAGGGTGTTCATGTTCATCGGCCGGGTGGGCGGGGCGCCCGGCTTAGGTCTGAGAGCGGAATAGCCGTTCCAGCCCAGTGTCACGAGCACATGATCGCATAGACCACAGGCGATCGCCATGGCGGCATTCTGTAGTGCCGTTGTCGGGCTGGCGCCGCCCATGTGCACGGTTGCCGCATAGCGCAGCACATCAATGCCCAGATTGGCGGCCATCTCCTCCGACGTCGTATAGATTGGCGGCGGCACCATGCCGTCGATATCGGAGGGTTTCAGTCCAGCATCCGCGATGGCCCGGCGCGAGGCGGTGAGCATCATTTCCACTGCAGTCCGCTCGGTGCCCTTGACGAAATCGGTCTGGCCGACCCCGGTGATTGCTGCCTTGTCGGCAAAGGAAAGGGTGGATGAAAGATTCATGCCGCGTCCCTGTCTCGCTCGCCGGTCAGAAATGAGTTCCGGCGCCGGCCAATGCTCTCTCCGCGCCCTCTATAAGGTCGCGCATCACGACTGCCGCTGGGCGGATCGCATCGATCAGACCAATCCCCTGGCCTGCGAAGCCGGGCATGATGTCCTTGCGTGCGGCCTTGATGCCAGAAGCCATGACAGGCCCCGAAACCATCGACTGATAAGGCATCGGAAGCGGCTCTTTGCCGGCCGCCACCCAAGCATCGGCCCATTTGTTCCGAATCATCCGGGCAGGCTTGCCCGTTAGCGATCGGCTGACCACCGTATCGGCATCGCCGCTTTCGGTGATGGCTTCTTTCTGAAATTGTTCGATACCTGCTTCGTCGGTTGCGAGGAACGCCGATCCGATCCACGCCCCCTGGGCGCCGAGCATCATCGCTGCGGCGACTCCGCGACCATCGGCTATTCCTCCCGCACCGATTACGGGAACACGATCGCCGACTGCATCAACCACTTGCGGAATCAGCGAGAAGGTTCCGACAGGAGAGTTGTGGCCGCCGCCGTCGTGACCCTGCGCGACGATCAGGTCGATACCCGATTCCACTACCTGCAGGGCGTGCTTGACCTTTCCGATCACCGCCATGACCTTGGTGCCATTGGCATGAAGGCGTTCCATCCACGGTTCGGGATTGCCAAGGCCTGCGGCATAGACCGGCACTTTTTCTTCGATGATTACTTCCATCTGCGCTTCGAAGAACTCCCGCGAGAACAGCTGCAGTCCGCCCTTGCCCATGTCCGGGGCGCCCGCCGCGCGCATCGCCGTGGCGGCGTCCACTGCGGGCAAATGCTCGCGCTCCATGAATTCGCGGGTGAACTCCTGATATTCGCCGAGCAAAGCCAGGGGGTTTTCTGCTACACCTCCGCTCTCCGGCGCCGAACCGCGCCTGACAGACGCCGGCAGCAAGGTATCGACCCCAAAAGGCATGTCGGTCATCTCGCGGGTTTGCCTGATCCAGCTACGTAACTGGTCGGGCGAGCATGCGGCAGCGCCGAGAACACCAAGTCCGCCTGCGTTCGACACCGCGGCAGCGAGTGCAGGCACGCTCGCCCCGCCCATTCCAGCCAGAAGAATCGGATATTCGATCCCGAGAATTTTGCAAACAGGGCTCTTCAGCGCCATTATCCTACCCTCTCCGTTCCGCGCCCGATCAGACGCAATTTTCTAAATCTGCCCCCACCTGACACGCTGGGATACAAGCTCGGGGCTTCGCTCTGCCAGATAGGACGCGGATCCCGAGACGAGCCGGGCCATGGCCTGACGCGCCGCTTCGGAATCCCCGGTGCGTACTGCTTCGAGGACACGGCGGAGGAATCGCAATTGGACCGCTCGCTCCTGCGCCGAATAGCCAAGTGAGTGAGAGAATTCGCGCGTAATTAAATGCAGCGTCGACGTTAATAGCCCGAACAATGGATTGCCGCTGGCCCAGCCGAGAAGGTCATGAAAACGACGGTTCAGTTCCTCGAACTGGCCTCCGGCTTCATTTCGTTCCAGCTCTTTGAGGCAATCGGCGAGTGCGCTCAGGTCGCCGGTAGTCGCGCGCTGGGCGGCGTAGGCGGCAACATCCGCGGCGATCGCTTCACGTAGTTCGAGCAGGCCTCTGAGGTCGGCGTCCATGAAATGCAGAATTAGCGAGAGACTGTTTGCAAAGTCGCCGGTCTGCGGACGCGCAACCACCGGACCGCCGCTACGGCCCAGCTGAAGATGGATAACGCCCTGGAGCTCAAGGAAGCGGAGCGCTTCGCGCAAGGTCGCTCGCGCGACATCATATCGCGCAAGCATTTCTTCCTCACGCGGCAACCTGTCGCCCGGGGCGTGTGCACCTGCCTCGATATCGCGAACGATGTGCTGGGCAAGCGAGAGTGCGCGCTTAGCTTTCTTCGCGTTTTCGACTTTCAGCAACATCACTCTGCCTCACCCCTGTCACGAAGCCTTATAAGATTTAAGTTCCGTTTATGTCCATGGTCGTGAGATAAAAATGTTTCAGATGCAAAAAAATGATAAAACCTTATAAGCATTATTGACTGAGCCTCAGAAGGGATTTACGATTTCAAGTAGGGCAATTGTGCTGTTATCGACGAAGGGCGCGACATGGATACCGACATGGTGGAGCCGAATATCCGCGAAAAGGTCGCTTTCATCCCGATCGACGAGATTGATGTTGCGCGTCCGAGCCTTTTCCAGAAAGACACGGTCGGCCTGTTCTTCGAGCGGCTTCGCCGAGAGGAGCCGGTCCACTACTGCCGCGAAAGCTATGTCGGACCATATTGGTCGATTACAAAGTTCGACGACATCATGGCCGTGGACACCAACCATAAGGTATTTTCGTCAGAGGCGAAGCTCGGCGGTATCGCCATCGAGGACATGCACTCGGCGAAAAGCGCGCTTGAACTTGAAATGTTCATCGCGATGGACCCACCAAAGCACAACCAGCAACGAAAGGCCGTTACTGGTGCGGTCGCGCCGTCCAACTTGCTGCTGCTTGAGCCAACTATCCGCGAACGAGCATGCCAAATCCTCGACGACTTGCCGGTCGGCGAAGATATTGATTGGGTTGATAAGGTGGCGGTCGAATTGACCACAATGACCCTTGCGACCCTGTTCGACTTCCCGTGGGAGGAACGCCGCAAGCTCACGCGCTGGTCCGACGTCACAACGGCCGCCCCTGAAACTGGGATCGTCGCATCCTATGAGGCGCGGCGCGCAGAGCTGATCGAATGCGCAATGTATTTCAAGGGTCTGTGGGAGCAGCGCATCAATGCGGAGCCGAAGAATGACCTGATCTCCATGATGGCGCATTCTCCGGCGACACGGGACATGCCCTTCCTGGAGTTTCTGGGCAACCTCTTGCTGCTTATCGTGGGCGGCAATGACACCACGCGCAACTCGATCAGCGGTGGTGTCCTGGCACTGAACCAGAACCCGGACGCGTATTTGAAATTGAATAACGATCCTGGGCTCATCACTAGCATGGTGCCAGAGATCATCCGCTGGCAGACACCGCTGACCCATATGCGCCGCACGGCGCTGCAAGATTGGGAGATCGGCGGCAAGAAGATCAGAAAAGGCGACAAGGTTGTGATGTGGTACCTGTCGGGTAACCGCGACGAGACGGTCATCGACAGGGCGGACGAGTTCATCATAGACCGTAAGAACCCACGGCATCATCTGTCTTTCGGCTATGGCATTCATCGCTGTATGGGCAACCGGCTCGCAGAACTGCAACTACGGATCATCTGGGAAGAGATCCACAAGCGGTTCGCGAAGATCGAAGTGACCGGTGAACCCGAGCGCCTGTTCTCGAACCTAGTGCGAGGGATTACGAAACTGCCGGTGAGGCTCCACGCCCGCTGATTGGCTGATTCAAAAAAAGCGGAGCTTGATATGGTCAAAGTGACGTTCGTTTCCAGCGATGGAACGCGGAGGGCAGTCGACATAGCCGAAGGTGAGACAGCGCGCGAAGCGGCGCTGTTCAACGATGTGCCGGGCATCGACGGTGATTGCGGCGGGGTGTGCGCTTGTGCAACCTGCCATGTGTTTGTGGATCCGGCCTGGATCGACAAGGTCGGCCGCTTGGCCGAAGGCGGTGCGGAGGCAGACCTCCTGCAGTTTGCGGAAGGGGCGAACGAATATAGTCGCCTCGCTTGCCAGATTCCCATCGAGCCCTTGGTGGAAGGTCTGATTCTGCATGTTCCCGAGCAGCAATACTGACATGCCTGCGTGACGCGTGTTTCACACGACGCTCGACTGTCTGAAATCGCGAGTAGAGCTCAACCAGGAGGTACTCGCTACCTTTCAGAGGTCCCAGCATCAAATGGCGGATCTGTGCTGACCTAGCTCTCGTGCGCCCGCGAGTCGAGGGGGGCGTGCCAACAGTGCCTTTCAACTTAAAATTTCATACGCTGCGCCGTATCCCGCGTTGGCGGGAATAGTGAGGATGTTCGTGCCGTCTCGCTGGATGACTTCTGGAAGGACCGGCACGATTTCGCGAGCCTTGGCCCGCGCGACGCAATCGTCTGCGCTCGCAGCTTCGGCTAGCAGTTGCAGGTTCAATCTCGTAGGAAAGATGATCGTTCGTTCACCGCTGACACCCAGTTTCAGGGCTTTGCTTGGCGAAAGCCATTCCGCATCAACGGTTTCATATCCATCACATGCTGCGATCTGGCGCTCTGGGGCGCGAACGACGAAGAAATGAGTGTCGAAGCGCTTTTGCATAAAGCTGGGCGTGATCCACCGCGCGAACTCGCTCAGGCGATCAAGGCGCAGTTGCACATCGGCCTCACGCACAATGTCGAAAAATTCGCGCTCGCCTCGCTCGACGGCTTTGCGGCTTTCAAGATCGCAAATATCCTCGAACTCGCTACCGTCGCGATGATCGGCCAGCAGGATGCCTGCTTCCTCAAAGGCTTCACGAATCGCGGCAATCCGGAGGGTGCGCTGCGTAGGATCTAGCGTTTTCCAACCCCTGCAATAATCGGCCCATTCAGGCGCTTCATCGGCAGCAGAAGGCTTTCCACCCGGAAAGACCAGCGCGCCGGATGCAAAATCGATCTGGTGATGCCGCTTGACCATCAGCACCTGGAACTCCGGCTCGTCGCGAAGCAACAGCATGGTGGCTGCGGGGACCGGATTGACTGGCTTCTGCAGGGTCATCATAAACTCCAGTTTGAATTGGCCTGATATTGGACGCTGGCCCGTTCAGGCTGAGCAACGATCTTATCGCCATTTGCGCAGAAGAACCAACCCGGCAAGAGCCAGTGCAACACTTGCAAGCACCCAGGACTGATTCGCAAGCAGCGCCGCGGAGACGATAAGTGCGGCCGCCACAGGACCTTTGACAGGCTGGCTCGCGCGGCGAATGGCTGCAAGCCGTTCAAAACTGGCCGGATCGATCTGGACAGGCACGTACCCGGACTTGGCGATCACGGCGGCGTTATCGAGAAGGTCGGGCATGACCGCCGCCAAGGCGAGGAGTTTTCGGCGAACTTTTTTTAGATTGGGCTGATTTCGGCCGAGAGAGAATCTTTCCGCGAACAGCTCCAACATGATGGGGCGTGTTTCCTCCCCAATATTATAACCAGGCGCAAAGGAACGCGCAAACCCCTCCGCCGTGAGCAATGTTCGAAGAAGGATCGCCAGATCAGGCGGAAGTGCGAGCTGATAGTCTCGCAGGAGATCGAACACGCGGCTGAAAATATGCGAGAACTCAATCCCCGAAAGGACGGTTCCTCTGAATTCACCTATCAGCTGGTCCAAATTCTGGGTGAGCCCATCACGGTCAACTTTTGGATTTCCGGCCCATTCGAGCAACACGTTCGCGACGTCGGCTGTGTCCTCGTCGGCTATAGCCATGACAAGTCGCACCAGCTCCTCGCGTCTCGCCTTCGTGAGAGTGCCGACCGATCCAAAGTCGATAAAGCCCACATCCTGTTCCCCGATAAGGAAAACATTGCCCGGATGCGGATCGCCATGGAATTCGCCATTCAGAATGATCATGCGCAGGACTGCATTCGCATATTGTCTCGCGAACGCCGCCACGCGTGGGTCGGTCGAGCCGGCCTCGAGCGCAGACGCGGGCGTTCCATACAGCCGCTCCTGGACGTTGACCCGTATCCCCGTCAGTTCCCAATGAATTGTTGGAGTCTTGATCCCAAGCGTGTCAAGATAGCCACCGATACGCTCGCATGCACGAGCTTCGGCTGCCAGATCCATTTCCCAGGCAAGATTTCTGCCAAAGGTTCGCAGGAACTCTACGGGGCGATAGCGGGCGATTTCAGGGGATCGATCCTCGGCAACGGCGGCGAGGCGCGACAGCAGCCGCACATCGGCCTCCATTCGCGCAGCAGTGCCCGGACGCCGCACCTTTATGATAACGCCGGCGCCGTCGAGCAGCGAAGCAGAGTAGGTCTGCGCTACCGAAGCCGAAGCCAGTGGTTGTTCATCGAATTGGGTGAATTCCCCTCGCCAGTCAGCTCCCCAGCTTGCGGCAAGGATGGGCTCGATTTCTTCGAATGGCACCGGAGAAACCTGATCGTGGAGCGTCGCGAAGGCAGCAATCCAGGACCTGGAAAACAGATCGCTGCGCGTCGCCAGCAGCTGTCCAAGCTTTATTCCGACCGGACCAATGTCGCGCAGGAGTGCGACGACCGCCGCCGGCCGCAATTCACCTGGATCGATTGAATTGGCAGGATGCGGAATGACGCCGAGCGCGCCCGCCAGGCTTTTGGCGCCGTGCCGGACAAGAATCTGTCCTATCTCGGCGGCGCGTGCGATGTCTCCTATCGGTTTATCTCGGAACCCAGGCATATGTCCTATTCCGCATCGGTCCGGCTCTGATCGAGATTCGACGCAATCCGCACAAGAATGTCCAGCAACGTCCGTTTTTCGTCGCGCGTGGCGTTCCGCCATAAGACCCTATGCAGCCCGTCCGCGGATTCTCTCAGTTGGGGCAACAACCTGTCGAGCTCCTGGGTCAGGATGAGCTGCCATGCCCGGCCGTCCGTTTTGGCTCGTCGCCTTTCCATCAATCCTTTCTCACAAAGGCCAGCGACGGCTTGACCGATCGTGGCGGATTCCAACTCTAGTCGCTTGGCAATTCCGGCCTGCGTCAACGATGGTTCGCGGAGAAGTTGTCCGATGATGCGCCACTGCGTCTGATTGAGGCCGCTCTTGGCAATCCGTGCGTCATAAGCGCGCCTCGCCCCCCGACTAATCTCGTCCATCAAATATAGCATACGGTCGTCGTCGGTGAGGGCGCCTTCGCGAAGCCGTGGCGGCATTGTGTCGAGATTTGCGTTCATACCGCTGCCTAGTCCGTTTCGTGGGAATGCCAAAACGCAAATTACTAAACGATTTTACTAACTGGATGGAACGGTCTACGCCACGCCATGAAGCGACTTAGCACATGTCCAAAATCCTTCGAAAGAGGCAGATGACCGACGAACCAAATGAGCGGGAACAGGATCGCGCGCCCGCATCCAGCCTGAAATCGCAACCCAAATTTCGCCTCATCCTCATCATAGCCATCACTGCTGCGCTGATTGCAGGTGGTTGGTGGTATTACAGGCATGTCACCTATGGGCAGTACATGCAGTCGACCGACAACGCCTATGTCGCGGCCGACAGCGTTGTGGTTTCATCAAAAGTGGCCGGATACGTGGACGCGGTGCTCGTCTCTGAGAACGGGTGGGTCAGTCCCGGCGAGGCGCTCGTGCAACTGGATGTGCGAGATTATAGAGCCCAGGCGCAACAGGCGCGTGCGCAGATTGCGGCGACGCTGGCCGGCGCCGACACAATCCGCTCGCAAGTAACCGAACAGGACTCAGCGATTCGACAGGCGCGGGCCCAACTCGCCGCCAAGCGCGCGGCGCTCGACCTCGCCAATGAGCAGGTAGCGAGGTATCGCCCCCTCGCCGCGACCGGTGCGGAGCCGCGAGAAAAGCTTCAACAATATGAGACACAGGCGCAGCAAGCGCACGCCGACTTTGTTGCTGCCCAGGCAGCAGTCTCTGCCGCCAACGGTCGGAGGGCCACCTTGTTCAAACAGATCGACCAGACCGAAGCCCAAGCTGACGCGGCCCGCGCGCAGCTGGAAGCGGCCGACCTAGATGTCACATCGACCCTGCTGCGAGCCAGCAAGGGAGGTCGCGTTGGCGATCTAACAGTAAGGGTCGGCCAATTCGTTCAGCCCGGCCAGCGATTGATGACGGTGGTTCCGGTAAACGAAATCTACGTCATCGCTAATTTCAAGGAGACGCAGGTCGGCCTTTTGCGGGCGGGGCAACCGGTCAAGCTCGAGGTCGACGCACTTCCCGACTTTGAGATTGCCGGACGCGTTGAGAGCATCTCCCCCGGAACCGGAGCAGAATTTTCAATCCTGCCGCCCGAAAACGCCACAGGGAATTTCACCAAGATTGTTCAGCGGATAACGGTTCGTATCGCGATAATAGCCTCGCCCAAAGTGCGTCGTCTGCTCGTCCCGGGCATGTCGGTTGTGGCAGTTGTCGACACGCGAAATGCTGCCGGAGAGCTGAAAGAGATCTCGAGTACCGACAAATGACCGCCGAGTTGGCATCGAACAGCGCCTCTGGTACTCCGACTGCAGACAGGCGGAATGCCGATATCACCGCGTGGATAGCGGTCGCAGCGGGCGCACTTGGCGCCATGCTCGCAACACTCGATATCTCTATCGTCAATTCCGCGCTTCCGGTGATCCAGGGCGAAATCGGAGCCAGCGGCACCGAGGGAACCTGGATTGCCACCGCATTTCTCGTAGCCGAAATCGTGGTAATTCCGCTTAGCGCCTGGCTTGAACGCCTTTTTGGACTGCGAAATCTGCTCATCATTGCGGTTTCCGCGTTCACCGGCTTTTCAATTCTTTGCGGTATGGCGACCGACCTCACGACCATGATCATCGGTCGCACGGGTCAGGGTTTCATGGGTGGTGCGCTGATACCGACTGCGATGACCATCGTGGCGAAAAGATTGCCGCCCCATCAACAGCCGATCGGCATGGCGCTGTTCGGCATGACAGTGATTCTGGGTCCGGTCATGGGGCCGCTGATCGGTGGCTGGCTGACCGAAAATTTGAGCTGGCACTATGCCTTCTTTGTCAATGTTCCAATCTGCGCTGTGCTGCTGCTGCTGCTATTCGTCGGGCTTCCTCACGAAGAGCCGAAGTGGGAGTATCTGACCGATGCTGATTGGGCGGGCATTGCCGGCCTGATTCTGGGGTTGGGCGCTTTGACTGTGTTGCTTGAGGAGGGGCATCGCGAGGAATGGTTTGAATCCGCTCTTATTCGCTGGCTGGCCCTCATTGCCGTCATCGGTTTCGCTTCACTGATCTACGGGCAGCTGAATGCGTCCAAGCCCGTCCTGAAACTCCGCCTCCTTCTCAATCGCCAATTCGGAAGCGTTGCGGTGATGGCTCTCGCCTTGGGAATGGTGATGTATGGTTCGACCTACGTCATTCCCCAATTTCTTGCGATCATATCGGATTATAACGCTTTTCAAACCGGGCTCGTTATATTTTGGATGGGTATTCCGGCCTTTGTGCTTATGCCGATCCTGCCCTTAATGATCCGTAGGCTCCACATCCGCATTGCCGTCGGAGTCGCAATGCTTCTGATGGCGGCCAGCTGTTTCGTCAGCATAAGCCTCACCGCGGAATCCGGGGGCGCCGTATTCATCGAAAGCCAGCTTATTCGGGGTGTTGGCATGATTCTGTCCATGATGTTCCTGAACCAGGCTACCGTAGCCTCAGTGGCAAATACAGATGCTGGCGATGCCTCCGGTATTTTTAACGCCGCTCGAAATCTCGGAGGATCTTTCGCTTTGGCCGGACTGGCTTCGTTTCAGGACCAGCGGATCTGGCACCATAGCCGGCGCATGGAAGAAACGCTGAATGCCAACAGTGTTTCGCTCCAGATTTATCTTGATGAACTCGCGAAAAGCTTCGGCGGGATGGAGGGTGCCATGTCGATGCTAGGCCGGACCATCCAGCGGGACGCGTTCGTAATGACCTACAATGATGTGTTCTTGGCGATGGGCGTCCTAACCTTGATGACCGTTCCTTTGGTCATCTTTTTGAAGCCGCTTCCCAGGAATGTTTCCCTTTCGATGCACTGAGCCTGATATGATAAAAAAATCTGTAATATCGCTTCTCGCCTCGTTTCTGCTGGCCGGTTGTGTCGCGGGCCCAGACTACGCCGGGCCTCCAGAAGTATTCTCGGCGAACCGAAATGACGGCTTTGTCCGTGCCGGCGGTAACGTCAGCGATGCCGAGCCCGAGCTGGCAGATTGGTGGCTCCTTTTGAACGATCCGGAATTGAACAGGCTTATCGAGGCCGCGTTATCGGACAATCCTTCGCTTCAGGCTGCGCAAGCGCGGATCGCGCAGGCGCGGGCATCCGTGAGACAGGAGAAGGCCGGAAGATTTCCGACGCTTGGAACCCAGGCGACGGCTATTCAGGGCCGCTTGCCGGGCCTTGATATTCAGAACAGTGCCCCGCCTTCGGCGAGCGCGCCTGTTAGTCCGCAGGGACAGGCGGATGATAGCCTCAGTGTCTACAATCTCGGGCTCAACGCTAACTGGGAGCTGGATTTCGCAGGAGGAACGCAGCGACGGATCGAGGCCGGCAACGCTCAGGCAGCGGCAGCGGTTGCCAATGTGGAGGATGCCAAGGTCCAGCTGACCGCCGAAGTCGCCAATGCCTATGTCAACCTGCGCGAGGCCCAGTTTCGAGCCAAAGCGTACCGAACCGAGTGCGAGTTGCAGCATCAAATCCTCTCGCTAACCTATCAACGGTATCAGCAAGGCGTTTTGCCCCTGTTCCCTCTCGGCAATGCAAATGCCGAGCTCGAGTTGCTCAAGTCTCAGCTCGCCGAGGCCGAAGCTGACACGGCGGTATTGCTCGATGCGCTTGCCATTTTAGCTGGGCAGATCCCAGGGACAACGGACGAAGCGCTGAAACAGATCTTCGATGTTCCCCTCCCGCCGGAACAGGTCGCGGTGGGCGACCCCTCAAACCTTGTCGCACGTCGGCCCGACATCCGCGCGGCCGAACGCAGCCTGGCGGCAGCAACGGCTCGGATCGGTGTTGCGGAGGCCGCACGATTTCCGAAGCTGTCATTCATGGGAATCTTGGGACTTGGCGGAACGTCGCCAGACGATCTCTTTGATGTGAGCAACCCGTCAATTCTCGCTATTCCGCAGCTGCAGTGGAACTTCCTCGATTTCGGAAGGGTCGATGCCTCGGTCGATCAGGCGAGCGCCGCCCGTGCCGAGGCGGTTGCCAACTATCGACAGACAGTGCTTTCTGCACTTCAGGACGCCGAGCGCGCGTTGTCGCGCTTTGGCCAGCAGCGCTCTGCCCTGGTGGCGTTCGCGCAGATCAAGTCCCAGGCAGATGGCGCAGCCGATCTTGATCGACAACGATTTGCCGGCGGAGTGATCTCGCGCGCTGACCTAAATCGCACGCTTCGCAAACAGGAGCAGGCGGCAACCGACCTCGTCCGGGGAAAGGCGGCGCTCACGCTGTCATGGATCGCCCTGCAAAAATCACTCGGCCTGGGATGGCAAATGCAAGCAAAGATTTAATGTCACCTACGAGTGTTGTTAATATAAACTCCAAGGTGCGATATCGGTTCAGAAAGAATCTCATAGGGATTTCACCTGACAATTTTATCTAACCTTAGCAAGAGTATCCTGTGCTTATTCAAACGATCTGTCGGCCGATTTGTGCGCAGCATACTCCTTGCAAGCGACCTGATATAACGCTACGCTGACGTCTACATAATGTCATTGAGGCAAGGCGCGATGTGTGGATCGGCATGGTTAAATGTGTGGGGTCAGTGGTCCCGCTTGCTGGCATGATCCGCTCGACGACGGGCTATGGGAGAGGAAGTTGCCACGGGCGATCCGCTCTCCCGACACCGGTTGGAGACTTGCTGCGATGAATGCGCGCACAGCACCGAACATCTTCGTTCGCGAAGGAGATGGCATTTCAACGTTGGTCGTTGAAGGTGACTGGACAGCGATTTCGATCGCAGGCCTTTCCGGGCATGTTCTGAGTCCCTCGAACCTCTCCTTCTCAAGCGACTTCGGAAACCTGGGAAGGATAGACAGCGCAGGCGCGCTCGCCATCCTGACTCTCGCACCCAATGCGGCATTTACCGCAGACCTGCCCGCCAATCTTGCTGATCTGTTCGCGCTGGTGGGCTCGGCCATGGCCGACCGCGATGTCCCGTCTATCAAAACTCCCCCATTTCACGTGCGTCTTGGCCAAAAAGTTTATCGAGCTGTCCAGGAAATCGGCGCAAGCGCTCGATTTCTCGGGCAACTTGAGGTGGCGCTCATGAAATCTCTTGCACATCCCAAAAGGATGCGACTGATCGCACTGGCGTCGTCAATTCAGAAGGCCGGCTTCGATGCGCTGCCACTCATAGCGATCATGACATTCTTTATCGGCGCAGTAGTGGCTCTCATAGGAAGCGATCTGCTCAAGACATTGGGTGCATCGGAACTGGTCGTCGAACTGGTTGGCATATCCGTCCTCCGCGAGTTCGGCGTCCTCATTCCCGCGATACTACTTGCCGGTCGGTCCGCTTCCACTTTCGCGGCCCAGATCGGCGCAATGCGAATGAATCAAGAGACGCAGGCAATGAAGGTGATGGGCATCGACCTGTTCGACGCGCTGGTTGTGCCACGCGTATTGGCATTGCTTGTAATTATGCCCCTCCTGGCGATTGTTGCCATGCTGGCTGGGTTGGCCGGCGGGCTTGTCGTCAGCTGGGGCATACTCGACGTGAGCCCGACATATTTCGCCGAACGACTCTCGGCTGCGGTCGATATCCGACACTTCTGGGTTGGAATGGCAAAAGTACCGGTGCTGGCCATTGTGATTGCGCTTGCCGGATGTCGCCACGGCCTTTCGGTACGCGGAGATGTTGAGGATCTGGGCGGGCGGGTGACCGTCGCCGTTGTCCAAGCGCTATTCGCAATCATCCTTCTGGATGCCGCCTTTGCAATTCTCTTCAACGTGCTCGAAATATGATTTGCGATCCGGACGTCGTTATTCGGGTGGAGAATCTTAAAACCCGATTTGGCGATCACATTATCCACCAGGATTTGAACCTAGAAGTCCATCGTGGCGAGATTCTTGGTGTCGTCGGAGGGTCCGGTAGTGGAAAATCCGTCCTGATGAACACCATTTTGGGCCTGATTGCGCCTAGCCATGGGACAATCGAAATCTTTCAGAAAAAAATTGGGAGTCGCTTTGATCGTACGGAAATTAATCACCGAATTGGCGTCATGTTTCAAAATGGCGCGCTTTTTTCTTCTCTTAGTGTGCAAGAAAATGTCGAGGCTCCTCTCATCGAACATACCCGTCTTAGAGAGCCGTGGCTCGAGGCCGTGGCTCTGATGAAAATCGGCCTTGTCGGACTCGATGCCGAGGTGGGCCGGCAAATGCCCGCTGAACTTTCAGGCGGAATGCGAAAACGTGTAAGCGTAGCGAGGGCCTTGGCGCTCGATCCAGAATTGCTGTTCCTTGACGAACCCACTTCGGGCCTCGACCCGATCGCAGCCGCGGAATTTGACCAGCTGATACGGACGCTGAGCGACACGCTGGGGCTTACTGTCGTGATGGTGACCCATGATCTCGACAGCCTGTATTCCATCAGCGACCGCGTGGCCGTGGTTGCGGATCAGAAAATTGTCGAGGTTTCGCCAATCGCGGAACTTGAGAGGTCTGACCATCCTTGGATCAGGGCGTTTTTGGGAGGGCGGGCGGAGCGCGCCAAGGAAAGGAACCGCTAATGGAACGCGACGCGAACTACGGTCTGATTGGGGGCCTGACGCTGGCTCTGCTAGCGGCGGCTTTCGGCTTCATCCTCTGGCTCGGTCAATCCCAATTCGCGCGTGATTTCGACGAGTATCGGATCATTTTCGATGGTCCTGTCCGCGGGCTGAGCGAGGGAGGCGAGGTGCAGTTCAACGGAATTCCGGTGGGAGAAATCACGCGTATTAGTCTTGATCCCAGAAATCCAAACAGGGTGCTTGCAGGAGTGCGCCTGCGCGAGGATACGCCTGTGCGCGTCGATTCTACCGCCGCGACGGAGTCGCAAGGCATAACCGGCGGAAGCTACATCCAGATCAGTGCGGGGACGCCCTCTAAGCCGTTGTTGAAGGAGGTTTCCAAGGAAGCGCTCCCAGTGATTAAGGCGGAAAAAAGTTCGCTACAATCCCTGATGGATGGAGGTGGCGCATTGTTGGCGGATGCTTCGCAGGCCCTGGAAAGGGTCAACCGGACCTTGTCCGACGAGAATATCGAAAATGTTTCGGCTGCTATTGCGAATGTAACAGCTACCACGGCGGAATTGCGATCTAGTCGCGGAATGTTCAGCAAGGCTGAACAAGCGTTTGCACGCCTGGACCGGGCGGCGGCCGATATCGAGGCCGCGGCCGCATCGGCGCGCACGGCGATCGATGGCGACGGTCGCAAGACGTTTGCCGATGTCTCGGCAGCCGCTCGAGATCTTCGAGAGGGGATCGCCGAGGCGAGGGTGGTCATTCACAGGCTTGATGACGCCGCGAGTGGATTGGCGGCGCCCGACGGCTCCGGGATTGCTGCAACTTTGAAATCGCTCGATAGCGCGGCGCAGGAAATCGAGCAGCTCGCCGGCCAGCTACGACGGACCCCTCGTGAAAGGAAGCTCCCCCAATGAAAACGATCTCTGCAAGAATGTTTTTGCTGATGGGCGCGCTAATTTGCCTTTCTGGTTGCGGGAATATTCTGGGAACTGGCGGCAAATCGACGTTGTACCGGATCAGTAGCACGCCCGTACCGGAGCGTGAAATTGCACGACAGTGGATTCCGGTGTATATTACGCGACCGACGCTTCCGCCTGGGGCCGATGGAGACAGGATCCTCACGATCGAGAATCGCGAAGTCACGTATCTGGCCAAAGCACGGTGGATGAGGCCTGCGCCCGAGATGATCCGCGAGGCTATTGCCGGAAGCGTAGCGCGCAAAATCGATCACGCATATATCCCTGTCCAGAGCGTTGCTTCCGATCATTACGTCCTATCCGCACGGCTTTCTTCTTTTGCAGCCTATTACGACCAGGGGCCCGACGCGGCCCCGATCATTCGCATCGCCGCGCAAGTGGAACTAAGCCGATCCAAAGAATCGGAACCACTGGCAGTCACGCGCATCGTCCTTGATAGGTCAGCAAGTGCAAATAGCGTTTCGAGTATCGTCGAAGCCTTTGATCGCGCGAGCCTTGAAATGGCCGACGAAATCGCGAGTTGGACGGCTGCGGCGATCAACTAGCGTGAAGCCAATGGAAACTTAGTCGGGACAACGGCCCAGCCCAAGATGAAGCGGGAATGTTATGGGTGGCTCCCCTTCAGGGAGGGGCGGCAGCCGTACACAAATAGATCGACAGCTTGCCTCATTCGGGCTGAAGAGGTTTCATTGTGACTGGTCACTCCCACTCCAAGAGCGGCCCGACGAAAAGGTGACAAAATGACGCTGGAGATAAACTGCTCCGCAGCAAAATTCGCGTCTGACACCCTGATTTCTCCCCTCTCCTCGGCTTTGCGCAAGACCTCTGCCACCAATCTCGTCGTGCGTCCTACGCCGAATTCGTAAAGGTTTCGCGCTAAAGCGGGAAAACGTGCAGCCTCAGCCATTACAACGCGTTCCAACGCGACGTGAATGTCGGTAAGCATCCAGGATAGCAGTTCATCGGACAGCTCTTCAAGCTCGAGCCGAACGTCGCCATGTTCGGGAACGTGCTGTTCAAGGAAGGAGAGCCGATCCTCGATTTCCATGAGTATTGCCGCTTCGAAAAGCAGCTTTTTGTCCCCGTAACGGGCGTACAACGTGCGCTTGGAGATGCCTGCTTTTGCAGCAATCCGTTCAGCCGTTGAACGACCGAATCCGTCGGCAAAGAAGACATCGCGGGCGACACGGAGAATTTTCCTCGAAAGTGCTTGCGAGGCTTGTCGAGTGGGCCTCCCTGTTCGTCCGGAAGCTGGTTCTTTGGTTTTTTGGGTCGACGCCATGCCTCATCTTGGCCATACCTTGACCGCGCTGCAAGCGTAGAGCGCTTTGCCTTGGACAGCCCGACCGAGATTGCCCGGGCTTATGCAAGACTCACGAGGCCCGCTGAAATTATCCCGCCTGAAAGGATCGCTGCCATTCGCACGGAATGGACGCAGTGTGATCTCATCTAGGCGAGTTGGTTACGATACGCTTCGCGTAAGGCCTTTTTGTCGATCTTTCCCGTTGCAGTGAGCGGTACTGTCGCGAACAGGATGTCGTCCGGCAGCCACCAACGAACAACCTTCGTCTCCAGATGCGCGCGAATTGCGTCGGCTGTGACGGCTTGACCTTCATGCGTTTCGATCACGAGAAGGGGGCGCTCTTCCCATTTTGGATGATATACGCCAACGACCGCCGGGACCCGGACGCCGGGGTACCCAACCGCCGCATTCTCGATATCAATCGAGCTGATCCATTCGCCCCCGGACTTGATCACATCTTTCTCGCGGTCGGTCAGCCGGAGAAAGCCGAAGCGATCGATCGTACCGATGTCCCCGGTGTCGTACCAGCCATCGCTCCCGGCGCCCTCAATATCGGGGAAATAGCGATCGACGACCCACGGTCCGCGGACCTGGAGCGCACCCGCCTGCTCACCGTCCCAGGGGAGCGGCGTGCCATCGCCGTCGATAATGCGCAGTTCGATGCCAAATTGCATGCGACCCTGCTTCGTCAGCGGGAGGTCGTTCGCGAAATCCTCGCCTTCGGCCATCAGGAGCGGGGAGGGCGTCGAAATCACGCCGAGCGGATTGGTTTCGGTCATGCCCCAGAGCTGCAGCACAGTGACACCATATTTGGCTCGGAATGTCTCGGCCATCGCCCGGGGGACGGCCGAGCCCCCAATCACGAGGCGCTTGAGATTGCCGACCCCCGTCCCCGTAGTGTCGAGATGAGCGAGGTACAAGGTCCAGATCGTCGGCACACCACCCGAAAAGGTGACGCCCTCTTCGTTGATCAGGTCGGCAAGACTGGCACCGTCCATCCTGTCACAAGGAAGCACTAGCTTGCAGCCGTTGATCGCTGCCGTGAAGGGAAGTCCCCATGCCGTTGCATGATACATGGACGAGCAGGGCATGATGACATCAAAAGCGCTGAACCCGAAGGCACTGCTTAGACCGGCCGCCATCCCGTGAAGAACGATTGAGCGGTGGCTGTATAGGACGCCCTTGGGGTCGCCCGTCGTCCCCGAAGTGTAGCAAAGAAATGCGGCTGCCTTTTCATCGAAGCTCATCCAGGTGAGGGCTCCGTCCTCGCTTGCCAGCAACGCTTCGTAGTTCAACGTGTCGGCAACATCTGGCGCGATCGTTCCGCGCTCCGCGAGAAGGACATAGCGCTCGATACCCGGAAGGAGAGGACGCAGCCGTGCGACGAGCTCGGCTAGATTGGGCTCGAAGAAGAGAATGCGGCTCCCTGCATGAGCGATAGTGAAGGCGATCTGCTTGTCGCTGAGACGCGGGTTGGCGGTGTGCAATACGGCGCCCATGCCCGGCGCCGCATAGAAGAGTTCGAGGTGGCGGTGGGAGTGTTCCAGGCGAGCGAGGAGACGCCGTCGCCCGTCGCAATCCCGAGGACGCCAAGGGCCTGCGCAGCCTGACGCGCACGCTGATCGCAGCGGTGCCAGTCATACCGCCAAACCGGCTCCACGACAGCCTTCGAGACGATCTCCCTCTTGCCGTGCGCGCGCGCTGCATATTCCAATATTCCGCTGATCAGCAGCGGCGCGTCCTGCATCAATCCCCGCAACATGCTGCATCCTTCTTCGCCCCACTGCGCCGTCGCGCGCACGGTTCCGCCTCTCGGTTCCGATCGCCGCGCTGGCTGTCAATGACCGTCATCATGCTGGCCCATGGGCAAACTCCACGGGCCGCGATTGCATTCAGCCAGCAATTCTCAATGATCATATTGCAGCGGCACGGCTTAGGTTCGATCGCCCCCGAGATGTTCTCGCCCGCGTTTCAAATTATTCACTCGCTGGTTTCAGCAACAGCGACAGGAACCGCCAATCGGACCAATCACCTTTTTTCCCCGCCGCTAAGGCGGCAATGTCGAGTTTCGCCTGCCTCACGATCGTAAGCCGAAGCGACGGAATGATATAGAGGCGTTGATCGCCCGCGCCGGCGGCGACGACCATATCCGCCGGTAGTTCGGCGGCATGACTGGTGATATCGGTGGACCGAGTAACAATATCGACAGCCGGCGTGCTACGGGGTAGCCACCAAGTGAGACCGTAGGCAGGATTGACCTGGCTACCCTGGAACATCTCGCCGAATGTCGCTTCGTCGACAAGTGGCCTGCCTTCGAGCTTTCCGCCCCCGCGGACGAACTCGCCGATCTTCGCCCACTCGGATGCGGCCAGCACTAGGCCCTGCGGCATGAGCGGTGCGCCATCGGGGCCGCTGCGCCAATCGCCGACCGTTACGCCTAGCGGCATTAGAATGCGACGCTCGATATAATGGCGAGGGTTGCCGTCCTCGCCTTTGGCGACGAGCTTTCGGCGCATGATTTCGCCGACGACTTGCATCGGAGCAGGGCCATACTGGAATTTCCCGCCCGGTGCCGCCGCGAGCGGTGCCTTGACCGAGTCCAAATACCCTTGGGGTCTCCCGACGGTTGAGGCCTGACCACCTGTCATCGACAGCAGTTGGCGAAGCGTGATCTGTTCCTTTTCGGCGTCGCCCTTCCACTCAGCGAGCGTCTCTGATGCCCGCTCGTCGAGCGTCAAAAGCCCGTCCTGTACGGCCGCCGCCGCCATCAGCCCGACAAGACTCTTGGTGCCCGACCAGAGTTCCTGCGGTGTCGCAATATCTGCAGAACGGCATCGAACCTCGCCATCCTCAAGGATCAGCAGCGCCACGCCAGAGTTTGCCTCGGAATAGGCGATCGCCGCGGCACAGCCGGGAAGAGGAGCGGGTTCGCCTGCCGTGGCCGGCTGTGCCGCAACGGCTGCTGCGAAAAAGAGGATGGTGCGCTTCAAGTTCCGACTCCCATTTTCTGGTGCTTGTCATTCTCGATATTATCGATAATAATTTCATTCGCAATCATCGATTGCTCGCGTGCACTGTCCGATTAGGATGGTGCCGGTAGCAGGGAAAGCCGAACGGAGAGAAATGGGCGCGACGAAGACCGAAGACGACAGTGCACCGACTCAAGACCGCGTCATTGCGCGTCTCTTGACTGACGACATCGTCGAATGGCGCATCCAGCCGGGATCGTGGCTGCGCGAGCGCGAAATCGCCGCGCGCTTCGGGGTGAGCCATGCGCCCGTGCGCGAAGCATTCCGTCATCTTGCGCGGATCGGTCTCGTGAAGGTGGTCCCGTGGCGCGGAACCTATGTGATCGATATCGACGAGCATGCCGCGAACGAGGTCTATGAGCTGTGGAAATCCCTGTTCGGTGTAGTTTGCCGCCTGGCTGCGGTCGAGATGACGGATCGCGACGGGCGCGAACTGATGCACCGTCTGGTCGAATATAAGGATGTCACCCAGCGCACCGAAAATACGTTCGAGCATATCAAAGTCTCGAACCGCATCGGCCGCTTCATCGCCAAGCGGAGCAATGCGCCGCTCGCGCTGGAGCTCCTCGACCGGGTCGCGCTGCTCGCGCGCTGGCAGCACAATGTCTATACCGACAGCTATATCGAGACGCATGGCAATGACGCCGCGAAGCGATCGGCCATCCTCTACGACGCGCTTTGCCGCCATATCGTCACGCGCGATGGCGATGCCGCCGATGCGGTGGCGCGCGATCTGATCGGCGTTACTCAGAATAGTTTCGGGCGCGCACTCGAGGAATATAAGGCCCGGCACGCAAAGACTAAGCCCAGCCGCCGCCGCGCAAAAGTGACATGAGCCGCCTCCCGACCGACCGCCGCACGTTGCTTAAGGCGGGCCTCGCGGCGCCGATCGCATTGCAGGTTAACTCCGCTGCCGCTGTATCTCGGGATTTGACCATGTTCGGCTCCGAACGCCTCTTCACCGACGTCCAAAGCTATACCGAGGCCGGCAACAAGCAGTCGGGCGGCGAGGGCGATCGTTGGACCGCCGACTGGACAGCGAAGCGGCTGTCCAGTGCCGGATTCGAAGTCGAACGCCAGACGTTTGACGTGCCTTGGTTCGAGGCCTCGCGCTGCGACCTCAGGCTCGGCGACATCACGATACCGCTCGTCGCACAACCGCTCGCCATCGAAACCGGCGAGGCTGGACTCGCTGCGCCGCTGCGCCTCGCAGAAATTCCTGAACGCCTCGACGGCGCGATCGCCGTAGTGCGCCTGCCTTTCCGCCGCTGGTCGAGCCTCGTAGATCGTGCAGCGCGCGAGCCGCTCGCCGATGCGCTTGCGCGCGGTGCGAGCGGGGTCATTCTCATTACGACCGGGCCGACGGGCGAGGCCTTGCTCCTCAATGTCCCGGCCGGTCATCCCGTATCGGAAAAGCCACTTGCCTTGCTCGCGCCGCGACTCGCCGCCCCGGTGATTGAAGCCGCGCGCCACGGTGCCGCGGCGAAATTAGCGCTGCGCGGGCGCGGTGGGGCTCGGGCAGCTCAGAATATAATCGGGCGACTCGTTCGCTCCGGCCGCCCTTGGCTCGTCGTCTCGACGCCGCGTTCAGGCTGGACCGATTGCGCCGGCGAGCGGGGGCCGGGCATCGCGATGTGGCTCGCGCTCGCCGACTGGATGCCCCGAGCGTTTCCCCAGCACAGCCTGCTCTTTCTGTGCAACAGCGGGCATGAATATGAGAATCTCGGTGCGAGCCATATCGCCGACAAGTTTGGTCCAGCCCCCAGCGAGACGGCTTTCTGGTTGCATCTCGGCGCCAATGCCGCAGCACGTGACTATCAGGAAATGCCGGGGCGCTTGCTGCCGCTGCCGAGTGCCGATCCCTATCGTTTTCTCATGACATCGCCCGAATTCGTTGCGCGTGCGCGCGAGATATTCAAAGGCCAGCCAGGGTTGGAAATGGCCTATCCTTCGGCGGAAGGCACAGCGGGCGAACTCTCGGAAGTGATAAAGGCCGGCTACACACGTCATGCTGGCATCTTTGGCGCACACCGTCATCACCACGCTGTGACCGACGATTTATCTACCGTCACACCTGACCCGCTTGCCGCTACGGCGCGGGGCGTCCGCGACCTGCTGAGCGCCGTCGTCTCCTAAACCCGTGACCCACGTGCAATGACATTGCGCTTTCCGGCTTGACTCGCTCGCGTTTTCTGCACAAAATTATCGATAATAATTGCGATAACAAAATGGGGAGAGTGACCATGGGACGCAGGGCGAACCTTCTTTTCTGCACGGCCGCAATTTGGGTAGCCGTCGCTCCGCCTGCTTTCGCGCAAGACAGACCGCCCGAAGCTCTTCCGGACGCGGCGGAAGCGAACGATGACGGCGCGATCGTCGTGACGGCGCGGCGCCGCGAGGAGCGGCTCGCCGACGTTCCTACAGCCGCTTCTGTCATCGATATCACCTCACTCACCGATCGCGGCGGCGCAAGCGGCAGCGGCGAATTGCTAGCAGACCAGCCGAGCGTCAGGTTCAACAATCTCAGCTCATCGATCACTTCCGAGATTTCGATCCGCGCCTCGTCGACCGCGCGCGCGACCAATGGCGATCCCAGCGTCGGCCTGTATCGCAACGGTGCCTATATCGCCGGTGGTCCCGTGGGCGGGCGAAACTTCACCCGCCTCGATCTCCTCGATATCGGCCGGGTCGAGGTGCTGCGGGGGACACAGGGCGCACTCTATGGCCGCAACGCGGTCGGCGGCGCGATCAATATCATTTCGGCCGAGCCCGAATTCGATCTCTCAGGCTGGGCGAGTGCGCGCTACGGCTTCGAGAATAACAGCTTCCAGACGCAAGGCGCGATCAATGTTCCGCTTGCCGAAGGTCTTGCGATCCGTCTCAGCGGCGATCTCGTCGAGCAGGACAAGGGCTTCTTCTACAATCCGGACAACGACGTCTATTTCGACCAACAGAAGGGTCATGGTCTGCGCGGCCAGATCCGTCTCAAACGCGGACCCGTCGACGCGATCATCATGGCCGAGACCCAGCGGCTGACGACCCCGGCGGTTCATTATCAGATTTCCATCCCCGCCGGCACGCCAGGCTTCCCGGGGGGATATACCCAGGATCGCTTCCGCTATCCCTGGAACACGGCGCCCCGTGCCAGCCAGGATGTCGATGGACTGCAGGCGATTATCCGCGTGGACTTGGGCGGCGCCGACCTCACCTCGACAACATCCTTTCGCAAGCGCCACTCGGAATATGACCTTGACAATGACGCGGTGAGCCCGGCCGAACTTGCGCGCGCGCGCGCTGCAGGTCAGATCGGGGCGCTAACCCCGCTCGACCCGAGCGGCGCCTCCTATGTCGTCGACACCACCGACAATTTCTCGCAGGACATCCATGTGACGGGCGCGAGCGACCGTCTGACCTGGCTCGTGGGCGCCGAGATGCTGCTGCTCGACAGCGATTTCTCCGTGACGACGACGCGCACGCCGACGCTTGCCAATCCTTCTCCGGGCAACATCGCCCCCGCCCGGCTCCATTTCGAAAGCTATGCGGCTTATGGTTCGCTCGGTTTCGATATCACCGACAGCCTCAACTTGACCGGCGAGCTCCGCTATACACGCGACAGCCGGAGCATCAGCGCGCGGCTCTATGATCTCGCGACAGGCCTGCCAACAGGCGGGTCATCGCGGATTATCGACGACAACATCAGCGCCGACAATCTCTCCTACAATGCGACGCTTTCGTACAAACTTACTCCAAATATTCTCGCCTATGGCAAGGTCGGCAGCAGCTACCGCGCCGGCGGTTTCAACACGCGCCTGTCCGATCCCCGCGCTCCGAGCCCGGTACAGGTACTGTTCGGCAACGAAAGCAGCACCTCCTATGAGGTCGGCATCAAGGGCAGCCCGGTGCGGCGCGGCTATTTCGCAATCGCGGGATATTATACCGAGCTCAAGGATCTGATCGCGCAGGTCGACGATGGATGCGCGCTGACCAACGCGGCCTGCCCGGTCGCCGCGGTCGCCTATCTCACTAATGCCGGTAATGCGAAGAGCTGGGGTATCGAGGCAGAATATAGCCACGGATTCGACCTTGGAGAAGGCGACGGCCGCCTCGCGCTCAGCGGCTCGCGGCAGGGCGGCAAGGTCAAGACGGGCCGATACGACGGTCTCGATCTCGCGCAGGTTCCCGACTGGCTCGCCTCGGCGAACCTCAATCTTCGCTATCCGGTCACCGGCGACGTTGCCTTGACGAGCAATGTGCTTGTCAGCGGACAATGGGGTGGCAAGCAGGAGCTGACCGCAACGTCGGTCGACCTCGACAATTATGTCCTCGTCAATCTTCGCATCGGCGTCGACTTCGGAAAGGTCAATGTGAGCGCCTTCGCGAACAACCTCTTCGACAAGCTCTACTATGTTGCCCAGGCGCCGACGATCAACCGTTACAGCCAACCCCGGGTGATAGGCGTCGAGGGCCGCATTTCTTTCTAGGGGATATGCTTGCCCGCGGCCTGCGGCCGCCAGCCGAGACGAAAGGGACGGCGAAATGCGGCAATGGGTCATGGCAGCATGTGCTGGAGCCGCGACGCTGCTCGCTTCAGCATCCGCCGCGGCGGCGGTTGCCCCTCCGCAAGCGACGCTGGCGCAGGGGCGACTAACGGGCGCTGCAGAGGCAGGAGTCGAGCGTTTTTTCGATATTCCCTTCGCTGCGCCTCCCGTAGGCGCGCTCCGCTGGCGCGCGCCGCAGGCTCCGCCGCGCTGGGCGGGTATTCGCAATGCCGCGAAGTTCGGACCCGCTTGCCCGCAGATGGTGCGGCCTGCGCTCGTCGCCGGTGGAGTAGCGGATGATCAATCCGAAGACTGCCTACAGCTCAATATCTGGCGCCCGGCCGGCGCGCGGAAACTTCCCGTCATGGTCTGGATCCATGGCGGTGCGCATGTCATCGGGTCGGGTACGTTCCCGGCTTTCGACGGTACAGCCTTCGCAAGGCAAGGGGTCATTCTTGTCACGATCAACTACCGGCTCGGCGCACTCGGCTATTTTGCCCACCCGGCTCTGAGCGCAGCCAAGCCGCGTCGCGAGGCGCTCGCCAATTATGGCCTCATGGACCAGATGGCCGCCCTTCGCTGGGTCCAGAAAAATATCGCAGCCTTTGGTGGCGATCCGGGGAAGGTCACTTTGTTCGGCGAGTCCGCGGGGGCAATCGGCGTGACGACGATCCTCGCCCACTCCGAAGCCAAGGGCCTGTTCGCGCGCGCCATCGTACAGTCGGGCGTCGGCCTACTCGACCCGCGCCCGCTTATCGAGCAGGAAGCGCTAGGCACGGCATTGGCGGCTCGCGCCGGCGCGCCGCCTTCGGCGACGATCGACGCGCTCCGGGCGCTTTCGGCCGACGCGCTCGTCGCGGCCGGCGATGTCCGGACGCCGGGCGCGATGGTCGGCCCCATTCTCGACGGCGAGCTGGTGCGCGAAGCGCCATGGCGCGTTTTTGCGCGCAGTGAGCCGATCGACGTGCCGCTCCTCGTCGGCGCTAACAGCAACGAAGCCAGCGTAATCCTCGCCATGGGCGTGCCGCCGGCGGCCGCGCTCACCTATCTCGGGCCCGACCAGGCGGCGGGCCGCGCCGCCTATGGCACCGGGCTCGCCGATGACGAACTGGCCCGCCAAATTCTGGGCGACGCCTGGTTCGTCGCACCGTCGCGATGGCTCGCGGCGCGGACGTCCGCCGGCGCGCCGTCCTACCTCTATCATTTCGACTATGTTGCAGCAGCGCGCCGCGATCGGGCGAAGGGCGCCGGGCATGGCTCCGAAATTCCCTATATTTTCGGGACGCTGGGCTATTTCGCTTCGCTCGCCGGCCCCGTCGACGACGAGGATCGCCGCTTCGGCGAAGGCGTGTCCGCCTGCTGGGTCGCTTTCGCGAAGAATGGCGTACCCGACTGCGCGCTGGTGCCTGACTGGCCCCGGTACCAGCCGACTGACGACCGTCTCGCACATCTCGCGCCCCGGTCAGCCGTCGTCGCCGGTTTTCGCAAGGCGCAACTCGACCACCTGCTGAAAATCCATTTCGCGGCAGGCCAACCCAGGCCTTAGCCCGCTCGGCCAAACAGGCCCACCGTTTCGAAACGTGCAACGAAGCTGGGAGAGATAAAATGTCTGGACGACGGAAATCGATATGGCTTGCCGCCGGCGCCGCATTGGTCGGCGTAGCGGTTTTTGCGGCGCAAAGTGGCTTCGGGAGCAGCGACGGCGGCGAAACGCGTCCGATGGTCCAACTGCCACCCGCGCCGTCCGCCGCCAAGGCGACGGCATCCGCTGCGTCGGCGCTCGCGACCGCAAGCCTCACAACGACCGTCGGCGGTTACACCTATGACTGGACAGCGCTGAAGGCCGCGATCGTCGCTGACACCGAAGTCGCTAGTGGCTATTTCATTGTCGGGAACGCGTCCGATCCCACTTATCTTTTCGAATTCGACAAGGGCAGTTTTGGCATCGACCGGGTGACACCGCTCGCCTCGGCTTCCAAATGGTTTGCTGGCGCGCTCGGCATGCGCATGGTGCAGGCGGGCATTGCCACGCTCGACGATCCGATGCGGCCACCACTCGCCTTCTGGACGACGAGCGGAACGAAGAAGGATGTCAAACTCAAGCATACGCTGTCGATGACATCGGGCTTTAATGCGAGCCCGCTCGTCGGCGGCTGCCAGCTTCTCCCGACTTTTGGTCTCTATAACTGCGCCAAGAGCATCCACGACCTGCGCTACGACATCCTGCGCCCGGGCAATGCGCCTGGTGCTCAATATAGCTACGGTCCTCACGGCATTCAGGTCGCAGGGGCGTATTTGGAGGCCAAGGATACAAGCATAGAACCAGGAACGTCGCCAGCACGCGAGCGGAACTTCCACGAACTGTTTGCGCAGCACGTCACCATCCCGCTCGGGATGTCAAGCACCACGTGGTACGATCCCCACCCCCCCGCGACCGTCCCAACCAATCCGTGGGTGGCCGGCGGCGCCTTCTCCACGCCGCGCGACTATGCGAAACTGCTGCGCGCGTTCCTCGGCGGCAGCTTCATCACCAACATGACGGCCTTCACGCAGCCGCGCACGATCGGACTGCCGCGTGTTTTCGTTCCGGCGAGCACAGTGAACTGGGAATATGCGCTCGGCTCCTTCGTCGAATGCGACACGCCCTCGGCGTGCGCGACGTCGAAGATCAACTCTTCGCCCGGCGCCTATGGCTGGACCGGCTGGATCGATCGCGAGACCGGCTATTATGCCCTGATCGCGACCGAAATATCGAGCGGAGGCGACCGCAAGGGCGTCGAGCTCGAGCAGGTCATGCAGGATCTGATCGAGGATGCGATTGCGAACCGCACTCCGGCGCCCTGACCCGATCGGCAAAACTTCGCCTATGGTGCCTGGGCCAGGCCGCGCCGTGAGGTAGCGGTCTGGCTCAACGGAGGGGGCTGGACACCGCGTGGTTGTGCTGACAGCCGGCTTTCGAAGGGCATGAAGGACCGCTTTCTCGATCATGGAGCGGTTCAATACGAACGCGAGTAGAGCAAGTAGAACCGAAGGCGGACCATCTCGCCCTGCGCATCTTGCTCGAGCGTTCGGCGCGACGCATGACAGCGCCAAACGCGGTGCCGCAACTATGCCCTAAGACTTAGTTCCGCTCGATAACTCGCCGCAGCCGATCAGCGATGATCAAAAGGTCGCCGAGGCAGGACCGCACCAGCACGATGGCTGCGAGAAGTGCCACGACTCTTGCGCGATGGTCAGGCGACGTAAGCACCTCTACCACTCGCTATCAAGGTTCCGTCTGCAGACACAATCCGCGTCCCGGCTATGCTTATCTGCCGACCCAGTTTGACCGGCCTGCCGATCGCCCGCATCAGCCCTGGCAAGGCCGGTCGGTGAAAATCGACGTGCAAGTTTGCCGTAGCCCGCGCAGACCCTCCCATGGCAATGACCGTGTAAAGGCCGGTAAGATCGATCAGCGCCGATAAAATGCCACCATGCGCTGCGCCGACCGTCGGATTTGAGATTATTTCGTCTCGCCAGGGCATTGAGATCACCAACTCGTCGGTGCCGACCTCGGCGATCCTGAGCCCGAGCCAGCGGTGGAAAGGCGCAAGCAACAGCAGCTCCCCCAGTTCCTCAAGCCCAGGGGCGACCCGTGGGGCGTTCATGACTTCATCTCCATTTCATGGGTGCTGAGCAAAAACTCCACAATTGACTTGCCAAACGCGTCATTCTCGTCGCCCACCACCATATGGGTCGCATTCGCGATGTCGCTATATGCCATATGCGGGACCAATCTTCGGAAATGCTTGACGGCTTCCAGCGAAACTAGGTCGCTCGACCCACCGCGGATCAGATGCACAGGCAAGGCTAAACTGGCAGCGGCGGCGCTCAGTTCGCTGCGGCCATTGTCGCTTGAGACACCGCCTTGCCGCGTAACTCCTTCGATGAAGGTCGGGTCCCAATGCCAATAGAAGCGCCCATCGTCCTTGCGGCGCAGATAGTGGGCGAGCCCAGGCGAGGCCTTCCGGCTAGGCCGATGGGGCAGATAGTCGGAAATGACCTCAGCGGCCTCCTCCACCGACGCAAACCCTTCGCGCGCATGGGCCGCCATGAAACCGACCACGCGGGCAACGCCGCTCGGTTCCATCTGCGGCGTGACGTCGACCAAGGTAAGCGATCCAAAACTCCCCGGTGCGCGGTTTCCCTCCGCAATGATCCCAGCCAGCCCCCCAAGCGATGCGCCGATCATCGCCGGCTTTCTTCGCATCGCCGCAGCGATCTCAACGAGATCGGCCGCGAAATCGGAAATGTCATAAGCCCCATCACTGGCCCAAGCGCTCTCGCCGTGCCCGCGCATATCGACGGCGATCGTCCGAAAACCGTGGCTCGCGAGTTGACGGGTCACCGACTTCCACGCCCGGCGGGTCTGGCCGCCGCCGTGCGCCAAAATCACCGGAAAGCCCAGTTCCGGTCCATCGATCGACGCCGCGATTGCATGGCCCGCTTTTCCCGCAAGCGTGATCGTCCGATCATACATTCAGGCATCATACTGTATCATATCTTACAGTAAAGCATGTTCATATGCCGATAGTGGCTTTACAGTTTCAGCCGATGGTCGACTTTCGCAGCACCAGCGATGCTTCTCTCGGGAAAAGTCTTCTGACGGACTCAGACGAGTTTGTCTTTGTCATCGAAGAAGTGCCACGCAAACTTCGCCGCTTGTTCGACGCCTCAATGGCGCGCTTCGGATTGACCCGAACCCAGTGGCGCGCGCTCGTCTATATTTATCGGACCCCGGGCATTACCCAGACCGATCTCGCCAAATGCTCGAACTGGAGCGTGCCAGCGTTGGCCATGTTGTCGACCAGCTGGAAAGAATGACGCTCGCGGAACGGCGCGCTGCCAAGGGCGACCGGCGCGTCTGGGAGCTTCATCTCTTACCCCGAGCGATCGAAATCCTGCCCCAGCTGCGCGCCGAAGCCGACATGATCTACGCGCGGCTGCTCCATATGATTTCACCGACTGAAATACGCGCGGTCCGCGCATTGCTGACGAAAATGTCAGGCAATCTCGAAAGCGGATCGGAAGACATGCCTCCTCGATAGAAGCATTGAAAGATTTGAAATGGCCGACGCCATTCATCGTCAGCAAGCCGATTTCCCCAATTGGCGCCGCTCGCGTTTGCGGCGGCGCACCGCCGCCGTTCTGCCCCCTCTGCACCAAATCGCCAGCACTGACGACTAACGAATTGCGAATATGGCGGCAGGGAGCCCTACCTAACCTCTTGTCGTGTCAGCAAAATCGTCCGACCGAGCCGGCGATCTTTCGGCGGTGAGGGCTCTTCCTCGAGGCAGACCGCTCTTGGCTTCGCATGCCAACGCCAATTGACCGACGAGCCATTTTGTGCAACGTGTTGTCTACTAGGAAACGAATCTCTGCTTGGAGACCGACATGGCTCAACCCGAGCGCTTCATGCGAGGACAGAGTGCCGGTGGCTGCGCTTGTGGCGACGGGCCGGTCTTTGAAGTGAGGCTGGGCGCCGACGGTCAGCCTCTGGCATTCGCCGACGCCTATCCCAACGCGCTTCCAATCCTGAAGAGGCTCGCACGCGGTCGGGTACCGAACAAGCTAGTGCTTCCCCTTTCGGCGGATCGCCCGACACGACACGTCTGATATCGGGGCAGCGGGGACTACCAGATCGCTCTCGACGGGCTCGCCGAAGCCGGCCGCTCTTTGCCTCGGGCCCTGCGCGTTGAAGGATCGAACGTTCGCGACGAGCGGGCGATAACAACCCTATGCTGCCAGGTGCCGCTCAGCACATCGCCCCGGTCATGACGACACCCCTCTCGGGACTCGCGATAAGGCTTGCCCCGAATCAAAACAAACAGTACAGACTGACTGATCATTGGATTTGAGGTGGCAAATGCTGGAGCAGCTACGGTTCGTACGGATCCCGGTTCAGTCGCTTAGCGAAGCCACGCGGCTCGCCGTTGATACCGTCGGCCTGCAGCACAGCGAACGGTTGCCGGAAGCCGAACGGTTCCGTTCTGACTCTCGGTCCTATTGCCTGGAGTTCGACGGTTCCGGGAGCAGCCTCCGGCCCAGCGTGGCGGTGTCGCTGAGAACCGTCGAGCAGCTGCAGGAAGTCTCCGGGAAACTCAGGGAGCGAAATTGGGATGTCGAGGCGATCCCTCACGATCTGTGTCGAAGCCGCCGCTATCACGCGGGGCTCGCCTGTCGCGACCTAAGCGGCAATCTCATCGAGCTGGTCGTTCGGGCCGAGGAGAGCGGCGAGCGATATTTTCCATCGCGCGATGCGGGAATTGTCGGCCTGTCACACGTGATCCTCGGCAGCCGGGACCCGGCGTCTGACGCCGCTGTGTGGGTGGACATCCTCGGAGCGCGGATCACCGATCGGGTGGGCGACGCAATCTACCTCGGCTGGGACGATCAGCATCACAGGATCATGATTGTGCCGAGCAAGCGCGAGAGCTTCCTCGTCGTGGGGTTTGAGGTCGAGAGCATCGACGCCGTGATGCAGTCGAAATATTTTCTCCTTGACCGGCAGGTCGGCATTGTCCGCGGCCCAGGCAAGGAACCCGCGAGCGGTGAAGTGTTTCTGACCTTCAGCGGGCCCTCGCCCGACAGCTATTTCACCTATTCGACCCGATCGGATCCGTCGCCCGTCGGACGCCGGCCACGGCAGTTTGCCGATTCTCCCGCCTCGCTATGCAGTTGGGGTTCGACCTCCAACCTCGAAGAATTGGGAGGAACGTTGCCATGACCATCAACATCATTGACATCGCTTATACTCGTCTCAAGACACCGGATGTCGCGGCCGCTACCGATTTCGCCACGCGAATACTTGGCCTGGAGCCTGTCGATCGCGCGGTTGATCGCCTGTCGTTTCGCTCCGATAGTCGCATGAGCACGATGAGCTACGAGATCGGCGACCCATCCGAAACGATTGTCGGCTTCGAATTGGCGAATGGGGAGGATCTCCTCAATGCGGCGAAAACGCTCGAAGCATTAGGGTATGAGGTGTGCTACGGTTCGCATGAGGAACGCGAGCAGCGGCACGTTTCCGAATTCATAGCCTTTCGTGACCCCAGCGGGGGACGCATCGAATTCGCGGTTTCGCCGCAGATCGGTGGCAATGGCGCGCAGCTGTCTCGCGACGCGGGAATTACGGGTTTCAGTCACGTCGGTCTGTTCAGCCGGGATCCCGGTCGCGATGAGCATTTCTGGACCCAAATATGCAATGCACGCGTCAGTGACCGGGTAGGCGAGCTCCCGCTGCTCCGTCTGAGCCAGATTCACCACAGCATCGCGCTCGTCCCCGCAGACCGGTGCGGTATCCAGCACATCAACCACCAGGTTCAGTCGATCGACGATGTGCAGCGCAGCTACGCGCTGCTTAGCCAGCATAAGGTTCCCATCGTCTTCGGACCCGGCCGGCATCCGACTTCGGGCGCGCGGTTCGTATATTTCGAGGGTCCCGACGGGATGGTCTTTGAATATTCCGTCGGCGTGCGCGAGGTCGACGAAGAGACCTACAGGGAACGCCAGTTCGGCTTTGAACCGAAGAGCTTCTGCATGTGGGGCGCAACCCCGAAAATCAAGGAGTTGTCCACATAGACTTGGGCCCCGGTGGGCAGCGGGCATGGGATGAATGTGACCGCATCGCGAGGTGACGCGGGCGGCGAAATAGCAAAGAGAAAGGATGGGAGATGACGGTTCCGGAGGCTTATCTTCAAGACATTGTCTGGCCGGCAAATTTTAACGAAATCCCCAAGGAGATTTTCGTCCGGCAAGACCTCTACCAAGCCGAGATCGACCGGATTTTCCGTGGAGCCGAGTGGCATCCCGTTGCGCACGAAAGCGAAGTGCCGCACCCGGGGGACTTCAAAACCTGCAATCTTGCGGACGTCCCCCTGCTCATCATCCGCGGCGACGACGGACGGGTCAGGGCATTCTTCAACGCCTGCTCACATCGCAGCACCCAGATCGAGGTAAAGCCTTCGGGCAATCGAGCCGAATTCGAATGCCCCTATCATCGGTGGCTGTTCAACAAAGAGGGCGAGTTGGTCGGCTGCCCCAATCAGCGCGAATTCATCCCCGGTTTCGACAAGAAAGACTATCCGCTGACCCAGCCGCGGCAGGAATCGGTCGGCGGCCTCCTGTTCGTGACGCTGTCGCCGGACACCGAAAGCCTCGACGACTTCCTGCAGGAAGCGAAAGGGTCGTTGCTGGACATCATGGCCGGTGACGGACGCCTCAAGCTGATTGGCTATCATCGGGTCCGGTATCTGACCAACTGGAAAGCCTATAGCGACAACGACGGCTATCATCCGCCGCTCCTGCACCAGGCGTTCACGATGCTCAACTGGCAGGGCGGCGCAGGCCGCCAGTATGCGACTACCGGACGTGGCCATTATTGCATCGAAACCGAGTTGACCGTTCCCCAGCCCACGAGCGTAATCCGCGATGCTTCGGTCATCGAGTTTCGCGACGAGGGGCGGCCGAAAAACGCCAGCGTGCTCGCTCTCTTTCCGATGCTCGTCGCCTCAAATTACCTGAACGTCATCAGCATCCGTTTCGCTACGCCTGTCGCAATCGACGAGGTGGAAGTCACCTACGCCTATTTCGCGCATCAGGACGACGATGACGCGATGGTCTTGCACCGAATAAGGCAAAGCTCCAACGCGATCGGCCCGTCCGGCCTGATCAGTATGGAAGACGCCTCGGTTTTCCACCGGGTCCAGATCGGCAATCGCACCCCCGGCAAGGCCATCTTCCAAAAAGGCGTCACCGATCCATCCCGGCTCGGGTTCGAATTCCGTCAGAACGACGAGAGCGGCAATCTTCCGCACTGGGAATATTATCGCGCCGCCATGGGCTTCCGGAGGAGGGAGGCATGACGCGCTTGACGCTCGACGAGCTCGCGCGGCTCGATGAACTCCAGTCGGCATATATGTCGGCACTGGACGGGAAGAAAATGCGGTCGTGGCTCGACACGTTCGAAGATGATCCGAGCGCGAGTTACATCTGCATCGCGCGCAACGATGTCGAGAGCGGCCTGCGCGTGGCGATGATGCTCGACGACTGCCGCGACAGGTTAATCGATCGCTGCACCTTCATCGAAGACATATGGGCGGGTACATTCCAGGACTATCGTACCCGGCATTTCGTTCAGCGCGTGCACGCCAGCCGCCGCGCGGATGGTCTCGTCGACATGGTCTCGAACTTCTCCGTGATCTTTACCCCCGACGATACCGGGCTGCCGCAGCAGCTGGCCGCCGGGACCTACGAGGACATTATTCGAATGGAAGACGATCAATGTCGCTTTCTGTCGCGGAACGCGGTGACCGACAACGCGGTCGTGCCGCGGTATCTGGTGTTTCCTTTGTGAGCGGTGACAGAATAACCTTATAAATCAATTACTAAATAATCGGGAGGGAGACCGAAAATGAAAGGCCTTTTTGCATCCAAAGCGCTGCTGATGATGACGGCAGCCGTGACCGCCGCGCCATCCATGGCGCAAACGGCGCCCGTTGGCGGTTTGTCCGCGCCCAGCCCGTCGGCCCCAGCCGAGGATCAGGATCAAACCTCGACGCAGAGCGGCCTCGTAGATATCGTCGTGACCGCGACGCGCCGGGAACAGAAGTTGCAGGATGTGCCGGTCGCGGTGACCGCCGTGACTTCGGAATCGCTTGGCCGTTCGGGTGCGGCCGACATCCGGAATCTCACTCAGGTCGTGCCCGGCTTCTTCGGTGGCCGCGCTGCGGGCGTGTTCCTGCCCGTTATCCGCGGGGTGGGGTCGAGCAGTATTTCGGTCGGGGACGAGTCAAACGTAGCAACCTATGTCGATGGAATCTACCAGGGAGACCCATTTTCCACCTGGACCGATCTCGTCAAGGTCGACCGCGTCGAGGTCCTGCGCGGGCCGCAGGGGACAATATTCGGTCGGAACGCGACGGGCGGGTTGATCAATGTCATTACGCCTGATCCCAGTTTCGACTTCAGCGGCATGGTTTCGGCGCGCGCGGCCGCCCTCGAGACGGGCGACGGAGACTATAATGTGCGCGGCTATCTGACTGGTGGCCTGTCCGATACGATTGCAGCCGATATCGCCGGAATTTACCGCAAAACGGACAGTTTTGTCGACGATCTCGTGCGCGGTGGGAAAGCTGGCGGCTATCAGGTTGTCGATGTCCGCAGCAAGCTGATGTACCGCGGCGAGAACGGAAACAAGATCGTCCTCACGGGAGAATATTTCGATCGCAAGGGCTCGGAGAATGTCTACCAGCCCTATGAGAATAACACGGCAGGTCGAGCCTTTCCCGGCGCGATCCTCCCGTTGAAACCCTGGCAGCTGTCCGCCGATCTGCGCCCCTCGCTCGCCACCCGGCGATACAGTGTCGCCTTGCAGACACGCTTCGATCTAGGCGGGGTCAATCTGGAGACGACCGGGGCATATGCCTCCAACCGAACCTCTCAGGCGACGGATTCGGATTCGTCGAATATCTTGCTCGCGACTTTTGTGGCCCCCAAAATCGCATCGGAATATTATAGTCAGGAAGTGCGCCTGCTCTCGTCCGGCTCCGGGCCGCTTCAATGGATCGCTGGTTTATATGCCTTCCACCTCTCCGGCGACGCCAACTTCATTCTGAGCAGTCGCGCTGATCCGAGCCAGCCACTGCTCGTGCGCACATTCGACCCCGTCCTGAAGACGACCTCCTATGCCGGATTCGCCGAGGCGACGCTTGAGGTCGTCCCGCGCCTGTTCGTGACGGGCGGCATTCGCTACACCCATGAGAAAAGAAGTTTCGATCAGATCGTAAACGGCGTCGCCCTTTTTCCGCAGACAGCGGAAAAATCCTTTAACAGGGTCACGTATAAAGGCACGGTCCGGTTCGAAATCGGACCGGACACGAATATCTACGCGACCTACAGCACCGGCTTCAAAAGCGGTGTGTTCAACATGACTGGCGTGTCGCCTCTCGCGGTCGATCCCGAGACGCTCAAAGCCCTCGAAGGCGGTATCAAGTCTGACATCACGCCCTGGCTGCGCGCCAATCTCGCCTTGTATCGTTATGATTATAAGGATTTGCAGGTCACTGCCCGCGATCCGTTGGGTCCCGGTTATGTCCTGCAGAACGCCGCGAACGCCACTCTTTACGGCGGCGAACTCGAAACCACTTTGGCGCCAACCGATCATTTCCGGGTCAACGCGGCGGTCGCCTACGCCCATGCGGAATATGACGATTTTCCGCTCGCGCAAGTTTTCATTCCCCGGCCAACGGGAGGCAATATCGTGTCGCAAGCGGATGTGTCGGGCAACCGCCTACCGCGGGCACCTCGCTGGACCTTTAACATCGCTCCAAGTCTCGACGTACCGCTCGCATCGGGAATGTTGAACATCAACGGCACCCTGTTCCGCAGTTCGGTCGTCTATTTCGACTTCCTGAATTCCGTGAAGCAGGATCCCTATACGGCGATCAACAGCGAAATTTCGTGGCGAACGGATGACGAAAAGTTTCGGTTCTCGATCTGGGCGACGAATTTGACCAATGAGAAGATCATCCAGGAAGTTCGGCCCGGCGCGCTTGGCACCGATCTCAGGTACGAGCTGCCCCGGCGTATCGGCGCCGGCGTCGAAGTGAAATTCTGATGCGATCGCCGGTCATAGGCTGGCTCGCCCCTCAAGGATTGAGAGCATAGATGGCAATTCCAGATCAGTACGACCTTTACTATGATGGCGGGTGGCATGCACCGACGGCGGGCGGGTACAGTCCCTCGCACAATCCGGCCAACGGCTCGCTCATCGCACATGTCGCGCAGGCAGAAAGCGAGGATGTCGACCGGGCAGTCCTCGCTGCCGCCGTCGGATCCAGGGTCTGGCGCGATGTGCCACCCCTCGAACGTGCCCGGCTGCTGCGCGAAGTAGCGGCAGTCATTCGCCAGAATGCAAAGGAATTGGCGCAACTCGATGCTCTCGATTGCGGCAACCCGGTCCGTGAACTGGCGGCCGACTCCCATGTGGCAGCCGCGCTCATCGACTATTTCTCCGGGCTGGTGACGGAGATGAAAGGTGCTTCGGTCCCCGTCGGACCAGATGCGGTCAACTTCTCCGTCAGGCAGCCATTTGGCGTCGTCGCCCGCATTCTGGCCTTCAATCATCCGTTTCTGTTCTGCGCCGGCAAGGTTGCCGCTCCCCTTGCAGCCGGCAATGCGGTAATCGTCAAGCCATCCGAACAGGCTCCCCTGTCAGCACTCCGCTTCGCCGAGCTGATCGACGGCTTGTTGCCGTCGGGTACGTTCAGCGTCCTTACGGGAGGAGCCGAAACGGGGGCGGCGTTAGCGGCCCACCCCAAGGTGGCGATGATCAGCTTGGTGGGGAGCGCGGCTGCAGGTCGCGCTCTGATGCGCGAGGCCAGTCCAACGCTCAAGCCAGTCTTGCTCGAACTTGGCGGCAAGAATGCCCTGATAGCCTATGGCGATGCCGATCCCGCCGAAGTAGCAAAAGCCTTGATCCAGGGCATGAATTTTGCGTGGTGCGGCCAATCATGCGGGTCGACGAGCCGGGCGTTCATACATGAGGACATCTACGACGCGGTTCTGGCTCGTATCGAGGAGGAAGCCCAGCGGTTTCAGCCGGGCGATCCGTCCAACGAGGCGACTTCGATGGGCGCGATCATCAGCGCGAAACAGCATGAGCGCATAGTCGGATTCATCGATAGCGCCCAGGCGGAAGGCGCTCGACTGATATGCGGCGGGGGGCCACCGGCCGACCAAGCTCTTGCGCGCGGCCTGTACATCGAGCCGACAGTGTTTGCCGACGTTACCCCTGACATGCGCTTGGCCCGCGAAGAGGTTTTCGGGCCGGTGCTCGGAATCCTGCGATGGTCCGACGAGCCGACGATGATCGAGGTCGTCAACGAACTGGAGTATGGATTGACCTGCTCAATCTGGACACGAGATCTCGAACGCGCGCACCGCACCGCCATGGCCGTCGACGTAGGCTATGTCTGGATCAACGAGACCTCACGCCACATTCTTGGAGCCCCCTTCGGCGGAATGAAACAGTCGGGCATCGGCCGTGAGGAATGCCTCGGCGAACTGCTGGCGTTCACCCAGGAGAAAAATATCTTCATCTCGTTGGGATCGGGCAACCGGTGACGGGCGGGGGCGCGCCTCCTGTGCTGCAACCGGCGCTCGGCACAGCACGCACGCCGCCTGGCGAGGGCGAAGCCGCGCTGGCTGTGGCGGGGGCGGCTTTCCGCCGCCGCATCGCCATGTTTTTCCTGACCTTTGCTCTCACACTCAACTTTGTTGACCGGCAGATCGTCAACATTCTAGCCGAACCGATCCGGGAAGAGTTGCAGCTGGCGGACTGGCAAATCGGGCTGATGTCGGGCCTTGCCTTTGCCTTGCTTTATAGCGTCGCCGGAATCCCGCTCGCGCGCTGGGCGGATCGCGGCAACCGGCCAAAGATCATGGCATTTTCCGTTCTCGTCTGGAGCGGGTTCACCATCGCCTGCAGCCTCGCGCGAAGCTTTCCCCAACTTTTGGTGGGGCGTGTCGGAGTGGGGATTGGCGAGGCCGGCCTGACACCTGCCGCAAATTCGCTCATCGTCGATTATTACCCACCCGAGCGGCGCGCGTCGGCGCTTTCGCTCTACTATCTTGGCGTGCCGTTGGGAACGTTGGCGGGGATGGCATTGGGAGGGCTGGTTGCCGATGCCTATGGCTGGCGCACCGCCTTTCTGGTGGCCGGCATACCAGGTGTCGTCCTTGCCCCCTTTTTGCTGCTGGTTTTGCGCGAACCGCGCAAGGCGCACGCCGCTCTGTTGCGAACGGCGCCGCCGGGCGCTCTCGCGGCGGTAAAGACGCTTTGGGCGGTTCGCACCTACCGGCTCATCGTGATCGCGACTGCGCTGCAAGCCGCGGTAGGATATGGCTTCGGACCTTTCATCGCATCTTTTTTTATCCGCAATCATGGCCCGGAGATCGTCGCCATGGCCACCCAGGCCGGGATGGGGGTTTCGGGGTTCCTGGGCCTGACGCTCGGTCTTTCCACAGGTCTCGCAGGCGCCGCCGGCGTGTGGCTCGGTGGGTTGCTGGCCGATCGGTTCGGCCGGAGCGACGTCCGAGCCTATGTAACCATCCCTGCGTTTGCGTCGCTGGCGGCCCTTCCCTGTTATGCCGTCATCTTCAGCATCGACAGTGGCGCGCTGGCGCTTGCGGGCCTTGCGCTTCCCAACATGCTAGGGGCCATGTGGATGGGCCCGGTCCACAGTACCCAGCAAAGCGTCTCACCGCCGGAGATCCGTGGCGGCGCGACCGCCCTCTTCCTTCTGGTCTTGAACCTGGTCGGCGTGGGTTTGGGACCGCTGTTCGTCGGGACGGCCAGCGACGCGATCTCGTGGCAGTTCGATCAAGATTCCGGCAGGAGTTTGCGTGCCGCCCTCATCCTTACAAGCCTGGTCGCACCATTCTCCGCATTTCTTTTCTGGCGCGCGCGGTCGTCGATCGGGCGCGACATGACCAGGTGGAAGGCCGTCAATCCAGTGTGACACAAATTGTTCATCATCATTGTCTGGAGAATGAAATTGTCAGCGGAAAATCATCTAGCAATGGGCGCCGGCGGCACCTTGCCGGCCGGCAAGGGCGATCGCGCGCCGTCAGGACCGCACCGCATGCCGGACCGCCTCGACATACGCGGCCGCGACTATGACGCGGCAGGCCTGCGATCGCTTGTGGCACCGGGCTGGATTCATTCGGCGGTGTATACCGACGCGAAGATTTTCGATCTTGAACTCGAGCGGATTTTCCACACCGGTTGGCTGTTCATCGGCCATGAGAGCGAGATTGCAAAAACGGGCGAGTTCAAGCGTCGGCAGATGGGCCGTCAACCGGTCATTTTTGTTCGCGGCCAGGATGGCGAGATCCGCGTTTTCCTGAACCGCTGCCGACACAGGGGCGCAATCGTCTGCGAGGTGGACGAAGGCAGGGACAGCTTTTTCCGCTGCTGGTATCACGGCTGGACCTATTCCAATGCTGGCGAACTGGTCAGCGTTTCCGGGCCCGACGGCTATGGGCCGAGTTTCGACGCGAGCGAAAACGGTCTCACGCCGGTGCCGCGGGTCGAAAATTATCGCGGCTTCATATTCGCGGCTTTGAGCGAAAAGGTCCTTCCGCTCGAGGACTATCTCGGCAACGCAGCCAAGGTGATCGACATCCTGGTCGACGCGGCACCGGGCGGAGAGTTGAGCGTGCGAGCCGGATCCAACCGGACGATCTATAAAGGAAATTGGAAGCAGGTCGGGATGGATGGATATCATCCGTTGTTCGTCCATGCCTCGGTGCTGGCGACATGGGAACGACACACCGATTCGGGTCACAGCCTCGGTGCCACGCACAGTGCGAACCCCTTCGACTTCGACGGAATCTCGGAAACGCGCGACTTCGGTCATGGCCACACGATGCTCGATTTCCGTAAGCATCGGCTCAAGCACTCGGGAAAATATCGCGCGCTTCTGGAAAACACGCCGGGAGGGGCAGACTATATCGACGCGCTCTATGCAGAGCATGATGTTGCCTGGGCGGACATGCTGCTTGCCATGGCGGGCGATCCTCACGTCGGCGTTTTTCCAAACCTGCAACTGATCAACAACCAGATCCGGATCGTTAATCCCCTGTCTGTCGACGAGACCGAGGTCGTGATGTTCCCTGTGCTGTTCTCCAACGTCAGCACCGAAATCAATGCGCTGCGACTTCGCCAGCATGAATCCTTTTATGGACCCGCAGGATCCGGATCGACAGACGACGCCGAGATTTTCGAGCGGGTGCAACTCGGCCTGGAGGCTAATCTCGATCCGTGGATCAATATATCGCGCGGGATGGAGCGCGAGTGGGTTGATGAAGATGGGACGATCGTCGGCCATGTTTCCGACGAGGTTCCGCAGCGCGCTCAGATCCGGCAATGGCTGGCGATGATGGCCGAAGAATCGCCCGATGGGAGGCGTTAGGATGAACATGGTAGCAGCAGATCTTTGCGATTTCACCGTCTTCTCGGAATTGAAGGAGAGCCGGGCAATCCTGCCCGGGAGCGACATTTTCGGCAAAATCGAAGCATTTTTGTATTTTGAGGCCGAATTGATGGACAGCCACGCCTATGACGATTGGCTCGCGCTCTGGGAGCCGGGCGGCCTCTACTGGGTTCCCTCCAATCAGGCCGACCTCGACCCCGATCGGTCCGTCTCGATCATCTACGAGCATTATGACCAGATCTCGGATCGAATATTCCGCCTGAAGGATAAGCGGATGCATTCGCAAAGTCCGAAGTCGCGTCTGATCCGCATCGTCTCGAACATTACGGTCGCCGCATCCGGCGGATCCGATGTCCTTGTCAGTTCAAACTTCATCCTGGGCGAGGCGCGCTCCGGTCAGCATCAATCCTTGTTCGCGCGCGCGACCCACCTCCTGAAACAGGGGGCCGATGGCTTCAAAATCTTGGGCAAGAAGGTCTATCTGATCAACAATGATGCGCCCATGCGCAATGTGACCTTCCTGCTATGAGAGGTGCAGGCGAAGGAGCGGGCAAGCCGCGCCGTGAGCAGCCACTCATCGCTACCGTCATTGGCGATCCGGCGGGTATCGGTCCAGAGGTCTGTGTCAAGGCACTCGCCGCCGGCAACCACGCGGCGCGGCACCTATTGATCGGAAGCATCGACGCTGTCCGGTTCGCGGCCGCGGCGAGCGGGATTAGCCCTCCCATCTACCAGGTGGAAACGCCGGATGAGGTGTCCGGTGCGGTTGGCGAAATCGCCGTTCTCGACCACGGCTCGCTGGCGAGGGGGGCATGGGATATCGGACAGTCGGGCGCCGCTTCGGGCCGGGCGGTGATAGAATGGATCCGCTTGGCCGAGCAATTGGCTCGCAATGGAGAGATCGATGGCTGGATCATGGCCCCGGTCGACTCGCAATCACTCAAGGCGTCTGGCGAAATATCGTCGATCGACGATCTTCAGCCGACTGGAACCTATCTATTGCGAGTCAGCCCCTCGTTGCGGATCGTCCCAATCACCGAGCATATCAGCATCGCCGAGGTCCCGGGCACTGTCTCTGCCGCGGCGGTGTCGTCGCTGATCGGTCTCGTTGACGAGACTTTCAGGCGTTGGGGCGTCAATGCCCCCAGGATCGGCGTCGCCGGCCTGAATCCGCACGCGATGGGAACTGAAGAAGTGCGCGAGATCGCGCCGGCGGTCGAACGGGAGCGCGCGGCGGGGCGCCGCGTCGAGGGGCCGGTGTCGCCCGATTCGATATTTCGTCTTGCCATGGAGGGGCGATACGACGTCGTTGTCTCAATGTATCATGACCAGGGCCAGATTGCGCTCAAGACGGCTGCCTTCGAAGGCGCGTGCACCATCTATATCGGCCTCGATTATGTTCATCTGACCGTACCGCACGGATCTGCCATGGAAATTGCGGGACAGGGCATCGCCCAGCACGCCAGCATGGCCTCCGCGATGAAGATGGCCGAATCACTCTGCTTCGGGAGAGGGTTTTATGCCGGCGACGATTGACCCCGGACTTCAGATGCAGGTGCGCATGGCGGCGCGCGGCCTGGCGCACGCCGGGCTCGTGCACGCGTTCGGCCATTGCAGTGCGCGCATCGATGCGCGGCACTTTCTTGTCTGTGCCGCAATGCCCATGGGGCTTATCAAGGACGAACCCGGTACTATTGTCTCGGTCGATGGCGCCCTTCCCCAAAAAGTGCTTGGCGAAGTGCGCGCGCACCAGGCGATTTATGCCGCGCGGTCCGATGTCGGCGGCATTTGTCGCATCATGCCCGCCGCCACCATGTCGTTGTCGACGCTCGGGATCACACCGGCGGCGCGGCACGGCCTAGGCGCCTATTTCGCTCCCCGGCCGCCGCTTTGGGACGATCCCAGGCTCCTGCGCGACGACGCTTCAGCGAGAAATCTTGCAATTGCCCTTGGCGAGGCTCGTGCGATCGTCATGCGAGGAAACGGAGCGATTACGGTCGGGCAAGATCTGAAGGAAGCTGCGACTTTTGCCTTCTTCCTCGAAGACGCCGCGCGGGTAGAGCGCGACGTGCGCTCGATGGGGTTCGGCCCTCAACACGGGCTTCTCGATGAAGACGAGATACGCGCGCGCCAGACCCTGGCCGGCGGCGTCGTTGAGCGGATGTGGAGTTGGCTGACGGCGATGGACGTGACCGAAGGTCGAGGAGCAAGCGGCGGATGACGTCAGGCGCGGTGCTCGCATATGCCCCGTTGCCTCGCCCGAATACCAGCAAGAAAGAGGAAACGATATGACCGACATGACCAAGACAGACACCTTCGCGGGGCGCGTCGCGCTCATCACGGGCGCGGGACAAGGAATCGGGCGGGTTTTCGCCAAAGGCTTCGCGCGCGCCGGTGCGAAAATCGCCATCGTCGAACTGAACGAAGACAGCGGACGGTCGGTAGCGGCCGAGGTCGAAGCGGAATGTGGCGCCGGCACCGTTATCGCCATTCGGGCCGATGTGGCCGATCCGGCAGCCGTCGACGCCGCCATAGCGGAGACATTGGAGGCCTTTGGCCGCATTGACGTCGCCATCAACAATGCGGCGATCTTCTCGACGCTGAAAATGCGGCCCTTCGAGGAAATCCCGTTTGACGAGTGGAGACAGGTCATGCGCGTGAACGTCGATGGCGTAATGCTGGTGTCCAAGGCGTGCGCGCCGGTAATGCGAGGTAATCGTCATGGGCGCATCATCAACATCTCGTCCGGGGTGGTGACTATGGGCCGACCGCACTATTTACATTATGTGGCTTCCAAAGCGGCGGTGGTCGGTATGACGCGCGCCATGGCGCGTGAACTCGGCGCCGACGGGATCACGGTGAATGCGCTGCTTCCGGGCGCAACCTTCACGGAGATCGAGCGCGAGACGGTGACGCCCGCGCAAAAGACCCAGATATTGAACATGCAGTGCATCAAGCGCCACGAGACCGCAGACGACTTGCTCGCCGCAGCGCTTTACCTCGCGTCCGACGGCGCAGAATTTGTGACGGGCCAGTCGATAGCCGTCGATGGCGGTACGACGTTTCGCTGAACAGGCCCGCAACGAGGCGGGCGGAATGGCCAGCCGGGTGCGGACGGCATCCTGTTGCATCTCGCAGCTATGACTTTGACAAGCCCGATAGGAAAGCTATGCCATCTGTACGTTCGGCCGCATGAGGGTCTCGGCAAGAGGTGTAGCAGACGCAGTGGCGGACATTTCCCCAGCTCACGACAATTCGCACAAGCCACAAGGCGAACGCAGTAGAAAGATGCGGGCTCGAATCCTTTCGGCCGCTATCAATCTGTTGCGCGAGAAAGGTTATTCGGCGTTTCGCGTCGCAGACGTTGCCGAAAGCGCAGGCGTCTCTCGCGGAGCGCAGCTTCACCATTTTCCGACAAAGGACCAACTAGTCGCCGCCTGCCTGGAGCAGGTTTTTTCGGCAGCCCTCGAGAAGGCGACCGTTGCCGCGGGTAAGGCTATCGAAGATGACGGCCTCCTCGAGGCTGCATGCGACGATGCAGAGGCATTCTTCTACGGTGAAGATTTTTTGATCGCGCTCGACCTCGTCATCTCGGGAAACAAGCTTCGGGCCCTCGCCGACGATGTTCGCGGTATGTCGCAGCAACGACGCGTCGGGGCCGAGCAAGTCTGGGTCAGCCGTTTTGCCAAGACCGGCCTGTCTCCGTCTGACGCCGAAGACATATTGTGGCTGCTGTGGAGCGTGCTCCGCGGATTGGCGGTGCGAGCCCAGATCGGAAAGGACCCCGAGCGGGCAAGGCGCGTCACCGAGCTGACAATTGCCTTGCTGTCCGGCTATGCGCAGTCGCTGCGGGAGCGGAACGACGGGACGGGCGGCCCAGACGCTATTGGTTGAAGCTTGCGATGACAAGCTTCTCGCCGCGCAGTGATTGCTGCCGAACCATCGGGTCCCGTTCCCTCAAGCCGCGTAGACATTACCATAGCGTTCGCGCAGTTGCTTCTTGTCGATTTTCCCTGTTGCCGTAAGTGGCACCGCGCCGACGAGGATGCGATCGGGCAGCTGCCATTTCGCGAATTCCGCGGATAGGGTTGATAGAATTTCCTTTTCGTCGGGAAGGATTCCATCATGAGGCTCGACGATCAAGAGCGGGCGCTCTTCCCATTTAGGGTGCGGAATGCCGACGACCGCGGCGATCTTGACCCCGCTGCACCCAGCGGCAACATTCTCAAGGTCGATTGAGCTGATCCACTCTCCTCCCGACTTGATGACATCTTTGGTGCGGTCTGTGATTCGCATGAACCCCTGGGCGTCGAGTGTCGCAACGTCGCCGGTATCGAACCACCCGTCGACATCGGTGCAATCCGCCGGCTGACGAAAATAGCGCTGAACCACCCACGGACCCCGCACCTGTAGCGCGCCTGCCGTCGCCCCATCGTGGGGGCAGGGGTGCCCGTCTTCGCCCAAGATGCGCATCTCGACGCCGAACTGGAGCCGTCCCTGCCGCGTCCACAATATATCCTGCATCGCTGCCTCGCCGAGGTCCGCGACGGCCGGCGTCGGTGTTGCGATCACACCGAGCGGGCAGGTCTCGGTCATTCCCCAGAGCTGAAGGACATCGACATCATGGTCGGCCTTGAAGCTTTCTGCCATCGCGCGAGGTACGGCGGAGCCCCCGATCATAATCCGCTTGAGCGTTCCCGTGTCGCCGCCGGTTGCCTCGAGGTGGGCGAGATACATGGTCCAGATCGTGGGCACCCCACCGGTAAAAGAAACCGCCTCCCCTCGGATTAGGGCCTGGAGGCTAGGACCGTCCATGCGGTCGCCAGGAAGAACGAGCTTGGCGCCGCAGAGCGGCGCCACGAACGGAAGGCCCCAGGCGGTGGCGTGATAGAGCGAGGAGCAAGGCATCACGCAATCGAACGACGTGAGGCCGAACGCGCTCGCCAAGCCCGCTCCCATCGCATGCAGAACGACTGCCCGGTGGCTGTAGAGAACCCCCTTGGGATCGCCTGTGGTCCCCGAGGTGTAACAAAGAAACGCCCCGGAATTTTCATCGATTTCGGGCCAGGTGATCGAGACCGGTGCCGACGCGAGCAAGGGCTCATAGGCCAGCGCCCCGAACCCCTCGCCGATGCCGACGCCTTCGTCGGACAGTACGATGTATTTTTCGATATGCGGGAGGCTGGGCGCAAGCCGCTCGACGAGCGCGGCGAGGTTGGGCTCGAACGCCAATATGCGACTCTCGGCATGGTTCAAGGTAAAGATCAGCTGATCGTCGGGGAGCCGGGGGTTGGCGGTGTGAAGCACTGCCCCAAGGCCCGGGACCGCGTAGAAGAGTTCCAAATGCCGGTGCGTGTTCCAGGCGAGCGACGATATCCGGTCACCGCTCCCGATCCCGGCAAGGGTGAACATGTTGGCAGCCTGCGCTACCCGGCGGGCGAGCGCTGCATAATCATAACGCCACAACCGATCGCTGCCGATTTCGCGCGACACCACTTCCCGGGTTGCGTGCGCGGCGGCGGCATATGTCAGGATCGTGCCGATCGCCAGTTGCGCAGGCTGCATTTGTCCCGTGATCGTCATGCATGCATCCTTCGACAAGTAGCAGTTGAACGGACCGTCTTTACGCGACAGCAAACAAAGTCCGCCAGCACAAGCCACCGAGGCTCATGCTGGCGGACACGGCGGCAGCCCGGCCGCACGCGATCCGCGGGATCAAGCCCTTGGACCGCGTTTGGGCGCGTCAGAACCGGAGTTCGGCGCTGACGCCCACTTTTCTTGGCTGTTCGTAAAAGCCGTCAGTTGCCTGCGCCCCGACACGAATGGTCTGGAAGACCTTTTCGTTGGTGAGGTTGGTCGCCCAGAGGCTGAATTTCCAGCGATCACCGGTTGGGGCAAAGGATATCGACGCATTGGTAAGGGTATAGCTCGGCTGGGAGAAAATATTCTGGAAGTCATAATAGAGCCGGGTCGAGTAGAAGGTGTTGACCGAGACCCCAAGGCGCCCTGCATCGAACTCATGGCCCCAATCGACCCCCAGGTTGAACGTCCACTTCGGGGCGCGGGTCATCACGTTACCCGACGCGTCCGCCGGGGCAACAGTGTTGCCTCCGTCGGGGCGCGGGAAAAAGCTCTGCGCGAGCGGAAAATCACGATAGCGCGCGTGGCTGTAGGCCGCCGAGCCGCGGATGTTGAGATCGTCAATCGGTTGGATAATCGCCTCGAACTCGCCGCCATAGATTTTGGCGCTCGCTGCGTTCTGCAGGACGTAGCTCGGACCCGACGCGTCTTTGGCCTGAACTTGCAGATCGTCGTACGTATAGTGATAAACGGCGAGGTTCGTGCGGAGCCAATTGAAGGGGTCGACCTTGATGCCGGCCTCCCATGCCTTGATGTTCTCGGGATTGACCGGATTCGGCGATGTGCCCGCCATATTGTAGACGCCGCTTTTGAATGCGGTGCCATAGCTTGCATAAATGCTTCCGTCGGGTGCGAACTGGTACCGGACTGCGCCGCGATAGTTGAACTTGTTGAACGACTTGGCGGTCTTCGGAACGACCAGATTTCCATTAACGACCTGTTCGAAGGTCCGCCGCTCGGTGGTGTACCGCGCGCCGACAGTGATGAACAGGTCGTCGACGATCTCGTAGGTTCCTTCGGCAAAGCCCGCGAACGAGCGACCCGATAGTGCGGGATCAAGGTTGAGGGTGGTCGGAGGGATTCCAGGCCCCGGCGACGTGACGAGATCCAACTCAGTATGACCGCCGAACTGGTAGAAATAGCCGCCCAGGAGCCACTGGAATCGGCCGGGGTCGGCAGACGTGAACTTGATTTCCTGGCTCCCCGATTCCGTCGCAAATGTTGCAGGGAAATTACCGAGGAAGATGTTCGAGGCGTCCGAATCGGTTTCCTGGTACCAGCGCAGATTCATGAAGCCGCTCGTCGCCTCGAGGTTGAAGCCGTCGAACTCGAGTTTTACATGCAGCGCCGCACTCCAGCGCCGTAAGTCCAGCGTAGGAATGCTGGTCAGTGACGCCTGCCAAGCGTCGGTCGGAAGTATAACGCCCGGGAAGCGACGGCCGGCCGTATTCCCATTGACCGGCTGGGGCGAATTGGTCGTGCTGTTCTGGTCGAAGAATTCGCCGGTCAGGATGACCTTGGCATTGTCGGAAGGCTGCCACAGCAGCTTGCTGCGAAAGTTGATCACTTGCTGGTCGCCGAGCGTGCCGCCGCGCACCAGATCGTCGATATAGCCGTCGTTCTTGCGATAGAGGGCGGCAAAATCGGCAGCCAATTTATCGCTAAGGCCGCCGGTGATATAGAAGCGGGCATCATAATCGCCCGCGTCCCTCCGCATGCGGCCGTAACGCAGCGACGCCTTGCCGCGCAGGTCAAAACTGGGGTCGGGGGTAATCACGTTGATCAGGCCGCCGGTGGCGTTGCGGCCAAATGTCGTGCCTTGCGGTCCGCGCAGCACTTCCACGCGCTCGACTTCGACGAGATCGATCCAGTTGGCGGCCGACTCTGGCTGGTAGACACCATCGACATAGGTGGCGATGTTTGGCTCGTCGCCGATCGAGATGCCGGTCGACCCGACGCCGCGAATGACGGGCTGGAAGACACCCATGTTGCGGCTCCCGATGAATCCGGGAACCACCTGGGTCAACGAGCGCACCGTCGAAACATCTGCCGCCGAGAGCGAATCGCCGGTGATCGCGGTCACGGCGACAGCAACGTCCTGCAGACGCTCCTCGCGGCGCGTGGCCGTCACGATGATGTCGGAGATACCCGAACTCGACTGCGCCTCGGGCTCGGGTTCGGCAGCCGGGGCCGGATCCTGGGCTTGGCCGGCCGCGCTCCAGGCCAGTGCGAAAAGTGCGATGCCGCTCGCGAGGGCGCGCCCGCTATTATAACTGTTGGTCCTCATGTCCATTCTCCCTCTCCCTGATTCTTTTTTTCAATTCGTCCGCACATGCTCTTCAAGAAAATCCAGCCGGTCGTTTCCCCAGAATATCTGGTCGTCGACAAACATAAGCGGCGCGCCGAATACGCCGCGGGCGTAAGCTTTCGACCGCGCTTCGCGATAGGCGCGCTTGCCCTCTTTCGAATCCACGAAGGCCATGACGGCATCGGCTTCGAGACCCGCCGTTGCCGCCGAGGCGCGCAATTCGTCCCGGTCTCGCGGATCGATTCCGAGGCCCCAGATGCGCCGATAGGCATCCCGCACGAAGCCTTCGGCGGCACCGTGACGGGCCGCGAAGATTGCGGCTGTGTTCCAGCCTCCGCACTCGAAGCTCGATGGAAAGGTAAGCGGCACGTCGTACCGCCGAGCCCAACGCTGCAGATCCGCGGTCAGAACCTTTATCTTCGCCGGCACCTCGCGGTTGGACGGGCCGTAATTGCCCGCCGCAATCTTTGCTTCGGGGATGTCGATGGGATGATAGGCGAGCGCCCGGCCGTGCCGACGCGCAATCTCCGGCAGACGCAACTGTGCGAGATAGCTGAACGGGCTGATGAAATCGAAGTAGAAATCAATGGTGGCGGTCATGAGACCCTCTCTTCGATTCCCACCATCTCGCGGTAATTTTGCCAGAAGCCGATGATGGCCCCTTCCGTGACAAGATGATCCGCATCATCGGCGCCGCCGCCGCCCATCGCGATATAGGATCTTGCCTTTCTGTCCGAGCTGACCGCCTGCTGCACGATCTCGACCGCCTCGCCATCCTCCATCGAGATCATGCCCGCCGGTCCGATGAGGTTCGATTGCTTGAGGCGGATCGCGTCCATCTCCGCATCATCGTCCGCATAGCCAAATTGGGTCCACACGAGCTCGAACGAATCCGGTCCGTGGGTGACGATCTGGCGAACCGCGAGCGTGTTCGAGATCTGCTGCAAAATCAGGTTGGGATAAAGGGCCAGGATGACGAGGGTGATGCCGTCCGGAAACTCGCTCCGGCCCGCGAGCAGCGACGGATCCTGGAGCGAGAAGCTCGTGTCGAAGCTGCGCGAGTCCTGATAGACTTCGCTGTCGCGCGCCGCGTCGTTGCTGCCCGCCTTCGAATAAAGGAACGAATGCCGCTTGCTCTCGTCCATCAGGCATTCGCCGGTTTGCGTCGAACGATAGAGGCCGAAAGTATTGTGAAACAGATGGAGGAGGCTTGCGTGATAGGGGTCGCGCGTATTTTCGGCGTATAGCTTCCAGTTGCCGTGGATGAACTGGCGTTGATTGCCCAATATCTTGATCGGGCGGCACATGATCCGCTCGACATGCTTGGTGATGAGCGGACCGAGATAGTCCGTCAGCGGCTCCACTTCTTGCGAGAATGTCGCGAAAACCAGCCCATTCAACGCTTCGACGCGCAGCTTGACCAAGCCATGTTGCTTGAGATCGAAATCCGCCGGCATCCCCCCCTTGCCCTTGATCCCGCGGCGGAACGGGACGCCCATGAGGTCTCCGTTCAATTCATAAGCCCATTGATGATAAACGCATTCGAGATGCGGCACATTGCCTTGGCGTGCGCGGCATACCGTCGCGCCGCGATGCGCGCAGCGGTTCACAACGACATGGAGGCTCTGGTCCTTGTCCCGCGTCACAACGACCGGCGTGTCGCCGATGAAGGTCGATTTGAAATCACCGGGGTTCGGGACTTCGGCCTCGAGCGCAACGAAGTTCCAGGTGGGGCCGCGGAAGAGATGCTCCTGTTCGGCCTTGTAAAAGGCATCATCCGTGAACACGGAATATGGTATCCGGCAGCCAATGGGCTCCTCGGTGTCGGTCGACACTTTACCTACGGCCGTATCTTGAACATTGAGCATATCGCAACCTCGAAATGGGCTAAATGGGGCGGACCATCAAAGTGTCGATCAGGTCCGTGTCGAAAATCGCCTTCTTTGACCGAAAAAGAAATTTCCCGGACGAAAACACTATTTCATCGACATATTTACCAGCATTATACACAAATGATCGGCCGGTGTTTCTTGTCTGGAGCACTAGATAGTTTGTATGTGCCACAACCGCATCTGAACGAACCTCGTGAATGCGGCTGGTGCTGATGATGTGTCGATAGTGATGGACCGGAAAAATGTTGGCGCGCCGGAGCGAGACGATGCGGTCTACAAGCATGCCCCTGCTGTCACAGAAGATCGTCGCAACCGGCAATCCGCGGTCGGCATTCTCTCGCGGCAATACGGAATAGTGGCAGTCCTCGACGAACAGATCGGGCCACGCTTCGAGCTGATCGTCGTCAATCAGCTCGGCGTGCAGGGCAATAAGGTCCGTCACTTCCCGGAGGAGCTCGGTGCGAGGCAGAGTGGAAAGGTCCATAGCCTCAGCTCTCCGGCGCACCGGGAGCGTCGATCGTCACCCAGCCGTCCTCGATCGTCACTTCATAGGTCTTAAGCGGGATCTGGCAGGGATAAGTTGTCGCGGCTCCGCTCGGAATGTCGAAGGCGCCGCCATGATAGGGGCATTCGATCGTCGCACCGTCCTGATAGCCATCGGTAAGCTGCGCGTTGCCGTGCGTACATGTGTTGGCCGTGACATAAATCTGGCCATCGACGTTATAGACCGCGAGCGCCGGGAAGGCGCCTGCCGGTATCGCAACCGGCTCGCCGTCCTGGGGGGCGTCAATTGGGCACAGGCGAAGTCTCTCCATTTCAATCACATCCATCTCTTGAAATATCCTAAGGTGGTCAGCCGAGGGGGATGTCCATTCCGTAGCCCTCGGCTTCATTTCCATGGCCGAAGAGGTCGCGCAGATAATGTTCCTGCTGCGGGCCCGCCTTTTTCGCTCCCCAGCCAAATTCCCACAGCCACCCTGACGGATTTGCGCAGTAGAATGTCAGCGCTTCGTCGTTCGCGTGCTTTCCGAGCTGGAGTGCGACATCGATCTTTCGTTCGCGCACCGAGTCGTGGGCAAGGCCAAGATCGTCGAGCTCGCTGTACTCGAGCATCAAATGGTTGATCCGCTTGTCCATCGGACCGAGGCCGAAAGCCACGGAATGTTGCCGGTCGTTGCAATGCATGAAATAGGGGGCAGCGACCTCACCGTTCGGCAAAGCGAGGTGGTACTCGACCGAGCCCCGCAGCCCGAGCAGCTGATAAAAGCGAACCGCTGCGGCCACATCATCTTGACGCAGGATGCAATGGCCGATCCCTTCGGCGCCGGTAACAAAACGACCGAACATCGGGCGGCCGGGATGAAAAGGGCGGTAATTGTCGACCTGGGGGCCGAAGAAGATTTCGGTGGGATTACCGCCCGGATCCTTGAGCTTGGCCAAGCCGAGGACCCGGCGCTCGCGCGCCGCTTCGTCGCTCGCTATTTCGACTTCGATATTCTGGACTGTCAGCTTCTCGACAATTTCGTCGAACTCTACCGGACCCGCAACGCGCCAGCCAAGATAGGCAAGATCGTCACCGCCATCAGCATGCAGCGTGATGCGGTGATGCCATTTGTCCATTCGCAGATACGCGCGGTCGCCTTCGCCTTCATCGACATATTCCATGCCGCCGACGCCGCACGCGAAGCTCTTCCATGCATCCAGATCAGATACCGACAAGCCTAGATAACCCAGCTCGGTCACGCCCACCATATTTCGCACTCCCAAATCTCAAGCCATTTTTGGCTTTTATACGCCTGAACCAGCCTGGTTGACGTGTCGCACATGATGCAACGCGATTCGAATAGGGCAATTTAGATCATTGTGCAACCCATTGCACAATGAGCCACGCATGCTATGTTGGGTCATTCGGGATCGGAAGAGTCCAAAGAGTTGAGCCGAGAATCGTTGATCCAAATAGTTGACCTACGAATCTCGGTGGCCGGAAATGGAGGAGAGGATGTTGCAACCTGACGGAAACGGCGCAGCCGTGGCAGAGCTTGAATCACTGCGTTCGCGTATCGATGCATGGCTCGTAAAAGACGAGGGAAGCGGCCGCTTTCAGATCGACCGGGAGGCCTTTACCGACGCGGACGTGTTCGCTCTCGAGCTGAAATATATCTTCGAGCGCAACTGGGTCTTCATTGCGCACGAGAGCCAGGTCGCAAAGCCGAACGACTTTCTCACGACTTTTATCGGCCGCCAGCCCGTCATCCTGACCCGCGACCGGGCCGGGGAATTGCATTGTCTGATCAATGCCTGCGCGCACCGCGGCGCGCGCGTTTGCCGCGAGAAGAGCGGAAACCGCCGCAACTTCACCTGCCCCTTCCACGGTTGGACCTATAATCCCGCGGGCCAACTCCTCGACGTGACAGATGAGGCTGGGGGTGGCTACGCGCCGGGCTTCAAGCGGGAAGACTATGGTCTAGAACATGTTGCGCGCATCGAGATTTACCGGGGCTTCATTTTCGCCAGTCTCAACCCCGAGGTCGTTCCTCTTGAGGACTATCTCGCGGGCGCGAAGACATTCATCGATCTCATGGTTGATCAGTCGGTCGAAGAGAAGCTCGAAGTTCTTCCAGGCGCTACGCGCTACCGCTATCGAGGGAACTGGAAGCTGCAGGTCGAAAATGGCCTCGACGGCTATCATATCGGCACGGTGCACGCGAATTACTTCATGACGGTCGCACGCCGGGTCGACGGGACATCGAAGAACGATACCAGGGCGTTCGATTTCGGTCGCTGGGCTCAGCTCGAGGGCGGCTCTTTCTCCTTCGACAACGGCCATTGCGTGCTCTGGAATGACTATGCAAACTATCAGGACCGGCCGAATTACGAAATCCTGGACTGGTTGAAGCGCGAGCGCGGCGAAGAGCGCGCTACCTGGATGAACGGCCGGATACGCAATCTGGAGCTGTTCCCTAACGTCTTCCTCATGGACCAGACGAGCACCCAGATCCGTATCATCCGGCCCATCTCGGTGGATGAGACCGAGGTGACAACCTACTGCATAGCTCCGGTGGGTGAGAGTGACGACGCCCGCGCCTTGCGCATCCGCCAGTATGAAGATTTCTTCAATGCAAGCGGCATGGCTACGCCGGACGACCTGACCGAGTTCAACAATTGCCAGGTCGGTTTCGGTGGCGGGGCTGGCCGGATGAACGACATGTCGCGGGGATCGACACGGTGGGTGCAAGGCGTCAGCAGCCACGGCGAAGCCCTGGGCGTCGACGCCATCCTTAGCGGCACGGCGGTGGCCGACGAGGGGCTTTACGTCGCGATCCACGACGAATGGATATTGCGCATGCGCGGAGCCATTGCGAGCGAAGAGGCCGAGCGCGCGTTACCCCCGAAGCCGGAGATGGCGAAATGAGCAGCGAAGTTGCGCAATGGACCGCGATCCAGCGATTTCTCGGGCGCGAAGCGGCCGCTCTCGATGCCAAGGATTGGGATAGCTGGATCGATCTATATCATCCCGATGCCGAATATTGGGTCCCCGCGTGGGATGACAGCGGCCGATTGACCGAGGACCCAAGGCGCGAGATTTCGCTGATCTATTATCCGACCCGGGCAGGGCTCGAGGACCGCGTCTATCGCATTCGGACGGGCCGGTCGTCGGCCAGTTCGCCGGCCCCGCGCACTTCCCATATCTTTTGCCTGCTCGCGGTCGACCATGAGGACGACGTCATTCGGGCGCGGACGAATTGGTCGGTGACCTCGGTCTTGGAGGATCGGCCGACGGTCTACAGTGGGTCGGCCATTTACGATCTCGAACCGATGGGCGACGCCTTTGTGATAAAACGCAAATATACCGTCGTCATCAACGACCTCGCGCAGACGATGCTCGATGTCTACAGCATTTGAGGTCGGCGTAGCGTCGCAGCAGGCCGGATTCCGGCCCTGCATCGGTACCATGGTCGGCGAGCCGGCAGGCATCGGACCCGAGGTTACCGTTCGCGCCTGGGCGTCAGGCCGCGTGCATGAGGTGTCGGTTCCCCTATTAGTGGGGTCGGCGGCCTCGGTCGAACGAGCGCTTGACCTGACTAAAGTGTCGGCCCGCCTGCGTGTCATGCGTTCGCTCGAGCCGCTCAGCGACGACCCGGCAGTCATCGATATCCTGGATACAGGTGCGCTGGACGACCGCGCGCTCCCCTTCGCGAAAGATACGCTCGAATCGGGCATTGCGACCGCCAAGTGGCTAGCCGAACTCGATGCGCTCGCGCGCGACGGGGTCTTCGCCGGCACAGTGATGGGTCCGATCAGCACCGGATCGCTTAAACTGGCGGGAAAGCTGGATATGGTGATCAGCCCGACGCCGGGCGAGAGTTATCTGCTCCTCCTCACCGGACCGCTCCGTGTCGCCCACCTCACCGATCATATGTCGATTCGGGCGGTCTGCGACCTCATCACGCCCGAGTTGATCGATACCGCCCTACAGCAAATCGACGCGGCGCTTCGAAGCTGGGGCGTCGCCAACCCCAGGATCGTGGTCGCGGGTCTCAATCCTCATGCCATCGGCGATGAGGAAGATCGTGCCATCGGTCCTGGAGTCGCGCGCGCGCGCGCGCGCGGCATCAATGTCGATGGACCATCCGCGCCCGATACCGTCTTTCGCCAATGTATCGAAGGCCGATACGATCTCGTGCTAGCGATGTTTCACGACCAAGGCCACATAGCCGTCAAGACATGGGGATTCTCGGGAAACTGCGTGATCATGATGGGGCCACCCTATCTCCATATGTCGGTCGCACACGGCACGGCATATGACATTGTGGGAACGGGCAAAGCCGATCCATCGATGATGCTGAGTGCCATGCGGACTTGTGGGGTGCTGACCGCCGGAAAGGGCTTTTCCGAGGTGGATCGCTGACGCGCCGGCCCAACTCCGGCGTGAAGCACGGCCATTCGCGCGCTGTGCTCAAGTCGTCCACAAGGATATGAGATGCTCCTTTACTATGCGCCTGGCCTTTGCTCGCTGGCACCGCACATCGCGCTGCGCCGGATAGGGGCAGAGTTCGATATTGAAAAAGTCGACATGCCCACGCGCAGAACCGAGCATGGCGCCGACTTCCGGTCGATAAAGCCTTCGGGAAAAATCCCTGCTCTCCTTCTGGATTCGGGCGAGCTTCTCACAGAGACGATAGCGATCCTTCTCTATGTTGCCGACCTGGCACCGCGCGCGGGGCTCGCCCCGCCGGCCGGAACAATCGCTCGCTACACGCTGACGGACAGCCTGAGCTTCATCGCCTCCGAGCTGCACAAGAGCTTCGTGCCGCTCTTCTCCAAAACCGCGGGGCCGGAGATCCGCGCTGAGGCAAAGCGGGACGTCATGCACCATCTCCAAGCGCTCGACCTGGAATTGACCGACAAGAATTATTGCTTCGGGGACGCCTTCACCGTGGCCGACGCCTATCTCTATTGCATCCTCGGGTGGCCCTCTCGAGTGGAGATCGGTCTCGCGGGCTTCCCCGCTTTGACGCGCTACCGCGCCCGGATGGAAGAGGAGCCCGGTGTCCTCGAAGCCGTGCGAGCCGAGAGCCTGAAGTGACCGGATCAGAGGCGCCGGTTTCATTTACCGGTTGCAAACGCGTTTCCCATGGTGCAAAACATTGTCCCAAGAGGGCTGCGACATGATGGCCCGTGGAACGGAGATTGAGTGATGCTTGAAGCCGTTTGGGGGCAGGTCGCCCGACATGATGATTACATGGTTGCTGGCCAATGAGTTCGGCGCCCGACATGGTCCGGCCCGAAATCGGCAAGACATTCGTCGCTGACGGGATCAAAACCAACTATCATGACACCGGCGAGGGCAGGCCGGTCCTCCTCGTCCACGGTTCGGGCCCCGGGGTCACGGCATGGGCGAACTGGCGGCTTAATATGCCCGAGATTGCTAAGGAATTCCGGGTCATTGCTCCCGACATGATTGGCTTCGGCTACAGCGACTCGGTGGGTCGGATCACCGACAAGGCCATCTGGACCAATCAACTGGTCCGTCTTCTCGACGACCTGGAAATCGACCAGGTCTCGATGGTCGGAAATTCCTTCGGCGGCGGCGTGACGCTCGCCTTCATGATCGCCCATCCCGACAGGGTCGATCGTGCCGTTTTGATGGGAGCGGCTGGACTTGAATTCCCGCTCACGCCGGCGCTCGATTTCGTCTGGGGTTATGAGCCATCCCGCGAAATGATGCATGAGTCGCTGAAGATGCTCGCATGGGACCAGAGCCGGCTGACCGACGATCTGATCGACTCCCGTTATCACGCGAGCATCCGCCCAGGAGCGCATGAGCCCTATCATGCGACGTTCGGCGGTTCCGACCGGCAGGCCAATATTGCTATGCTGTCGAGCCGCGAGGAAGATATCGCCGCGCTTCCCCATGAAGTGCTCGTCCTGCACGGCAAGGCCGACCAAGTCATTCCGCAAGAGGTGTCGCTGCGCCTCGGAAACCTGATCACACACTCAGACGTCCGCTTCTTTGGAGAGTGTGGCCATTGGGTACAGATCGAGCGGATGGCCAGTTTCAATCGCGCCGTGATCGAATTTTTCAGTCACGGCCTAAAATTTTAAATTTCCCGGGAGAGCGGTGATGGCAATTACAGGCGTGATGCGACCAGGCTTTGTCCAGATGCGCGTCCTCGATCTCGAGGAGGCCATCCCCCATTATCGCGACCGGATCGGGCTGGAACTCGTCGGTCGTTCGGGTGACCGGGCATTTTTCCGCGGGTTCGACGAATTCGATCGACACAGCGTCATCCTGCGCGAGGCGGATATGCCCGGTCTTGATCGGATCGGCTTCAAGGTTTGCCGCGACAGCGACCTCGAAATATTCGCAGACCGTTTGCAAGCCACCGGCGTCGACGTCGAATGGATCACCGCGGGCGAGGAAGAGGGCGTCGGACGCAAGCTGCGCTTCGCGGTTCCTACCGGGCATATCTTCGACCTTTACGCCGACATGGAATTATCGGCAGACGGTCCTCCCACAAAGAACCCGGACGTCTGGCACAGTGAGCCGCGCGGCATGCGCGCTATGCGATATGATCACTCGGCGCTCAACGGCATCGATGTCGCGGGATCGGCGCGAATCTTCGTCGAAGCGCTCGATTTTTCCGTTACCGAGGAACTCGTCGACGAAGCGAGCGGCACTCGGCTCGGCATCTTCCTGAGCTGTAGCAATAAGGCTCACGATATCGCGTTCCTTGCAGGCCCCGAGGATGCGAAAATCCACCATACATCGTTCCGCCTGGAATCCTGGAACGACGTCGGAAATGCTGCCGATATCATCAGTCGCTATGATATCTCACTCGATATCGGCCCGACGCGCCACGGTATCACGCGTGGTCAGACCATATATTTCTTCGACCCTTCGGGAAATCGGAACGAGACCTTTGCCGGCGGTTATGATTATTACCCCGATAATCCTCGCCGGTCGTGGGGCGTCGAACAGGCGGGCAAGGCGATTTTCTATTATGAAAAGGCGCTCAACGACCGCTTCATGACCGTCAATACCTGACTTCCTGCGATGGTCGAAAACTACCACACGATTGCACACGGGTCCGCCTTGGAGGCGGTCGCCGCTGCCGTAGGGCATGGCACCGCCGGCGGAACGCCCGTGGTCGCTGCGGTCGTGGGCGCGTCGGGGGAACTGGTCGCGTTCCTGAAAGGCGGCGCGGCTCCCTTTCACTCCGAAAAGATCGCTCAGGACAAAGCCTTCACGGCCGCAAGTTTCAAAGTGCCGACGGCAGCGGTCTACGAACTGGTCTCGGGCTCCGAAGCCTTATGCAACGGCATCGCGCATCAGCCGCGGGTCGTGATGTTCGGCGGCGGTGTCCCGATCATAGTCGATGGGAATTGCATCGGGGGAATTGGAGTCTCGGGCGGCTCCGAGGAGTTCGACATCGCCTGCGCCCGGGCAGCCGCCGCCTCGATTGGTGCGAAGGAGTTCTGAATGGTACAGGTTCAACAGCTTGCGGTCGAACCGGAAGAGAGAAACCGACCTGTCGCTGCGGATATCTTGAACTTTATCGACGGACGGTTCGTAAAGGGCGGCTCGGGGGCGACGTTCCCCAACATCGACCCCGCCACCGGTCGGGAGACGGGGCGCGTTCATGAGGCGACCCGTGAGGATGTGGATCGCGCTGTAGCGGCGGCCAAGCGTGCGCTCACAGGACCTTGGGGCAAAATGACAACAGCCGAGCGCATTCGGCTCATCGCTGCTGTTGCGGATGAGATCGAACGGCGCTCGGAAGACTTTCTCGATGCAGAAGTGGCCGATACGGGCAAGCCGAGAGCGGTCGCGGCGCACATCGATGTTCCGCGCGGCGCGTCGAACTTCCGGATGTTCGCCGACATCGTCACGACCCTCCCGACAGAATCGTTCGGTACCCCGACGCCTGACGGGAGCGGTGCGATCAATTACGCTGTGCGTAAACCGAAGGGTGTCATCGCGGTCGTCTGCCCGTGGAATTTCCCGCTCTTGCTGATGACCTGGAAAGTCGGCCCGGCGCTGGCCTGCGGGAACACCGTGATCGTCAAGCCGTCCGAAGAGACGCCGCGGACGGCAGCCCTTCTCGGCGAAGTGATGGACGCGGTCGGAATGCCCACGGGGGTCTACAACGTCGTCCACGGCTTCGGCCCCGGCGCAGCAGGCGAGTTCCTCACCGCCCATCCGGACGTCGATGCCATCACCTTCACAGGCGAAACCGGCACCGGGCAGGCCATAATGAAGCAGGCTGCCGTCGGCGTTCGCGACATCAGCTTCGAACTCGGCGGCAAAAATCCAGCGATCGTCTTCGCCGATGCCGATCTTGAGAAAGCAGCCGAAGGCATTTCGCGCGCCGCCTTTCTGAATAGCGGGCAAGTGTGCCTGGGGACCGAGCGTGTCTATGTCGAGCAATCCGTCTTCGAACCTTTCGTAGCCAAGCTTGCCGCTGCCGCTCGCGCACTGAAACCCGGGAACAAGGGTGATCCGCATTACCTCGGGCCGATGATCAGCGAAGAACATCGGCAGAAAGTGCTCGGATATTATGAGCGGGCGATCGCCGAAGGGGCAATCGCCGTTACGGGCGGCGGGGTACCCAACGTCGATGCCGCGGCGGCGGGCGGGTTCTGGGTCGAACCCACAATCTGGACCGGCCTCGCTCATGATTCGACCGTCATGCGGGAGGAGATTTTCGGTCCTTGCTGCGGGATCATTCCCTTCGACACCGAAGACGACGCGATAAGTTGGGCGAACGACACGGATTATGGCCTGTGCGCTACCGTCTGGACAGAAAATCTCTCTCGAGCTCATCGCGTCGCGGCGGCAATGTCCGTCGGCGTGTGCTGGGTGAACTGCTGGTTCCTGCGCGACCTGCGCACGGCATTCGGCGGTTCGGGGCAATCGGGAATAGGCCGCGAGGGCGGAGCGCACAGCCTCGAATTCTACACCGAGCTCGAAAACATCTGCGTGAAGATATGATCATGTCCGAACAAAATACACTTGACCCTGACATCATTGAAGAAGCAGCGATCGCCCTGCGAACGGCGGCCGAAAAGCGCTCGCCGATCCCCCCGCTTCGCGAAAGCCTCAGCGGCGGTGGCGTCGCGGCGGCCTATGCGGTGCAGGAATTGAACACCCGCCACGCACTCTCCTCGGGGCGCCGTCTCGTCGGACGCAAGATCGGGCTTACCTCGCGGGCGGTCCAGAAGCAGCTCGGCGTGGACCAGCCCGACTATGGCATGCTCTTCGCTGATATGGATGTGCCCGAGGGCGAGCCGATCGGGCTCGGGCGGGTCATCCAGCCAAAGGTCGAAGCGGAAATCGCGATCGTGGTCGGGCGCGACCTCCTTCAGCCCGACCTTACGATCGCCGAACTGATCCGGGCGGTCGAATATGTCGTGCCCGCGATCGAGGTCGTGGACAGCCGCATCGCCAATTGGGACATCCGGATCTTGGACACCATCGCCGATAATGCTTCGAGCGGTCTGTTCGTGCTTGGCGCCGTTCCGCGCAAGCTCGACGGGCTCGACCTACGCGCGTGCGGGATGGTGATGGAATGCCGCGGCGAGCCTGTTTCTGTCGGCGCGGGCGTCGCCTGTCTTGGCAGCCCGATCAGTGCCTCCTTGTGGCTGGCGCGCGTCATGGCACGCGAAGGCCGTCCGCTTCTTGCCGGAGATGTTCTTCTGTCGGGCGCTCTCGGACCCATGGCAACCGTCGCGGCCGGCGACGTCGTCGAGGCCAGAATCAATGGAGTCGGGACCGTCAAAGCGGCGTTTGCAAGCTGAGGCGATCAACCGGAAAGGGATAAAGAGATGGCGAAGACGAAATGCGCGATCATCGGATCGGGCAACATCGGCACCGATCTCATGGTCAAGATATTGCGGGGCTCGAGCGAACTCGAACTTGCCGTTGTGGTAGGAATAGATCCCGCCTCCGAAGGCCTTGCGATGGCGCGCGCGCGCGGCGTAACCACGACCCACGAAGGTATCGATGGACTGCGCGCGCTTACGAATTACCCTGACATCGAGCTCGTTTTCGACGCGACCTCAGCCTATGCGCATGTCGAACATGCCAAGGCCCTCGCAGCGGATGGAAAGCTTGTCGTCGATCTGACGCCCGCCGCGCTCGGCCCTTTCGTGGTACCGCCGGTCAACGCAGCGGTCTCCTCGGGCGCTCGCAATATCAATATGGTCACGTGCGGCGGACAGGCGACGATCCCGATTGTCGCTGCGGTGTCGAGCGTCACGCCGGTCCATTATGCGGAAATCGTCGCGTCGGTTTCGTCCCGGTCGGCCGGACCCGGTACAAGGGCCAATATCGACGAGTTCACGCGCACCACGGCCAAGGGCATCGAGGTTGTTGGGGGAGCGGCCAAAGGCCGCGCGATCATCATTCTCAATCCGGCCGACCCGCCGATGATCATGCGCGACACGATCTTCACCCTGACCGACTTGGTTGACGAGAGCTTGGTCTGCGATGCCGTCAAGGCGATGGTCGCCGAGGTCCAGCGTTATGTGCCAGGGTATCGATTGAAGCAGGACATTCAGTTCGAACGGTTCGGATCGAACCGGCCGCTAAAGATCCCGGGCTATGGCGAATTCGAAGGAATGAAGACCAGCGTCTTCCTCGAGGTCGAAGGCGCCGGCGACTATTTGCCAAAATATGCCGGCAACCTCGATATCATGACCGCTGCGGCAAAGGCTGCCGCCGAAGTCCTCGTGCGTCAGACGGGGAGAATCGCAGCATGACCTTCGATCCATCCAGCCAGTCGCTTTACATCCAGGATGTAACGCTCCGCGACGGGATGCATGCCATCCTTCACATGTATGGCACCGACAGCGTGCGAGCCATTGCAAAGGCGCTCGACGCAGCCGGGGTCGATGCCATCGAAGTCTCGCATGGCGACGGCCTCAACGGGACATCCTTTAATTACGGGTTTGGGGCCCACACCGATTGGGAGTGGATCGAGGCAGCGGCTGATGTCATCGAACATGCGGTGCTGACGACGCTTCTGGTTCCGGGCATCGGAACGGTCGAGGAACTGAGGCGCGCGCACAGTCTCGGCGTCCGCTCGGTGCGCGTCGCTACCCATTGCACCGAAGCCGACGTTGCAAAGCAGCATATCGGGATTGCGCGGGACCTCGGCATGGACGTCTCTGGCTTCCTGATGATGAGCCATATGATCGATCCCGAAGCGCTCGCGCAGCAAGCCTTGCTCATGGAGGGATATGGCGCCCATTGCATCTATGTAACCGACAGCGGCGGAGCCCTCGACATGGACGGCGTCCGGACCCGCTTCGAAGCTTACGATCGGGTCCTCAAGCCCGAAACGCAGCGCGGGATGCATGCGCATCACAATCTCTCGCTCGGCGTCGCAAACTCGATCGTCGCGGCGCAGGCCGGCGCGGTGCGCATCGACGCCAGTCTCGCCGGCATGGGTGCCGGGGCGGGCAATGCCCCCCTCGAGGTTTTCATCGCCGCCGCCGATCGCAAGGGCTGGAAGCACGGGTGCGACGTGATGGGCTTGATGGACGCCGCGGAAGATATTGTGCGGCCACTGCAGGACCGCCCGGTGCGCGTCGATCGCGAGACTCTCAGCTTGGGCTATGCAGGCGTTTATTCCAGTTTCCTGCGCCATGCCGAAAAGGCGGCCGAACAATATGGTCTCGATACCCGCCAGATCCTGGTCGAGCTCGGCAGGCGGCGGATGGTCGGCGGCCAGGAAGATATGATCGTCGATGTCGCCCTCGACCTCGTTCGGGACCAGGAACTGGCGGTGTCGCAATGAGCGATTTGGCAAGTCTGGCCGAAATCCTGGACCGGGCCGCGCACGAACGCGTGGCTACGCCGCAGTTGACCCATGCCCGACCCGAGCTGACGGTTGAGGACGCTTATGAAATCCAGCGACTGTCCATCGATCGTCGCCTCCAGCGCGGCGAGCGGCGTGTCGGCGTCAAAATGGGTCTCACGAGCCGGGCCAAGATGCAACAAGTGGGCGTCGACCAGATGGCTTGGGGCCGACTCACCGACAAGATGCTGATCGAGGAAGGGGGCAGCCTTGCGCTCGCTAACTTCGTCCACCCACGCATCGAGCCGGAAATCGCCTTCCTGATGTCGGCTCCCCTCGCCGGTAGGGTTACGATGGCCCAGGCGCTCGCCGCGGTTGCCGCGGTGGCGCCTGCGATGGAGGTGATCGACAGCCGATACGAGAATTTCAAGTTCGCGCTCGCCGATGTCATCGCTGACAACAGTTCTTCCTCGGGCTTTGTCGTCGGAAGCTGGAACGACCCGCACCAGGATATCTCGAATCTCGGGGTCATTCTCGAAATCGACGGCGAAGTCGTCGAAGTGGGGTCCAGCGCCGCCATATTGGGGCATCCGCTACGATCGCTCGTTGCGGCCGCGCGCATGGTGTCGGAGGGCGGCGAGCGCATCGAGGCCGGGGATATCGTCCTGGCGGGCGGGATCACAGCTGCTCCGACCCTTGCCAAGGGTCAGTCGATCCGCACGACTGTCCAGAATCTCGGATCAGTTTCGATCAGGGTTGATGCCTGATGCCGATTATCGAGGTCACCTTGCTCGAGGGACGAACGCCGGAGGCGAAGGAAGCTCTCGTCGCGGCGCTGACCGACGCCGCCGTATCCGCCGTCGGGGCGCCGATCGAGTCGGTTCGCGTCATCCTGCGTGAGGTTCCCGCAGCACATTTCGCAGTTGGCGGCCAGTCGTTCGCCGCGCGGCGCGCGCGCGAGTCCGGGGGATAGTCGCTATGCGCCCGCATCTCGTGGAAATCGTGGGAGGCAGCGCCTTTCCATGCCCGGACGGGGAGCGCGTGCTCGTTGCCATGGAGCGCAGCGGAGCGAGCGACATCGGCGTCGGATGCCGGGGCGGCGGCTGCGGAATCTGCCGGGTACGGGTTATCGAAGGCGCGCATCGGCTCGGCAAGATGAGCAAGGCGCATGTATCGGACGCGGAGCTCCAGGCGGGTTATGCCCTTGCTTGCCGGCTCTATCCTCTCGGTCGTCTGACGATCGAAGTTGTGGAATAAGGTGGAGAAGCGACATGTCGACAAATCTGAAGGCGATTGAAAGCAACTATGGCATTCGCGACGAATATGGCCATCTGATTGGCGGAGAATGGGTCGGGGGCGCCAGCGGCAAGACAATCGCGCTGCTCAACCCTGCTACGGGTGAGACGCTCGCCCGAATTCAAGCTGGGAACGCCGCCGATGTTGGTCGGGCCGTGGCGGCGGCAAAAGCGGCCTTTCCCGCATGGTCCCAGAGCAGCGCGGCGGAGCGGCAGGACCTTCTTTACGAAATTGCGCGCCGCCTCAAGGCGCGCCTTGAAGAATATGCCGTCCTCGAAACGCTGAACAACGGTAAGCCCATCCGCGAGTCGCTGTATTTCGACCTGCCCAACGCGATCGGCCAGTTCGAACTCTTCGCGGGTGCCGCCTACGGCCTGCATGGCCAGACGCTGGACTTTCCCGATGCGATCGGCATCGTGCACCGCGAGCCGCTGGGCGTCTGCGCCCAGATCATACCGTGGAATGTTCCCCTGCTCATGATGGCGTGCAAAATCGCGCCGGCTCTGGCGGCGGGCAATACGGTGGTATTGAAGCCGGCCGAAACGGTATGCCTCTCGGTGCTCGAATTTTTCGTGGAGATGGCCGATATTCTGCCGCCGGGTGTGGTGAATGTCGTCACGGGTTATGGGGCCGACGTCGGAGAGGCGCTCGTAACCCATCCCGACGTGCGCAAAGTCGCTTTCACGGGATCGGTCGCGACCGCGCGCCGCGTGATCCAATATGCCTCGGCGAATATCATTCCGCAGACGCTCGAACTCGGCGGAAAATCGGCGCACATCATTTGTGCCGATGCCGATATCGACGCGGCTGTCGAGAGCGCAACGATGTCGACCGTCCTTAACAAGGGCGAGGTGTGCCTCGCCGGGTCGCGCCTCTTCCTTCACGAGGCAATAGAGGAAGAGTTTCTCGAGAAATTTCGTGATGCGCTCGGCAACATCAGGCAGGGCGATCCGCTGGACCCTGCCACGCAGCTCGGAGCGCAGGCTTCGACTATGCAAATGGAGAAGATCGAATCCTACCTCGCGCTCGCGATCGAGGAAGGGGCGACGGTCTTTGCCGGCGGCGCGCGTTCGGCGGATGCCGGGCTCGCGAAAGGGCATTTCGTCCAGCCGACAATCTTCACCAAGGTCGCAAACGACATGCGAATTGCGCAAGAAGAGATCTTCGGTCCTGTTACCACAGTGCAAAGCTGGCGCGACGAGGACGAGATGATGGCGCGTGCCAATGACACGAGCTTCGGCCTCGCCGGCGGCGTGTGGACCCGCGACCTCGCGCGCGCGCATCGCATTGCAAGGAAGCTTGAAACCGGGACGGTATGGATCAACCGATATTATAACCTCAAACCAAACATGCCGCTCGGCGGATACAAGCAGAGCGGGTTTGGCCGGGAGTTTAGTCACGAGGTGCTCAACCACTATACCCAGACGAAGTCGGTGATCGTGAACCTCGACGAGGGCAAGCTTGGAATGTTCGATCAATAGGGTGACCAATAGTGATCAATAGCATTGCGGTCGTCGGCGCAAACATGGCCGGCGCAAGGGCGGCGGAATCACTGCGCAGCGCAGGTTATGACGGCCATATTCATCTCATCGGCGAGGAGCCGTGGCGCCCTTACGAACGGCCGCCGCTTTCGAAGGAGTTTCTGTGGGAAGGCGGAACGCCTTCTGGAAGCTTCTATCTTCATGACGAGCATTGGTACGCCTCGAACAAGGTCGAGCTCCGCCTGGGCGTGCGAACAACGGCGATCGACCTGCGCGCCGGCGCGCTGAGGCTCGCGTCCGGCGAAGCGGTTCAGGCGGACCGCATTCTCCTGGCAACGGGCGGCGCCGCTCGCCGCCTGCCTTTGCCAGGGGCCGAGGCTGCCAATGTGCACCATCTTCGCACCCTTGGCGACGCCGCCGGCCTTGCCGCCGATCTGCGGCCCGGCGCGCAGATCGTGATCATCGGAATGGGCGTCATCGGCGCCGAGGTTGCTGCCAGCGCGCGGCGAATGGGCTGCAATGTTACCGCTGTTGAGCCGTTCGCTTCGCCGATGATCCGGGCACTCGGGGACCATTTTGGAGCTTGGCTCGGCGAGCATCACCGGATGCAGGGCGTTCGTGCGCTCTACGGCCGATCGGTCAAAGGTCTTCGCCTGAGCGGCGCGAAAGTCTGCGCCGTCGAGCTCGATGATGGCGAAGAACTTGCCTGCGACGCAGTTGTTGTGGGTATCGGGATCGTCCCGGCCGTCGAACTGGCAGCGGATGCCGGCCTGATCGTCGGCAATGGGATCGTAGTCGACGCGCAATGCCGTACCAGCAATCCCGTCATCTTCGCCGCGGGCGACGTCGCCGAGCAACCCGACTTCTTCGGCGGCCGCGTGCGAATGGAGACCTATCAGAATGCAGCCGAGCAGGGCGCAGCTGCAGCGGCCGCCATGCTCGGTCAACCCGTCGAATATTGCCGCCCGTGCTGGTTCTGGAGCGACCAATATGATCTGAACATACAAGTGACCGGGCGCATCGACGCGCAGCAGCAGCTCATCATGCGCGGGAGGGTGGAGGATGATGCCTTTTGCGCATTCTTCCTCGCAGGAGATCTCGTCATGGGCGCGCTGACCGCGAACCGGTCGGCAGATATGGGAGTCGCCAAGCGCCTTGTCGAACGCCGCGCGCGCGTCGGACCGGCGGAGTTGGCCGATGTCGATGTCCCGCTGCGCGAAATATTGAAGAAGTCTGCTTCCTAGGTCCCCGAACTTCAGCCTATCCCGCCTCCGGCAACATAGAGCGTCTGTCCGGTGATGTAGGAGGCCTCGGGGGCGCCGAGAAAACAGATGGCGGCAGCTATCTCGTCGACCTCGCCAAAGCGCGCCATCGGGGTATCGCGCAGCGTCTGCCTTACGACAGCCTCGAACCCTGCCTTGTCTGCCTCGGTGGGCTCGGCCGGATTTCTGGGTGTGACTCTCGTGACGTTCACGCCGCCTGGCGCCACGCAATTGACCCGAATGGGCCTGTCTTCGAGATCCTGGGCAAGCGCCACGGTCAGCGCAGCAACGCCGCCCTTCGCTGCGGCATAGGGCAAGCGGTTGATCCCACGCGTCGCGACCGAGCCGACGTTGACGATCGCACCCTGGCCCGCCGCCAAAAGATGCGGGAGCACGGCATGACAGCACCAGATCGTAGGCCAGAGCGAACGGTTGATCTCAGCCTCTATCTCCTCCGCGCAATAGTCCCAGAAGGGCTTGGCCCAGATCGTGCCGCCGACATTATGGACCGCGACATCGACGCGCCCATGCCGCTCGATCACATTCCCGTAAAGCGAACAGGCGCCGTCTCTTTTCTCAAGGTCGTGAATTTCACCATAAGCGTCGAGCCCGTCGGAACGAAGGCCCGCAACGGCCGCCATCGTGGCGTCCTCGGCGCGGTCAGCGATGGTCACTGTCGCGCCTTCCCGGGCCATTCGGGTCGCAACCGCCAATCCGATGCCTTGGGCTCCGCCCGTAACCACGGCAATTTTATCGGCATATCGCCCGGAGGAAATCATCGTGAGCTCTCCATTATTGCGCAACTAAAATTGATAAATATCAACTGGATAGAATTGTTACGCAATGGTTGATTCAGGAATTACATGTCGCAGCTTGCAAACACAAGGAGTAATGCATTACACTATGAACAACGAAAGGGCCGTGATTCTGCAGGTCCAAAAGGAGAGGGATGATGCGCAGCCGGCTGCTCCGACCCGATGATATCAAAGGCGCCTGGGCCATCGTGCCGACGCCCGCTACCGAAAACGCCTCGGACTGGCGCTCAGAGAACACGGTCGACCTGGATGAAGCCGCGCGGGTGGTGAACGGGCTGATCGACGCTGGAATTGACGGCATTCTCAGCATGGGAACTTTGGGAGAGGCGGCAACGCTCACCCACGGCGAAAAGCTCGATTATATGCGAGCGATTGTCGATGCGGCCGGCGGCCGCGTTCCCGTGTTCGTGGGCACGACCTGCCTTAACACGCGCGATACGATCGCCCTGACCCGGGAAGCGCTTGCGCTTGGCGCCGACGGGACCATGCTTGGCATTCCGATGTGGTGCGCGCCCGCGCTCGACGTTTCCGTGCAATTCTATCGCGACGTCGCCGAGGCCGTCCCCGAAATGAATATCGCCATTTACGCCAACCCCGAAGCGTTCAAGTTCGATTTTCCGCGGGCATTCTGGGCGCAGGTCGCGGAAATTCCCCAGGTCGTGACCGCGAAATATATCGGGGTCGGTACGCTGCTGGCCGATCTCGCGGCCGTGAAGGGCAATATCAAGCTACTCCCCATCGATTTCGATTATTATGCGGCGGCGCGGATGGTCGACGAGATCGATGCCTTCTGGTCCAGTGGCGCCGTTTGCCATCCGCTCGTGACGACGAGTTTGCGCGATATTGTCGCGAAGGCGAGGGCAAGCGGCGACTGGGCGGCCGCGCGGGCGCTGCAGGCGCGTCTGGGCCCCACCGCCGCGCCCCTGTTCCCGAATGGGAGCTTCAAGGAATTTTCAACGTATAACATCGGCCTCGAGAAGGCCCGAATGGACGCTGCAGGGTGGATGAAAGCGGGACCAGTTCGGCCGCCCTATCATCTCGTACCCGAGCCGTTTCTGGCCGGGGCGCGCAAATCCGGCACGATGTGGGCCGATCTGGGACGCGAGCTGGAACGCGAGCAATCCACGCCATTATCATTGGAGGCAATCCCATGACGAAGCTAGATTTGGACTGGCCTCACAATTTCAATGAGATTCCGAAGGAAGTTTTTGTACGCAAGGACGTTTACGACACCGAACTGCAGCGCATTTTTCATGGCGAGGAGTGGCATCCGGTTTGCCATGAGAGCGAGATCCCGGAACGGGGGGATTTCAAGACGTTTCGTCTCGCCGGTATTCCCCTGCTGATCGCGCGCGGCGATGATGGTATCGTTCGCGCCTTCTTCAACGCCTGCTCGCACCGCGGGAACCAGCTCGAAACCGCTCCGATGGGTAACAAGCAGGAATTCGAATGCCCATATCATCGCTGGCTGTTCAGCACGCGGGGGGACCTGGTCGGGTGTCCGAACCAGCGCGAGTTCGTGCCTGGCTTCAACCGCTCCGACTATCCCTTGGCCCAACCCCGGATGGAGAGCGTCTACGGCGTCGTGTTCGTCACCATGTCCGCTCGAACCGAACCCCTTCTCGAATGCCTCGGATCGATCGTGGAAACGCTCCGCGAGCTCGTGGGGGGGGACGGCCGCCTCAAGCTGCTCGGCTACCAGAAGGTCCGGTACAACACGAACTGGAAGTCCTATACCGACAATGACGGCTATCATGCACCGCTCCTGCACCAGGCCTTCAATCTCCTAAACTGGCAGGGCGGTAAGGGGCGCCAGTTCACCAGCACGAAACGGGGCCATATAGGCTTTGAATCCGAGCTGTCGGTTGCCCGTGGCGATACGATGCTCGAAGATCCGTCGATCATCGAGTTCAAGGGGCAGGACCCCTCCGTCGGATCCCGGATCGTCAGCCTCTTTCCGACCTTCGTTGCAACGAAGCATTTGGACGTTATCAACCTGCGGTTCGCGACGCCCATCGATCATGAGCGGGTCGAAGTGCATTACGCTTATTTCGCGCATGCCGATGACGATGAGGAGATGGTGCGGCACCGCTTGCGCCAAAGTTCGAACCTCTTGGGTCCGAGCGGCCTGATCAGCATGGAAGACGCGTCGATTTTTCACCGGATTCATATCGGGAACCACACGCCCGGCGCGGCCATCTTTCAAAAAGGTGTCCGTGACAAAGAGAAGATCGAGGACGAGTTCCTTCAGAACGACGAGAGCGGAAATCTTCCGAGATGGGAATATTATCGGGAAATAATGGGTTTCGAAAGGCGCGCAGCATGACCTTGGCGCCCGAAAACTTTAATCGCGCGCTCGACGACTTGCTCGTCGCGGACGCGGACGCACTCGACAGCAAGGATATGCAGCGCTGGCTATCCAACTATGTGGAAGAGGACGACGCATCCTATATCTGTCTGTCGCGTGAAAATGAGGAACAGGGGCTCGCGCTGGGCTTCATGTACGACGACTGCCACGCGCGCCTGCTCGACCGAGTGACCTATATCACGAAGATATGGGCCGGGACATTTCAGGACTATCGAACTCGGCATTTCGTTCAGCGCGTCGCGGCGGACCGAATTGATGATAACACCTGGAAAGCGCGGTCCAACTTCAGCGTGTTCATGACGCCCGAAGACAGCGGCGTGTCCGAAGTCCTCGCGACGGGGCAATATGAGGATCTCGTTCGAGAAGGCGCGGATGGAGATCTTAAGCTTCTTTCCCGTCGCACCCTCCTCGATACGACGGTACTACCCCGCTATCTGGTCTATCCGATCTAGTCACACCTGGGAGCGATGGTGAGAGCCAGCGCCCTTGGATATGTACGTCATCGGGGTGACAACGGCCCTCAGGCCGTCGTCCAGTCGCGTGCGCCAAAATGGCGTTCGAGCATCGGGCGCATGATGTCCCATCGCTCAAGCTGGCTCCAGTGTCCCGACCTATCGAGAACATAGAGTTCGGCATGCTGGAGATGCTCAAGCAGATAGAGGCTCGTATCGAGAGGGACGATCCGGTCCTGCCTGCCGTGAAAAATCAGCACGTCGTGCGGAAGCTTGCCCAAGATCGACGGCGGCATTGCAAGCGTTTCGATCCCGACCTTCATCGAATCGATCATCTTCGACGCGATGGACATGACAGCGGGATCGGTCGCAATTTGATAGCGCGACGATACGATCTCTTCCATTCCTTCGAACTTGTCAGCGTCATAGGCGAAGCTGTGCATCAGCTGGCGATATCGCGCTGGGCGCGGATCGGAATAAAAGGAGAGCAGCCGAACCAACTCCGGCGTCCGCGGCGCCGGGGCACCTATCGACCCCATGAGAATGACCTTATCGAATCGTTCGGGCGTTTCGCTCAGAAGCTGCAGTGTCAGCGCGCCGCCCATCGAATTTCCGACGATATGGGCGCTGTCGATCTCAAGCGCGTCCATCAGTCCGAGGCATTGTTCGACGCGGACACCGATCCACGCCATGACATTGTCCGGGAACGGATCCGGTATGGTGGACTGGCCAAATCCGATCAGATCGGGTGCGATCACGAAGAAATTTTCGGCGAGATCGGGCATTAGGTGGCGCCAGTTTGATGCGGCGTGCGCACCCGGCCCGGCGCCATGCAGAAGTAATATGGCAGGCTTCTTGGGATCGCCGGCGATCATCGTGTGCGACGTAAGCCCGCGTCCTTCGATTTTCTCTTCCCGGATGACATCCGAACCCATGAAATCTCTCCCTTCCGTCTTATCGATGGCATTCCATCCGACCTGGACATTGCACAATGGCTATCGTGTTGTCCATTGTAAACTCTAGCGACCTGCCGACTGGACTCTCATATCTCATTGTGCAATGCATTTGCCAGATAAGCAATTGTGGGACGGGGAGTAGCCGAGATGGACGACGAGACTGTTGCATCGCTCGCGCGTGAACTGGATGTCGCCGAGGCGAGCCAAACACCCGTCCGGCAGCTGTCGCTTCGCTTCCCTCAGATGACGATAGAAGATGGATATCGCATCGCCCGCGCGTGGGTTGAGCTCAAGAAGGCGGCGGGACGTCGGTCCATTGGCCGCAAGATTGGTCTGACATCGCGTGCGATGCAGGCGTCTGCTGGTATCACCGAGCCCGACTATGGCACGTTGCTCGATGACATGGCGTTCGAGGAGGGGAGCGAAATTCCCATCGATCGCTTCATCAATCCGAAGGTCGAAGTCGAATTGGCCTTCATTCTCTCCCGGCCGCTGGGTGGTCCCGATGTGACGACACGGGCTGTTCTCGCTGCCACTGAATATGTAGTGCCCGCCGTGGAGATCATCGACAGCCGCGTTCAGCCGATCGACGCGGAGACCGGCAGCGCCCGGAAAATCCAGGATACGATTGCCGACAACGCGGCGAATGCCGGGATCGTCCTCGGCGGCCGGCCCATCCGGCCGGACGCCATCGACCTGCGATGGGCCGGCGCCATATTATCTCGCAATGCCGTCATCGAGGAAACAGGAATTGCGGCTGGCGTGCTAAACCATCCAGCGCGAGGGGTCGCGTGGTTGGCAAATCGCTTGTCGCAGTGGGGAGAAGAGTTGCAGGCGGGCGAAATCCTGCTGGGCGGTTCTTTTACCCGCCCGGTCCCTGTGTCGCGCGGCGACGTGATATCTGCGGATTATGGCAGGCTCGGCTCGATCGCGATGCGGTTTGTCTGACATGTCGTCAGCAAATCCTCCCAACCATTTCAAAGTCGCGCTCGCCGAAGGGCGGACGCAGATGGGATTCTGGCTGGCGCTGGCGAACGCCGACATCGCCGAAATCTGCGCCGGACTGGGGTTCGACTGGCTCCTTGTCGATGCCGAGCACGGACCGCAAACTCTGCCCGGGATAATCGAGCAATTGCGGGCAATAGCGTCCTGCCCGCCCTGCGCTGCCGTCGTGCGCGTGCCTTCATCAGACCCCGTCGCGATCCGTCAAATCCTCGACTTGGGAGCGACGACCCTCATGGTTCCGATGGTCGAAACGGCTGAGCAGGCCTTCCGGTTGGTCGAAGCATGCCGCTACCCCCCATCGGGCAGCCGAGGCATCGGCGGTGCAAGGGCATCGCGCTGGGGCGGCATTGCGACCCATGTTGCCGATGCCAACGAGCGGCTTTGTCTGATTGCGCAAATCGAGACGATTCAGGGTGTCGAGAATATCGAAGCAATCGCCGGCGTCGACGGGATCGACGCGCTGTTCATCGGTCCAGCCGATCTGGCAGCGTCGGCCGGGCTCTTGGGAAGCGCCAACCGGGAGCGGGTGCGCGAGCTCACGATGGGCGCGTTGTCCCGCATCCTTGCCGCGGGAAAGCCAGCGGGAATTCTGTCGCGCGATCTCGCGCTTCTCGATGCACATCTCGCCGGCGGCGCAAGCTTCGTCGCTGTCGGAATAGATGCGTTCGCCCTCGCCGATGCGGCACGCGGGCTGCTCGATCGATTCCGCCAGTGACCGCGATCCGCGCGCCGGTTTTGGCCTTGCACAATAAGCAACGGATTGTATGCTGTGTCCAAATAGGAAATCGGGAGCGGGCTATGCTAGTGCCGAATCGACCGGATACAGGCGGCCTCCGCCGGCGGGGGCGATGACGTTGCAAAAGATCGTGATCGCGATCACCGGCGCGACAGGATCAATCTACGGTCTGCGTCTGCTGGAAATGCTGCGTGAAGATCCGAGCTGCGAAACGCACCTCGTGGTCTCCCAGGCAGCCGTGCTCAACATCCGCGAGGAACTGCCGCTAACGCTGAAAAAATTTGAAGCGTCGGCTGACGTGGTTCATAACATACGGAATGTCGGCGCCAGTATCGCGAGCGGATCGTTTCTCTGTGACGGCATGATTGTCGCGCCCTGCTCCATGCGCACCCTTGCGGCGATCGCCAATGGGCTCTCCGACAATCTGATCACCCGAGCTGCCGACGTCATGCTCAAGGAGCGTCGTCCATTAACGCTCATGGTGCGAGAGACGCCCCTGAACCTTGCCCATCTTCGAAACATGGCAGCCTGTACCGAAATGGGGGCGATAATTTTCCCACCCGTCCCGGCGTTCTACGCTCGGCCATCGTCGATCGACGAAATCGTCGACCATAGCTGCATCCGGGTCCTCGACCAGTTCGGCATCCATCGGGCCGCCGATCGCCGATGGACCGGACTGAAGGGCGCAGAAGTGATGCCTCTGGCGCAGGCGGATAAATCGGAAAGGACAATTTGATGGCGGCAGTGCTGATGCGCCGGGAGCTATTGGGCGCCGGGGTTTTTTGCGCGGGTCTGGTTGGAGCCTCCCGCTTCCGGTCAGGAAGTGCGGCGGACGAAGAGGCCGTTCTCGTCGTCAGCCAGCCAAGGGTTGAGGAAAGCGAGCGTTTTGCCGCGTCCCTCATATCGTCTTCGAAAAAGTCTCTCGCGCTGGATGTCGGAAGCGGGCTGGATGAGTTGCTTGGCGACTGGCCCCGCGGCGCGCAGGTGATTGCAGGCCTGACCTCCGACCCCGCTGCAATGATTGCGGCCCAGTTGCTCATCGAGAGTGGAGCGGAGCCTTTGCTTCGATGGGAACATTCCTATGAGGCGGGCCGCTGGACACACCGCATCGGCGCCGCCCCCGGCTTGGGCGCGCTCCCGCAATATACTTGGCCCGCCGTCGTTGCGCAGAAAGTTCGCGATGAGCTGGACGGCCACAAATCATCACCGCGCCGGGCCGCGTGCATTTCGGGGGAATGTGCACTCGCCTCGAATAGCCCCGGCCTACTTGTGACCTGGGCCTTTCGGCTTGCCGGAGAAACGCGGTGAGGCCGCCGCTGCCCGAGGGAATTGCGGCGGCCGACTTTTCACGGGCCCTCGATGAACTCGCAGGCGTCGTCGGCAAAACCTGGGTTTTCGTCGACGAGCTTCCGCTGTCGACTTACCGCGACGCGTATTCGCCGCTTGCCGATGGCACTCTGCTTCCTTCTGCCGCCGTCGCTCCGGAAAGCGTCGAACAGGTGCAGCGGATCCTTGCCATCGCCAACAGCTTCCGATTGCCGATCTGGACCATCGGGACTGGACGGAACTTCGCATATGGCGGGCCGGCACCCCGCAAATCCGGATATCTTGTCCTCGATCTGAAACGGATGAACCGGATCATCGAAGTCAACGAAAAATATGGATATGCGCTGGTCGAGCCGGGCGTTTCCTACATGCAGCTTTATCGCCACCTGCAGCGGATCGGCAGCAAATTGTGGATCGATCCGGCAGCGCCCGCCTGGGGCGGCGTCATGGGGAACGCGCTCGAGCATGGCGCCGGCTACACGCCCTATGGCGATCACTTCATTATGCAATGCGGGATGGAAGTTGTGCTTGCCGATGGCCAGGTCGTTCGCACGGGCCAGGGAGGCATCTCTAACAGCAAGCATTGGCAGATCAGCAAACATGGGCTCGGACCGCAGTTCGATGGCATGTTCACCCAGTCGAATTTCGGCGTCGTCACCAAACTCGGCATCTGGCTGATGCCGGAGCCGCCCGGTTACAAGCCGTTCATGATCACCTTTCCACGCGAAGAGGATCTCGAGCAGATTTTCGAGATCACGCGCCCGCTCAAGGTGAATCAGGTGATCCCTAACGCAGCGGTCGCGGTCGACCTATTGTGGGAGGCCTCGGCGAAGACCACGCGGCGACATTATTATGACGGCAAGGGGCCGCTCCCGCCGTCGATCCGGACGAAGATCGCCGCGGACCTCAATCTCGGGATGTGGAATTATTACGGCGCCCTCTACGGACCACCGCCCATGATCGAGAATAATTGGAAATTGATCGAGGAGGCATTCAGCAACATTCCGGGCGCCAAGTTCCACTTCGCGCGCGAGAATGATCCTGCGTGGGATTATCGCGTTAAGCTCATGCGCGGCGAACCCAATATGACCGAGTTCAGCATCATGAACTGGATCGGCGGAGGGGGACACGTCAACTTTTCCCCGATTTCCGCGCCCGACGGGGCGGAAGCCTTGGCTCAATATAATCTGATCAAGAAACGCTGCCACGAATTCGGCTTCGACTACATCGGGGAGTTTCTGGTCGGCTGGCGGGACATGCATCACATTTTGATGATCATGTACAATCGGGCCGATGAAACGATGCGCAAGAGCGCCCACGATCTCTTCAGTCTCCTGGTGGATGAGGCCGCGGCGGCGGGGTTCGGCGAATATCGTACTCATCTCGCCTTCATGGACCAGATTGCTGGAACCTATCGTTACAACGACGGGGCGCTTTGGGATCTCCATCACCGCCTGAAGGACGCTCTCGATCCCAACGGCATTCTTTCGCCCGGAAAGCAGGGCATATGGCCGAAGTCGGCGCGTCCCTGATGCCACGCGACCCACGCTCCCAGGAGATTCATGATGCGTAAGGACGAAGTGAGGGGGCTTGACCACTGGATCGGCGGGTCACCGGTTGCCCCTGGCGACGGCGCTTATTTCGAAAGCCTGAACCCGATTGACGACAGTCTCTATTCCCGGGCGGCTGCCGGGACTCCGGCCGACGTCGATCGAGCAGTTGAGGCGGCCGACACGGCCTATCGCCGGAACCGCGACCTTTCCGCAGCCGCGCGCGAGGGATGGATGATAAAGGCTTCGGCTCTCATGGAGCGTGACGCATCGCAATTTGCCGACACGCTCGTTGATGAAATCGGCTCGCCGATCGCAAAGGCCGGTTTCGAGACCCGGTTCGCCACGAGCTTCTTGCGCGCGGCCGCAGGCGTTCCCCGGCGCATTCGCGGCGAGACTATTCCATCCGATGCGCCCGGCCGCGTCAGCATGAGTTTTCGCGAACCGGTCGGAGTCGTTGCCGGCATTACGCCGTTCAACGTCCCGCTGATCAAGGGGATCAAGCAGTCGGCCATGGCGCTCGCGACGGGCAATGCCTTCGTCCTGCTTCCGTCGGAAGCGGCACCGCGCGTGGCCGATCAACTCGCGCGCCTCTGGGAGGAAGCAGGCGTGCCCGAAGGCCTGTTCAACATTGTATATGGGGACGGCGCCAAAATCGGCGATGCGCTTACTGGCCATCCCAAGGTTCGCGCGATCACCTTCACGGGCTCGTCCCGGGTCGGGCGGCATATCGCGCGCATCGCAGCTGAAGGCTTCAAGAAATATACCCTCGAACTCGGCGGGAAGAGTCCTCTCGTCGTCTGCGCCGACGCCGACATCGAAAAGGCCGTGGCGGCCGCGATCTTCAGCATCTTCATGTATCAGGGCCAGGTGTGCATGGGGGCGTCGCGTATCTATGTCGAACGTCCGATCTTCGACCGGTTCTCCAAGGCTTTCGCTGCTGCAGCTGCGAAACTCTCATCCGGCGATCTGCGCGATCCCGCAACGATGCTGGGTCCTATCATTTCCGGGCGTCAGCGCGCGCGCGTGCGGCAGCATATCGATGACGCCCGCGGCAAGGGAGCCGAAATACTCGCCGGGGGCGAATGGACGGGCCATGTGTGCCATGCGACCATCCTCTCCGGTGTCCAGCCCGGGATGGAGGTAGCGGCCCAGGAAACCTTCGGGCCGGTCACGTCGCTCTATCCGTTCGATGACCTCGATGAAGCCCTCCGGCTTGCCAACGACACCGAATATGGCCTGAGCGCCGCGATCTTCACGCGCGACATCGACAAGGCGCTTCGGTTCGCTCGCGAAATCGAGTCCGGGATGGTCCATGTCAACGCGCCCACGTTGCACGACGAGCCTCACGTGCCGTTCGGCGGTTCCAAGGCTTCCGGATTTGGCCGCGAGGGCACCGAGGCCGATCTTGAAATCATGACCGAGTGGAAATGGGTGAGCATCCAGACCGACGCGGCCGTTGGGGGAGCACACTGATGTCTCAAGGAAAGTCATCCATTCGCGCCAACCTCGCCGATCGCGCAAGAGGCGTCGGATCGCTGCGCGATTTTCTGGAGCTCCTCGAAGAATATGGGCAGGCCATTACCTGGACGGACCGGATCATGCCCGAGCCCGACCTGCGCAACATTGCCGTGGCCGCCTCGCGCGATGTCAACCATGCTCCTGCGATCCTGTTCGACAATATAGCGGGCTACCCCGGGAAACGCACGGTTGTCGGGGTGCACGGCTCTTGGGATAATATCGCGCTGCTCCTGGGTCAGCCAAAAGGCACCACAATCCGGGATATGTTCTTCGACATAGCCGGGCGCTGGGGCGATGCCTCTGCCCAGATCAGCCGCGTTTCCGAGGGGCAGGCGCCTGTCCATGAGTGCCGGCACGAGGAGAATATCAATCTCTACGACCTGCTGCCCGTGTATCGCATCAACGAGTTTGACGGGGGTTTCTATTTGGCCAAGGCGTCGGTGGCTTCGCGCGATCCGTTGGATCCGGAAAATTTCGGCAAGCAGAATGTCGGCATCTACAGGCTTCAGATCCAGGGTCCCGATCGCTTCAGCCTGATGACGATCCCGTCGCATGACATGGGACGCCAGATCCTCGCAGCGGAACGCGAAGGCCTGCCGCTCAAGATCGCCGTCATGCTCGGCAACCATCCCGGCGTCGCGTTGTTCGCAGCAACACCAATCGGCTACGACGAGTCCGAATATGCTTATGCCTCGGCGATGATGGGAGCGCCGATCCGGCTGACGAATTCCGGCAACGGTATCGACATCCTCGCGGATAGCGAGATCGTCATCGAAGCCGAGCTCCAGCTTGGTGAGCGCGTCTTCGAAGGGCCGTTCGGTGAATTCCCAGGATCCTACAGCGGCGTGCGACGCGCCCCTGTCTTCAAGGTGACCGCCGTCTCGCACCGAAAGAACCCTATATTCGAGAATATCTACATCGGTCGTGGCTGGACGGAGCACGACACGTTGATCGGTCTTCATACGTCGGCGCCCATCTATGCACAGTTGCGCCAGACCTTTCCCGAAGTCACCGCGGTGAATGCGCTGTACCAGCACGGACTGACAGCGATCATCGCGGTCAAGAACCGGATGGCGGGCTTCGCAAAATCCGTGGCGCTCCGCGCGCTTGGTACGCCCCATGGCCTCATGTATCTGAAAAATCTGATCATGGTCGATGGCGATATCGATCCCTTCGATCTCAACCAGGTCATGTGGGCCCTGTCGACCCGGACGCGCGCGGAGGACATCATCGTCCTGCCGAACATGGCGATGGTCCCGATCGACCCCGCTGCCGTGACGCCGGGGAAGGGGCACCATCTGATTATCGACGCAACAAGCTATCTCCCGCCCGATCCGGTGGGCGAGGCACATCTGGTCACCCCGCCCACCGGCCAGACTATCGATGACCTCGGCAAACGGATCCAGGCGATGCAACGAGGCGAGACGCTATGACTGCACCCCATTGCCCGCGATGTGGCTCCGACGCTTCGATCCCTGATTTCCGCGGCGTCGATGGCGAGAAAACGATTTGGACAATCCATCGCTGCACGGCCTGCTGTTTCTCTTGGCGCGACAGCGAGCCGGCGAGTGCGATCGACCCGCGTGTGCGCGCCGAGGAGTTCGCGATCGATGTTTCGGAGCCGGATCTTTTTCCGATCGTCCTGCAACCTTCGACCATGCGGAAATAGGGGGTGATCAAGATGGACGCAAATCGCCAAGCCGCCGCGCTCGACGCGCTAGAAGCACTGGTCGGTGCCGATGGGGTAACGCGCGATCCGGCGGCGCTCGCACCCTTCCATTCCGGAGTCGCCCTGCCCCTGGGTATCATCGCGCCGCGCGACACCGAGCAACTTGCCAAGGTCCTCGCGGTGGCGAGCGAGGCCGGAGCGGCGCTTCAACCTGTGTGCCGCGCGGTCGCAGGTCAGGAGGTGGCGGCACGCGACAAGATCATATTGCTCGATCTTGGCCGCATGAATGAGATTCTCGAGATCAATGAGAACTTGGCTTACTGCCTCGTCGAGCCAGGCGTCACCTTTCGGCAACTCTCCGAACAGATAGGCGAGCGGGGGCTCAAGCTCTGGGTCGATTGCCCGGGTGAGCCCGACGAATCGGTGGCGAGCGCCTTTCTGAAGCGGCGCGTGGGCTATACCCCATATGCCGATCATTATCTTATGCAATGCGGGCTTGAGTTGATGCTGGCCGACGGCCGCAGTGTCCGGACAGGGATGGGTGCTATGCCCAAGAGTACCTGCTGGCAGCTCTTCAAATTTGGTTACGGGCCCTGGATCGACGGGCTCTTCACACAATCCGATCTTGGCGTCGTGACCAAGCTCGGCCTCTGGCTCATGCCCCAGCCCCCGGCAGCGCAATCCTTTGCTGTCACGGTGCCGGACGAAGACGATCTTGGCAAACTTCTCGATGTACTGGGCCCGCTCAAGACCAATATGGTCGTCCCCAATGGCGTGGCGGTGGCAAATGCGCTGCACGAAGCAGCGCGTTCGGGCAAGGTACGCCGCGACTTCGGCGGCACCGGCCCAATGTCCGCCGGCGAGGTTCGAAAAGCCGGGGAGTCGATCGGGCTTGGCTACTGGACTCTTTACGGCTCGCTTTACGGGCTCCCCGACAATGTTCGCATCGCTTGGTCGATGGTCCAGGACGCGTTCGCATCGATCAAAGGCTCGCGGGTGCTGGCCGCTCCCGCAGCCGGGATGGAAGGACTGTGGGCGTGGCGAAAAGGCATGATGCTTGGTTCGGTCGGTAATGCACTTGGCCGCCCTTCGGCCTGGGCCGGAGGATCCTCTCTCGACATCGGCCCCATCAGCCCGGTTGATGGCAAGGAAGGGCTTCGCCTTTATGACTTGTCGCGCGATATTTCCGGCCGGCACGGTTTCGATTTTGTCGGAGAAACGAATGCCGTCTGGCGCTCTGCCCAGCATCGGCAGTATTTGTGCTTCGATGGCAGTCCCGCGGGCAGTAAACGGGCGAGAGACTGCGCTATCGAGCTGATCGATGCGCAGGCAGGTGCCGGATTTGGACAGACGCACGTCGAGCCGGCGCTCGCCGCCTCTGCTAGGGCGACCTATGAAAGCGGCGCGATAACTCAACTGCACGCGCGCGTGAAACGCGCGCTCGATCCCGCGAACCTCTTTCTGTCGGCCTGACCTCAAACAAGGGAATCGAAAGCATGAAGATGGGATTGCTGGCGGTCGCTCTGCTGATGCTAACCGCTTGTTCGAAATCGTCAGATGCGGACAAACCGGACGGTGCAGAATTATATGCCCTGAACTGCGCGGGTTGTCACGACCCGGGCCCGGGTCATCCCGCCACTATGCTGCTTGAAGAGATGGAGCGACCCGTTGCGCCCCTCATTGGCCGCAAGGACCTCGACAAGGACTATGTCCACTCGGTCGTCCGAAACGGGCTGATCGAAATGCCGCCATTCCGCCCAACCGAGCTGACAGACGCCGATGTGGATCTTGTATTCACCTACATCAAGACGGCAAAGGGTCCTTCGAACGCTCCTTGACGACGAGGCGCGCAAGGCTTTGCAAGGCATCGGCAGCGTCAGTCTCGTTAACGATCCGCGTATAGGCCGTCAGACTGAGGTTTGCGGCGTTCATTCGGTCCGCGCAGCTCTCAGCTCCAAGCGCACTCGCCGCGCTGATTAGCAGGTGCTGCGCCAGCCGTTCCCCTTCGAGTTCGGCCATCTTTACGAGGCGCCGGACACGCTGCGCCTTGGCAGCCGAGGCCCCGCTGGTACTGGCGGGAGCTTTCAGCCACCGGCGGGCCTGACGCAGTGGCCCGATGACTTCTGAATTTGTCGCCTCAATTTCTGCGAGGAGAAAACGCAATTCCGTCTCGCTAAGCACGATCGACCGCAGCTGCGCTAACCAGCAGCACAGAAGCAGGAGGTTGACATCGAAGCCATGGTCGTCCTGCAAGCTGAGGCAAATATCCGCTACACCGGGCTGCGCATAAGCTGATACCGAGAAACGCCAGAAGGTGTCGGGATCGAGTGGCTTCACGTCCTGCCCCCGAAATCCCCTCGCATGCCAGCGCCCGGGAGGCTCCCGTTTATGGCGATCGCACCAAGCGGGTCAGGAATCCCCACGCATCTCCTCCGGCTGCCAGCCCATTGCGTTGCTGGCTTTGAGAGCGGCGGCCTGGACTTTGTCGATATTGCTCTGGCAAAAGAATTTTTCGTCGGTCATCCGGCCAAGTACGCCAATCACCGCGATCAGCTTTTCCTGCATGTCGAATACCGGGACTGAAATGGCAGCGAGCCCCGGTACCACTTGGCCGTCCACCTTGGCGTAGCCTTGCCTCCGGATCTCCGTCAGCATAGCTTGCAGCTCGATTTCATCGATGGACGTCCGCGCAGCGCGCTCACGTTCAAGCAGCCGCTTATAGGCAGGGAGTGGCTGGAAAGCCATGAAAACTAGCCCTGCAGACGAATGCTGAATGGGAAGGACCGATCCGACGTGCAAAGACGTCGCAATTGGAACGCCGCCATCGAGCCAACGGATGATCGTCGGCCCATAGTCACCCCATATCGAGAGCAGACCAGTGGTCTCGAGATCATCCGCAAGCTGCCGCAGATAGGCGGTGGTGATGCGAATAACGTCGAGCCTCGACAAGGCCGAGAGTCCGATCTTGAGGGCGGTTGGACCGAGAGAATAGCGACCGTCCGCAGGCTCCTGCTGGACCAGCCCAGTATTAATGTAGGCCTGGAGATATCGGTGCGCCTGGCTGCGCGACATCTCGGCTCCCGCGGCGATATCGCGAAGGGGTGCGCAGCCGCCGGGACAAGATATCAGCGCTTCGAGCACGCGGACCCCAGTCTCTACCGACTGGATACTCTTGCGAGGCTTTTGCGCAACATCGCGCGGCGATTTGGAAGAGGCGGACATATCGGAGTGATCGTCTTCAAGCTCTGTCACTCTCACGCTTTTTGCCTGACGTTCCAAACTTCTTCCATTCTCTTATTTTGTCCCTTTTGCAGGGATACGAGGGTTCTAGGAAGCAACAACAGATACAATTCATATCTCAAGATGCAAAGTCGTTTCTTGTGCAACTGCCCGCGCGGCATTCCTATGCAATGGCAGATTGCGCCCTGTTGCCAGCCATTCGCGCGTATCCGCTCTCCTGCCGTGTGCCAGTGTCCGCCGGCAAATCGAACGTGAAAATTAGCGCGGCGAGGATGCAGCCTCGACGGCCACAGTTTCGACGCGGCCTGCTGCTGGCGGCTCGTCCTCGCGGCGTGTCGCCATGAACACCCCTGCACCGACAAGTGCCGCGCCCGCAATGTGAAAGGGAGCGAGATGTTCTCCAAGCAGGAGAATTGCAAGCGCAACCCCAAAGACTGGGGGCAGATTCATATAGATACTCGCGCGAGCGACACCGATCAAATCCACTGAACGGTTGAAAAAGAAATATGCAAGGAGCGAAGGGAAAATTCCGACATAAAGGATGGCGAGCGGAACCTCAATCCTCGCCGCCATATAATGGCCGTGCGCAATCTCCAGAAGATACGGGATGGCAATGCTTGCGGCCCCGACCGCGAACAGCGTTACGAGAAAGCTGAGCTGATGTATGGCGGGTTTCTTCCGCAAAAGGGTCGAGTAGAGCGAGTAGAGAAAAACGCCGAAAAGGGCGGCGGCATCTCCGCGGTTGAACGTCATGGCCAGAATATTGGCTAGGCTTCCTTGCGCGACGATGACGAGCAAACCGGCCAGTGATACGAGCGTGCCTGCCAACTGACCGATCGTAATTCGGTCTCGAAAGATCACTGTCGAAAGCAGGAGTATCATCGAAGGCATGGCGCCCTGCATCATCAGGTTATTCGTCGCCGTTGTATATTGAAGGCCCCAATAAACCACGAGGGCGAACGCTCCGATCCCAAGCGTTCCGAGAAACGACAGCATTTTCCAATTCTGCAGAATTGCGCGACGATCCGCGACAAGATGCGGCCAAGCGAAAAGTAAGCCTACCCCCATTGCTACGACCCATCGCCAAAAGGCCATGCCGAGGGGGGTAACGAGGTGGTGAACTGCGCGCGCAACAATGGGGTTGAGGGCCCAAAAAAGCGAGGCTGCACAAAGCAATAAGCCAGCAGAACCCCAGGCTCGCTGAAATATTGGAAATCGATGCGTCAATGGATGCCCCTTTTGGTCAGTTTGCCGATCTGGTGCGCCGCCCTGCGCTTCTTCTGGCTCGCAAAATTTGGCTTGAACCATGATCCGATCTGCGTCATCGCGTTGCACATAGTGCATCACATTTTTCTAAATGCAATAAGGAAGCGCATAAGGTGGCGCTCGCTGGAGGGGCACCATGACCCGAATGTTAGAAGGAATTCGGATTCTTGACCTCAGTCGGGTCCTTGCTGGACCTTGGGCAACGCAGCTCATGGCCGATTTGGGCGCCACAGTTATCAAGGTCGAACGCCCGCTCGAAGGGGACGACACGCGTCGTTGGGGGCCGCCTTGGCTTTATGCCGGCGGAGAGGCAACGTCTGCCTATTATCTGTGCGCAAATCGGGGAAAGGAAGCGATTGCCGTCGATTTCACCGACGCCGAGGGACAGCAGATTATTCGAGATTTGGCGGCCGGTTGCGACGTTGTCGTTGAGAATTTCAAAGTCGGGACGCTCAAGCGCTACGGGCTCGACGCTGCGAGGCTGCGAGAGGCCAACCCGGCCCTGGTCTATTGTTCCGTGACGGGCTTTGGCCAAGACGGCCCCTATAGCGGCCGGCCCGGTTATGATTTTATCGCGCAGGGCATGGGCGGATTAATGAGCGTCACGGGTTCGCAGGAAAGTGGCCCGATGAAGACGGGCGTTGCCCTGTCTGACATCATGACGGGTCTCTACTCGGCGATCGCGATCCTGGCAGCTCTTGTCCGGCGGGGAAATACCGGCGAGGGCGCTCATCTCGACGTGTCGTTGCTCGATGTCACCGTTGCCACCCTTGCAAATCAAGCCTTTAACTTTTTCGCCACGGGGGAGAATCCGCCCCGTTATGGCAACGCTCACCCCAACATCGTGCCATACCAGTCTTTCCCGACAGCCGACCGCGGGATCAATCTCGCAATCGGGAACGACTCTCAGTTTCGTCGGCTGTGCGACGCAATTGGGCGGAGTGACCTTGCTGACGACCCACGCTTTGGCACCAATGGTTCGCGGGCCGGAAACAAACAGGCGCTGGAAGATGAGTTGGCGCCGATCTTTGTAGGCGCGGGCGCAGCTTCATGGATAGAACGGCTCGACGCCGCCGATGTCCCGGCTGGTCCGATCAATGAAATTTCGGACGTCTTTAAGGACGCTCATGTTCTGCACCGTGGAATGAAGATTTCGCTCAACCACAAGGAATTGGGTGATCTTCCAGGCATAGCCAGCCCCATCAAAGTCGATGGCGAGCGCGCGGTTGCCTCCACACCACCACCGCTCTTGGGCGAGAATACTGATTCCGTTCTGCGGAGAGAGCTCGGACTGGGCGACTTAGAAGTAGTGGGGCTAAAGACAAGAGGAGTAATAGGGTGATCCTCATCGACCGCACCGAGCGACGATGGAGCCTCCGATCATGCCCTTCCTCACCATGCTCTCATGAATATTAGTTAGGCGGCGGCGCGATGTTTTCGCAGGCCCGCCAACGCCGACGAGGCGACCGCGCCGATGTGTGATTCTGCCAGCCCGCGCGCGCGGGCAGGAGATTTGGAAGCGATCGCCTCAATGATTTCATCATGTTCACGTGCGGTATCGGCCATGAAATGATTGAAACCACCGGCTTGGTTGATGAAGAAATCAGACATGTCAAAATTGCTGTTCTGCCGCGCGTCGAGAAAGGGCGACTGAGCCATATCGTGGATGAGCTGATGGAAGGCACGGTTGAGTTCGCAATAAATTACCGCGCTGCGCGGCTCGTCAAAGTCGATCGTGAGAATACGTGCTTGCAGCGCGCGCAAATCGCGCGTTTGCGAATCGGTCCGACGCGCTGCCGCCAGTTCCGTCAGCAGTCCCTCGAGCCTTTCAAACATGATATAGAAATCTGCGATCTGGTCATAGCTTGGATTTATCACCTCGCAACCGACCTGCGGAATTATGCGAACAAATCCTTCCGAACTCAAACGGTTGAGCGCGGCCATGATCGGCTGGCGGCTCGCTCCGGTATCGCTCACAAGATCCTTGACCGACAGCCGCTGGCCAAAATTATATTGCGCGCCAACCATTCGGCTAACGAGAAGATCGTAAATTTCATCCTTCTTGTTCACTCGAATTGTCTCCAACTTTGGCGCTGCTACGCACGCCGCGAATATCCCCCTTGATTCAGCAAGAACGCAAGAGTCAGTCGTTGGCGAACGGATCCGGCTGCAAGAGCTGTTCGCAACGGAAATCGACAGATTCACTCTGCATATTTTGTTCGGCGCAATCGATCGTGGACAGCAAGTCTTTTTATAAGCGCTTACCATGCGCGATCACGCGCCATATTCGCCAAACGAATGATCGCCGCCAGATGATCGTTCCAACTCTTCATTGCTTCGCGCTTCTCGTCCTTCCAGTCGTGGCGCTGGTAGATACCGGCGACGCCCGCGCGGGAACCTCCGACGTGATTGAGCACAGCTTCGGTCACTTCAAATCGAACGCCTAGCCGTTGAAACCCGGTTGCAAGAGTTCGTCTCAAGTCATGCAGTCGCCAGTCCGGTAACGGTTCGCGGCCGTCTTGCGACATAAGCAGGTCGAGCTTGATCTTGCCTTTGCTATATCCGGTGAACCTTCCGCCCCTGGAGGTCGTGAACATCCTGCCGCTACGCGGCCAGATAGCCGACCCGGCAACCTCGTCGAGGATCGCAACTGCAAGTTCGTTGAGCGGAATTCGGTTGGGCTCGCCATTCTTTGCCCGTTCGCCGGGCAGGGTCCATAGGAGATCTTTACGGTTGAGTTCCTCCCAACGCAGCGACGAAACCTCCTCTCGTCGCTGACCGGTGACGATCAGAAGGCGGATGATGGGTCCGAAACAGGAATGCGTGTTTGGCGCCGCCATCCAGATGCGGCCAAGCTCCTCGTCTGAAAGCCAGCGATCGCGAGGTTTGACCGGGGGCGGGGTTTCCATGCCTTCCATCGGACTCCGATCGATATCTCCCCGGCTGACGGCCCAGCGCAAAAGGCGGCGCAAAACAGCGAAGACGTTACGGATATTTGCGATCTGCGCGCGCGGCATGCGGTCGAAGACGGCAACGATGTCGATTCGCGTAAGATTGGGAAGGGGCTTTGATCCCAAGACCGGCTTTACATGCAGCTCGAGGCTGCGCTTGACGAGGCGCCTCCAGCCTTCTCCAACGCAGGCCTCAGCGAAGCGATCAGAGTAATTATCGAAGGCTAGATCGACCGACTCTCGCCGTCGTTGCCGCTCTGCTTCGCCTGGATCGATTCCCTGGGCGATCAGAATAGCCAGTCGCTCCGCTTCGGCTCTGGCGGTGGCTGGCGTCCATGGCGAGCCATGGCTGCCTATCGTGTAGCGACGCGTCTTAGATTCGCGACCGCCCATTCGGAATTGCAACACGTAAGACACGGCGCCAGCTTTGGTTCGCTTTGCGCCAAAACCCTTTATGCTATCATCCCAAAGAATGTCATGTTGCCCGCTCGAAATGAGAGCATCGACCGACCGTTTTGTGATCTTTCCGCTTGCCATAAATTGGTCTCCCAATACGGCGTTTCCAGCAATCACCCGGCAATCACCGTGGCGGAAATTGCCGCGTAATTGGGGAAAAGATAGCATAGGGAGTGGCTATAAAAAACTAGCCTTTTCAACCCTATAGCACTCCTATATACGCCTCCAGCGAAAATACCAGACCTCATGCCCCTGCGCGCGCGCCTTGGCTTCGTAGCGCGTTTCGGGCCAGCCGCCGGGGCGCTGCTGGAAATCGCGCGCGCCCTGCGCCAGCCATTCATACTGGTGGCGGTGGCGGCGCATCACCATCAACGCGTGCTGCAGATAGATCGGATGGTCGGTGCCGAAGCGGAACTCGCCGCCGGGCTTGAGCTTCGCCGCGATCAGGTCGAGCGGGCCGTCGTTCATCATCCGCCGCTTCGCGTGGCGCGCCTTGGGCCAGGGGTCGGGGTGGAGCAGATAGGCGAAGGACAACGCGCCGTCGGGGATCCGCCGCAGCACTTCGAGCGCATCGCCATGATGGATGCGGACGTTGCCGAGCGGCAGCCTTGCGCCATGATCGCCCGCGACATGGACCAGCGCCTGCGCCACGCCGTTGATGAAGGGCTCGGCGCCGATGAAGCCATGATCGGGCAGCATGTCGGCGCGCCCCGCCATATGCTCGCCGCCGCCAAAACCAATTTCAAAATGCAACGGACATGCCTGCCCGAACAGACGCTCCGCGGAAACTTCGCCAACTTCGGGCACCGCGATCTGCGGCAACAGCGTATCGACCAGATCCTGCTGCCCCGCGCGCAGCGGCTTGCCCTTCGAACGGCCGTAAAGGCGGTTGAGGGTCGTCGGATCGCCGGGTTTGTGCGCAGTCATGCCGCGCCCGTTAGCGCGGCGAGGCGGGGGCGGCAAGCGCCCCCGCTACCCGCGTCAGGCGGCGAGCGCCGCCTTGAGCTTGTCGACGAGGTCGGTGCGCTCCCACGGGAAGGCGTCGCCCTCGGCGGTGCGGCCGAAGTGGCCATAGGCCGCGGTCTGCCGATAGATCGGCTTGTTGAGCCCCAAATGTGTGCGGATGCCCTTGGGCGTCAGGCGCACGAGCTGTGGAAGAACAGCTTCGATGCGGCCTTCCTCGACCGTGCCGGTGCCGTGCAGGTCGACATAGATCGACAGCGGCTCGGCGACGCCGATCGCATAGGAAAGCTGGATCGTGCAGCGGCGCGCGAGGCCCGCGGCGACGATATTCTTCGCCAGATAGCGCGTGATATAGGCGGCCGAACGGTCGACCTTCGTCGGGTCCTTGCCGCTGAACGCGCCGCCGCCGTGCGGGCTGGCGCCGCCATAGGTGTCGACGATGATCTTGCGCCCGGTCAGCCCCGCGTCGCCGTCGGGCCCGCCGATCTCGAAGCGGCCGGTCGGGTTGATGTGATAGACGGTGTTCGCGGTGAGCAGCTCGGCGGGCATCACGTCGGCGATCACGCCGAGCACATATTTGCGAAGCTCGCTATATTTCGCCTCGTCGCCTTCGCCGTTGTGGAAATAATAGCCCGGCGCGTGCTGCGTCGATACGACGATCGCCGTCGCCTCGACCGGGCGCTCGTTGGCGTAGCGCAGCGTGACCTGGCTCTTGGTGTCGGGTTCGAGGAAGGGCGCGGTGCCCGCCTTGCGATCGGCGGCCATGCGCTCGAGGATCTTGTGGCTGTAATCGAGCGTCGCGGGCATCAGGTCGGGGGTTTCGTCCGACGCATAGCCGAACATGATCCCTTGGTCGCCCGCGCCCTCGTCCTTGTCGCCGCTTTCGTCGACGCCCTGCGCGATATGTGCCGACTGGCCATGGAGATTATTCTCGAAGCGGAAGCTCTGCCAGTGGAAGCCCGACTGCTCATAGCCGATCTCGCGTACCGTGTTGCGCACGGTCGCCTCGATCTCGTCGAGCGCGCCCGGTGCCCATGCGTCATCCTCGAACACGCCCTTGCAGCGGATCTCGCCCGCGAGCACGACGAGCTGCGTCGTCGTCAGCGTTTCGCACGCCACGCGCGCCTCGGGATCCTTCGACAGGAACAGGTCGACGATCGAATCCGAAATCTGGTCGGCGACCTTGTCGGGATGGCCCTCCGAAACGCTTTCGGAGGTGAAAAGGAAGCTGTTGCGCATGGGAAAGCCTTCTCGAAATCGAATATAAAGGATGCTTTATGTCCGCGCGCTGTTAGCGTCCCGAGCGCCGGAACGCAATGGCCAGCGCGAGCAACAGCAGCGCGAAACCGACCGGCAGAGCGTTGCCGAAGCGCGCAAAGAGCGTCAGCGGGCGCGCGGGCGGCACCGTCGTATCGATACGCCCCGCCTTGTGCATCGGCAGCGATTCGACAATGCGGCCATCGGCGTCGATCACCGCGCTGATCCCGGTGGGTGTCGCGCGGATCACCGGCAGGCCTTCCTCGACCGCGCGCAGCCGCGCCTGTGCGAGATGCTGCGGCGGGCCCCAGCTGCCGAACCAGGCGTCGTTCGACGGATTGAAGATGAAGTCGGGGCGATGGTCGCGGTCGACGACCTGGCCCGAAAAGATGATCTCGTAGCAGATCTGCAGCCCCGCGCGGCCGAAGGCGCCGAGATCGAGCGTGCGCGGGCCGGGCCCCGGCCAGAAATCGATGTCGCCGGGCGCAAGCCGCGACAGGCCGATCGCCGACAGGATCGGGCGCATCGGCAGATATTCGCCATAGGGCACCAGATGCGCCTTGTCGTAACGCGGGCCCAGCGTGCCGTCGGCGTGCAACGTCATCACCGCATTGCGCGCGCCGACGACATCGCCCGCCTTGTCGAGTTCGAGCTTGAGCGCGCCGAGCAGCATGATGTCGTTCGGGTTCATCAACCGAACGATCCGCGCGCGCGCTTCGGCAGGCGAACGGTCGTAATAGACCGACGGATAGCCGCGTTCGAGATAGTCGGGGACGGCCGCTTCGGGCCACAGGATCAGCCGCGGTCTGTCGTCCTTCTGCGTCGTCAGCCGCGCGAGCTTGGCGAAATTGGCGTCGGCCTTGCTGCCTTCCCACTTGTCCTCCTGTCCGACATTGGGCTGGACGACGGTGATGGGTATCCGGGCGATGCCCTTGGATCGGACGGCGGCGTCGGCGCTGCTGCCCATTTGCGAAACGAAGGCTGCGCCCCAGAAAAGCAGCAGGCTGCCGAATAGCGCGGTGGCGGCGACGCGGCGGCGAAACCACGCCAGTATCAGGACCCCCGCGAGCAGGAAGACGATCCCGCTCATGCCATAGGTCCCGATCCAGCGCGCGGGCATGGCAGCGTGCGGGACGGTGATCACCCCCATCGGATTCCACGCGAAGCCGGTAAAAATCCAGCTGCGCAGCCACTCGGTGAGAATCCAGAGCCCGCCGAACGCCAGCAGATAGGACGGTGCGGCAAAATGCGTATCGCCCCTCGGCTTCGCCAGCCACGCGCCCCAGGCTGTCAGTGCCGGATAGACCGCCAGATAAAGCGACAGCAGCACGACTGCGAACCAGCCCAGCCACGCGGGCATCGCCGCCTGATAGGTGAAAGCGGTCGCGATCCAGTTCAGCCCGGCGACGAAATGACCGACGCCGAACGCCCAGCCGATGCCGAGCGCGCGCGAACCTTTGGAGCTGCGCGCGACCAGCGCCATCCAGCCCGCGATCGCGAGCAGAGAGAGCGGCCAGAGGTGGAGCGGCGCAAATCCCGTCGCCGAAACGGCACCCAGCAACAGGGCGAGGAGCTTTGGCCGGCGGTCGGCGAAAGCGGCGATGCGGAGGGAAAGCGCGGTCACGCGCGTTGCTTTAGCCGTGCGGCGCGGCTGCGACAATGACGATAGCGGCTAGCCCAGCCCGGCCGCCTCGATCGCCGCCAGCGCACTCTCGACCCGCGCATCGCCTTCGCCCTCGACCCACGCCCATCGAAGCCGGCGCCGGTCGAGTTCGCCGATCGCGACCTCCATGAATTGCGCGCGCGCCAGGACGCTGCCGAACAGGCGCGTGCCATCCTCTTGCCAGGGCAGGTCCATCGCGGGGACGAGATAGAGATCGGCGACCGCGTCCCACAGGTCGATTTCGGGCAGGCGGCGGCCGAGCAGCATGATCGCCCACGCTTGCGTCATCAGCGGATCGGTGTCCGATATCAGCCATTCGGGCTTTTGCGCGAGCGCGGCCTCGGTTGCCGCGCGATGCCCGTCGAAGATCGCGAGCAGGTCGACCTCGTCGAGGTCGATGCCGTTGGCTTCGGCGTAGGTGCGGCCATATTCGGGGACGACCAGGCCGCCGAGCCGCAAGGCGAGACGCGGGGCGAGAGTCGATTTGCCGGTGCTTTCGGCGCCGTGGAGGCAGATATGGCGCGTCACAGCGCTACCCGGCCCGTCGCGCGGCGCGGCGCCACTGGATCAGCCCGTCGATCGACAGACCGAGCAGCACGACATAAACCGCGCTCGTCGCGTAGAGACCGCGCGAGGCGAAGAGCGGAATGGCGATCAGATCGACGAGGATCCAGAGGAACCAGCTTTCGACGCGGCGCCGCGCGAGCAGCCATTGCGCGGTGATGCTGAGCATTGCGATCGCGCCGTCGATCCATGGCGCGACGGCGTCGGTATATCGGTCCATCGCAAAGCTCCAACCGGCCCAGGCGGCGATCGTCGCCAGCGCCCAGCCCCGGCGGGCGCGGCCGGTCATCCAGCGTACTGGCACGCCGCTCTCGTCGCGCGCACGCGTCCACGCCGCCCAGCCGTAAAGGTTGAGCGCGAAGAAAAAGCCTTGGAGCACCATGTCGCTGTACAGCTTCGCTTCGAAGAAGACGAAGGCGTAGAGCGTCACCGCGACGAGCGCGAAGGGATAGTTCCATACGCTCCGCAGCGCGACGAGCGCGACGTTGACGAGGACCAGCGCCGCCGCGAGCCCCTCGATCGGGCTCATGCCGACGGTTCGCGGCGCGGACGCATCCACAGCCCTTCGCGGCTGATCCGCCGCTGCGGCGGCCGGCGCAGCACCGACCAGCCGGCGCGCGCGATCCAGCCGAGCTTGGCGAGCAGGCTCGATGCCGCGCGATGATCCCACGCATGGTCGCCGCGGCGCCGTACCTCGCGCGCGATGTCGCCATAGATTCCCGCGGCCGCGAGCACCGCCCAGCGACTGCGCGGGGGCAGCTTGCGTGCGCCCCAGCGCCCCGACGCCTCATATTCCCCGGCCATCTCGGCGAGCCATTTGGCCATCACCGACAGGCGTGGGCGAAAGGCCGGGTGCATGTGCTGCCCCGGCGGGATGTCGAGTTCGACCATCCATTCGACGGGCAGATAACAGCGGTCGGCGGCGGCATCCTCGGCGACGTCGCGCGCGATATTGGCGAGCTGGAAAGCGATGCCGAGGTCGGAGGCGCGATCGAGCGTCGTTTCGTCTTGCGCGTCGATCCCCATGACCAGCGCCATCGCGACCCCCACCGCGCCCGCGACATGATAGGCGTAGCGCAGCAGGTCGTCCTCGCTGCGCGGGCGCCAGTCCTTTGCGTCGAGCTCGAACCCCGCGATGATGTCCTCGATCACCGCGCGCGGGATGGCGACCTCGGTGAGCAGGAAGCCGAGCGCGTCGAAGGCGGCCTCGCCGGTCGGCTCGCCGGCAAAGGCCTTGTCGGTCTGCGCGCGGATATGCGCGACGGCGGCGGCGGGGTCGTGGTCCGGCTTCATCGTGCCGCCATGATCCTGTCCGTCGGTCAGATCGTCGGCGGCGCGGCACCAGGCATAGAGCAGCCACACGCGCTCGCGCGTGATCCGGTCGAACAGCTGGCTCGCCAGGGCAAAGCTTTTCGATCCGCGCGCGATGCTGTCGTGCGCGAAACCGTGGAGGGCGTGTGCGTCATAGACCCCCTCCTCGGTCATCAGAGGTTTTCGGCCTTCATCGCGAAGATCGTCTTGTGCGGCACATAGGCCGCCATTTTGTCCAGCAGCTCGTCGAGCCCGGCGTCGACGATCATGATCCCGGCGTGCGCGGGGCGGATGAAGCCGACCTCGATCATATGGCGGTTGAACGCGATCAGGTCGTTATAGAAGCCCGCGGCGTTGAGCAGCCCGACGGGCTTCGCATGATAGCCGAGCTGCGCCCAGCTGATCGCTTCCCACAGCTCATCCATCGTGCCGACGCCGCCGGGGATGGTAAGGAAGCCGTCGGAGAGGTCGGTGAACATCTTCTTGCGCTCGTGCATGCCGCTGACGACATGGAGTTCGGTGACGCCGCGATGCGCGACTTCGGCGCCGACGAGCGCGTCGGGAATGATTCCGATCACTTCGCCGCCGGCTTCCAATGCGCTGTCGGCGACCGCGCCCATCAGCCCGAGCCGGCCGCCGCCATAGACGACGCCGATCCCCCGCTCGGCCAGCGTGCGCCCGACGTGGCGCGCGGTTTCGATATAGATCGGATCTTCGGGGGTCGCGGACCCGCAATAGACGGCAAAGCGCTTCATATATCTTCCAACATCAAATGGGCGGTCGCCTTGGCGCTGCCGACCACCCCCGGAATACCCGCGCCCGGATGCGTCCCCGCGCCGACGAAGTAAAGATTCGAAATCACGTCGTCGCGATTATGCGCGCGGAACCAGGCGCTTTGCCACAGCACCGGTTCCAGACTGAATGCGCTGCCGAGGTGCGCCGACAGGTCGCGGCCGAAATCGGCGGGCGTATAGTGGAAGCGCGTGACGAGGTTGGCGCAGAGGCCCGGTGCGACGCGGCGCTCGACCTCGTCGAGGATCGCGTCGGCGTATCGCGCGCCGAAGTCGCCGTCCCAGTCGGCCCGCGCCTTGCCGAGATGCGCGACGGGGGCGAGCGCATAGAAGGTCGAGTGCCCCGGAGGCGCCATGCCCGGGTCGGTGACGCTCGGATGGTGGAGATAGAGCGAGAAATCGTCAGGCACTTTGCCGCCGTAAATGTCGTCGAGCAGCCCCTTGTAGCGCGGCCCGAACAAGATGCTGTGGTGCGCGACGCCGGGATAGCTGCCCTTCACCCCGAAATGGACGACGAAGAGCGAGGGCGACCAGCGTTTGCGCGCCAGGCTCTTTGCGGCCCTCTTCCCGCGCCGATGACCGCCGAGCAAGTCGCGGTAGCTGTGCATCAAGTCGGCGTTGGTCGCGACCATATCGGCCTCGCATTGCCAGCCGCTTTGCGTCGTCACGCCGGTCGCGCGGTCGCTGGCCGTGTCGATTTTCGCCACCGGATCGTCGAGGCGCAGCACCCCTCCCAGCCGCTCGAACAGGCGCACCATGCCGCGCACCAGCGCATTGGTGCCGCCGCGCGCGAACCAGACGCCGCCCTCCTTTTCGATCGTGTGGATCAGCGCGTAGATGGCGCTCGTCGTCATCGGATTGCCGCCGACGAGCAACGTATGGAAGGAGAGCGCCTGCCGCAGCCGCTCGTCGCGCACATAGGAGGAGACGATCGCATAGACGCTGCGCCACGCCCGATATTTCATCAGCGCCGGCGCCGCCCGGACCATCGAAGCGAAGTCGAGAAAGGCGACCGCGCCGAGCTTCACATAGCCCTGTTCATACACCCCCTTCGAATATTCGAGAAAGCGGTCGTAGCCGGCGACATCGGCGGGATGGAGCTTCGCGATCTCCTCGCGCAGCGCCGCTTCGTCGTTCGAATAGTCGAAATTCGTGCCGTCGGGCCAGTTGAGGCGGTAGAAGGGCGTGACGGGGACGAGCTCGACGTCCTGCCCCATATTTTGCCCGCTGAGTGCCCAGAGTTCTTCGAGGCACGGCGGGTCGGTGATGACGGTCGGCCCCGCATCGAAGGTGAAACCGTCTCGCTGCCAGTGATAGGCGCGCCCGCCGGCTTTGTCGCGCGCCTCGACGATCGTCGTCGCGACGCCCGCCGATTGCAGCCGGATCGCGAGCGCGAGCCCGCCGAACCCCGCGCCGATAACGATCGCGCGGCGGGTCATCGCCAGTCGAACTTCGCCAGCGCGGCAACCGCGCGACCGACGGGAACCGGCGGCTTGCCGGCGAGCAGTCGCAGCTTGTCGCCCGTCGTCGAGCGACCCGCATAGAAGCGCGCGATCAGCCGCGGCGACAGGCGATAGAAACGCTCGAAGACGCGGAAACGCGTCTCGGGCTCGGCCGCGCGGAACAGCATCGCGCCGAGCATCCGGTAGAAACGCTGGCGCCGCCACGCCGCCGCCGCGCGGCCCCGAAGCGCGCTGGCAAGGCCGGGCCGGTCGACGAGCGCGGGCAGCACCGATGCGGTGCGCACCGCGTCAGGCAGCGAATAGCCGGTCGTCGCGTGGAACAGGCCGGCGCGCACGCCGATCCGCGCGGTGCGGTCGGACGCCGGCCACAGCCGCTCGAAATCGCCCGCGACGACCACGGGCAGCACGCCGTTTTCCTCGCGCGTGGTCGCCTTGACCTTCCAGCCTTGCGCCGCGGCATAGGCGGCGATGCGTTCGCGCACCGCCCCCACATCGAGGTCGGCGTCGTCGCCGTAATAAGTGTCCTCGACGAACACAGTCTCGGCATCGAAGGGCAGCAGATAGACGAAACGATAGCCGTCCAGCTGCTCGACGGCCGCGTCCATCACGACCGGATGGTCGACGCCATGCCCGCCCTTCACCGTCAGCGCCTGTCCGACGAATTTCTGCCAGCCGCAGTCGAGCCCCGGAAATTTGCCCGCGCCGCGTGCATCGATGACATGCTTCGCCGACAATCGCCCGCCGCGCGCCAGCAGCAGATGGTCGGGCGCGACATGCTTCGCCTTGTCGGCGATGATGTGCCCCTCGGGCAGCGCCGCCGCGACCGCTTCGGCGAGCGCTTCGCCGGTGATGCTCTTGTACCCCATGCGCAGCCTGCGCTCGTGCCCGGGAAAGCGGACGCCGTAGCGCGGCCAGTGATGGCGCACGAGCGGCGCGACGAGCCAGCGATCCTTCTTTGCGATGTCGCTGTCGAAAAAGGACCAGATGTGATTGCCGCCGACCGGTCCCGGTTCGACCAGCCGCACGTCGAGGTCGGGCCGCTTCGCCGCGAGCGCGAGCGCCGCAAGGCCGCCGGCGAGCCCGCCGCCGACGATCGCGATGTCGCATCTATCGATGTTCTGCCCCGCCATCCCTCCGCCTTAGCCACCCGAACGCGCGGGCGCAAAGCCATTGCAACGCGGCGGCGAGCGGCTAGCCTTGCGCCATGACCGGCTGGGCGATCCTTTTTTCCGTGCTCGCGATGACCGCGATCGTCGGCGTGCGCTATCTGATCACCAGCGGCGCCTTCGCCTTCGCGACGAAGTGGAGGCACCCCGGCCTGTATCGCGGGCTCGAACCGCAGATGAAGCGCGAGATTGGCTGGAGCCTCGCGAGCGCCGCCATTTACGGGGTTCCGGCGGGCATCGTCGCCTGGGGCTGGCAGGAACATGGCTGGACGCGCATCTATACCGACGTCCACGCTTTTCCGCTCTGGTATCTGCCCGTCAGCCTGCTTGCCTATCTGCTGCTCCACGATAGCTGGTTTTACTGGACGCACCGCTGGATGCACCGCCCGGCGCTGTTCCGCGCCGCGCATGCGGTCCATCATGCGAGCCGCCCGCCCACCGCCTGGGCGGCGATGAGCTTCCATCCGCTTGAGGCGATCACCGGTGCCATCGTCATTCCGGGGCTCGTCTTTCTGGTCCCCATCCACGTCGCGATGCTCGGCCTCGTGCTTGCGATCATGACGGTGATGGGGGTCGGCAACCATATGGGGTGGGAGATGTTTCCGCGCGCGCTTGTTCATGGACCCGCAGGGAAATGGCTGATAACCGCAACGCACCATCAGGCGCATCATGCGGCTTACCGGGGGAATTATGGCCTTTATTTCCGCTTTTGGGACAAGGCGTGCGGCACGGATATCGGGCTTGGCTCTTTTGCCCGCGCTGCTGACCGCCGTGAGCCCGCCGCCGCCGACGGTTGAGGTCAGCGTCACGGGTCTGCGCAGCGCGAAGGGGCAGGTCCTCGTCTGCCTGACCACGAATCGCAGGGCCTTTCCCGATTGCAGCAAGGATGCGGGCTCGGTGCGCATGGCGGTGAAGGCGGCCGACGCGGAAAATTTCGCCATCCATGCACCCGCCGCCGGAACCTATGCGATCGCGGTCGTGCATGACGAGAACAGCAACAACAAGCTCGACACTGCCATCTTCCTGCCGAAGGAAGGCTTCGGCTTTTCGCGCAACCCGACGATCACCGTCGGGCCGCCCAGCTTCAAATCGGCCAGCTTCGCGGTCGCGGGCGACATGCGCCAGTCGATCAGGATGAAATATATGCTGTGAGGGCGTACGCGGTGGTTTTGGTGTGGTGAGCGGACGTTCCCCACTTCCGTCATCCCGGACTTGATCGGGGATCCATCCTCTGGCGCTGGCTAGAATGGACCCCGGATCAAGTCGTACGAGTCACGTGCCTCGTACGAGGATGACGAGGAAAGAAACATCCTCCCCATGCCGCAGGCACGGGGAGGGGGAGCGAGCGGGGTAAAAGCAACGCGCGGGGCGCGTTGCTTCCCGCGAGGCGCCGTAGGCGATGGTGGAGGGGCGGCAACTTCGCGCCAATAGCCCCTCCGTCAGCGCTGCGCCGAAGGCGCAGTTTATCCTGAGCGCCTGCAAGGCAGTCGAAGGGCGCTGCCACCTCCCCATGGCTTCGCCACAGGGAGGATCAATGGGCAACTATCGGTCGCTTTCAGACCTTTCTCACCCGCGTTTCACCCGGCGTAGGCATCGCGCAGTTCGCGTTTCAGCACCTTGCCGATCGGGCTGCGGGGTAGTTCCTCGACTTGGGTAATTGCGCTCAGCCGCTGCGTTTTGCCGACCTTGGCGTTGCAATCGGCGCGCACGCTTTCGGCATCGGCGCCGGGTTTCAGCACCACGAACGCCACCGGCGTTTCGCCCCACTCCTCGCTTGGCATCCCGACGACCGCCGCCTCGACCACGCGATCGTCGGCGATCAATATCGCCTCGAGATCGCTCGGGAAGATGTTGAAGCCGCCCGAAATGATCATGTCCTTCGCGCGGTCCATCAGCGTCAGAAAGCCGTCTTCGTCGATCCGTCCGATGTCGCCGTGGCGATAGAAGAGATTTCCTTCGCCATCGTACCAGTGCATCGCCTTGGTCGCGTCGGGGCGGTTGTTGTATCCGGTCATCATCGCGGGGCTGCGGCCGACGACTTCGCCGACCGATCCTTGCGGCAATTCGTTGCCGTCCTCGTCGATCACCTTGGCGATATGCCCGGGCGCGGGCTTGCCGACGGTGTGCAGCTTGTCGGGGAATTGATGCGCCTCGAGGATGAAGGCCGCGCCGCCCTCGGTCATGCCGTAAATCTCGACGAGCCCGCCGGGCCAGCGTTTCAGCACATCTGCCTTGAGCGCCGCGGGAAAGGGCGCCGAGGTGCAATATTTCATCACGAAGCTGGAGAGGTCGAAGCGGTCGAAATCGTCGAGTGCCATGATGCGGCGATATTGCACCGGCACGAGCATGGTGTTCGTCGCGCGTTCGCGCTCCGCCAGTTCGAGGAAGCCGCGCGCGTCGAATTTCTTCATCAGGACGACCTGCCCGCCCGACCCGACGGTGGGCATGAAGCTCGCCATGGTCGTGTTCGAATAGAGCGGCGTCGACAGGATCGTCACCGCATTGGGCCCATAGGCGGGGGCGCCGCGGATGATATGCTGCCAGCGCATCGCGTGGCTGTGGACGATGCCCTTCGGCGTTCCGGTGGTCCCCGACGAATAGATGATGTTGAACCCGTCGCCCGGCTGGATGTCGACCGGCATCGGCTTCACGCCCGCGGGCGAGAGCCAGGTATCGATCGGCGTGCCCGCGTCGCTGCCGTCCATCGCGATCAGGTCGCTCGCGGTGATGACATGGCCTTCGAGGCTCGCCTTTGCCGCGCTGTCGAGGAACAGGTGGCGCGCGCCGGTGTCGGCGATCATCGCCGCCATCTGCTCGCCGGTCGCGCTGTTGGTGACGAGCCCCGCGACGCCGCCTGCGCGCAAGGTGCCGAGGATCACCGCCATCTGCTCGACGCTGTTGAGCCCGGCAATGGCGGTGCGGTCGCCTTTCGCGAATCCATCCTGTTGCAGTCGCGCGGCGATTCGGTCGGTCAATTGATCCAGTTCGGACCAGCTCAGCCGCCGCAACGGGTCGGCAGCCGCTACGGCATCGGGACGCTCCGCGGCATGGGCACGGACAAGGTCGGGCAGGGTGGCGAAGTCGCCGTCAAGCATTTCGATACAGGCCATGCCTATGGGTTAGCACAGCCGAAAGGCGGTGCAATGCCGGCGGGGCGGCGGGGCGACAAGATGTTGCGTCGACGACGGGGGAGACGGATGGCACCATCGGGGATTGCGGAGGCCGGCGACAGGAAATTGCTCGTCGCCGTCTATCATCCGCAGCCGGATCGGGCCCATGCGCTGATGACGGCGATCGGTGCCGCCGGCCTTGCGGTGCAACTGCTCCCGCAGCATGTCGACGGGCTGCGCGCCTGGGTCGACAGCTGTTTCGACCTGCTTCTCGTCAATCCGTTTCTGGGTTGGCAGGAACCGTCCGAATTTGTCCGGCTGGCGCGATCGATCGCCGGACGGCGGCCGCTGCTCGTCGTATCGGATCGCGACGCGCTGGGTGACCGGATGACGGCGCTGTCCGCGGGCGCCGACGATGCGGCCGGATGGACGAACAATCTCCCCGAGCTGCTCGCGCGCATCGCCGGCCTGCTCTGGCGCAGCCGCATCGCGGCGGGGCAACTCGGCGAGGGCGAGCTTCGCATCGACCTGATCGACCGCCGCGTCGAGCGCGCGGGGCGGCTCATCCGCCTGCCGCTGCGCGAGTTCGACCTGCTCGCCAATCTTGCGCGCGTTCCCGACCGCCCGGTGTCGCGCGATGCGTTGCTCCGTGCCGTGTGGCGGATCGATTTCGATCCTGGCACCAACCGGGTCGAGGTGCATATGTCGCGGCTGCGCGCCAAGGTCGACCGCGGGTTCGACTGGCCGATGCTGCACACGGTGAAAGGGCGTGGCTATACGCTGCGCTCGCGGCCCGATTAATCCTCCCTTTCGCGCAGCGATGGGGAGGTGGCAGCGCCCTTCGACTGCCTTGCAGGCGCTCAGGATAAACTGCGCCTTCGGCGCAGCGCTGACGGAGGGGCGGCAACGTCGCGTCCGGCCCTCCGTCAGCCTCTTCGAGGCTGCCACCTCCCCACGCCTCCGGCACAGGGAGGATCGACGATTTGACCGACGTGCCGTTCGGATTTGCCCTTCTTGACGTCACGAGCCCCAGCTTGCTTGACCAAAAGTTTCAGGTTGCTACTCATCTTCGACATAAAGAAACCAGTGATTCCGGAGATGATGCCCGATGCACCCCTCAGTCCACGCCCGCGCCAACCCCGACAAGCCCGCGATCATCGTCGCGGAGACGGGCGAGGCGGTCAGCTATGGCGAACTCGACGCGGCGTCGAACCGCGCCGCGCAGCTCTTTCGCTCACACGGGCTGGGGCATGAGGATGTCGTCGCCTTCATGCTTGACAACACACCGCATTATTATGGCCTCACCTGGGGGGCGCAGCGCGCGGGGCTGCGCTATGTGTGCATCTCGTCGCGGCTGACGCAGGACGAAACCGACTATATCCTCGAAAATTCGGGCGCGAAGATACTCGTCGTGTCGGCTAGCCTCGCCGCCGCGGCACAGCAGCTCACCACCGGAATCAAGCGTTTCGCGATGGGCGGCGACATTCCCGGTTACGAAAGCTGGGAGGATGCCGTCGCGGCGATGCCCGCGACTCCCGTTGCCGACGAGCGCGCCGGGGTCGATATGCTCTATTCGTCGGGCACCACCGGGCGGCCCAAGGGCGTGCGCGTGCCGCTGCCCGAGGATCCGGCGATCGACGCGGTCAACAGCCTCGTCATGCTCGCGTCGGCGGTGTTCCAGATCAATTCGGACAGCATCTATCTCTCGCCCGCGCCGCTCTATCACGCCGCACCCTTGCGCTGGTCGATGACGATCCACCGCCTCGGCGGCACCGTCGTCCTGATGAAGAAATTCGATCCCGAGGCGGCGCTGTCGCACATCGAAAAATATCGCGTGAATTCGAGCCAGTGGGTGCCGACGCATTTCGTGCGGATGCTCAAACTGCCGGGCGACGTTCGCACCCGCTACGACATATCCTCATTGAAGGTCGCGATCCACGCCGCGGCGCCGTGTCCGGTGCCGGTCAAGCAGGCGATGATCGACTGGTGGGGGCCGGTGCTCTTCGAATATTATGCCGGGTCCGAAGGCAATGGCATGACCTTCATCTCCAGCCCCGACTGGCTGACGCACAAGGGCAGCGTCGGCCGCCCGATCCTCGGCACCGTGCACATCATGGGCGAGGACAACGAGACCGAGCTCGGTCCCGACGAGGAAGGCGCGGTTTTCTTCGAAAGCGAAAATGTCTTCGAATATCATGGGGATAATGAGAAGACGGCTTCGAGCCGCAACTCCCGGGGCTGGTCGACTTTGGGCGATGTGGGCAAAGTTGATGAAGATGGCTTCCTCTACCTCACCGACCGCAAGAGCTTCATGATCATCTCGGGCGGCGTGAACATCTATCCGCAGGAGATCGAGAACCACCTCGTCACCCACCCCAAGGTCGCCGACGTCGCGGTCGTCGGCGGGCCGCACGACGAAATGGGCGAGGAAGTGATCGCGGTGATCCAGCCCGCGAATATGGCCGACGCGACCGAGGAATTGCGCGACGAACTGATCGCCTATGCCCGCGAGAAATTGTCGGGGGTGAAGATCCCGCGCCGCATCGACTTCCTCGAAGCGCTGCCGCGCCACGATACGGGCAAGCTCTACAAGCGCCTGCTCCGCGACCAATATTGGGAAAAGGCGAAGGCCGAGGCCTGAGCATGACCCCGCGCGTCGAATTTTTCTTCGATCTGTCGAGCCCGTGGACCTGCCTCGCGTTCCACAATCTGCCGGGCGTGCTCGAACGCACCGGCGCGACCGTGGTCTATCGGCCGATCCTCGTCGGCGGGGTGTTCAATGCGGTCAATCCCGCCGTCTATGCGGCGCGCGAGCAGGCCGACAACCGGCGGTTGACGCATAGCTGGAAGGTGCTGAAGGACTGGGCGCGCCTTGCCGGGGTTCCAATGAATTTTCCGTCGCAGTGGCACCCTGCAAAAAGCATCGCTGCGATGCGTTTCTGCTCTGCGCTCGAGGAAGATCAGGCGGCGCTGGTGCGTTTTGTGCGGGGTGCCTTTGCAAGCTATTTCGACCGGCAGGAAAATCTCGACGACCCCGCCGTGCTGGCGGTGGTTGCCGACGCCGAGGGGCTGGACGGCGCTGCGCTCGCCGCAGCGGCGGGCAGCGACGCGGTCAAGGCGCGGCTGCGCGCGAACACCGATGAAGTCATCGCGCGCGGTGGCTATGGTTCGCCGACGATCTTCGTCGATGGGGACGACATGTATTTCGGCAACGACCAGCTTCCGCTCGTCGAGGCTGCATTGAAACGCTGAAAAAGGATTCTCCCGTGAAAGACCGTATTTCGATCACCATGCTCGATGGCGGGATCGCCGATGTCCGGTTGATCCGCGCCGACAAGATGAATGCGCTCGATCCCGCGATGTGGGAAGCGCTTGCCCAAGCGGTCGATGAATTGAAGGCGACTGCGGGCCTCCGCGTCGTCGTGCTGTCGGGCGAGGGGCGCGCTTTCTGCGCCGGACTCGACCTCTCCAGCCTCAGCAATGATCGCGATCCGGGTGCGAGCAGCGCGGGCGGCAGCCTTGCCGACCGGACCAAGGGCATCGCGAACAATGCCCAATATGCGGCGTGGGGCTGGCGCGAATTGCCGGTGCCGGTGATCGCGGCGGTGCATGGTGTCGCGTTCGGCGCGGGCAGCCAGATCATGGCTGCCGCCGACATTCGCATCGTCCACCCCGACACGCGCATCGCGATCATGGAAATGCGCTGGGGCCTTGTCCCCGACGTCGCGGGCATGGCGTTATGGCGCACGCAGGTTGCCGACGATGTGCTGCGCGAGCTGATTTACACCAACCGTGAATTCAACGGGTCGGAAGCGAAGCTGCTTGGCTTTGCGACGCATGTATCGGACGATCCGCTGGCGAAGGCGATGGAACTCGCCGAAGTGATCGCCGTCAAGAATCCGCACGCGATCCGCGGCGCGAAGCGGCTCTGCAACATGCTCGGCCAGGCGAGCGACGCCGAAATATTGCAGGCCGAGAGCGACGAGCAGGTCAAGGTCATCCGCACGCCCAACCAGATGGAAGCGGTGATGGCCGGGATGCAGAAGCGAAAGCCGCATTTCGTCGACTAGAGCAGGGTCAAAAACCGCGCGGCATTGTCCCAGTTGCGCTTGTTCGCGGCGCGCACTTTCTGCGCTTCGCTGTCGGCGCCCCAGCGACGCTCCTGATACAGTTCGTCGAGGCTGACCGCATCCCACAGCGCGTCGGCGTCGAAGGCGTTCTCGACGAGCGCGAGGCCCGCGACGAGCGAGCCGCCGATCGTCACCAGCGGCGTCAGCGCGGTGATGCGCCATTGACCCTGCGCGAATGCCGCATCTTGCAGCGCGGCTACCGTTGCTTCGGGTTGATCGACGGGCAGCACGCCCTGCGTCAGCGTGAATTCGATGCCGTAGCGTTCTTCGGCCCAGGCGAGCAACGGGTTCCACGCCGCCGCCTGTTCGGCCTGCAGCGTCGCGTCGCGCGCGTCGCGGTAACAGAAAAGATCGCTCTCCGCATAGGCGGCGACCGGCGCGGCGAAGGCGGCGAGGTCGGGCGCGGCGAGGTCGATCGCGGCGTTGGTGAGCCCCGTCATCGGCATCGCCGCCGGATCGATCGTCTCTCCGACATCGCGCCATTCTGCGGCGATGGCTTCGGCGAGCGGGAAGCTCGCGACCGCCAGTGGCGCGCGCTGCGGCGTGCGCACCGGGCGCCCGTCGAGCGCGATGCCCCAGCCGCCATCCTCCTCGATGACGGCAACCTCTTTCCAGAAGCGTTTCACAGGTCTTTGGGCGACCGCCAGCGGCGCGCGAGCAGTAAGGGCATGACCGCAAAATCGAACGCGCCGACCAGCACGATCGCCGCGCCGATCCAGCGATCCGCCGGCTGGCCGGCGAAGGTGAAGCCGCCGCCGATCAAAATGAACCCGATCGCCACGAAAGCCGCGCCCATCAGGCGCATCAGGTTGAGTGCGAAAAAGCGTTTCTTGGCGAGTGCGTCGTCGGCTTGGCTCATGCGCCCTCCCTATCGCCGCCGAGGTGGCGCATCAACTCCGCGAGCGCGCCGTGGCCGGTCGCCTCGACCCCGGCAATGACGCGCGCGCGTTCGTCGGCGGACTTGTTCTGCGACAGCTTGATCGTCGGGCGCCAAGCGGTGATCCGCATCTCGAAGCCGGTGATCGCGCCGGTCATCTTGCCGAAGATCGCGGGATTCATCTTGGCGCGCGTCCACGGCGGGTTCGCCCCGACGCGTGCCTCATGCTGTGCCGATAGGGTATCGAGCTGCGCGACCAGCGCGATGTCGTCCAGCCTGCGGGCGACACCTTCCATCTCGATCGCGACATAATTCCAGGTCGGCACCTGGTCGGCTCCGGCATACCAGCTCGCACTCACATAGGCGTCGGGGCCCTGCACGACGGCGAGTGCACTCGCCCCGTCGAGATGGCGGGTGAGCGCGTTGCCGCGCGCGAGGTGGAATTGCAGCGTGGAGCGATCGTCGTTCAGCACCACCGGCGCGTGCGCGACGCGCGGGCCGTCGGGGGTGCTCGCGAAGATTGCGGCAAAGCCGATCTCGCGCACGAGCAGCTCGGCGAGGTCGTCCTGCTTCGGCCTGAAAGCGCTATTGGGGTGCATCAGCGCGGCCGCGCGGGACGCGACGGCGGTCTCTTGGTACCAGGCTTCTGCGCTGCGGGTTTGCCGGTCTTCGTCTTGGGTTTCGGCTTGCCGACATGATCGGTCGGCTTGCTCGTCGCGGTGCGTCCGCGCCTTTCGCCGCGCCGCGCCTTGCGGATTTGCTTACTGTGCGCTTTCGCAGCGGCTTTTGCCGCGGCTTTCGGCGCCGGACCCTTGGCGACATCGTCGATCCCGACCTCGCCGAGCAGCGGGTCGAAGCCGAGCGCGTCGAGGCTGGCCGCGAAATGCTCGGGCACCTCCGCGCTGATGTCGATCGCGCCGCCATCGGGATGGTCGATGCGCAGGCGGCGGCTGTGAAGGTGCATCTTGCGGCTGATCGTGCCGGTCAGGAAGGCGCCCTTGCCGCCATATTTGCCGTCGCCGACGATCGGATGGCCGATCGCCGCCATATGGACGCGCAGTTGGTGCGTGCGCCCGGTCAGCGGTTGCAGCTCGACCCACGCGGCGCTGTTCCCCGCGCGCTCGATCACGCGGTAGCGCGTTTTCGACGCGAGGCCGCTGTCGTGGACGTGCATCTTCTCGCCGCCCGATCCGGGCTGTTTGGCGAGCGGCAGGTCGATCTCGCCCTGTGCGATGTCGGGAACGCCGACGACGATCGCCCAATAGGTCTTCTTGGCGCTGCGGTTCGAAAAGCTCTTCGCGAAATAGGCGGCCGCTTTCGGCGTGCGCGCGATCAGCAACGCGCCCGACGTATCCTTGTCGAGCCGATGGACGAGCTTCGGCCGCACCGGCCCGTCATATTTGAGCGCGTCGAGCAGGCCGTCGACATGCTGCTCGGTCTTGGTGCCGCCCTGCGTCGCAAGGCCCGGTAGCTTGTTTATCACCAGCGCGCTCGCGTCGCGATGGATGAGCATCGATTCGGCGAGCTCGATATCAGCGTCGGTCAGCGGGCGCCCCTTGCGCGCCGGGCGTGCTTCGATCTCGGCGGGCGGGGTCGGCATGGCGAGCTTTTGCCCGGTTGCGATGCGATCCGAAACATCGGCCTTTTTCCCGTCGAGCGTCAACTGTCCCGAGCGCGCCCAGCGCGCGAGCAAAGCGTGCGGCGTTCCCGGTCGGTGGCGCTTGAACCAGCGGTCGAGACGGATGCCGTCATCCTCTTCGGCGATCGTCGCGCCGTCGAGTTTGGTGCCCCGCGCGCTCATGCCGGCATCTGCCGCATGACGAACAGGCCGAGCCCGCAGGCGAGGATGGCGCCGATCACCGACGCAAGCATATAGGCGGCCGCCTGAGCGATCTGACCGCGTTCGAAAAGCATCCAGAATTCCATGCTGAAGGAGGAAAAGGTGGTGAAGCCGCCGAGGATCCCGACGCCGACAAAAAGACGCGCGGTTTCGCCGCCGTCGCTGCCCCGCGCCAGCGCGCCGATCAACAGGCCCATCAGGAGGCTGCCGGCGATGTTGACCGAGAGCGTCCACCAGGGAAAACCGGGGCCGAGCCGCGCAAGCATCGCCTGCCCAACCAGATGGCGGGCGCCGGCGCCGATCGCGCCGCCGATCATGACGGGGAACAGGCTGTTCATGTCGCTCGCCCTAGCCGGAAACGGCGGCGAGGCATAGCGGGTGCGTCATGGTGCGCCCGATACTAGCTGTCGGGCGGCGCGAGCGCTTTCGCGGGGCCTTCGTGCGCTGCGCGCCAGTCGGCGGGCCGGACAAAATCGCCTTGCCAGATTCCCCGCCGCTTTGCCTGCGCTTCGGCCTCTTCGGCCATATAGGCGCCGCTGGTCGCGATCGCGCCGCCCAGCCTGACCATCTCGGCGCCCAGATCGATCCCGTCGGGAGGGGGCCCGGTGCGGCAGGCGGCGAGGATGCGGTCGTAATGATCCTTCGCCGCGACCTCGCAATGGAGTGGCCTTCGCCCCGCGAGCTTTTCGAGCATCCCGCGCGCCTCCCGGCCGCAGGGCCACCGGCTTGCGTCGGCGCGCGCGCAATCCTGCCGATATTCGGCCGCGTCGATCCCGGTCAGGCGGATGGTCAGCGTGCTGTCGTCATGCCGCACCGTCAGGCTGTCGCCGTCGATGATATGGACAAGCGGCACCGTCGTGACCGGTGCCGGCAACCAAACCCACGCCGCCAGCGCCAAGCCCGCGAGCAACAGCAACGCGACGAGCGAACGCAAGCGCCGCCGCCAGCGCAAACGGGTAAGGGGAGACGGAGCGCGGATCATGGTCCCCGAGTGCGCCCGCGGCTGCCGGGTTGGCAAGTCCGAATAAGATATTGACGAGGAGAACAAATCATGTCCAAAATGGATCATTGCGTTCCAGCCGACATAGTGGCGAGTCATGCTAATCGCGCGCTTGGGTCCGGATTGGCGGCAAACAGGAACGAACAAAAGGTGAATAGCGCCGGAATGACGACATAGTTACGCCAAGGTGGAGCGATGGAAACGGGGGCTGCAGCATGATGGATCAGAGGACGCAAATCGACTTCGACACGTCGGTTCTTCCGGATCGCGGTTTTCATTCGGGCGAGGTCTGGGCAGGGCCACAATCCAGGGGTTCGATCCCCCAAACTGTCGCGTCGCCGCTGTTGTTCGTCGGGACCCGCGCGGATTTGCCCGATATTGCCGTCCTCTCAGACATACGGGTGGCCGGAACGCTCGCGGCGTCGCAGGCGGCCAGCCATATCCGGCGGACCGATACGCTCGACATCATCTGGCTGGTGGCAGCGGACGCGGTGGAGAGCGAGATGCTGGCCGATATTTGCGCGGCAGCGGGCGAGCAGGGATGCAACCTGATTTGCGAAACCTCTTTGTCGGGACTCGACCGAATTGTCGCGGCCATTCCCGCATCGATCGAGGTTCAGCTACTCATCGACGCCGATGCGGCCGACAAGCTCGTTGCGCTCGCCGCGGCACGACGCACGCGGTACGGGGTGGTCCATGATATCGCCCGCGACGACGCGATGGAGCGGATCGACCGGCTGCAGGAGGAAGTCGCGCGCATTTCCCGCCTTCTCGGCGACCTTGCGGGACAGCGGAGCGGTCTTCCCGGCACGCCGACCGGCTTCGTGCCATGGGACGCGGATTCGGCAGCGTCAGAGCAGGTTCGCGCACCGACGCGCGACTATGCGGCCATGCCGCGCAGCTTCATTCCCGAAGACCGGGCGCTCGACCGGCAGCGTGCGAAAGCGGTGCGGCGGATGCTGCGGGAGCGGCGGATGCGCGAGCAATATTTCCCCGCCGACCTGTTCGCTGATCCGGCGTGGGACATGTTGCTCGACCTTTACGCCGCGCGGCTCGAACGGCAGCCGGTGTCGGTGTCGAGCCTGTGCATCGCGGCCGCTGTTCCCGCGACGACGGCGCTGCGCTGGATCAAGACGATGACCGACGCGGGCCTCTTCGTGCGCGAAGCCGACCCCCACGATGGCCGCCGCATCTTCATCGCGCTGGCCGAGAGCGCTTTTGATGCGCTTGCCCGCTATTTCGAGGCACTCGACGAATAGCGATGGCCCGGTCGGGAGCGGGACGCTAGTCTCGGCTGATGAAGAACGAAGCCGAAGTGGTTGTGAACGACCGGATGCAGAAGGGCTATCGTTACACGCGCGCGGCGCCAATGGGGCGTGCGTTCGATCCCGATTTCGAGCCCGAACTCACCCCGGCGGAAATGCTGAGGCTGGGCGTGTTTTGCGGGAAATATATGACCGACTGTGCGGCCGAATTCCCTGCAAGCTGGTTCAAGGGGGCGAAGCTCGCGCCGCATGATCCCGATTGTTCGCTGAACTATTTCGGCGTTCGGGCGAGCGTGCCGCTCCGCGTCTGGATCGAAAAGGGCTGGATCCATCCCGACGATCCGCGCGGCTGGTTCCAATGGTATTGCCGCTATTATCCGGGGCGGCGCATGCCGGACGAAGATCGCCGGCAGATCGCGCGATGGCGTGCGTTCCGGCGTCATGCGGCGCAAGTGCGCAAGCATTGCGAGCCCGGCGATCCCTTTTGCCGCCCGAAGCAGCGCCAGGCGCTGCTCCAATGGGCGTATGACAGCCGCGATATCTAGTCCGGTCGAGGAGGTGATTTCCCTTGCCGCTCCCGCGCACTATGTAGACGCCGCACGCAAGGGAGTTTCCACCGAATGCCGATCATGGCCGCCCGCCTCTATCATGACGGCAAGCTCGTCCGCGATCTTGGCCCGGACGAGGCGATTCCCGATGATTGCGACACCGGCGATTTCTTCTGGCTCGGCCTCTACGAGCCGACCCCGGGCGAACTTGCCGGCATCGCCAAGCGGTTCGGCCTGCATCCGCTGGCGGTCGAGGACGCGCTGAAGGCGAACCAGTTGCCCAAGGTCGAAACCTATGGCGACCAGCTGTTCATCATTACCCGGACCGCCAATCTCGACGGCGATACGATCCAGCCGGGCGAAACCGCCTTTTTCATCGGCCCGCATTTCTTCGTCAGCGTCCGCCACGGATCGGCGCGGACGCACACCGATGTCCGGGCGCGGCTCGAAAGCCTGCCGGCGAAGCTCGCGCACGGCCCCGATTATGTTCTCTACGCCGTGCTCGATTTCATCGTGGACGGCTATTTCCCGGTGATCGATGCGATCGAGGAACGGATGTTGGCGGTCGAGGACAGCGTGATGGACACCCCGCTCGACGCCAGCGAAATCCGCCATCTTTACAAGCAGCGACACGAGATCATCCGTTTTCAGCGGCTGGTCGGAATGATGAAAGAGGTCGCCGGCCGCCTGACCACGGACGATGATCTACCCAATATCGACCCCGCGGTGCGTCCTTTCTATCGCGACGTCTGGGATCATGTGCAGCGCGCCGAATATCGCCTCAACGGGCTGCGCGACATTGCCGCGTCGGTCATCGAGACCAACGGCATGCTCGAACAGCAGCGTCAGGGCGTGATAACTCGCCAACTCGCCGCCTGGGCCGCGATCCTTGCGGTTCCGACCGCGATCGCGGGGATTTACGGCATGAATTTCGAACATATGCCGGAACTCGGCTGGACCTTTGGCTATCCGCTGATCGTCGGCGCGATGGGTGCGATCTGCCTCACGCTCTATTGGCGCTTCAAACATATCGGCTGGCTCTGACCGCGGGCGACCGATCGCTTGCCAGCGACGGCGGCTTGTGGCAGGGGCGCTCCTCCCCGATGGCGACATCCTGGGGGCGCTTAGCTCAGTTGGTAGAGCATCTCGTTTACACCGAGAGGGTCGGCGGTTCGAGCCCGTCAGCGCCCACCATCCTGCCCTTGTCGTGCGGGGCGCCGTGACGCTAAAGCCCTTTCCTGTTCGGAAAGGTCGCCCATGAAATATCTGCTCGCCGCCCTCGTCTTGCCGCTGCTTGGCCTCGCGTCGCCCGTCGTCGCTGCACCAAAACACGGCGACGTGATCATCCGCCATGTCTCGATCGTCGACGTCGAGGCGGCGAAGACCGTAGCCGGGCAGGCCGTTGTGCTGAAAGGCGACGATATTGTCGCAGTGGGTGCCGATGGCGCGATTGCCAAAGATTGGCGCGCGGCGCGGACGGTCGAAGGCGAGGGGCGTTACCTCATCCCCGGCCTGTGGGACATGCACGTCCATTTCGGTGGCGGGCCCGAACTGATCGAAGAGAATAAGGCGCTGCTGCCGCTGTATGTCGCAAACGGCATCACCACGATCCGCGACTGTTCGGGGGACCTGCCCGAGCAAGTGCTGGCATGGCGCGGCGAGATTGCGAGCGGCAGCCTGTTCGGCCCGCGCCTGCTGACCTCGGGGGCAAAGATCGAAGGGATCGCGCCGGTGTGGAAGGGCACGATCGAGGTCGGCAGCGAGGCCGATGTCGATGCGGCGCTCGACCGCCTGAAGAACCGCGACAAGGTCGATTTCGTCAAGATCACCGACAGCACGCTGAAACCCGAACTCTTCCTCTATGCGCTGCGGCAGGCGAAGATCCTCGGCCTCAAGACGTCGGGACACATCCCGATGGCGCTGACCGTCGATCAGGCGATCGACGCGGGGATCAGTTCGATCGAGCATCTCGACTATGCCTATAATGCCGGCGCGAAGGACGAAGCCGCGATCGCCGCCGATTTCGCCGCGAAGCACATCGACCGGGCCGAGGCGAACCGCCGGCTCGACGCGGGGTTCGACCGCGACACCGCGATGGCGGCCTATCGCCGCTTTGCGGCCAAGGATGTGTTCGTCACGCCGACGCTCAACGGCAGCCGGATCATCGCCTATCTCGACCGCGACGATCATTCGAAGGACGAGGGGCTCGCCTATATCGGGCCGAAGCTGCGCAAGACCTATGATTGGCGGATCGAGCGTGCTGCGAAGGCCGACGCGGCGGCGATCGCGGCACGGCACCAGCAGATCGAGGATGTGGCGACGATCCTGCCGATGCTCGCCGAAGCAGGGGTGCCGATCATTGCGGGAACCGACGCGGGCTTCCTCAACAGCTTCAACTATCCGGGCTTTGGCCTGCATGACGAGATCGAGCTTTTTACCGCGAAGGGGCTGACTCCGGCGCAGGCGCTCATATCGGCGACGCGGGCGGGGCCGGCGTGGTTCGGCTGGCTCGATCGCTATGGGGCGATCAAGCCTGGAATGGCGGCCGACCTCGTATTGCTCACCAGGAATCCGCTTGAGGACATTGCGGCGACGCGCGCCATCGACACGGTGGTGCTGCGCGGGATGGTCCAGGATCGCGCTGCGCTCGACAAGATGCTCGCCGACATGCGCGCGAAGGTCGCGACATGGAACGCCGAGGGGGCGGCGCGTTAAAGGATTGCGGCCCGCGCCGCCTGCCGTGCGCGCCAGACGCTCCACAGCGTGAACAGGCCCATCCCGGCCCAGATAACGTTGAGCACGGCCGATGGCAGCGCGCCGTTGTAGCCCGAATTGACGATGAAACCCCCCGCGCCGATCACGTTCATCCACTGATAGAAATAGCCGCGTGCTTCGAGCTTGCCGAGCGACAGCAGGATATAGGCGGCGAGGATGATCGCGGCGGCGGTCCAGCCGATCACCTCGATGACGATGACCTCCGCGTTCATGCGGTCCTTCTCCAAATGAAAACGCCCGCCCCGGCGAGGGGGCGGGCGCTCATAGCATCAGCGGCGCGCGGCGTCAGGCCGCGAGCTTGCGCAGCACATAGTGCAGGATGCCGCCGTTCATATAATATTCGACCTCGTTCGCGGTATCGATGCGGCAGAGCGTGTCGAAAGCGAAGGTCGAGCCGTCGGGGCGGGTGACGTTCACGGAGACCGTCTGGCGCGGCTTCAGGTCCGCGACGCCGGTGATCGTGAACTGGTCGTCGCCGGTCAGGCCCAGCGTCTCGCGGCTCTGGCCTTCGAGGAACTGCAACGGCAGCACGCCCATGCCGACGAGGTTCGAGCGGTGGATACGCTCGAAGCTTTCGACGATTACCGCGCGGACGCCGAGCAGGTTCGTGCCCTTCGCCGCCCAGTCGCGCGACGAGCCGGTGCCATATTCCTTGCCCGCGATGACCACCAAAGGCGTGCCGTCGGCCTTGTGGCGCATCGCGGCGTCGTAGATCGGCATGACCTCCGAGCCGTAGCGCGACATGCCGCCCTCGATGCCGGGGACCATTTCGTTTTTGATGCGGATGTTGGCGAAGGTGCCGCGCATCATGACGTCGTGGTGGCCGCGGCGGGCGCCGTAGCTGTTGAAGTCGGCCTTGCTAACCTGATGTTCCATAAGCCATTTTCCGGCCGGCGAGTCCGCCTTGATGCTGCCGGCGGGGCTGATGTGGTCGGTGGTGATGCTGTCGCCGAGGATCGCGAGCGGCTTCGCGCCCACGATGTCCGACACGGGCGCCGGGGTCATCGTCATGCCCTCGAAGTACGGCGGGTTCGCCACGTAAGTCGAGCCCGCGCGCCACTGATAGGTGTCGCTGCCCTCGACCTCGATCTTCTGCCAATGCTCGTCGCCCTTGTAGACGTGGGCGTAGCGCGCCTCGAACATGTCGCGGTCGACCGCGCCCTGAACCGTCTCCGCCACTTCCTGATTGGTCGGCCAGATGTCCTTGAGGAACACGTCGTTCCCCGACTGGTCCTGGCCAATGGGCGTGGTGGTGAAATCCTCGATCACCGTGCCCTTGAGCGCATAGGCGACGACGAGCGGCGGGGAAGCCAAGAAGTTGGCGCGCACGTCGGGCGACACGCGGCCTTCGAAGTTGCGGTTGCCCGAGATGACGGCCGCGGCGACGAGGCCGTTCTCGTTGATCGCCTTCGAAATCGGCTCGGCGAGCGGGCCCGAGTTGCCGATGCAGGTCGTGCAGCCATAGCCGACGAGGTTGAAGCCGATATTGTCGAGATGCTTCTGCAGCCCGGCCTTCTCCAGATAGTCGGTGACGACCTGCGACCCCGGGGCGAGCGAGGTCTTGACCCACGGCTTGGGCTTCAGCCCCAGCGCATCGGCCTTTTTCGCGACCAGACCCGCGGCGACGAGCACGCCGGGGTTCGAGGTGTTGGTGCAGCTGGTGATCGCGGCGATGGTGACGTCGCCGTCGCCGATGTCGAAATCCTTGCCCTCGACCGGCACGCGCGCCTGCGCCTTGTTGTAGACCTTGGCCATGTCGGCGTTGAACACATCGTCGACGTCGGGAAGCGAGACGCGGTCCTGCGGCCGCTTCGGCCCCGCGAGCGACGGAACGACGCTGGCAAGGTCGAGTTCGAGCGTGTCGGTGAAAATGGGGTCCGCGGCACCCTCGACGATCCACAGGCCCTGCGCCTTGGCATAGGCTTCGACCAGCGCGATATTCTCTTCCGAGCGGCCGGTCAGGCGCATATAATCGAGCGTCTTGTCGTCGACGCCGAAGAAGCCGCAGGTCGCGCCATATTCGGGCGCCATATTGGCGAGCGTCGCGCGGTCGGCGAGGCTGAGCGAGGCGAGGCCGGGGCCGAAATATTCGACGAAGCGGCCGACGACGCCCTTGGCGCGCAGCATCTGCGTCGCGGTGAGCACGAGGTCGGTCGCGGTCACGCCTTCCTTCAGCGCGCCGGTGAATTTGAAGCCGACGACTTCGGGGATGAGCATCGACACGGGCTGGCCGAGCATCGCGGCCTCGGCCTCGATCCCGCCGACGCCCCAGCCGAGCACGCCGAGCCCGTTGATCATCGTCGTGTGGCTGTCGGTGCCGACGCAGGTGTCGGGATAGGCGACAATGTTACCGTCGGCGTCTTCGCTCGACCACACCGCCTGCGCGATATGCTCCAGATTGACCTGGTGGCAGATGCCGGTGCCCGGGGGAACCGCCTTGAAGTTCGACAGCGACTTCGAACCCCATTTCAGGAAGTCGTAGCGTTCGCCGTTGCGATAATATTCGATCTCGACATTCTGTTCGAACGCCTTGGGGTGGCCGAATTCGTCGACCATGACACTGTGGTCGATGACGAGGTGGACGGGGACGAGCGGGTTGATCTTCGTCGTGTCGCCGCCGAGCTTCGCGATCGCATCGCGCATCGCGGCAAGGTCGACGACGCAGGGAACGCCGGTGAAATCCTGCAGCAGCACGCGCGCGGGGCGATACTGGATCTCGCGGGTTCCGCGCGGGTCCTTCTGCCAGTCGACCAGCGCCTGCACATCGTCGGTCGACACGGTGAAGCCGCCATCCTCGAAGCGCAGCAGGTTTTCGAGCAGCACCTTCATCGAGAAGGGCAGGCGCGAAACGTCGCCGAGCTTGGCCGCGGCCTTGTCGAGCGAATAATAAGCGTAGCTTTTGCCGCCGACGTCGAGCGTCGAGCGGGTTCCCAGCGTGTCGTGGCCGGTGGTGGTCATAGGATTGCAGTCCCCATGTTGGCGCGGCGGGGAAATGACGCCGATGCCCGTTCGGGAGAGCGGGGCAAAGCGGAGTCGCACGCGCAGGTTTATGTCCGCGCCGCCTTACGCCGAGGGTGGGGAAATGCAAGGGGG
>NZ_JNFC01000068.1 GCF_000756385.1 Sphingopyxis sp. LC363
CTAGGTGCTGAACCCATAAATTGGATTCCGTGTAAGGCTGGACTGTGATTCACTGAGTTTGGAGGTGGATCATGGCGCGTTTTGATTTGAGCGATGCGGAGTGGGCGATTATCGCACCGCTGTTGCCGAACAAGCCTCGGGGTGTTGCGCGGGTGGATGCCCGGCGTGTTCTGAACGGGATTTTCTATATTTTGCGCACCGGTTCGCCCTGGCGCGACCTGCCCGAGCGCTACGGCCCCGGTACGACGATCTACAATCGCTTCAACCGCTGGGCGAAGGCAGGCGTGTGGATCGATGTCTTCAATGCCTTGGCGGAGCGTTCGCCCGAGTCCATGGCCTTCATCGACAGTAGCATCATCCGCGCGCATCAACATGCCAGCGGCGGTAAAAAGGGGGCCCGGATCACGCCATCGGTCTCTCTCGTGGGGGACTGAGCACCAAGATCCACGCAGTGGTCGATGCCCGGGGACTGCCGATCCGCCTTGCCGTGTCGCAGGGCCAGCTCTCCGACCATGCCGCCGCCGCCGACCTGATCGCCGGCCTGGGGCGCCTGCGCCACCTCGTCGCCGACCGCGGCTATGATGCCCGCGCGCTCGTCGAGCAGGTCGAGGCCATGGGTGCCACCGCCCACATCCCGACACAGCGCAATCGCAAGATACAACGCTCAGTCGATCGCATGATCTACCGCCAGCGCAACCTCGTCGAACGATATTTCTGCAAACTCAAACAATTCCGACGATGCGCAACACGCTTCGACAAGCTCGCCAGAAACTTCCTCGCCGCCGTCGCTCTCGCTTCAACACGCCTCTGGATCAGAACTTATGTGTCCACAACCTAG
>NZ_JNFC01000069.1 GCF_000756385.1 Sphingopyxis sp. LC363
GGGCTACGCCCTCCGCCAACACAGCAGCAGCCGATCCCGGCCGTAAGTGTCGCGGCCAAGTCTCCCGTAACCGTCGACTCTGCGGCCGTACCGCGCTAAGGATATCCAACGAGGAATACGTCAAAAGCAGATAGTGAATGCGCCGCCGCTGGTTCTTGGCGCCGAGATCGGCATGATAGGAGCGGCCCGTTCCCCCGGCCTCCGAGAAGACAAGGATGCGCTTCTCGTCGTCCATGAAGGCGTGGGTCTCGCCAATGTTCGCACTGCCGGGGCGGGTCTCGACCGCAAAACGCACATCTCCGTCGTCGCCCGTCCGCGGGACAATGCGACGCGAGCGCCCCGTCACCTCGGCGACCGTCTCGGTCCCGAAATGCTGGACGATCTGATCGAGCGCGCCCGGCACCGGCGGCAACGCGGCGAGCTTCTCGATCATCGCGTCGCGCCGCCGGCACGCCTCGCGGCTGACGATCTGATTGCCGGCCTCGTCATAAGCGGGCCGCGACGCAAGATTGCCCTCGCCGTCGGTGCAGGGTTCGAACAATTGGACCGGAAAGCCGTGCGCGAGATAATCGAGCACATATTCTTTGCAGTCGCAGTTTATGTCGAGCGTGGCGGCGCGAGGCGCAGGTTTCCTTCGGTTTTCCATGATTTCACTCCAGATAATTACGGTTCCCTCGACCTGAACAAGTCGAAGGAACCACCATG
>NZ_JNFC01000070.1 GCF_000756385.1 Sphingopyxis sp. LC363
GGGCTACGCCCTCCGCCAACACAGCAGCAGCCGATCCCGGCCGTAAGTGTCGCGGCCAAGTCTCCCGTAACCGTCGACTCTGCGGCCGTACCGCGCTAAGGATATCCAACGAGGAATACGTCAAAAGTAGGAAGTGAACGCGGCGCTGCTGGTTTTGGTGATCGAGGCTGGCGTGATAGGATCGACCCGTTCCACCGGCGTCCGAGAAGACGAGAATGCGCTTGGCGCCGTTCATGAACGCGTCGGCATCGGCCATGCAGGCCGAAGGCGAACGCGACTGCAGTTTCTGGCTGCCGTCCGGCAGACGCACGAGGCGTTTCGTTCGTCCGGTCACCTCGGCAACCGCGTCGGTCCCAAATCGCTCGATAACGGCATCGAGGGCGGGCGCGATCGGCGGCATCGCGCCAAGCAGTTCGAGCGTGTCCTCGCGAATCCGCAACGCCTCTTGACTATGTACCGGATTCCCGTCGGCGTCGGATAGCGGGCGCGAGCGTTCATTGCCATCCTCATCGCTGACTACTTCCATGGCCCGTGTGGGAAACGCCGCCTGAAGATAGTCCATCACGAGTTCTTTGCAGTCGCAGTTTATGTCGAGCGTGGCGGCGCGAGGCGCAGGTTTCCTTCGGTTTTCCATGATTTCACTCCAGATATTATGAGGGTTAGAGAGAGTGTTCGGAGACGGGTCAGGC
>NZ_JNFC01000071.1 GCF_000756385.1 Sphingopyxis sp. LC363
CGGTCGGCGTCGGTCGTGGCGGGGGCGGTGCGGTCGATCATCGTCGCGGGACAGGTGCATTCGCCATCGAACCACGCCGACAGGTCGGGGTGATAGGCGGCGAGATATTCGCGCATCAAACGGCGCAGCACCGCGCCATTGCCCGCGAGATTGTCGCAGCTGAGCAAGGTGAGCCCGCCGAGCCCCGCCGCCTTGCGCGCCGCGAGCCCGGCGGCGAGGAAGCGATAGAGACTTGGGTTCCCGACCGCCGCGGCAAGGTCGAGCGAGCCGTCGGGGCGGCGCAAATAACCCTTTTCGGTGACGGTGAAGCTGACGATATGCGTGCGCGGCGCCGCGATCGCATCGATCACCGCCTGGCCGTCGCCGGCCGCGACGAGCACTTTCTGGACCGCGCCGATCAGGCGGATCTGCGTGCCCGCGGCGCTGCGCGTGCTGACGGTATAGAGCCCGTCCTGCGGGTTCAATTGCGCCGCGACATCGCCCGAGCGCAGCGACACGCCGATAATGCCCCAGTCGCGGTCGCCCGCGCCCATCGCATCGTCGGTGTAGACGGCCTGATGCGCGCGGTGGAAGGCGCCGATGCCGATATGGACGATGCCCGCCGCCTGGGCGGCGCGGTCGTA
>NZ_JNFC01000072.1 GCF_000756385.1 Sphingopyxis sp. LC363
GAGCGCGCGGTCGAGGTCGCGGGGGCGGATGAAGTCGGCGAAGCGCGCCATGCCGGTGTCGAGATCGTGCCAGTCGGCGATGTCGAGGTCGAGGCGGGCGAGCGCCGAGGTCGGGGGCTTTTCCTCGACCCTGGCGCGGAGGTCGTCATCGTCCGATTCGGGGACGAGCATCAGGATCAGATCCTCGAGGCCCGGATTATGCCCCGAGATCAGCAGGTGTTGCGCATCGCGGCCGGTGTCGCGGATCACGTCGATCAGCGTCGCGGCCGAGGCGAGATAGATGCGGCGGTCCCAATGCGGTTCGAGCGCGTCGAGGCCGGCGGCGGGCTGGAAGATGTCGAGCGTTTCGGTCACGCGGACAGCGGGCGAGGCGACGATGCGGTCGACGGGCAGTTTCCGCCGTTTCAGCCATTGGCCGATCAGTTCGGCGCCGCGCGCGCCGCGCTTGTTGATCGGACGGTCGAAGTCGCGCTCGACGGCCACGTCCCAACCCGACTTGGCGTGGCGCAGGATGGTCAAGGTTTTCAAAATTTCTCCCCGCGTCCCCGCGCTTATGCCCTTATTCGGGGCCTTGTGCCGCAAACTTATGACGGTGAAAAGGCGGCAAACGCGCTTTTTCGCCTTTCGACATTCGCCGCGGCGACATGATTGACCGCCTCGTCGAGCGGCAGGCGACGGACCGGCGTTCCTTCGGGAAAGGCGCTGAGCAGCCGCGAGGGAAAGCTGGGCGAGAGCATCACGAACTGGCCGAAATCGTCGGCGCGGCGGATCAGGCGGCCGAACGCCTGTCCGATACGCGCGCGAATGACCATGTCGTCATAGGCGCTGCCGCCCTGCGCCGCGCGGCGCGCCGCGTGGAGGATCGTCGGGCGCGGCCATGGTACGCCCTCCATCACCACGAGCCGCAGCGAATCGCCGGGGACGTCGACGCCGTCGCGCAGCGCATCGGTGCCGAGCAAGGAGGCGTGCGGGTCGGCGCGGAAAATGTCGACGAGCGTACCGGTGTCGAGCGGGTCGACATGCTGCGCGAAGAGCGGCAGCCCGGCGCGCGCGAGCCGGTCGGCGATGCGCGAATGGACGATGCGCAGCCGCCGGATCGCGCTGAACAGCCCGAGCGCGCCGCCGCCCGACGCCTCGATCAGCCGGCTGTAGGCGCCGGCGAGCGCGGGCAGGTCGCCGCGCGCGATGTCGGTGACGATCAGCACTTCGGACTGGCGCGCATAATCGAAGGGGCTCGGCACGGCGAAATGCTGGACGCCGCCGTCCATGTGGCGCGCGCCGGTGCGGATGTCGGCGTCGGTCCAGCCTCCGCTTCCTTTGTCACCCCTGCCGTGTCCGCCGCCGCGCAAGGTCGCCGAGGTGACGAGCACGCCCTGCGCCGGCCGATAGACGACTTCGGCGATGGGACGCGCGGGGTCGAGCCAGTGGCGGTGGAGGCCGCAGTCGAACTCGCGCCCGTCGTAACGGTCGACCGCGAGCCAGTCGACGAAGTCGGGGTCGGCGGGGCCGCCGACGCGCCCGAGCAGCGATAGCCAGCCGCCCAATGTGTCGATGCGCGTGCCGAGGCTGTGCCGCGCGCCGTCGACCCTTGCCCGGGCCTGCCCGTCGAGCCAGTCGGGCGGATCCTCGATCAGTGCCTCGAGCCTTTTGCCGAGCGCCATCAGCGGGCGGAGCAGCGCCTCGATCGCGTCGCTCGCGCTCGCGGCGGCGGTGACGAGTTCGGGGTCGGGATCGGCGAGCTCGGTTTCGAGGCCATAGCCGGTGTCGGCGGTGCGGCTGTCGATGCCGCGCGCGTAGACCATGGCGCGCACCGCGACGAGCAGCCGCTCGATCGCGCCCCACGGCTCATTCTCGGACAGGCGGCCGAGCCAGCCGTCGCCGGGGAGTTCGGCGGCAGCGGCGATCGCGGCCTGAATCGCGCGGTCTCCCGCCTCGTCATAGCTTGCGACATCGGCGAGGCGCGCGGCGAGGCCGCGGCGGCGCCCGCGCGATTTGCCCTCGGGCCCGAGCACCCAGCGGCGGATCTCTACCGCTTCCTGCCCGGTGAGCGCGGCGGCGAACATGCTGTCGGCGGCGTCCCAGAGGTGATGGCCTTCGTCGAAGATCAGGCGGGTGGCGGGCGCGCCGCCGTCGCGCGGGCGCGCCGCCTGCACCATCGTCAGCGCATGATTGGCGATGACGATATCGGCCTGCGTCGCGGCGCGCGCCGAATGTTCGATGAAGCATTTGCGGAAATGCGGGCAGCCCGCATAGATGCACTCGCCGCGCCGGTCGGTGAGCGCGGTGGTGCCGTTGCGGCGGAACAGCGCGGGGAGCCAGCCGGGAAGGTCGCCGCCGATCATGTCGCCGTCGCGGCTATAGGCGGCCCAGCGCGCGACGAGCTGCGCGAGGATCGCGGCGCGCCCCGAAAAGCCGCCCTGCAGTGCATCCTCGAGGTTGAGCAGGCAAAGGTAATTTTCGCGTCCCTTGCGCACGACGACCTTTTCGCGGTGGGTCGCGGCGTCGGGGTAGAGCCGTTCGGTCTCGCGCGACAATTGGCGTTGCAGCGCCTTGGTGAAGGTCGAGATGCAGACGCTGCCCGCCGACTGGTCGATCCATTGCTTGGCGGGGGCGAGATAGCCGAGCGTCTTGCCGATGCCGGTGCCGGCCTCGGCGACGAGCATCTGCGGCGCGTCCTTGCGCTCGCGCGGGCCGAAGATCGCGGCGGTCGCGCGGGCGTAATCCTGTTGTCCGGGGCGGCGCTCGGCGCCGTCGCCGGTGAGGCGGTCGAGCCGCGCGGCGACGTCGGCTTCGTCGATCGTCACCTGGCGCGGCGCGCCGCGCGGCGATTGCTCCTCCCATTCGGGGAGGCGGGCGAAGAGCCACCGATCATTGGCGTCGGGGCGCGACAGGCGCGGCTGGACGAGCGGCGCCCACGACCAGCGCTGGCGCGCGAGCGCCTCGACGCCGTGCCACGCGCCTTCGCGTTCGGGCCAGTCGGGATCGGTGAGGCTGGCGAGCATCGCCGCCGCGGCCTGGGGCAGGAAGGCGGCGATGTCTTCCTCGGCCTTCGGCGGCGTCAGCCCGACGGCGGCGGCGATCCCCGCCGGGGTCGGCACCGCGAAGCGCGCGGGGTAGAGAAAAGCGAAAAGCTCGAGCAGGTCGAGCCCCGAGAGTTCGGGATAGCCGAGCCGGTCGCCGGTGAGCGTCGCGTTCAGGAGCAGGTGCGGCGTTGCCGCGACGGCGGCGATCGCCTCGCCGCGCCCGACGCGCTGGACGCGGCCGTGCGTGTCGGCGATCCAGATGCCGATATGGCTCGCGTGGATCGCGGGCAGAGTAAGCGGGTCGGGCGCCATCGTCCCACGCTAGGGACAAAAGGCGAACGCGGCAAGGCGGACGGGAGCCCGGCTATTCCTCATCCGTTCGTCCTGAGCTTGTCGAAGGACCGTTCTTTCCTTTTGCCAACGCCGAAATCTTGTCCCAGTCTCCTCGGATCAGCGCCATTTTCTTAGCGCGGCTCCATCCCTTGATCCGACGCTCAGCTTCCAACGCCTCGAACCGCGTCGCGAACTCTTGGCTCCAGACGAGAGTGACGGGTAATTTGTCGGCGGTAAAGCCAGCGATCATGCCAGACTCATGTTCGCCCACGCGACGCGGTAGATTGTCCGTATGCCCGGTATAATAGGCGCCGCCGTGGCAATGCAGAATATATGCCCAGAACGCCATAGACGTCTGGATAGAAGGAAGAACGGCCCTTCGACAAGCTCAGGGCGAACGGAATTCAGGTCCGCTTTGGTTGAGAGGTTCAGCTCAATCCGCGCCGCCCGAATACCGCCGGGCGGTTGCGGTGGAAGATTTGCGCGGGTTCGATCGTCGCCGCGCTCCGTGCGCTCTGGAGCGCCTTGTGGAGCGCGCCGTGCGTGAGTTCATAGGGAAAGCGCACGCCCATGCGGTCGAATTCGGACCACATGACGACGGCGTAGGTGACTTCGCCGCCATAATGGATTTCGCAGCGCGAGCGCGCCGGCATGCTCGCTCCGTCGACGCGCGCGCCGCCCTCCGACAGGTCGGTGATCCGGCCGTCGACGAAGTTGAGGATGCCGTTGACGGTGACGTCGATCGACACCGGGGTGCGTTTGTGGCCGCGAGGCGCGGGAAGGCGGAAATTGTCCATGTCCGGGACATTATGCTTTCATGGTAAATTTTCCGGTAACGATGACTGCCGCCCGTCGCCCCCGCGAAGGCGGGGGCCGCCGTCGGTATACGCAGCGACGCCGAAAAAGGTCTCCAGCGGCCCCCGCCTTCGCGGGGGCGACGGGCGCGCTTTTCTTCCGCCCGCCTTGCCGCTATGGGCGCGGCATGACCGACTTGCACCTTCATCCTTCGCTGCGCGAGCCCGCGCAAACGTCCAAGGCCTGGCCGTTCGAGGAAGCGCGCAAGCTGGTCAAACGCTATCCGGAGGGCAAGCCGGGGAACGATCCGGTGCTGTTCGAGACCGGCTATGGCCCGTCGGGGCTGCCGCATATCGGCACCTTCAACGAAGTGCTGCGCACGACGATGGTTCGCCGCGCATACGAAGCCCTTACCGGCGGTGCGCCGACACGGTTGGTCGCGTTCAGCGACGATATGGATGGCCTGCGCAAGGTTCCCGACAATGTGCCGAACGGCGACATGCTGCGCGAATATCTGGGCAAGCCGCTGACCGCGATCCCCGATCCGTTCGGTAGTCACGAAAGTTTCGCGCATCATAACAATGCGATGCTGCGCGAGTTTCTCGACCGTTTCGGCTTCGAATATGAATTCGTCAGCTCGACCGAACAGTATAAGGCGGGCGCGTTCGACGACGCGCTGAAGAATGTCCTCCGCCACAATCAGGATATCCTCGACATCATGCTGCCGACGCTGCGCGCCGAGCGCGCCGCGACCTATTCGCCGATCCTGCCGGTCAGCCCCAAGTCGGGGATCGTGCTGCAGGTGCCGGTGACGGTCGTCGATGCCGATGCGGGGCTGGTGTCGTTCGAGGATGAGGGCGAGACGATCACGCACTCGATCCTTGGCGGCGGCGCGAAGCTGCAGTGGAAGGTCGACTGGGCGATGCGCTGGGTCGCGCTTGGCGTCGATTATGAAATGTACGGCAAGGACCTGACCGACAGCGGCGTCCAGTCGGGCAAGATCGCCAAGGCGCTCGGCGGACGCAAGCCCGAGGGGCTGATCTACGAGATGTTCCTCGACGAAAAGGGCGAGAAGATTTCGAAGTCGAAGGGCAATGGCCTCTCGATCGAGGAATGGCTGAGCTATGGCAGCGAGGAAAGCCTCGCCTTTTTCGCGTTTCGCGAGCCCAAGGCGGCGAAGCAGCTCCATATCGGCGTCGTGCCCAAGGCGGTCGACGAATATCTGCAGATGCGCGGAAATTATCCGGCGCAGGAGCCCGACAAGAAGCTCGGCAACCCGGTGCATCATGTTCATGTGGCGCGCGCGCAGGACGTGCCCGCGACCGAATTGCCGGTGACTTTCGGGCTGCTGCTCAACCTTGTCGGGGTGATGGGCGCCGACGCGTCGAAGGAGCAGATCTGGCGCTACCTCGGCCAATATGTCGCGGGCGCCGATGCCGCGACCTATCCCGAGCTCGATGGCCTCATCGACAATGCGATGGCGTATAACCGCGACTATGTCGCGCCGACGCTGAAGCGCCGCAAGCCCGCGGGCGGCGAGGGCGCGGCGCTCAAGGAACTCGACGCGAAGCTCGCCGCGCTGCCTGCCGATGCGTCGGCCGACGATATCCAGAATATCGTCTATGAGATCGGCAAGAACGAGGCCTATGGCTTTGAAAATCTGCGCGATTGGTTCAAGGCGCTGTACGAAACCCTGCTCGGATCGAGCGCGGGGCCGCGGATGGGGAGCTTCATCGCCTTGTTCGGGATCGAGAACACGCGGCGGTTGATCGCCGAGGCATTGGCCTGAAGGAGACGCAGATGGCGGCCTATGAGCTGGCGCAGATCAATATCGGGCGCTTTCGCCTGCCGCCCGAGCATGTCGCGAATCGCGACTTCATGGATGCGCTCGACCATGTGAATGCGGTGGCCGAGGCGGCCGATGGCTTCGTATGGCGGCTGACCGGCGACGGCAATAATGCCACCGACGTGCCCGTCACCGACGATCCGCACCTGATCGCGAACATGTCGGTGTGGCGCGATATCGATGCGCTCGCGGCCTATGTCTATCGCACCCCCGATCATCTGACGGTGATGAAGCGGCGCAAGGAGTGGTTCGAGCATATGGCGGTTTACCAGGCGCTGTGGTGGGTCCCGGCGGGGCATCGGCCGACGGTGGCCGAGGGCATGGCGCGGATCGCCGTGATCGAGGCCAAGGGGCCGACCGCAGAGGCCTTCACCTTCAAGCGGCCCTTTGCGGCGCCCGACGGCACGCCGGCGCTGCCGGTGCAGGATGAATGCGCGTGATCGATATTTTCACGACGGGCGGGACGATCGACAAGGTCTATTTCGACGCGCTGAGCGAATTCCAGATCGGCCCGGCGGCGATCCCCGACATGCTGCGCGAGAATAATGTCCATGTCGCGCACCGGGTGACGCAGCTGATGCGCAAGGACAGCCTTGAACTCGACGATGCCGATCGCGAGGCGATCCGCGCCGCGGTGGCGGCGAGCGACGCGTCGCGCATCCTCGTGACGCACGGCACCGACACCATGGTCGTCACCGGGCGCGTGCTTGCCGGGATCGAGGGCAAGACGATCGTGATGACCGGCGCGATGCAGCCCGCCTCGGTGCGCGCGAGCGATGCCGAGTTCAATGTCGGCTTTGCACTGGCGGCGGTGCAGACGCTGCCGCCCGGCGTCTATGTCGCGATGAACGGGATGATTTTCGATCCCGAAAAGACGGTGAAGGATCGCGCGGGCGCGCGGTTTGTGCAGGAAGGCTGATCAGCCGGCAGCGGTGACGCGGCGCAGCACTGCGGTGTAATTCGGCGCGATCGTCATCGAATCATGCTTGCCCGCGCGGCCGAGCGCGGCGTGGACCTCTGGCAGGCGATAGCAGGGCACGCCCATGAACAGGTGATGTTCGGCGTGATAATTCACCCAATATGGAGCGACCGTCGCCCGTGCGAGCCAGCCCGCATGGGTGGTGCGCGCATGGGTGAAGGGATCCTCGCTTCCCGTCGTCGTACAGGCATGTTCGGCTATGTTGCGGATGCGGAGGTAAAGCTGGAAGGTCGTCGCGAGCCCGGCGAGCCAGAGCAGGTAAGGCGTCCAGCCGTAGAGCGCGAGCGAAGCGCCTAGCAGCACCGCCTGAACGATCAGGAAACGCCCGACCGCGCGCGTTACCGCCATCGCGCCCGCGACGTCGATCGTCGGTGACGTCATGCCGTCGTCGGATTGCTTGTTGAAAGGCGTCCCCGCCTTGGTGCTCGCGCCGCCCTTCTGCGCCGCCTCGCCGCGCAGCATCGCCTTGAGGCCGGCGAAGGCGAAGGTGAATTGCGCCATGCGCTGCTTGAAGAAGGTCTGCCCGGTGAGGTCGCGCAGCATCTTGCGGCGCAGGCTGGCGCGCGTCGTGGGGAAAGGCTTCGACAGCGACAGGTCGGGGTCTTCGGGCTGCTGGGTGAATTTGTGATGCTGAAGGTGATAGGTGCGATAGGCGATCAGGTCCGAGCCGACCGCCGCGCCGGTCAGCCATTGGCCGAGGAAATTGTTGAGTTTGCGGTTCGGGTGCAGCGCGCCATGCGCCGCGTCGTGCATCAGGATCGCGAGCCCGAGCTGGCGTCCGCCGACAAAGATGATGGCGAGCAGCCATGCGGCGGGGTTCTGCGACCAGGCGGCGAGGCTGACGAGCGCGATGCTGACGATCCACGCATGCGCCACCAGCCAGATACCGCGCCACGATGACGCGCGCGTGATCGCCGACCATTCGGCGCGGTCGAAAAAGCGGTCGGGCGGGAACAGGCGGACGGCAGGCATGCCGCACCATAACAAGTTGCGAACCGAAACGTAACCCCTTCCGTTTTGACGGTCATGGCTTTTAACCGCGATAGCGGCACGGCCGGTTTCGACCGATTGCGGACGGACGATCCTCCCTGTGGCGAAGCCATGGGGAGGTGGCAGCGCGAAGCGCTGACGGAGGGGCTGATGAAGCTACGTCGCAGCCCCTCCACCACCGCTTGCGGCGGCGGTCCCCCTCCCCATCGCTTCGCGACAGGGAGGATTTTGACGCCCGCCCACCACCCCAAAGCCAACATCCTCCGGCGAGTTGCATCGGTATGACCGTCTCCGTTTTGGCACAGTATCGGCGGAAACCGGCGCGCTGCGGTAAGGATTTGGTAACCCCCTGCGGCCAGTGAAACCGCCATCACATAAAGCGGGAAAATCAGGACATTGGGGGTAAGGCGCACCATCATCCAGCCGCGAGCGGGCGATCTGGCGACAGGTGAATCGCCGTTCGATTCGCCCGCGTTCGTTACCGACGTCATGCGCGTCGCGAAGCTGTGGCATTATGTGCTCATCGGCCGCGTCCTTGCTTTCCTGAGCTTTGCTTTTTTGCCGGGCGCCGCCGGCTTTCTCGATCATGCCTCGCACTGGCTGGTGATGGCGGCCGGGCTGCCGTGCGACGTGGCGCTGATGGTGATCGGCCAGGCGATGCGCCGTCCCCGGCCGATCGCGCACCAGCGCGTGCGGACGATGGCGATATTGTGCATGGCGTTGATCGCGCTCGGTTCCTTGCTCAACGCGGCGGCGATGTTCGCCGCGATCGCGGTTCCCGACGGAGGCGGCTATTTCGACGCCTTCACCGCGATCCATGTCGGGTCGCTGCTGGTCGCCGCGTCGGCGGCGGCGATCGTGCGGCCCGCCTTCTTCACCTTTGCCGGGGCGACGGTGCTCGGCGGTGCGATCGGGGTCGCGTCGTGGCCGTTCGGCGTCGCCGGTTTCATCTTCCTGGGCCTGCTCACCGCGATGATGCGCGAGGATGTCCGCCATCAGCGGCGCGCGACGCGCGCGGCGCGCCTCGCGGTCGGCGACCAGCAACGCGCGCTCAACCTGATGCGCGATTTCGAGCGTGCGGGGCGCGGCTGGTTCTGGGAAACCGATCGCGAAGGACGGCTTGTCTATATCTCGCCCACCGTCGCGGCGCGCCTCGACCGGCCGCTCGCCCATCTGCTCGGCCACCCCTTTACCGACATCATCCGCAAGCGCGTCGGCAAGGACGAGAGCGAGGAGCGGACGCTGGGGTTTAGCCTGTCGTCGCGCACGCCGTTCAAGGAGCTGACGGTGCAGGCGGCGGTGCCGGGCGAGGAGCGCTGGTGGTCGATCTCGGGCCAGCCGATCAGCAACGAGTTCGGCAATTTCCAGGGGTTCCGCGGCAGCGGCACCGACCTGACCGACCAGAAGAGGTCGGAGCGCGAGATCAACCAGCTCGCGCGCTATGACACGCTGACCGGCCTTGCGAACCGGCGCCACATCACCGACCTGCTCGAACGCGCGCTGAAGAGCCACAGCGGCCAGCCGCAACCGTGCGCGCTGCTGTTGATGGACCTCGACCGGTTCAAGGCGGTGAACGACACGCTGGGGCATCCTGTCGGCGACCAGCTGCTCCAACAGGTCGCGGGGCGGCTGACGCAGATCATCGGCGACAAGGGACAGGTCGGGCGCCTCGGCGGCGACGAGTTCCAGATCGTCGTTCCGCAGATGAGCCAGCCCGAGAAGCTCGCGGGCATCGCCAATGCGATCATCCTGAGCCTCGCGAAGCCGTTCGCGATCGAGGGCGAGCAGGTGCGGATCGGATCGTCGATCGGGATCGCGGTGTCGGACGGGCAGGGGGTGAGCGCCTCCGCGCTCGTCCGCAACGCCGACCTCGCGCTCTATGCCGCGAAGGATGCGGGTCGCGGCGTCTATCGTTTCTATGCCGACGCGATGCACAATCAGGCGAGCGAGCGAAAGGCGATCGAGGATGCGCTGCGCGACGCGCTGGCGAAGGACGAGCTGCAATTGCTCTATCAGCCGATCGTCGACGTCGCGAGCGAGCGGATTTCGGGCTTCGAGGCGCTGATCCGCTGGCATCATGCGACGGCGGGCACGATCAGCCCGTCAAAATTCATCCCCGTCGCCGAGGAATCGAACCTGATCGTCCCGATCGGCGAATGGATCATCCGATCGGCCTGCGCCGCGATCGCCGAACTCGGTCCCGATTACCGCGTTGCGGTGAACGTCTCGCCGCGCCAGTTCGCCAACGAAAAACTGCCGGCGACGATCGTGAACGCGGTGTCGGCGGCGGGGATCCGGCCCGAACAGCTCGAGCTCGAGATCACCGAGGGCGTATTCCTCGACGAAAGCCCCGAGAATCTGGCGATGTTCCAGAAATTGAAGCGCACCGGCGTGCGGCTGGCGCTCGACGATTTCGGGACCGGCTATTCGGCGCTTGGCTATCTGAAGAAGGCGCCGTTCGACAAGATCAAGATCGACCAGAGCTTCGTGCTCGGCGCCGCCGACAAGAACAGCATGAACGCCGCGATCATCTCGTCGATCGTTGGGCTTGCGACCGCGCTCGATATGGAGACGACCGCCGAGGGAGTCGAGACGCACGACGATCTCGCGCTGGTCCGCGGGCTCGGGTGCAGCCATGTTCAGGGCTATATCTATGGCAAGCCGATGGACCTCACCGAAGTGCTCGAAATGCTCCGCGAGGGCGGCGGGCGCGTCGAGGCCAAGGGGTATAAGAGCGCGCGCGAGGCGCGGCTCACGATCTTCCGCACGATCCAGATCGACAGCGGCGGACATCGTTACGAAGCGATCGTCCGCAACATGTCGTCGCGCGGCGCGCTGATCGAGGGGCTGTGGAATGTGCCGACGGGAACGCCGCTGACGCTCGAATTCGGGCCCGGCCAGCCGGTCGACGCCGAAGCGCGCTGGTCGGCGGGCAACCGCGTCGGTGTTCAGTTCGCCGCAGCGGTCGAGATCGAGGCGCTGATCGGGCTGAAGGCGGCCGCACCGGCGCGGGGACGGGTCCGCCGCGCGGCGTGACGCCGCCCCGTCGCGATCAGGCCGCCAAGCCGCGCTGCAGATCGAGGCCGCTCGGTTCCTGGAACGGGCGGAGACCGAATTCGGGCAGGATCGCGAGCAGATGGTCGAAGATGTCCGACTGGATATCCTCGTACGCGCTCCACGCGGTGGTGTTGGTGAAGCAATAGAGTTCGATGGGCAGCCCCTGCGGCGTGGGATCGAGCTGGCGCACGATCAGCGTCATATCCGTGGCGATATGCGAATTGGCGCGGAGATATTCGACGATATAGGCGCGCAGCGTGCCGATATTGGTGATGCGGCGGATGTTGATGGGATCGCGCCCGGCGCGTTCGGCGGCGGCGTTCCATTCGCCGAGTTCGGCCTGTTTGTGCCCGAGATAATCGTCGAGCAGCTGGAAGCGGCGCAGCGCCTGCTTTTCGTCGGGCGTCAGGAAACGGATGCCGTTCTGGTCGATGAACAGCGAGCGCTTGATCCGCCGCCCGCCCGATTCGGACATGCCGCGCCAATTCTTGAAGCTTTCCGAAATCAGCCGGTGCGTCGGGATGGTGGTGATCGTCTTGTCCCAGTTCTGCACCTTGACCGTGTGGAGCGCGATGTCGATCACGTCGCCGTCGGCGTTGAGCGCGGGCATTTCGATCCAGTCGCCGACGCGCAGCATGTCGTTCGAGGTGAGCTGGACCGAGGCGACGAGCGACAGGATCGTATCCTTGAACACCAAGAGCAGCACCGCCGCCATCGCGCCGATCCCCGACAGCAGGAGGACCGGCGACTGGTCCATCAACGCGGCGACGATGAGGATCGTGGCACCGCCGTAGAGGATGATCTTCAGCAGCTGGACATAGCCCTTGATCGGCCGGCTGGCGGCGTCGGGGCGGCGGTCGTAAATCTGGTTGCCGAGGCTGAGCGCGCGGCTGACCGCCATCGCGACGAAGAGGATGATCGAGGCGGCGGCGACATTGCTGACCACCGTGACGGCGGCCGGCGGCAGATGCGGCACCGCGGCGATCCCGTTCGATATGATGAGCGCGGGGACGATGAAGGCGAGGCGCGCCGCGACGGGAAGCGGGGTGAGCCCTTCGTGCGGCAGCCAGCGGGTCACGATGCGCAGCACGACATGCTTGACGATGAAATAGCCGGTCCACGCAAGCAATGCGAGCAGGCCGAGGCCGGTCAGCGTTTCGGCCCAGGGCGGGAGGTCGGCGAGGAAGGGGATGGAATCGGCGGTCGAAAGGCTTTCAATCGTGAACTGGCGCATAGCGTCATGCCCGCAAGGCGGCGGGTCGATCTCCTTTGGCTGTGAGCGAAGGCGCGAGGGTGGACGACGCGGCCCGCCGTGTCAAACGGCCGTGTCAAACGACCAAAGCGCGCGGCGCGGGCGCGGCGGCCGATACTCAGTCGGCGATGCGGCCGCGCGCCATCACCCAGTCGACCTTTTCGAGCGCCGTGACGTCGGCGAGCGGGTCGCCGCTCACGGCGATCATGTCCGCCGACATGCCGGGCGCGATGCGGCCGATCTCGCTTTCCATCGACAGCAGCTCCGCGGCGACCGTCGTGGCGCTGGCGAGCGCTTCGCGCGGGGTCAGGCCATATTTGACCAGCAGCGCGAACTCGCCGCCGTTGCGGCCATGTTCGAACACGCCCGCGTCGGTGCCGAAGGCGATGGGGACGCCGAGCGCCTTGGCGCGCGTCACCGCCTTGCCGACATCGTTCAGCGTCATGCGCACCTTGTCCTCGACCGTCGGGGTATAGATGCCCTTGCCGAGCCGTTCGCGGATCCCCTCGAACGCCATCAGCGTGGGGACGAGATAGGTGCCCTTGGCTTTCATCACTTTCAGCGTCGCATCGTCGGCGAAGGTGCCATGTTCGATGCTGTCGATCCCCGCGGCGGCCGACGCGGTAATGCCGCCCGCGCCATGCGCGTGCGCCATGACCTTGAGGCCGAGCGAGTGCGCGGTGTCGGCGATGCTTTGCAGTTCGGCGCTGGTGAAATGGCCCTCGAGCCCGCGCGCCTGTTGCGACAGGACGCCGCCGGTCGCGGTAATCTTGATGACGTCGGCGCCCGCGCGCGACGCCTTGCGGACCTTTTCGGCGCATTCGAGCGCGCCGGTGCAGGTGTAGCCCTGATCGAGCACGTCGTGAACATCCTCGCGGAAGCCGGTGACGTCGCCGTGGCCGCCGATGATCGACAGCGCCGGACCCGCGGCGACGATGCGCGGTCCTTCGATAAAGCCGTTCGCGGTGCCGCGGCGCAGCGCATAGGCGGTATATTGCGCCGATCCGGCCTCGCGCACCGTCGTGAAGCCCGCGCGCAAGGTGATCGCGGCGTTCTTGGCGCCGACGACGACGCCCCATTCGTCGGGATCGACGGCTTCGCTGCGATAGTCGCCGCCCGGGTCGCCGGTCAGGTGGACGTGGAGGTCGACGAGGCCGGGAAGCAAGGTCTTGTCGCCGAGGTCGACGATTTCGGCGCCCGCGGGGGCTCCGGCACGGCCGGGAGCGATCGAGGTGATGCGGCCGTCGGTGACGATGACGGTCGAGGGACCGCCAGTGGGCTTGCTGGCGTCGGTGATGATGCGGGCTGCATAGATCACCGTGGTTTTCGCGTGCGCGGTCGTTCCGAGCAGCGCCAGCGTTGCTGCCGCGACCATTCCCAGTTTACGCATGAAGTCTCCCCTGTTTGATCGCGCCATCGTGGCGGAGCGGGCGGGGAAGGGCAAGGGGGGGTGAGAAATGTCTGCTTTGGGGTGAAGAGCGGACATTCCACAGCCGTCGCCCCCGCGAAGGCGGGGGCCGCTAGCGGCCTTACTCAGCGGCATTGTGTAAAACGACAGCGGCCCCCGCCTTCGCGGGGGCGACGGCTAGGTTCGGTCGCAAGCAGCCATGCAAAAAAGGGGGCCGGCGAACCGGCCCCTCAGTTTGTCTTCGGGTAACCGAAAGGAATATTACCAGAAGAAATCGTAGATCACGTCGACCACTTCGCCCGAATAGGTATCGACCAGAAGCGCGTCGTCATAATAGCGGATCCAGCGATAGCCCCCATAGGCGGGCGGCAGGCGGTAATAGCCCGGATCGTTGATCCAGTAGCGCTGGCCGTAGAAGAGCGAGCCGAGCGTGAAGCCGATGCTGAAGCGCGTATAACCATAGCCGCGATACGGGTTGTAATAGCGGGGCAGGCGGTAATAGCTGCGGTTCCGGTCGCGATAGCTGCGCCAGTCGTAGCGGCGGTCGCTGCGCCAGTCGCGGTTCCAGCGATTGTGGTTCCGATCCCAGCGGTCGTGGCGGCCGTCGCGATAGCGCCGGTCTACGCGGTCGTTGTTGTTGCGGTCGTACCGCCGATCGATCCGGCCGTCGCGGTTGCGATCGTAACGCCGGTCGCGCTGGTCGATGCGGTTGTTGTTGTTGCGATCCCAGCGACGATCGAGGTCGCCGTTGCGATTGCGGTCGTAACGCCGGTCGACGCGATTATTGTCGTTGCGATCGTACCGCCCATCGACCTGACCGTTGCGGTTACGGTCCCACCGGCGATCGATACGGCCATCGTTGTTGCGGTCGTAGACTCCGCTGCGCTGGCGCTGAGCCTGGCGCTGCTGCTCATTATCGCCGCGCTGTCGCCATTGCTGGCGCTGCGCCTGACGCTGCTCATCATTGCTGCGCTGCCGCATTTCGCTGCGCTGCTGACGCTGGACCTGCCGTTGCTCGCTGCGCTGGCGCTGCGGACGGGCTTCGCCGCCGCGGTTGCCGCCGCGCCGCACTTCGGGGCCGCGCGGGCCCCGGTCGCCACGGTCGCCGCGCTGCGCGATCTGTACCCTTTCGCCGGCCGCCTGCGCGGCCGCCGGGGCAATGGGGGTCAGGATCGTCGCCGCGATCAGCAACCCTCCGAACATCTTCTTCATCTCGCCATTCTCCAACTCAAGTCCCGTTTGCTGGAGACGCCAGCCGGGATGATGAATCGATTCTTACCATTGGCAAGATGATCGATGGCTGACCGCGTCGTTGCCTCCGGTTCAGCTAGATGAACGCGCGCATTCAGCTGCCGCGCGGCGGGCGCACCGCGGGCACGGCGCGCGCGGCGTCCTCGGGACGGATGCCGGGGGGCGGGGCGGCGGCGATGCGTTCCTCGCCGCGGATCACGCGGCCGGCGAGACGGATCGCGGTGCGGATGCGCGGATAGGTGCCGCAGCGGCAGATGCCCGTCATCGCGGCGTCGATCTCGGCATCGCTCGGGTTGCTGTTGGCGCGCAGCAGCGCCGCCGCCGACATGATCATCCCCGACTGGCAGAAGCCGCATTGCGGCACCTGCTCGGCGACCCACGCCTGCTGGACCGGATGGCTGCGGTCGCGCGAGAGCCCCTCGATCGTCGTGACGAAACGGCCCTCGCACTCGGCAATCGTGACGAGGCAGCTGCGAATCGCCTCGCCGTCGATGTCGACGGTGCACGCCCCGCAATCGCCGGTGCCGCAGCCATATTTGGTCCCCGTCAGGTTCGATGCGTCGCGCAGCGCCCACAGAAGGGGCGTTTCGGGGTCCATGCGATATTCGACCGGGCGGTCGTTGACCGAGAATCGCGTCATGCCGCCCCTGTTAGCGCAGCGAGCGGATTAGTCACGCCAGCTCGTATCGATCTTGTCGACCTTGCGCACCATCGCGTCGAATTCGGCCTTGCCCGACTGGCCCGGAATCGCCGCCATATAGAGGTCGCGCTGGTGGACCTTGATCACCTCCTCGTCGACGAGAACCGGCTTGCCCATGCTCATCGTCGCGAGCTGGATCTCGCACGCGCGCTGCAGCGCCCAATATTTGATGAAGGCGTCGGTCAGCGACTTGCCCATCACCACGGGGCCATGGTTGCGCAGCATCAGGATGCGCTTGTCGCCGAGGTTTTTGACGAGCCGCTCGCCCTCTTCCTCGCGCACCGTCACGCCCTCGAAGTCATGATAGGCGAGCTGGCCCATGAAGTTGCACGCATAGAAATTGGTCGGCTGGAGCCCGCCTTCGAGCCCGCAGACCGCCATCGTCGCGGTCGTGTGCGTGTGGATGATCGCATGCGCGTCGGGCAGGACGCGGTGGAACAGGCTGTGCTGGACGAAGCCCGCCTTGTTGACGTGCCAGGGATTGTCTTCGTCGAGCTTGTTGCCGTCGATGTCGATCTTGATCAGGCTCGACGCGGTCACTTCGCTGAAGTGCATGCCATAGGGGTTGATCAGGAAGGCGCCGTCCTCGTCGGGGACCTTCACCGTAATGTGGTTGAAGATCATCTCGTCCCAGCCCATCATCGCGAAGATGCGATAGCAGGCGGCGAGTTCCTGCCGCGCCGTCCATTCGGCTTCGCTATATTTGCTGTTGCGCTTGAGCTGGGTCGCCATGGCCTGTCCCTTACATATTGATTGGTTTCGTCCTGCTACCTATGCCACAAGCCACCGGCCGGGCACAATCCCGGCGAGGGCAGGGCGGTCCGGCGATGCGACCGGCGCGGTTCACCGCCTTTGGGCTTGCATTTCGGCGCGAATCCCTTTAGTTGGCGCAGCATCGGAACGTCGCGCTTTCGCGGCGCTCTTTTTATTGCCCGAATATCGGCGGTTTACGGCGGACCGGACGCACCGGTGGCCCGAACCGTTTTGACGAACAGGAGACGACACGGCGTATGCAGATCATCGTTCGCGACAATAATGTCGACCAGGCCCTTCGCGCGCTCAAGAAGAAGCTGCAGCGTGAGGGCGTATATCGCGAAATGAAGCTGCGCCGTCACTACGAGAAGCCCAGCGAAAAGCGTGCGCGCGAGCACGCCGCCGCCGTCCGCCGCGCCCGCAAGATGGAGCGCAAGCGGATGGAGCGCGACGGTATCAAGTAAGACCGTCTCCCGTTCGGGATCCCGTTCGTGAAAAGGGCGCCGCGGCAACGCGGCGCCCTTTTTCGTTTGTGCGGAGCGGGATGGCGGGTTTCGACCGGAAGCAGTCATTTGATCCTCCCTGTCGCGAAGCGATGGGAAGGTGGCAGCGCGAAGCGCTGACGGAGGGGCAATGACGCACCGTCGCCGCCCCTCCACCATCGCCTACGGCGACGGTCCCCCTCCCCATGGCTTCGCCACAGGGAGGATGGCAACGTCCGCTTCCCACCCCAATGCCGACATTCTCTCGCGTGCGCTTCTGATGCTCAATTGCCTCTGGACCGGTCCGCGCCGCACCGCCTATAGGCCTCGCCAGCATTTTCGCCCCGGCCGGGGCAGCGGAAGGATTAGCCAAGATGAGCGTAACGACGGTTCCATTGCGTCCGGTGAGCAAGGGCGGGCTGTGGCTGATGTGGTTCGGCCTCGCCGCGCTGCTGGTCGCGGGCGCTGCTTTTGCCTGGCATATGACCCCGCGCATCGGGTTCGAGGTTGTCAAGGCCGGCACCGGGCCGAGCCCGACGAAGGCCGATGTCGTGCTGGTCAAATATGAAGGCAAGCTCGACGACGGCACGGTTTTCGACGCCAACGAACAGGCGCCGATGCAGGTCGCGCAGGTCGTCCCGGGCTTTTCCGAGGCGCTGACGCGGATGCAGAAGGGCGGCGAATACAAGATCACGATTCCGCCGCAGCTCGGCTATGGCGACCGCGCGGTCGGGCCGATCCCCGCGAACAGCACGCTGCACTTCGCCGTCACGCTGCTCGACTTCCGCTCGGAGGCCGAGGTTCGCGCGATGCAGCAGCAGATGCAGCAGATGCAGCAGCAACAGATGATGCAGGGCGCCCCCGGTGGTCCGGCGGGCCCGCCGCCGGGTGCGCCGCAGCCCTGATCCTTATTCCGTCATCCCGGCCTTCGCCGGGATGACGATTGTGGGGTTTGCTAGCTGGTCGTCTTCCAGTCTGCCGCACCGGCGTTGCGCTCGGCCTCGCGTTCGAGCGCGACCTTGATCATCGCGACGATCGGATCGGCGAGGAACAGGCCCATCAGTCCGAGCAGCGTGCCGAAGAGAATCTGCGCGCCGAGCACGAGCGCGGGGGCGAGGTCGACGGTCTTTTTGGCGACCATCGGGACGATCAGATAGCCGTCGACCGTCTGGACGACGAGATAGATCAGGATCGCATAGAGTCCCGTGTCGGTCCCCGCCGAAAAGCCGACGAGGACGAGCAACACGCCCGACACGATCGCGCCGATATTGGGAATGAAGGCGAGGAGGCCGGTGAGCAGCCCCATCAACGCCGCCATCGGGATGCCGACCGCCATGCAGGCGAGCCAGGTGCCGATGCCTTCGACGAGCATACCGAGCAGGCGGCCCGCCATCAGGCGGCGGAGCGTGAAGCCCATGCGCGCGGTGGTGATATAGAAATTCTCGCGGGCCTTCATCGGCAGCATCCACGCGACGCCGCGCTCGTAGAGACGCGGTTCGATCGCGATGAAGATGCCGAGAACGACGATCATCACGAGGCTGGTGAGGCCCCCGAGAACGGTGCCGACCGCCGCGGTGACGCGGCCGACGGTGCCGGCGATATTTTCGGTGATCGTCTTGGTATCGAGTTGGAAGCTGCCCATGCCATGGTCGCTCGCCCAGGCCGCGATGCGTTCGATCTGCGCCATGACGACGGTTTGCAGCGTTGCGGCCTGATCGGCGATCTGCGACCCAGCAAACAGGATCGTCCAGCCGAGGAAGGCGAGGAGCGAAAGGCACACGATGAGTAGCCGCCAGCCGCGCGCGATCGGCAGCACGCGGCCGAGCAGCCGGGCGCCGCCGTCGAGCATCGATGCCATGACGATGCCGGCGAAAATCAGCAGGATCGGCTGGATGAGCACGATGCACACGCCGATGAGCAACGCGAGGCCGAGCCAGACACCCGCCTTCAAAAGTTCGGCGCGGACGAGCTGGCTGCGGATTTCGGTGGGGCCGGGGGCTTCGCGGTGCGCCTCGGCCTTGGCGGCGGCAGAGGCGGCGGTGCGTGTGGCCGCCGGTTTTCGTGTCGCCGCCATGGTTGCTCCCTGTTGTCCTATTCGCCTTGACGTTCCGGGCGCAGATCGGTTCCCGCGCGGCCCGATCGGAGCGCGCCAAACCAGCTCAAGGGATTATACCATTCGGCGGTTCCGTCGGTCGAAAAGCTGATGATCTCCGCGCGCCCGGCGATCGCGTCGAAGGGTACGGGACCGCCGAGCCCCTTCTGGCTGGTGTCGACGCGGCTGTCGGCGCTACCGTCGCGGTTGTCGCCCATCAGGAACAGATGGTCCGCAGGCACGGTGACGGGACCATAATCGTCGGTCGCATAGCCGGGCCCCATGTCGATCGTGTCGAAAGTGGCGCCGCCGGGCAGGGTTTCGCGGACGATCGGGAGTTCGAGCACGGGCTTGCCGCCCGCGTCGCGGTTCACGAACCGGAACAGGCTGCTGTCGGGGCCGGGCAGGTTGGAATCGACCGGGATCGTGAGCATCGGCTGAACCTCGCGCTTCACCGGCTTGCCGTTGATGCTGAGTTCGCCGTTGCGGAGCTCGATCGTATCGCCGGGCAGGCCGATCACGCGCTTGATATAGTCGATGCGCGTCACCGGATGTTCAAGCACGACGATGTCGCCGCGCTGCGGCAGCTTGCCGAAGATCCGTCCCTCGACCTTGGGCGCGAGGTGGAAGCTGACCGACGAATAGGACCAGCCATAGGGATATTTGCTGACGATCAGCCGGTCGCCGTTGCGCAGCACCGGCATCATCGAATCGGACGGGATATAGAAGGGCTTGGCGACGCAGCTGTGGATGCCGAGCACGAGCAGCAATATCACCACGATATCGCGGATCAGCTTGCCCCAGCCGTCGTCCTTCGCCCTGTTTTTCGAACCACGCTTCGCCATGAAAATGTCAGTCCTTGATTGCTTCGATGATGACGAAGGCCTGCGCCCACGGATGGTCGTCGGTCAGCGTCAGATGGATGTGCGCGCGATATCCCGACGGGACCATCTGCGCGAGGCGGTCGGCGGCACCACCCGTCAGCGCGAGCGTCGGCGCGCCCGAGGGGGCGTTGACGACGCCGATGTCCTTCATGAACACGCCGCGCTTGAAGCCGGTGCCGACGGCCTTGGAAAAGGCCTCCTTCGCGGCGAAGCGCTTGGCGTAGGTTCCGGCGCGCGTGAAGGGACGGCGCGCCGCCTTCGCGCGCTCGATATCCGTGAAGACGCGATTTTCGAAGCGGGTGCCGAAACGGTCGAGCGAATTCTGGATGCGCTCGATATTGCAGAGGTCGGAGCCGAGGCCGATGATCATGACGGCCCCGACAGGCCGTCGCCCCCGCGAAGGCGGGGGCCGCTGTCGGCCTTGGACCATGCTGTCGTGACAAGCCGACAACGGCCCCCGCCTTTGCGGGGGCGACGGTTATTTCTCACACTCACACTCACACTCACACTCACCCTCGCGCCTCGTCCATCAGCGCGCGCATCCGGCGCACCGCATCTTCGAGCCCGGTGAAGATCGCCTCGCCGATCAGATAATGGCCGATGTTGAGTTCGGCGAGTTGCGGGATCGCGGCGACGGGGACGACATTGTCATAGGTGAGGCCGTGGCCCGCGTGCGGTTCGATGCCGTTCTTCCACGCGAGCGCGGCGGCGTCGGCGAGACGGCGGAGTTCGGCGGCGCGTTCCTCGCCCTCGACATGCGCGTAGCGGCCGGTGTGGAATTCGACGACGGGCGCGCGGAGGCGCATCGCGGCCTCGATCTGGCGCGGGTCGGGTTCGATGAACAGGCTGACGCGGATGCCCGCGTCGTTGAGGCGCGCGACGATGGGGGCGAGGTGATTGTGCTGGCCCGCGGCGTCGAGCCCGCCCTCGGTCGTGCGCTCCTCGCGCTTTTCGGGGACGATGCACGCGGCGTGCGGCTTGTGGCGCAGCGCGATCTCGAGCATTTCGTCGGTCGCCGCCATTTCGAGATTGAGCGGCAGGTCGGTCGCGGCCTGGATGCGCGCGAGATCGTCGTCGCGGATATGGCGGCGATCCTCGCGCAGATGCGCGGTGATGCCGTCGCCGCCGACCGCGGCGACGATCTCTGCCGCGCGCACCGGATCGGGATGCTCGCCTCCGCGCGCGTTGCGGATCGTCGCGACATGGTCGATGTTGACGCCGAGCCGCAGGCGCGAGGAGGCGGGGCCGGTCAAGCCGCCTTGCTCCGGCTGCCGGGCTTCACCGCTTCGGTCGCGGCGAGCGCCTCGGGCAGTTCGTCCTCGGCATAGGTGGGGAAATTGATCGCGACGAGCGGATAGAAGGGCACGCCGAGTTCGACGCTGCCCGCCGAGCGGTCGACAAGCGCGGCTTCGGCGACCACTTCGCCGCCGGCGGCGCGTACCGCGTCCATCGCCTCGCGCGACGAGAGGCCGGTGGTGACGACGTCCTCGACCATCAGCACTTTCGCGCCGGGATCGATCGCGAAGCCGCGGCGCAGTTCGAAGGTTCCGGTCGGGCGCTCGACGAAGATCGCGGGCTTGCCGAGCGCGCGGCCCATTTCATGGCCGATGATGACGCCGCCCATCGCGGGCGACACGACGATGTCGATCGCCTGGCGAAGGTCGCGCGGCAGCTTCGCGGCGAGCGCGGCGGCGAGCCGCCCGGCGCGCTCGGTATCCATCAGCACGCGCGCGCATTGCAGATAATATTCGCTGTGGCGGCCGGAGGAAAGAAGGAAATGGCCTTGGAGCAAGGCGTCGGCGGCACGGAATTCGGCCAGGATTTCATCGTCGGTCATGAAGGATTATTCTTTTGTCCTGTGCGCCGCCCGTGGCGGGCGAGCGGGTTTAAGCGGCGAAGATTTGCCAGCCGCAAAATAGTGTTAGAGATGCTTGAGGCAAGCGGCAAGCGGGTCTATAGCGCCCGCGAGATTCAGCCTGTCCGATGGCTGCGCGGGCGCATGTCCGGCAGCGGGGAAGGGCAGGCTGGGGCATCATAAATACAACAGGCAACGGGCGGCACTATCCTTATGAAGAGCTTGAAAACCCTTGTAATTGCGGCGGCTTTGTCGCTCGGCGCGGTGAGCGCCGGTCATGCGCAAACGCCGGCAACACCGGCTGCGGCGCCGGCCGAAGCCCCCGCCGCAACGGCTCCGGCGAATCCGGCTCCGGCCGCCAGCGATGCGGCCGCCCCGGCGGCGACGACCGCCGCGGCTTCGGCGGGCGATGCCACCTATGTGCCGATGAAGCCGACCCCCGGCGTCGGCCAGCCGGTCGATGCGGGCATCGATTTCCAGCCGCAGGTCAGCCCGATCGGCGAACAGGCTTACTGGTTCAACCATGTCATCCTGCTGCCCGTCATCACGATAATCACGCTGATCGTTCTCGGGCTTCTGCTCTGGGCGATGTTCCGCTACCGCGCCAAGGCGAATCCGGTGCCGTCGAAGACGACGCACAACACCTTTATCGAGATCATCTGGACCGCGATTCCGGTGCTGATCCTCGCGGTGATCGCCGTTCCGTCGATCCGTCTGCTCGCGGCGCAATATGAACCGCCCAAGAAGGACGCGCTGACGATCAAGGTCACCGGCTATCAATGGTATTGGGGCTATGCCTATCCCGACCAGGGCATCGGCGAATATGTCTCCAAGATACTGCCCAAGGACAAGGCCGAGGCGGCGGGCGAGCCCTATCACCTCGCCGTCGACAACCGCATGGTCGTTCCCGTCGGCCGCCAGGTGAAGCTGATCATCACCGGCGCCGACGTCATCCACAGCTTCGCGGTTCCGGCCTTCTGGACCAAGATGGACGCGGTCCCGGGCCGCGCCAACGAAACGACCTTCACCGCGAACAAGGTCGGCGTCTATTACGGCCAGTGTTCGGAACTGTGCGGCGTCGATCACGGCTATATGCCGATCGCCGTCGAAGTGCTTCCGGTCGACAAGTGGGAAGCATGGGTCCGCTCGAAGGGCGGCAACCCCGCCGGTCCGGTCGCCGCTGCGCCCGCAGCCGCGCCGGCCGCCACCACGACGGCGCCCGCCGTCGCGCCGGCGGCCGCGCCCGCGACGCCGGCTCCCGCCACGACCGAAGCTGCGCCCGCAGCGGCTCCCGCCGCCGCGCCGGCCGCCAAGAATTAACAAGGGGTCCGACAGATGACCGATATCGCAGCGACTGCACCCGCGCACGGCCATGCCGATCACGCGCATGACGACCACGACACGCCGGGCTTTTTCGTCCGCTGGTTCATGTCGACGAACCACAAGGACATCGGCACCCTCTACCTGATCTTCGCGATCGTCGCCGGCATCGTCGGCGGCGTGATTTCGGGCATGATGCGCTGGGAGCTGGCGGAACCCGGCATCCAGCATCTGGTCGGCTGGGCGCAATTCTTCGACGCATCGGCGGGCGAAGTGCAGGCCAAGCATTTCTGGAACGTGATGATCACCGCGCACGGCCTGATCATGGTGTTCTTCATGGTCATGCCCGCGATGATCGGGGGCTTCGGCAACTGGTTCGTGCCGCTGATGATCGGCGCGCCCGACATGGCGTTCCCGCGCATGAACAACGTCTCCTTCTGGCTGACCGCGGTCGCGTTCGTCATGCTCGTCGGATCGATGTTCGTCCCCGGCGGCAGCGGGCTTGGCGCCGGTACCGGCTGGACGGTCTATGCGCCGCTGTCGACCAGCGGCTCGGCAGGGCCGGCGGTCGACATGGCGATCTTCTCGCTCCACCTCGCGGGCGCGGCGTCGATCCTCGGCGCGATCAATTTCATCACCACCATCTTCAACATGCGCGCGCCGGGCATGACGCTGCACAAGATGCCGCTGTTCGTATGGTCGGTGCTCGTCACCGCCTTCCTGCTGCTGCTCGCGCTGCCGGTGCTTGCCGCGGCGATCACCATGTTGCTGACCGACCGCAACTTCGGCACCACCTTCTATGATGCGGCCGGCGGCGGCGATCCCGTCCTCTACCAGCATCTCTTCTGGTTCTTCGGCCACCCCGAAGTCTACATCATGATCCTGCCGGGTTTCGGCATCGTCAGCCAGATCATCTCGACCTTCAGCCGCAAGCCGGTGTTCGGCTATCTCGGCATGGCCTATGCCATGGTCGCAATCGGCGTCGTCGGTTTCATCGTGTGGGCGCACCACATGTTCACCGTCGGCATGAGCGTGAACCTGAAGATGTATTTCACCGCGGCGACGATGGTCATCGCGGTCCCGACGGGTATCAAGATCTTCAGCTGGATCGCGACGATGTGGGGCGGTTCGATGAGCTTCAAGACCCCGATGGTCTGGTCGCTTGGCTTCATCTTCATGTTCACCGTGGGCGGCGTGACCGGCGTCGTGCTCGCCAACGGCGGCGTCGACACCAACCTGCACGACACCTATTATGTGGTCGCGCACTTCCACTATGTGCTGTCGCTGGGCGCGGTCTTCTCGCTCTTCGCCGGCTTCTATTACTGGTTCCCCAAGATGTCGGGCCGGATGTACAGCGAGTTCCTGGGCCAGCTGCACTTCTGGATCTTCTTCATCGGCGTGAACGTCCTGTTCTTCCCCCAGCACTTCCTGGGCCAGCAGGGCATGCCGCGCCGGTACCCCGACTATGCGGAAGCCTATGCCTTCTGGCACCTGATCTCGTCTTACGGCTATGTGATCATGGGCGTGGGCGTGCTGATCTTCTTCGCGAACATTCTCTACTCGCTGTTCGCGGGCAAGCGGGCCGCCGACAATCCGTGGGGCGAAGGCGCGACGACGCTCGAATGGACGCTGTCGAGCCCGCCGCCGTTCCACCAGTTCAACGAACTGCCCCGGATCGCGTAACGTTATCGCCTGATCGGTTATGCCTCCTGCCGACAATCGGCAGGGGGCGTTTCCCTGATGGCCGGAGTGACCATGGCGCAGAGCCTGACCCACGGCGAAACGGCGCTTCCCGCCGACTGGCGCGACCTGTTCGCGCTGACCAAGCCGCGCGTCATGTCGCTGGTGGTGTTCACCGCGCTGTGCGGGTTGCTCGCGGCGCCGGGCGAGGTCCATCCGGTGCTCGCTTTTTCGTCGATCCTCGCGATCGCGCTGGGGGCAGGGGCGTCGGGCGCGCTCAACCAATGGTATGAGGCGGGGCTCGACGCGAAGATGAAGCGCACCGCCGGGCGGCCGCTTCCCGCGGGACGGCTCGACCGCCAGACCGCGTTGCAGTTCGGCGTCGGGCTTGCGGCCTTTTCGCTGTTCCTGATGCTGTTCGCGTCGAACTGGCAGGCGACCTTGCTGCTGCTCGCCTCGATCCTCTTCTACGTCTTCGTCTATACGATGTGGCTGAAGCCGCGGACGCCGCAGAATATCGTCATCGGCGGGGCGGCGGGCGCCTTTCCGCCGCTGATCGGCTGGGTCGCCGCGACGGGGTCGATCGCGCCGCTGCCGGTGCTGCTGTTCCTGCTCATCTTCCTGTGGACCCCGCCGCATTTCTGGGCGCTCGCGCTGTTCGTCCGCTCGGACTATGCCGCCGCGGGCATTCCGATGATGCCCGTCGTCGCGGGCGAGAAATCGACACGGCGCCAGATTCTCTTCTATGCGATCATCATGGCGATCGGCGCGATCGCGCCGTGGCCGCTCGGTTACACCGGCGCGCTTTACGGCTGGACCGCGGTGATCCTGTCGGCCATCTTCGTGCTGCTGTCGATCCAGGTCGGCACGCGCCGCACGGGCGAGGGCGATACGATGCAACCCGAAAAGCGGCTGTTCGCTTATTCGATCGCCTATCTTTTCATCCTGTTCGGCGCGGTCGTCGCCGACCATTGGTGGCCGCTATGACCGACGAACCCAATCTCGAGCCCTTCGATGAAGCCGAATATCGGCGCCGCCAGCGCAGCCGCGCCAACATGATGGCGTGGATGCTCGGCGCGCTCGCGATCCTCTTTTTCTTCATCACCATCGCCAAGATGCAGATTTTCGCATGATCGCCCGCATGTCCCCCAACGCGAAGACCGCCAGCCTCGCCGCGCTGCTCGCGCTGGCGATGGTGGGCCTCGGCTTCGCGGCGGTGCCGCTCTACGATCTCTTTTGCCGCGTGACCGGTTTCGGCGGCACGACGCAGCGTTACGACCCCGTCGCCGCGGCCGAGGAACCGAAGATCCTGTCGGACACCATTTCCGTGCGCTTCGACGCCAACGTCTCGCCGAACCTGCCGTGGAAATTCTATCCCGAGCATCCGACCGATACGGTCAGCATCGGCGCGCGCGACATGGCGATCTTCATCGCCGAGAATAATTCGGCCCAGCCGGTGGTCGGGACCGCGAGCTTCAACGTCACGCCGACGCAGGCAGGCCAATATTTCACCAAGATCCAGTGCTTCTGCTTCACCCAGCAACGGCTGGAGCCGGGGCAACAGATGCGCATGCCGGTGCTGTTCTTCGTCGATCCGAAGATCAAGGACGACCCTGACGCGCGCGACGTGCAGGAAATCACCTTAAGCTATACCTTTCACCCTGTAGACGAGGGTAAAAAGGCGAGCTAAGGCCGCGAACAAGAGTCTAACAAGGGCCGGCAGATGATGGGGAATCGTCATGCTGGGGCAGCAAAAACGGGAATTGTGACATGGCCGGTGCCAAACATCATGACTATCACCTCGTAAATCCCAGCGTCTGGCCGCTCATCGGCTCGGTCGCGGCGCTGACGATGTTCTTCGGTCTGGTGATGGCGATGCACGCCGACCATTTCGGCGGCGTCGGGAAATGGGTTCTCGGCCTTGGCTTCATGGGCGTGATCGCGACCTTCTTCAGCTGGTGGTCGGACGTCATCAACGAAGCGCATGCCGGCGACCATACCCCGGTCGTCCAGTTGCACCTGCGTTACGGCATGATCCTGTTCATCGCGTCCGAAGTGATGTTCTTCGTCGGCTGGTTCTGGGCCTGGTTCGACTTTTCGCTCTTCCCGGTTCCGATCGAATATGCCGAAGGCGCGGTCACCTCGTTGTTCGGCCAGGACGGCGCCGACGCGATCACCATGTGGCCGCCGAAGGGCATCGAAGTCATCGACGCCTTCTCGCTGCCCTTGCTCAACACGCTGATCCTGCTCTGCTCGGGCACCACGATCACCTGGGCGCACCATTCGCTGATCCACGGCGACCGCGAAGGTCTGAAGAAAGGCCTGTGGCTGACGATCATTCTCGGCGCCGTCTTCTCGGCGATCCAGGCCTATGAATATGCCCATGCGCCCTTCGGTTTCGGGCAGAGCAACTATAGCTCGGCCTTCTATATGGCGACCGGCTTCCACGGCTTCCACGTCCTCGTCGGCACGATCTTCCTGATCGTCTGCCTCGTGCGCACCTATAAGGGCCATTTCACCCCGCAGCAGCATTTCGGCTTCGAAGCCGCGGCGTGGTACTGGCACTTCGTCGACGTCGTGTGGCTGTTCCTCTTCATCATCGTCTATGTCTGGGGTGGCTGGGGCGCGCCGGTCGCAGCGCACTAAATTGCCCGACGACAACCAAATGCAAAAGGGGCAGCCGCCGGTCTGGCGCGCTGCCCTTTTTGGCCTCTGCCCGCAGTGCGGCGCGCAGACATTGTTCGAGGGGCCGGTGAAATTCGCGCCGCACTGCCGCGTCTGTGCGCTCGATTTCGGCCGCTATAATGTCGGCGACGGGCCCGCGGCGTTCCTGACGCTGATCATCGGTGCGTTGCTGATCGCGATCGCGTTGACGCTCGATGCGCTGGTCCGGCCGCCCTTCTGGGTACATGTGCTCTTGTGGGTGCCGCTGACCGCCGCCGCGGTCGTTTACGGCCTGCGCGTCGGCAAAGCCGCTTTGCTGGCGAGCGAGCATCAGCGCCAGGCCGGCGAGGGGCGTAAGGTGGAGGACGAAAATGACTGATCCCGCCGGACCCGCGAACGATCCGGTGCCCGCGCGGCGCTGGCCGCTGATCCCGACGCTGCTCGTCCTCGCCGCGGTCGCGGTGATGATCGCGCTCGGCGTCTGGCAGCTGCAGCGCAAGAGCGAGAAGGAGGCGCTGATCGCGCTCTACCAGCGCAACATGGCGATGTCGTCGCTGGTGACCTACCCCGAACTGCCGCCGGTTCCCGATGCGATGCTCTATCGCAAGAGCAGCGTCGTGTGCCTCGAACCGGTGCGCTGGGACCCGCGCAGCGGCACCGACCGCGAGGGGAGGTCCGGCATCCGCATGATCGCCGACTGCCGCGCCGGCGCCGAAGGGCCCGGCGTGCTCGTCGACGTCGGCATCGGCGACGATTTCAAACCGCCGAAATGGGCGGGCGGCACGGTGCAGGGAACGATCGTCCCGGGCCCCGAGCAGCCGACGGTGATGGAGCGGGCGACGGGCAAGGCGGCGCCCGCGCGCGCGATGCTCGTCGCCGATGCGCCGGTGGCTGGCCTGCGCGCGAGCGGAGTGCCGTCGGCCGACGATACGCCGAACAACCATCTCGCCTATGCGGTGCAATGGTTCCTGTTCGCCGCCGCGGCGCTCGTCATCTATATATTGGCTGTCCGTCGCCGCTTGCGACCTTGATCGCCCCCCGCTAGGCGCATCTGCGTCATGGAATATATCAGCACCCGCGGCTCTGCGCCGACCCTCGACTTTCGTGCCGCGACGCTCGCGGGGCTTGCCGGCGACGGCGGGCTTTATGTTCCGGCGAACTGGCCGCGGATGTCGACCGACGAAATCCGCGCGCTCGCCGGGCTCGACTATGTCGAAACCGCGGTACGGGTGATGGCGCCGTTCGTCGAAGGCGCGCTGAGCGAGGACGAGCTGCGCGGGCTGTGCAAGGCCGCCTATGGCCGCTTCAGCCACGACGCGGTGACGCCGCTCGTCCAGCTCGACCATCGTCACTGGCTGCTCGAACTCTTTCACGGCCCGACGCTCGCGTTCAAGGACGTCGCGCTGCAACTGCTCGGCCAGCTGTTCGAAAAATTCCTCGCGGGCGGCGAGACCGATATCACGATCGTCGGCGCGACCTCGGGCGATACGGGGTCGGCGGCGATCGAGGCGGTCGCCGGGCGCGAGCATATCCGCATCTTCATGCTCCACCCCGAAGGCCGCGTCAGCGACGTCCAGCGCCGCCAGATGACGACGGTGCTAGCGCCGAACGTCCACAATATCGCGATCGACGGCAGCTTCGACGACGCGCAGGCCATGGTGAAGCGGCTGTTCGGCGACGAAGAGGCGCGGAGCCATGTGACGCTGTCGGCCGTGAACAGCATCAACTGGGCGCGGCTGATGGCGCAGATCGTCTATTATTTCTATGCCGCGGTTCGCCTCGGCGGGCCCGACCGCGCAGTTGCATTCTCTGTGCCGACGGGCAATTTCGGCGACGTGTTCGCGGGCTATGTCGCGGCGCAGATGGGGCTGCCGATCGCGCGGCTCGTCGTCGCGACCAACGTCAACGACATTCTCCACCGCGCGCTGACCAGCGGCGATTACAGCGCCGGGACGGTCACGCCGACCGCGACGCCGAGCATGGACATTCAGGTCAGCAGCAATTTCGAGCGGCTGCTCTTCGACCTCGCGGGGCGCGACGGCGCCGCGATCACCGCGATGATGGGCGAATTCGACACGGACCGCGCGATGACGATCCCCGCCGACATGCTGGCGGGCGCGCGCGACCTGTTCGCGAGCGCGAGCATCGACGGCGACACGATGGCGCTCGCGCTGCGCTGGGCGCAGGAGCGCGGCGGGCAGGTGATCGACCCGCACAGCGCGGTCGGCCTTGCCGCGGCGCGCACGCTCGACATCGATGCCGACATTCCGGTGGTCACGCTCGCGACGGCGCATCCCGCGAAATTCCGCGAGGCGGTCGAGCGCGCCACCGGCGTGCGCCCGCCGCTGCCCGCGCGGCTCGGCAATCTGTTCGAGCGCGAGGAACGTTATACGAAGCTTCCCGGCGACTATGACGCGGTGAAGGCGTTCATCCTCGCGGAAGCCGCGCGTGGCTGATCTGCTGCCCCTCGTCACGCTCGTCGGCGAGGCGTGGGCCGATTATGGGCTGGTCGACAGCGGGAACGGGCGCAAGCTCGAACGCTATGGCCGCTATCGCTTCATCCGCCCCGAGCCGCAAGCGATGTGGGCGCCCGCGCTGCCGCAAAGCGAATGGGACAAGGCCGACGGCGAATTCATCCCGGCGTCGGACGACGATGGCGGGGGGCGCTGGTATTACGACAAGCCGGTTCCGGCCGAAGGCTGGCCGCTCGCGTGGCGCGAGACGCGTTTCACCGCGTCGTGCACGCCCTTTCGCCATCTCGGCTTCTTTCCCGACATGGCGCCGGTGTGGGACTGGCTGCGCGAGCAAGTGGCGGACAAGGCCGAGCCCGCTTTCCTCAACCTCTTCGGTTATACCGGCGTCGGCAGCCAGGCGCTCGCCGCCGCGGGCGCGTCGGTGACGCACGTCGATGCGTCGAAGAAATCGGTCGGACAGGCGCGCGAAAATGCCGCGCTCGCCGGCATGGGCGACAAGCCGGTGCGCTGGATCGTCGACGATGCGGGGAAATTCACCGCGCGCGAAGTGCGGCGCGAGCGGCGTTACGACGCGATCCTGCTCGATCCGCCGAAGTTCGGACGCGGTCCCGGTGGTGAACGCTGGCAGATCGAGGAGGGGCTCGCGCCGCTGCTCGCCGATTGCCGCCGCTTGCTCGACGCGGACAGCCGGGCGCTGTTCCTGACCGTCTATGCCGTGCGCATGTCGGCGCTCGCGATCGGCGAACTGCTCGCGCAGCTTTTCGCCGACCTGCCCGGCAAGATCGAGTGCGGCGAACTCGCGGTGCGCGAGGCAGCGCGGGGGTTGTTGCTGCCGACCGCGATTTTTGCGCGCTGGAGCCGCTGACGCTTTTCCGCGCCCGGCGTTTGCTGCATACGTTTGCCGCACAAAAAACCGCAGCATTGTGACCCAAATGCCGCGCTCGACTCGTTGACAATGAGAACGTTCCCATTTAGATAACGTTCACATAACGGGAATGCCGCCACCAAAAGAGAGCGGCTATGTGGGAGGAACGGGGATGCGGGCATCTCAAAAACAGTGGCTTGCCAAATTTCTGGCGGGGACTTCGGCGCTGTCGATGATGGGCGTCGCGCAGGTCGCGGTCGCGCAGGAAGCGCCGGCCGACAGCGAAGTGAACGGCGACGAGATCATCGTCACCGGCATCCGCGCCTCGCTCGCGGCCTCGGCCGACATCAAGCGCGAGGCGCAGGGCGTCGTCGATGCGATTTCGGCGGAAGACATCGGCAAATTCCCCGACACCAACCTCGCCGAATCGCTCCAACGCATCACCGGCGTGTCGATCGACCGCTCGAACGGCGAAGGCTCGCTGGTCACGGTTCGCGGCTTCGGTCCCGAATTCAATCTGGTGACGCTCAACGGCCGCCAGATGCCGACCGCGCTGATCGGCGACGGCGGCAGCGCGCCGTCGTCGCGTTCGTTCGACTTCGCCAACCTCGCGTCCGAAGGCATCGCGTCGGTCGAGGTCTATAAGAGCGGCCGCGCGACGATCGAGTCGGGTGGCATCGGCTCGTCGATCAATATCCGCACGCCGCGCCCGCTCGACAATCCGGGGATGCGCGGCAGCCTGTCGGCCAAGGCCGTCTATGATACGTCGCGCAACGGGGGCGATACGGTCACGCCCGAAGTATCGGGCATCTTCAGCACGACCTTCGCCGACGATCGCGTCGGCATCATGGTCGCGGGGTCGTATCAAAAGCGCAAGTCGAGCACCAACCGGGCGAACGTCGGTTGGCGCGACGGCTATCTCGGTAACGAGAACAACTGGGGTTCGCTGGCCAACCCGACCCGTATCGTCGACGGGGTGGAAGTGCCCGATCCGCGCTATGCGAACATCACGAACCGGCCGGGGCCGGACGATGTTTATCAAGTGCCGCAGAACGCGTCCTACGACCTCAACGACATCAACCGCGAGCGCATCAACGGGCAGGCGGTGCTGCAGTTCCGGCCGACCGACGAGCTGACCGCGACGGTCGATTATATCTATTCGCGCAACACCGTCGAAACGCGGAACAGCAATGTCGGCGTGTGGTTCAACCATGAAAACACGTCGAGCGCGTGGACCGACGGGCCGGTCGCCGGGCCGATCTTCTATAGCGAGGAATTTGCCGCGCCGGACGGGACGCCCGGACCCGATGCGCTCTATGGCGGCAAGGATCTGTCGTACAGCGGCGCGCTGATCGAGAACCGGGCGGAGAATAATTCGCTCGGGTTCAACCTCGAATGGAAGGGCACGAACGGCGTGACCTTCGAGCTCGACGCGCATCATTCGACCGCCGAGGTCAATCCGGTCAACCGCTTCGGGTCGAGCATGTCGCTGGGCAATGCCGTGTTCGGCGTCCAGAACCAGACGATCAATTTCGAGAATGACCTGCCGGTCATATCCTATGGCATGTACCCCGGCATCGATCCGCTCGATGCGTCGCTGATCACGCCGACGGGCAACGCCTTCCGCAACGCCTTTTTCCGCAACCGGATCAACCAGGTGCAGTTGCGCGGCCAATATGATCACGACGACGGCTTCCTCGACAGCATCGATTTCGGCGTGTCCTATGTCGACAGCAAGGTGCGCTCGGCGTTCGGTACGGTCCAGAACGACGACACCTGGGGCGGGGCGGGGCCCGCGTCGGATATTCCCGACGACATTTTCAAACTGGTCACCTTGCCCGACAAGTTTCCGGGCCTTGCCCAATCGGGAATGATCGAGAGCTTCTATAGCTTCGATTTCGAACGGCTGGCTGATCTCAACGAGCAGAATTATCAGGTTTGCAGCAATCCCGCGACGGGCTCCGCCCAACCGGGAACCTGCCTGGCGAACTTCAACACCGATCGACGCATCACCGAAAAGACGCTGGCGCCCTATTTGCAGGTGGCGACCGTATTCGACCTGTTCGAGAATCCGGCGCATCTGGTCGCCGGTATCCGCTACGAGACGACCGACATTTCGTCGGCGGCGCTGGTGCCGGTGCCCGTCACCACCCGCTGGATCGGCGACAATGAACTCAACGTCGTCTTTTCGGGCGAGAGCGACTTCACGCGGTTCAAAGGCTCCTATGACAATTGGCTGCCCGCGATCGATTTCGACATCTCGCCGATGCAGGACGTCAAGCTGCGCGCATCGTACAGCCACACGATCACGCGCCCCGACTATGCCAGCATGCAGGGCGGGCGGACGATCGACACGCTGTTCCGCGTCGGCGGCGGCTTTGGCGCGCAGGGCAATCCGGGGCTCATCCCGTATAAATCGAAGAATATCGACCTGTCGGCGGAATGGTATTACGGCCGCGATTCCTATCTGTCGGTGGGCTATTTCCACAAGGATGTGAAAAACTTCATTTCCTCGACGCGGATCGACGCGAGCGCCTTCGGCCTGACGACGCCGGTCGGCGGGCCGCGCTGGAATGCCGCGATCGCCGCGCTCGGCGCAGACGCGACCGTGGCCGACATCCGCGAATATATCATCGACACCTTCCCCGACACGGTCACGGGCAACATCATCAACGCGGCGCCCGGCGATCCGCTGGTCAATTTCGAGATTACGACGCCGGTGAACAGCGACCAGACCGCGTCGCTCAACGGCTGGGAATTCGCGCTCCAGCACAGTTTCTGGGACACGGGTTTCGGCGTGATCCTGAACTATACGATCGTCAACGGCGATGCGACTTACGACAACAGGCTGCCGTCGTCGGTCCCGCAGTTCGCGCTGACCGGCCTCAGCGACAGCGCCAACGCCGTGGCTTTCTATGACAAGAATGGCATCCAGGCGCGTGTCGCATGGAACTGGCGCGACGAATTCCTGGCAGGAACGGGCCCCAACCCCTTCTATACCGAGGAATATTGGCAGATCGATGCCAGCGCGAGTTACGAGTTCATCCCGGGGCTCACAGGCTTTGTCGAGGCGATCAACCTGACCGGCGAAGGGCGCCGCGGGCACCTCCGCCACAAGAATAATGTCAACTTCGTCGAGCCGGGCTTCGCCCGCTACGCGGCAGGGGTCAGGTTCAGCTTTTAGGGCGGCGGGCCATTTCCGCCGGGTCGCAGGCAAGAGAGTTGCGCCTTTTTCGGGCGCGGCTCTTTTGCGTGACGAGGGCGGTTTCGCGGCCTAGGATCGAAGACAATGAATAGCGCGAGCGCGATCGAGAGGATTGTCATCGTGGGCGGTGGCACCGCCGGCTGGCTGGCGGCAGCACGCCTCGCCAGTTCGCCGCGGGCGATGGCGGGCCGGCTTTCGGTGACGCTGATCGAGGCGCCCGATATTCCGACGATCGGTGTCGGCGAGGGCACCTGGCCGACAATGCGCGCAACGCTCGGGGCGATCGGTATCGGCGAGGGCGAATTTCTCGCCGCGTGCGACGGGTCTTTCAAGCAGGGGTCGCGGTTCGACGGCTGGGTCACCGGCGCGGCGGACGACCGCTATCTCCACCCCTTCACCGCGCCGCCCGCGGCGCCGACGACCGAACTGCTTGCGGCGTGGCGCTCGGGCGCCGCCGACCTGTCTTTCGCCGCGGCGATGACGCCGCAGGCGCATGTCTGCGACCTGAACCTCGCGCCGCGGCAGCGGGCGATGCCCGATTATCAGGGTGCGGCGAATTATGCCTATCATCTCGACGCCGGGAAATTCGCGGCGCTGCTTGCGCGCCACGCGGTGCAGCGACTGGGCGTGCGGCATGTGGCCGATCATGTCACGGGCATCGATGCAGACGGAGCGGGCGGAATCGCCTCGGTCTCCACGCACCAGAATGGTGAAATCGCGGGCGATCTGTTCATCGACTGCACCGGCCATGCGTCGCTGTTGATCGGCGGGCATTTGGGGGTCGATTGGATCGACCGCGGCGATACGCTGTTCAACGACCGCGCGCTCGCGGCGCAGGTGCCGGTGACGCCGGGCAGCCCGGTCGCATCGCAGACGGTATCGACCGCGCACGAAGCGGGCTGGATCTGGGACATCGGCTTGCCGGGGCGCCGCGGCATCGGCTGCGTCTATGCGAGCCGCTTCATGGACGACGATGCGGCGGAGGCGGTGCTGCGTGCCTATATCGCGCGCGCGCTGCCCGATGCGCCCGAGGTTCCGGCGCGGCGGCTGAGCTTCCCGACCGGGCATCGCGCGCGCTTCTGGGAAGGCAATTGCATCGCGGTCGGCCTGTCGGCGGGTTTCATCGAGCCGCTCGAAGCCTCGGCGATCGTGATGATCGAACTGTCGCTGAACGCGCTGATCGACAATTTTCCCGCGAGCCGCGCGGCGCTGCCGATCCACGCCGCGCGGTTCAACGAGCTGTTCCGCTATCGCTGGGACCGCATCGTCGAGTTTCTGAAGCTGCATTACGCGCTCAGCCGGCGCGAAGAGCCCTATTGGCTGGCGCAGCGCGACGCGGCGCATATCCCGCCGCGGCTGGCCGAGATGCTGGCGCTCTGGCGCGACCAGCCGCCGTCGGTCTGGGACTTCCCGCGCGTCGACGAGATTTTCTCCGCCGAGAGCCATCAATATATTCTCTATGGCATGGGCTTTCCGGTCCCCGCCGATCTGCCGGCGACGGGCGGGCGTGCGGCCGGGCTGCTTGCCGACAACCGCCAGCGCGCGCGGTCGCTCGCCGCGGCGCTGCCCGCCAATCGCGATTATCTCGACGCCCTGCGACCCGGCGCCCATGCCGCCGCGGCGCGACAGGAAGGAATTGGATGACCCGCCACGCCGTTCTCGACAATATGACCCACCGCGAATTGCGCGTGCGCACCGACGCCGGGGCGGAACTGGGCGACGATGTCATGGCGACGCTGACCGTGCCGACCGAGTTCCGGCGCGTGCAGGCGCATTTCCCGATCCTGTTCCGCCGCGAAACCGGACGCGACGATTTCACCGCGCTCGCGATGTTCGGATTCCAGAATGGCGAGAATCTGTTCCTCGAAGGGGCACGCTGGGATGCGCGCTATCGCCCGCTGTCGCTTGCGATCGGGCCGTTCCTGATCGGGCGGCCGGCGGGCGGCGAGGGGGCGGGGCAGGTCCATATCGACCTCGACCATCCGCGGATCGCCGGCGCGAGCGACGGCGTGCGGCTGTTCGACGGCGAAGGGAAAGCGACCCCCTATCTGGACGAGATCGCCGAGCGGCTCGGCGATCTCGACGAAGGCTATCGCGAGAGCAAGGCCTTTTACGATGCGCTGCTCGCCTATGACCTGCTCGAACCCTTCAGCCTCGAGGTCACGCTCGACGATGGTTCGGTTCATTCGCTCGTCGGTTTCCATATCATCGACGAGGCGAAGCTGCGCGGGCTCGACGCCGAGGCGCTCGGCGCGCTGCACGCGGCGGGGCATCTGATGCCGATGTTCATGGCGCTCGCGTCGCTGTCGCAACTGTCGGCGCTCGTCGCGCGCAAGAACCGCAGGCTCGGCGGTGGCTGAACAACCCGGCGCCTTTACCGGCCGCCTCGCGCGGGTGCCCGAGCGGCCATGGGACAAGGGGGCGGGGCCGGGCGCGTTGCTGGAAGGCGCGCGCGAGCCCTTTGTCCTGCGCGGGCTCGTCGCCGACTGGCCGCTCGTCGAAGCGGGCAGGAAGTCGGCGCGCGATGCGCGGCGCTATCTACTGGACCATGCGCGCGATCGGCCCTTCAAAGTGTCGATCGGCCCGCCGGGGCACGACGGGCGGCTGTTCTACGACAACGAAATGCAAATGAATTTCCGCGTCGGGACGGGCAAGCTCGCGGATATTTTTGCCGGTATCGATACGGCCGAGGAACGCGGCGAGGCGCGCACCGTCTATCTGGCATCGATCGATATTCCGTCGCATTTCGACGGGCTCGACGAAGCGAACGGGGTCGAGCTTGGGACACGCGATCCTTTGAAGAGCATCTGGATCGGCACGCGGACCAAGATCGCGGCGCACAACGACTTTCCCGACAATCTGGCGTGCTGCGCCGCCGGACGTCGCCGCTTCACGCTGTTCCCACCGGGCGCGTTCCGCAACCTCTATCTCGGGCCGATCGACAATACGCCCGCGGGGCGCGTCGTCAGCATGGTCGATTTCGACGCGCCGGACCTCGCGAAGCATCCGCGCTTCGTCGAGGCGATGGCCGAGGCGCTGACGGTGGAGCTCGAACCCGGCGATGCGATCTTCATCCCGTCGATGTGGTGGCACCATGTCGAGGGGCTCGCCGACTTCAACATCCTCGTCAATTATTGGTGGCGCCGCACCCCGGCATGGCTCGGCCAGCCGCAGGCGGCGCTCAACCACGCGATCCTCGCGATCCGCGACCTGCCGGCCGAAGACAAGGCGATCTGGCGTGAACAGTTCGACCATTATGTCTTCGAAAACGACGCCAGCGTCACCGACCATATTCCCGAAACCGCGCGCAGCATCCTCGCCCCGCTCACGTCCGAGACGGCGGGGCGGCTGCGCGCCTTCTTGCTGAGGGCCTTGAGTAAATGAGCGACAGGAAACCGGTTCAGCGCGTCGTGATCGCGGGCGGCGGCACCGCGGGCTGGATGATGGCGGCGGCGATTGCGCGCACGATGGGACATACCGTCGATCTGACGCTGGTCGAGTCCGAGGCGATCGGCACGATCGGTGTCGGGGAATCGACGATCCCGCCGCTTGTCAATTTCAACCGCATCCTCGGCATAGCCGAAACCGAGTTCATGCGCGCGGCGCAGGCGACCTTCAAACTCGGCATATTGTTCGATAACTGGAAGCACGACGGCGACAGCTATTTCCACAGCTTTGGCCTCAGCGGGAAGGATCACTGGTCGGCGGGCTTCCAGCATTTCTGGCTCAACGCGCGCGAGCGCGGGCACGAGCAGCCTTATGCCGATTATTGCCTCGAGCTCGTCGCGGGGATGCAGGGCAAGTTCGCGCACCTTCCCGAAGAGCGCATGAACTATGCCTATCATGTCGATGCGACGCTTTATGGCCGCTATCTACGCAAACTGGCCGAGGCCGACGGCTGCAAGCGCGTCGAAGGCAAGATCGCGCGTGTCGAACTCGATGGGACAAGCGGCGACATCGCGGCGCTGCACCTCGACGGCGAGCGGCGGATCGAGGGCGATATGTTCGTCGACTGCACGGGCTTTCGCGGCCTCTTGATCGAAGGCGCATTGCACGCGGGGTTCGAGGACTGGGGGCATTGGTTGCCCAACGACAGCGCTATCGCGGTGCAGGCGAAACATCTGGGGCCGCCGATGCCCTATACACAGGCGATCGCGCACGACGCGGGCTGGCAATGGCGCATCCCGCTGCAGCACCGCATGGGCGCGGGGATCGTCTATGCAAGCGGCTATCTGTCGCGCGATGCGGCGTATGAGCGGCTGATGAGCAGCGTCGGCGAGCCGCTGATCGAACCCTTCGACATCAAGTTCCGGGGCGGGGTGCGGCGCAAGCAATGGTTCCGCAACTGCGTCGCGGTGGGGCTTGCAGGAGGCTTCGTCGAGCCGCTCGAGGCGACGACGGTGCATCTGATCCAGCGCGCGGTGCTGCGCTTCATCCGGCTGATGCCGAACGGCCGCGTCAGCGAGCGCGACGCGATGGAGTTCAACGACCAGCAGCGGCTCGACATCGAGCAGATCCGCGACTTCGTTGTCTTGCACTATAAGGCGACGAACCGGCGCGACAGCCCCTTCTGGCGCCATGTCGCGGCGATGCCGATCCCCGATTCGCTGCAGCAGAAGATCGAGCTGTTCCGCGAAACGGGGCGCGTCTTCCGCAAGAATGAGGAATTGTTCGCCGAGAATAGCTGGGTGCAGGTGATGATGGGGCAGGGGATCGAGCCGCAGACCTATCACCCGATCGCCGCCAAGCTGCGCGACGACGAGGTCGAGCGCCTGTTCCAGACGCTGCGTGACAATATCGAGCAGACGGTCGCGACGCTGCCCGAGCACCACTCCTATGTCGCGCGCTATTGCGGCGCCGAGGAGCCGAAGGCGGCTTGATGCGCGCAGCAGCGATCCTGATGCTGGCCGCTGCGCCGGCCGTCGCCGCGGCGCAGCAGCCTGCGGACGCCGGATGGCGGCTCGTCTGGTCCGACGAGTTCGACGGACGCGCGATCGATCGCGGCAAATGGGATTTCGACGTCGATTGCTGGGGCGGCGGCAATAGCGAGCGCCAATGCTATACCGACCGAACCGCGAACGCGGTGGTCGCGGACGGCAAGCTTGTCGTCACCGCGCGCAAGGAGGCGATGACCGGGCCGGCGTTCCCGCTGTCGCAGCGCGGCGACCCCGAAAAGGCGAAGGCAGAGGCGACGAAGCCCTTTACCTCGGCGCGGCTCGTCACGCGCGGCAAGGCGGCGTGGACCTACGGGAAGATCGAGGTACGCGCAAAGCTGCCGCAGGGGCAGGGGACGTGGCCGGCGATCTGGATGCTGCCCGAGGCCAATCGTTACGGCAGCTGGGCGGCATCGGGCGAGATCGACATATTGGAGGCGGTGAACCTGGGCGTGCAGTGCGATACCTGCGCGGGCGGGGTAGAGAACCGCATCCTCGGCACGCTGCATTTCGGGGGCCAATGGCCCGATAATAAATATAAGGGCGACGAAACCGCGCTTCCCGCGCCGCTCGACGGGTTCCATATCTTCGGCATCGTCTGGCAAAAGGGCAAGATCGTCTGGACGGTCGACGGCAAGCCCTATGCGACGCGCGTCGCGAGCGAATGGTCGACGAGCGGATCGAACGATCCCGCGGCGCCGTTCGACCGCCCCTTCCACCTGATCCTGAACCTCGCGGTCGGCGGCGGGCTCGCCGAAGGACGCGGGCTGAAGGGTGTTGACGAAAGCGGATATCCGAAAAACATGGAAATAGATTGGGTTCGCGTCTGGCAATGTGGCGGTGATGCCGTTAGCGATTGCGGCAGCAGGGGGGATCAAGGCGAATAATGGGGCGTCGGCGGCAGTCGGTCACGATCAAGCATGTTGCAGCCGACGCGGGCGTGTCGCTGCAGACGGTGAGCCGCGTCATCAACGACGAGCCCAATGTCCGCCCCGAGATGAAGGAACGCGTCCAGGCGTCGATAGACAAATTGGGCTATGTCCCGTCGATCGCGGCGCAGCGGATGAGCGGGTCGCGCTCCTATCTGATCCTCGCGATCAACGACCGCGAGCGCACGATCGCCGACTGGCAGGGGCGGCAGGGGGTCGACTGGGTCGACCAGATGCTGCTCGGCGGGATGCTGAAATGCGCCGAATATGGCTATCGCATGATTTTCGAGCTGGTTGACACGCACAACGACCATGTCGAGCGCGAACTGCGCGCGGCGATCGCTGCGCTCCAGCCCGACGGCGTGATCCTGACCCCGCCGCATTCGGACAACCCGCTGATCGTCGGGCTGCTCGACCAGCAGAAGATCCCCTTCGCGCGCATCGGATCGCGCGGCGGCGCGGCGGGAATCGCGCTGACGATGGACGATGAGGGATCGGCGCGGCGCGCGACGCGCCACCTGATCGACCTCGGTCACACGCGGATCGGCTTCATCGCGGGATCGCCCGAATATAGCCTCAGCCGCTGGCGCATCGACGGCTGGGCGGGCGAGATGGCGACGGCGGGGCTCGCGACCGATGGGCTGCTCGTCGAGGGCGATTTCACCTATGCGTCGGGGGCGAGTGCGGCGCGGCAACTGCTCGACGGTGCGAACCCACCGACCGCGATCATCGCGAGCAGCGACCAGATGGCGTTGGCGACGCTGGAGGTCGCGCGCGAAAGAGGGCTCGACGTGCCCGGCGAGCTTTCGATCGTCAGCTTCGACAATACGCCCGTGGTGCGCTTCACCCAGCCGGCGCTGACCGCGGTCGATCAGCCGGTCGCCGAGACCGCGTCGCGCGCGGTCGAGCTGATCATCGCGGCGCAGCGCGGTGCCCCGCGCCCGACCGAACCGACGCGGGTGCAGGGCGGGCTGGTCCCGCGAGGATCGACCGCCGCGCCGGCAATCGTCCATGGCTGACAGCGTCGCAGCGCGGCGCCAGTCGCTTCCCTTCCTGCTCCTCTATGCACTTGCCTGGGCGGGTGGGGCGATCGCCTATGTTCCGTTCCTGACGATCTGGCTGCCGGCGCGCATGACCGAGCTGGCCGGAGCGGCCGATGTTCAGACCCTCGGCTATACCACCTTCTTCGGGGCGATCGCGGCGAGCGCCGGGGGCATCCTTTTCGGCTGGCTCAGCGACCGGACGCGCAATCGGCGCGGCTGGGTGCTGGCCGGGCTGGTGCTCAGCATTTCGCTGCTGCTCCTCGTCCCGCGCGCGCACGATGTCTGGACGCTCGTTGCTATCATCCTCGGCTGGCAACTCGCACTCAACATGATGCTCGGGCCGCTTTCGGCCTGGGCGGGGGATTGCGTCCCCGATGCGCAAAAGGGGCTGCTCGGCGGGCTGCTCGCTTTCTCGCCCGCGCTCGGCGCCTGGTCGGGCGCGCTCGTGACCTGGCCGGGCCTCGTTTCGGGCGACAGCCGCTTGGCCGTCATCGCGCTGCTCGTCGCGAGCGCGGTGCTCCCGGTGTTGCTGTTCGGCCGGCCGCGCGCCTTTCCCGAACTGACCGCGCCCCCGGCGCGCGCCGCCGATGCGCCCCGGCAGCGCCCGAGCGGGCCGGCGGTGCGGATGTGGCTCGCGCGCCTCTTGGTCCAGATCGCCGAGGCGGCGCTCTTCGCCTATCTCTATTTCTGGTTCCGTTCGATCGATCCCGATATGCACGACAATGAAAAGGCGCGTATATTCGGGGTCGCGCTGACGCTTGCGATACCGATCGCGCTGGCGAGCGGCCGGTGGGCCGACCGCAACGACCGGCCCTTCCTGCCGCTCGTTGCCAGCGCGGCCGTGTCGGCAGCCGGGATGATCGGCATGGCCTTCGCGATCGAGCTCGACACGGCAAAGGCGAGCTATCTGGTGTTCGGCGTTGCAACGACGGTGTTCCTGTCGCTCCATGCCAGCCAGACCTTGCGCATATTGCCGCGTTCGGACCGGCGCGGACGCGATCTCGGCATCTTCAACCTGACCAATACGATGCCGTCGCTGATCATGCCGTGGCTGACCATTTCGCTCGTCCCCGGCTTCGGATTCGACGCGCTTTTCCTGTTGCTTGCCGGGCTCACCGCGATCGCGGTGCTGCTGCTCGCGACGATGCCGCGTCCACGCTGACGCACCCTCCCGAACAAGCCCAACAGAGTGCTTGATTTCATTCGGCCCCTATGCGACATCGAATATTGATAACGTTCACATTATGGGGATGGGAGAGACGATGCGCCGACAGGCAATGGTGATCGCGACCGCGCTGCTTCTGGCGGGAACCGCAATGGCAGCGACGCAGGACTCCGGCGGCGCGGCGACCGTCCATCCCGAACTCTGGCCCGCGGCGAAGAGCCCGGCCGCCATCACCGACGCCGCGACCGAGGCGCGCATCGACGCGCTGATGAAGAAAATGACGATCGAGCAGAAGGTCGGCCAGCTGATCCAGGGCGACATCAGCACGATCACGCCTAAGGATCTGGAGGCCTATCCGCTCGGGTCGATCCTCGCGGGCGGCAACAGCGGCCCCAATGGCAATGAACGTTCGAGCGCCGCCGACTGGGCGAAGCTTGTCGGCGAATTTCGTGCCGTCTCGATGAAGCCGCAGGCGAATGGAGTCGCGATCCCGATCATTTTCGGGGTCGATGCCGTCCATGGGCATAATAATATCCCGGGCGCGACGCTCTTTCCGCACAATATCGGGCTCGGCGCGGCGCGCGATCCCGAACTGATCCATCGCATCGGCGCGGTCACCGCGGCCGAGATCGCGGGCAGCGGCATCGAATGGACCTTCGCGCCGACGCTCGCCGTGCCGCAGGATCTGCGCTGGGGCCGCAGCTATGAAGGCTATGCCGCCGATCCCCAGCTCGTCGCCGCATATGCGAAAGCGATGGTGCTGGGGCTGCAGGGCAAGCTCGCCCCAGGCAAGACCGTCGATGCAAGCCATGTCGCCGCGACCGCCAAGCATTTCCTCGCCGACGGCGGGACGTTCGAGGGCAAGGACCAGGGCGATGCCAAGGTCGACGAGAAGGAACTGATCGCGAAACATGCGATGGGTTATCCCGCCGCGATCGACGCGGGCGCGCTGACCGTGATGGCGAGCTTCTCGAGCTGGCAGGGGGTCAAGCATCATGGCAACAAGGGGCTGCTGACCGACGCGCTTAAGGAGAAGATGGGCTTCGAAGGCTTCGTCGTCGGCGACTGGAACGGCCATGGGCAGGTCGCGGGGTGCAGCGTCACCGATTGCGCGCAGTCGATCAACGCCGGGCTCGACATGTTCATGGCGCCCGACAGCTGGAAGGGTCTTTACGAAACGACGCTGAAACAGGCGAAGGACGGCACGATCGCCGCTGCGCGCCTCGACGATGCGGTGCGCCGCATCCTGCGCGTCAAATACAAGCTGGGGCTGTTTCCCGAAGGCCATGTCGACCGCAGCGCCGTGAAGGCGGTCGGGACGCCCGATCATGTCGCCGTGGCGCGCGAGGCCGTCGCCAAGTCGCTCGTTTTGCTGAAAAACAATGGCAATGTCCTGCCGGTCAAGCCCGGCGCGCGCGTGCTCGTCACGGGTCCGGGCGCCGACAATATGGCGATGCAATCGGGCGGCTGGACGATCAGCTGGCAGGGCACCGACGTCGTGCGGTCGGACTTCCCGAACGGGCAGACGATCTGGGAAGCGCTGGACAAGGCGGTCGGCGATGCGGGTGGCAAGGCCGTGCTGTCGGAAAGCGGGAGCTTTGCCGAAAAGCCCGACGTCGCGATCGTCGTGTTCGGCGAAGCGCCCTATGCCGAGTTCCAGGGCGACGTCGCGACGCTCGATTATCAGCCGACCGAAGCCACCGATCTGGCGACGCTCAAGAAGCTGAAGGCGGCGGGCATTCCGGTGGTCGCGCTCTTCCTCTCGGGGCGGCCGATGTTCACCAACCCCGAAATCAACGTCGCCGACGCCTTCGTCGCGGCCTGGCTGCCGGGCTCGCAGGGCGCGGGCGTCGCCGACGTGCTCGTCGCGGGCAAGGACGGCAAGACCGCGCGCGGCTTCACCGGCACGCTGCCCTTCGCCTGGCCCTCCGATGCGCGCTCGCCGGTCGAAAAGCCACAATTTGCCGCAGGCTACGGGCTGAAATATGGCGATACGACGACGGTGCCGCAGCTCTCGGAAGAGCTGGGCGTCGATATTTCGGCGGCGCTGAACGTCGAGAATTTCTTCTCGGGCGGCCGCGCGCGGGCGCCGTGGGTGCTGTCGATCACCGATGCGGGGGGCAAGCGCCCGGTCGAATCGGCGCCGATCGCGAGCCCCGGCGGCATGATCGCGGCGCGCTCGGTCGACGTGCGCGCGCAGGAAGACGGCAAGAGCTTCACTTGGACCGGCCCGGCCACGCTCGAGCTGACCGGGCCCTATGCCGACCTGTCGCGCCAGCTCAATAACAGCTTCGCGCTTCGCGTCGACTGGCGGGTCGATGCCGCCGGCGGCGCGCCGGTCAGCCTCGCGCTGGGCGGCAAGGCGTTCGACATTTCGGAGGTGGTCAAGGCGGCGGCGCGGGGTCAGGTTTCGACGATCAAGGTCCCGCTGCGCTGCTTCGCCGATGCGGAGGCGAATTTGCGGCAGGTCGACAATGCGGTGACGGTCAAGGCCGACAAGGGCTTTGCCGCGACGCTGCTGAATACGAATGTCGAGGCCGTCGGCGAGAATCTGCCTTGCCCGCCCGCCGCAAAATGACAAGACCGGGCGCGGGATAGCCAGAAAACAAGGTTTGGAGAGAGACATGGCATTGGCGCCGAGCGTTGCGACGAGTGTGGACCCGAACGCGGTCGAACAGCCCGGCAAGGGAGGGGGCGGCACCAAAGTCGTGCTGATCCTCGCCTTCGCGGTGTTTTTCCTGCTCGGCGGGGTGACGAACATCAACGACCTGCTCGTCGGCAAGTTCAAGCCGATGTTCCATTTGACGCATGCCGAGGCGAACCTCGTGCAGATGGCGTTTTTTATCGCCTATGGCGCCTTTTCGATCCCCGCCGGGATCATCATGTCGAAGCTCGGTTATATCCGCACCTTCGTGCTCGGCTTCATCATCGTGGCGGCCGCCGCCTTCCTGTTCATCCCGGCGTCGGCCGCGGCATCCTATCCCGGATTTCTTGCCGCGCTCTTCTGCATCGGCGCGGGGATCACGGTGCTTCAGGTCGCGATGAATCCGGTGATCACGACGCTGGGGCCCGTCGAAACCTCGCACAGCCGGCTGACCTTTGCGCAGGCGTTCAATTCGATCGGCGTGTTCCTGATGGTCTATGGCGGCGCGGCCTTTCTGCTCGGCGATGAGCAGCCGATCGACGCCGAGACCTCTACCGAGGCACAAATTCAGGCCTATCGCGTCGCCGAGGGTGCTTCGATCGGCACCGCCTATATGTGGCTCGGCGTGCTGATGCTGGTCATCGCCGCAGTGTTCTGGATGTACCGGTCGGCGCTCGACCACGCCAGGACCGACGCTGTGAAGCTGGAGGGCACCTGGGGCCTCTTGACTCACAACCGACGCGTCCAGTTCGGCGCGCTGTGCATCTTCGTCTATGTCGGCGCCGAAGTGGCGATCGGGTCGAACCTGATGGCCTATCTCGCCGAGCCGAGCGTGATGGGGCTGGGGCTCCAGGCGGCGGGCAAGCTGGTTGCGATGTACTGGCTGGGCGCGCTGGTCGGCCGTTTGCTCGGCGGTTTCATCCTGCGGCTGGCCAAGCCGGGACGGGTGCTCGCGACCTTTGCGGCCGGCGCGATTTCGCTGATCATCCTGTCGGCGGTGACCACGGGGGCGCTCTCCGGCTGGGCGCTGATTCTGGTGGGCTTCTGCAATTCGCTGATGTTCCCGACGATCTTCAGCCTCGCGACCGAGGGATTGGGCGAACGGACGCCGCAGGGGTCGGGCATCATGTGCACCGCGATCATCGGCGGGGCGATCGTCCCGTTTCTGTTCGGAACGGTGGCCGATCTCAGCGGCGATATCCGCATCGCGCTGGCGGTCCCGCTGATCTGCTATGCGATCATCGCGAGTTTCGGGTGGTGGACGACGCGCCCGGCGACGGCATGATAGTGCCGCGGGCGGCCGGCGCTGGGGCCGGCCGCCCGCGGGCCCCCGCCCCCCTTGCGGGAAAGTGAAGTCTAGGCCGGGTCGGCGATGCGGATGCAGTTCCGGCCGGCGGCCTTGGCCTTGTAGAGCGCCTCGTCCGCCGCCTTGAGCGCGGCGCGCGTGTCGCCATAGCCGAAGACGTCGGCAACCCCGCCCGAGAAGGTGATCTGGCCGAAAGGTTCGTCGGTCTTGCGGTTGATCAGCCGCCGGTCGGCAAGCGCTTCGCGCGCGTCGTCGAGCTTGGCTGCGGCCTCGGTCGGGGTCAGGCCGCGGAATAGCATGACGAATTCCTCGCCGCCGTGCCGCGCGACATGGCAATGATCGTTCGAGATGCGCGCCAACGTATCGGCGATCGCCTTGATCACGCGGTCGCCCGCCTCGTGGCCGTGGATGTCGTTGACTTTCTTGAACTCGTCGATGTCGCAGAAGGCGACGCTCAGCGGTTCGAGAGCGGCGCGCGCTTCCTTGTGGTGCCGGTCGAGCAGGACCTCGAAGGCGCGGCGATTGGGCAAGCCGGTCAGATAGTCGAGCTCGGCGTCGCGTTTGGCGCGTTCGAGGCTCCGCCGCAGCGCTTTCGCTTCGTCCTCGCTCTTGCGCATATCGTCTTCGGCCTTGCGCGTGCGGTCGAGCATCACTTTGGCGAGATCCGCGAGGCTGGAAACGATACGGCCGGTCTTCTCGAGCTGCTCGAGATCGGTGACATGCTGTTCGAGCTCGATCCCATAGTCGCTCGTGACGGTCCGGGCTTCCTTCGTATTCGCCTGAAAGGCCTCGATATTCGTTTCGAGCCGCGTCATCAGCCGGTCGATTTCGACGCGATCGGGCTGGCCCGCTTCCTGATCATCGAGTTCGTTGAGCCATTTCTGGCTGATCCCCTCGGCGGTCTGCGCCTGCGCGACGATCTGTCGCGCGAGCCGCGGGTTGCGCCCCGAAAAGGCGCCATGCGCGATCAGGAGGTTCGTCGGCGACACGTCGAGGTCGTTGTCGACGAGGAAAGAGGTGATCGAAGCGGCGAGCTCGTAACGCGCCTCGCGCGCCAGATGGCGCGGGCCGCCGGGGTCGGGGGGCGCAAGGCCGCCATCGGGGGCGCTGCCGCGTGCGTGGCGAAGCCCCAGCCAACCCAGGAGCCGCCCTACCGGCTCGTTCGATGCTGTCGCTTTGGTGGTCATGCGAGCTTTAACGAGCGCGCGCGGCCGGATTTAAGCGCGACTTTGCTCCGTTTCGGCGGGATTTGGCGGTGGCAAGCGGCGTCATGGATGGAGGAACTGCGATCCATTCGTCAAAACAGAGACTTAGATCGAACTGCGAAATCTAAATCATCCGCATCCCCGAGCCCTTCGACTGCCCTGGCGGGCGCTCAGGATAAACTTCGGCCTTTGGCCGAAGACGAGGGGCTCGCTCGAGCGGAGCGAGAGCCGCGTAGTGACGCTGCCTCGACTTCGCTCGGCATAGCCCCTCGTCTTCGCTCGGGGATGCGGGCCAGGTTGGAACTCAGTGTTTAGCGTTTCCGCTCACGCGACGCAGCGCATGGCGAAGGCCCAGAAGAGCGCCATTTCCTTATATTCGCTCGCGAGGTCGGCACTGCCCTGGTGGCCGCTGTCCATATCGGTCATCAACATCGCGGGATTGCCGCTCGTCGACTTCTGCCGCACCTCGGCGACCAGCTTCGCCGGCTCCCAATAGGCGACGCGGTCGTCCTTGAGCCCGGCGGTGCAGAGCAGCGGCGGATAGGGGGCCGCGCGGACATTTTCATAGGGCGAGATCGAGGCGATATAGTCATAGGCCCTGGGGTCGGCGAGCGGGTCGCCCCAGTCGGGACGGAACAGCGGGACGAGCGGATGCGTCGCATCGCTCATCGTGTTGAGCATGTCGACGAACGGCACCTTTGCGATCACGCCCCCCCATAGCGTAGGCGCGATATTCATGCTCGCGCCGACCAGCAGTCCGCCGGCCGAAAGGCCATAGGCGACGACCTTGCCCTTCGCCGTATAGCCTTCGGCGGCGAGATATTCGGCGCAGGCGACGAAATCGGTGAAGCTGTTGCGCTTGGTGAATTTGCGGCCGCCGAGGAACCAGCGGCGGCCCTTCTCCGACCCGCCGCGGACATGCGCGATCGCGTAGCGCCAGCCGCGATCGACGAGCGCGAGCGCGGGAATCGAAAATTCGGGATCGCTCGGCACGCCGTAGGAACCATAGCCATATTGGAGGAGCGGCGCCTTGCCGTCCTTGGGCGCGCCGCGGCGCGACAACAAGGTGATCGGAACCAATTCGCCGTCGGGGGCGGGGGCGAACAGGCGTTCGACCTGATAATCGTCGGGGTCGAAGCTTTCGACCTTCTGCTGCTGAACGACCGTCTGTCCGCCGCTCGCGAGGTCGACGCGGATCCAGCGGCGCGGCGATTTGGGCGACTGGTGCGCGATCAGCACCGAAGCCGCGTCATAGCTTTGTTCGGGCGGGAGTTCGATCGCATAGGCGGGATCGTCGAAGGAGATCGCCTGCTCCGATCCGTCGGGGCGGAGGATGACGAGGCGGTGCAGGCCCTCGGCGCGTTCGAGCCGGACGAGTGCGCGCTGGAACGGCAGGATCGACAGGATCGGCGTGCCCGGGCGGTGCGGGACGAGCGCGGCGAGCGTGCGGAAATCCTTTGGGTCGAGGCGCAGCAACTGCATGTCGAAGGCATCGTCACGGTCGGTCAGCGCGACGAGACCGCCGTCCCATTCGTCGATTTCGTAACGCACGCCCGCCTTGCGCAGCCAGACCGGGGCAGGCGCGGCGGTTTCGTCGCGCGCGGGCACGAGGCGGACTTCGGCGGTCTCGGGACCCGCGAGCGTCAGCGCGACGAAGCCATCGGCCGCTGTGCGCTTGACCGACATGAAGATCGCCGGGTCCTTCTCCTCATAGACGAGATCGGTGGTCTTGCCGTCGACCGACGTGCGATAGAGCCGCGTCGGCCGGTTGCGCGCGTCGCGCCAGATCCAGAACAGCCAGCGCGACGAGGGCGAGAAGACGAGCCCGCCATAGCCATAGGCGTCCTTGTCGACGATCGTGCGGATCGCGCCGTCTTGATTGTCGCGGATGCAGATGCGGTGGCGGTCGTTGCCGATGACATCCTCGGCCCACGCAAACCAGCGATGGTCGGGGCTCGGCTGGTGGCCGGTGCTGCGGAAATAGGGCTGGCCTTCGGCGCGCACGCTTTCGTCGACGAGCAGTTCGGCCTTATCGTCGCCGCGCTGGCGGCTGTAGCGCGCGTGCGTCGCACCCGGCGGGATCGCGGAGGAATAGGTCCAGCCGTCCTTTTCGAGCGCGGGCGCCGCAGCGGCATCCGAACCGCGCGCCAGCATCGCGCGGACCAACTCGGCTTGCGTCGCCTCGGTCGGCTTCAGCACCGCATCGGCATAGGCGTTTTCGTCGGCGAGCATCTTCGCGACCGGCGCGGGCAGGTTGGTCCGGTCGCGCTCGCCGCTTTCCGGAATGAATTTCATCCAGCTATAAGCATCGTCGCGCGTGCGGCCCAATTGCTCGATCACGTCCGAAATGCGGGGCGATTGCGGCGGCGCGACCGCGGGCCAGCGTCGGGCGGGACCCTTGGCCCAAACAGCGCGGTTTCCGAGCAGGAAGACCGCCATCGCGGCACCGCTCATAAACGCTCTCCGACCCATATTTCCGATGCTGCGCATGCGACCCTCTTTCGACCGGCGGGATGTTCGGTCCAGTCTATGACGGCGCCGATGGCTTACTGCGCCGATCAGGCCGCCCAATCCATCGATCGGGCAATTTGATCGCAAGCCCCCGCGAAACTGCGCTTTCCTACGGGCACGCGCTGGCCCGATCCGGCTGGATAATGGCCCGACCATCGCCGTCACGCCAGTTTCGCGTGATAGCTTGAGCGTCGGATTTTCCTACCAATAGGCATTATCAAATAGGGAGGCAAAAATGGGGTTTGCATCGATCCGGCGGGTCGCCGCATGCGGTATCTCGATCCTGGCGCTGGGTTATGCGACGGGCGCGCTGGCGCAGGAGACCGACGACAGCGAGATCGTCGTCACCGCCGCCAAGCGCGAACAGTCGGTGCGCGACGTCAGCGGATCGGTGAGTGCGGTCAGCGAAGCGACGCTGCAGAAACTCAACGCCCAGAGCCTCTCGGATTATATCACCCGCGTCCCCGGCGTCATATTCAACGATTATCAGCCGGGCGTGTCCGAAGTCGTGATCCGCGGCGTCGCTTCCTCGACCTATCACGAAGCCAATCAGGCGACGACGGGCTATTATCTCAACGAAGTGCCGCTGATCGAACCCGGCTTCCCGCTCGTCATCCCCGACGTTGACAGCTTCGACGTCAGCCGCGTCGAGGTGCTGCGCGGGCCGCAGGGCACTTTGTTCGGCTCCTCCTCGCTCGGCGGCGCGATCAATTATGTCGTGAACGAGGCCGATCCCGCCCGGTTCGACGCGGGGTTTGAGGGGAATGTCGCGACGACCAAGCGCGCCGGCGAGGCCAGCTATGCGGTCAAGGGTATGGTCAACCTGCCGATCGTCACCGACAAGCTCGCCGTTCGCCTCGTCGCGCTCCAGCGCTACGACGCCGGCTATCTCGACAACACTTTGCTCGGCAAGGACGGCAGCAACGACCTCAGGGTCAGGGGACTGCGCGGGTCGATCGTCTTCACCCCGACCGAGGCGACGCGCATTTCGGCGCTGAGCATGTATCAGGAATATGATCTCGACGATCAGACCTATGTGATCTTCGGTCCGCCCAAGACCTTCGAGCGCGCGACCAACGTCGCCGAATATCAGGACACCAGCTTCATGATGCACAGCCTGCGGATCGAGCAGGATCTGGGCTTTGCGACACTGACCGCGGTCGGCAGCTATACCGAGAAAAAAGCGAACCTCGCCTTCGACAATTCGATCTTCAACGGCAACGACCCGCGCACCGACACGCCCGAACTGGCGAGCAGCGACGGCAAGTCGAAGACCGAATATGGCGAACTGCGGCTCGCCTCGCCCGACAGCGGGCGTTTCCGCTGGCTGCTCGGCGCCAATTATACCCGGCTGCGCTCGAACAACACCGACGGCACCTTTGTCGAGGGCATCGCCGACTATATCGACGCGAACCCCGGCGAGTTCGGCGGGCGGCCGGGCAGCGAACTCGCCCCCGGCGACCTTGCGACGCGGACGATCAGCAGCAACCGCGTCACCGAAAAGGCGATCTTCGGCGAAGCGTCGTTCGACATCATCGACACGCTGACGCTGACGCTCGGCGGGCGCCTGTTCGAATATCGCTCGCGGCCGCGGCTGCAATATCTGCCCAACGCCAATCTGGTCGACCCGTTCGATTTCGCGCCGGCGGCGGACAAGGATTCGGATTTCATTCCGAAGGCCTCGCTGACGTACAAGCCGTCGGACGACTTCATGATCTATGCGCTCTATTCGGAAGGTTTCCGGATCGGCGGGGTCAACGTCTATTCGGCCGCCGTCCCCGGCCTGCCGCTGACTTTCGAAAGCGACACGACGAAGAACTACGAGATCGGTACGCGGTTCGACCTGATCGACCGGACGCTGAGCGTCGACGTCACAGCCTATCATATCGACTGGGGCAATGTGCAGGCGCGCCTGTTCACGCCGGTCGATTTCGACGCCTATACGGTGAACGGCGGCGGTGCCGACATCGACGGGGTCGAGATCAGCCTGAACCTGCGGCCGACGCGCAACCTCAGCTTCTCGTCGAACATCACCTATAATGATGCACGCCTGTCGACGCTGCTGCCCGACAGCTTCGCGCCGGGCGGCGGCTATGCGAAGGGCACGCGGTTGCCGGGAGCGTCCGAATGGACGCTGTCGAACTCGCTCGACCTGAGCTTCGCCGACGCGCCGCTGAAACCGCGCTTCGGCATCGCGCACCGCTATCTGTCGAGCGCGCCCGTCGATTTTGCGGGGTCGCTGGAGAAGGGCGATTTCCACCTCGTCGACCTCAACGCGTCGGTGACGGTGAACGACCGGATCGAACTCGGGCTGTTCGCGAAGAATCTGTTCAACCAATATGGCATTTTGAATGCGCCCTTTGCGTTCGCCGGCTCGGTCGCCCGGCCGCGGACGCTGGGCGCGACGGTGCGGTTTAGCCTGGATTGATGTGAGGAGGACTGCCCCGTCGGGAGGCGGGGCGGCCTTTTTATCGTGGCCGAGGTGGGGGTGACTGGTTTCGACCGGAAGCAGCCCAACCTGCTCCGCTCGCATCGAGCGAAGTCGATGCGAGCGGGATTTTTGAGGGCGTCCGCTAACGACCGGAAGCGGACCTCTCAATCATCGTCACCCCGGACTTGATCCGGGGTCCATGACTTCAGCGCCGCCGGGATCCCGGATCAAGTCCGGGATGACGAAAAGATGGAAACCGACGAACGTTGGCAATGGCAGCTCTCTCTCTCCAGAGCTGACCCTATTCCACAAATCCCGACAGGAATGCCGCGACATTCTTGCCGAGGTCGCCGACCGCGTAGCCGCCCTCCATCACGATCAGCGTCGGGATGCCGAGCGCGGCTATGCGGCCCGCCAGCTCGACATAGTCGGTGCGCTCTAGCGCGAAGCTCGAGATCGGGTCGCTGCTGTGCGTGTCGGCGCCGAAGGACAGGACGAGGAGTTTCGCGCCCCAGTCCGCAATCGCGGCCAGCGCGGCGTCGAGCGCGGGCGCATAGCTTCGCCCGTCGGTGCCGCGGGGCAGGGGGAGGTTGAGCGTCGCGCCTTCGCCCGCGCCTTCGCCGCGCTCGTCGGCATGCCCCCAATAGAAGGGATAGTCGGTGCGCGGGTCGGCGTGGATCGAGGCGAAAAAGATATCGGGATCTTCGTAGAAGATGTCCTGCGTCCCGTTGCCGTGGTGATAGTCGATGTCGAGGATCGCCACCGGGCCAAGGCCGCGGTCCCGTGCCGCGCGCGCCGCGATCGCGGCGTTGTTGAGGTAGCAATAGCCGCCCATATAGTCGCGTCCGGCGTGGTGGCCGGGGGGGCGGCAGAGCGCGAAGGCGTGTGTCTCGCCGCTCGTCGCCAGATGGTCGAGCGCGGTCAGCGCGCCCTGCGCCGACCAATAGGCCGACTGCCAGGTTCGCGCCGCGATCGGCGTCCCGGCGTCATAGCTGTAGGCGCCGAGATCGGCATCGATGCGCCCGAAACTCAGCGGCCGCCGCCGCCTGACCGGAAAGGTGTAGCCGATCGCATCGCCATTGCGGCCTGCGGCGATCCAGTCGCGATGCGCGCGTTCGAGGAAGGCGAGATAGCCGGCGTCGTGCACGGCGAGCAGCGGCGCCATGCCGAAGTCGCGCACTGCGTGCCAGTCGGTGAAAGCCTCGACGATCGAACGCGGCCGCTCGATATTTTCGGCATAGGGCACCCAGTCGCCATTATGCAATTCGCGTGCCGGCGCGTGGGCCATCTGGCGGTCGTCGAAGAAAAGCTTCACCTGTCTGCCTGTCCTTCCATCCACGCCGCGAGCGTCCGGTCGCTATGGCCCGCGACGATCTCGGCAAAGCCACCGGCGCTTTCGTCCTGCCCGAGCTTGAAGCTGTGCTCGGCCGAGCGGACATGCGCGCGAAAGGCGATGATCTGATCGATCATCTTGGCATAGCGCGGCCCGAGGTTCGCTGTCGACCAGGTGCCGTCTTCCATCTTCGCGACGAGCCGCTCGATGGCCTCCTTGGTTTCGCCCTCGACGAACTCGATGTCGACCGTGAAGCGCAGCACGGCATAGTTCCACGTCGGCGCCCAGTCGGGCTTCGACAGCAAGGCCGTCGGGACATAGGCCTGGGGTCCGGTGAACAGGATCAGCCCGCGCGGGTCGGTGCGGAAATCGGCGACGAGCGGGTTGCGCCGCGCGCAGTGACCGAACAGCGCCGTCACCGCTCCGTTCGCGTCGGTCTCGGCGATCAGCGGCAGCGGGCTCGCGTGAAAATCGCGCGAGACGAGCCACGCGAGCGGATAGCCGGCGATCAGCCGGCCGACGTCGGCGGCGTCGCGCGGATCGTAGAGCGAGGTCATATTTTCAGCGTATCACGGATCCACGCCGCCTGCTCGTCGAGCGCGCGGTTCGCGAGCGGCGCGATCGACATGGCTTCGAGGAAGCTGTGCGTCGCACCCCCGTAGGTGACGGTACGGGTCGGGACGCCGGCTTCTTCGAGCTTGCGGGCGAAGGCGTCGTTGCAATCGACGAGGATGTCGCATTCGGCGATCGCCAGGAACGCGGGCGGGAGCCCGGTCAGGTCGGCGCGCAGCGGCGCGACGAGCGGGTCGGCGAGCTGCTCGGGCCCGTCGATATAGGCGGCCCAAAAGGCATCCATCTCGTCGGCCTCGAGCGAATAATCGCCCGCGCCGAAGCGTGCATAGCTGGATGTGCGTTCGGGCGCGAAGGCGCCGTAATTGAGCAACATTGCGGCGGGCAGCGGGCGTCCGCGCTGGCGTTGCAGCAGGCAGGTCGCGACCGACAGATTGGCGCCAGCCGAATCGCCGCCGATGAGCACGCGGTCCGCGTCGAGGTTCAGCGCGTCGGCCTCCGCACCGATCCAGTCGAGCGCGGCGGCGCATTGCTCGAGCGCGACAGGGAATTTGCTTTCGGGCGACAGGCTGTAATCGATCCCGATCACCGCTATTCGCGCGCGCGCCGCATATTCGCGCATCAGCCGGTCGTGGGTGTCGATGCTGAACAACATCCAGCCGCCGCCATGGATATAGAGCATGACGGGGAGCTTTTCGTCCGCGACCGGACAGTGGAGGCGCAGGCGGACGCCTCCCATATCCATTTCGCGGGTCTCTGCCATTATCGGGCCACCCTCGCGCCACGGCCGGCGCACGCGTTCGGCGACCGCGCGGCGCAGCGCCATGCTTGCACCGGCCGGAGCTGCATGTTCGGCATAGGCGGCGTTGATCGCATCGACGAAGCGGCGGATGTCGGGGTCGGCCATGTCGTCCTGCATGGCACTCAAGCCCTTTGACATGATTGGTATATCCTCTCGAAACGATCCTTTGATCGTCTGATAGCTTTTACAGGCTCGCTTCTATCGCCCAAACGGGCCAATCACCGCACGGGACAGGCCAGTGGAGGCTGCGCGGCTGGTCAGCGCGGCGTTCGGCCTATATGGCGTATTTGTCCAATATCTGCGAGGATCGGGCCATGAAGCATAGTGTCGATGTCCTGACAGCCGGCCGGCCGGTGATGGCGCTGCAGGATGAATATCCCGCGGGCTTCGTCGACCCGATGCACAGCCACGACCATATCCAGATCCTCTATGCCTCGGCCGGGGTGATGTCGGTGCGCACGCCCGAGACGAGCTTCGTGATCCCGCCGCAGCGTGCGGTATGGCTGCCCGCGGGCACGCGGCACGAGGTCGCGTGCCGCGGCCCGGTGTCGCTGCGCACGCTCTATCTGCCGTGCGCGGGGCACGAGCATGAGAAGCAATGCCGCGTGTTCGAGGTGTCGAACCTCGTCAAATCGCTGATCCTCGAGGTCGTCGATTTTCCGGCGCTCTATGATGTCGACGGGCGCGAAGGGCGGATCATCGCGCTGCTGCTCGACGAGATCGCCCGGATGCCCAACGCGCCCTATCAGGTGTCGATGCCGTCGAATCCGCGGCTGCTGCGCGTCTGCAACGCGATCATCGCCGACCCGGCCGACCCGCGCGACATCGACGACTGGGCGGCGCTCGCGGCGATGGGGCGGCGCACCTTCACGCGCAGCTTCAAGCAGGAAACGGGAATGGGGCTCGCCGTCTGGCGGCAGCAGGTGCGGCTGATGGAAGCGCTGTCGCTGCTCGCGGCGGGCGCGTCGATCACGCAGGTCACCTATGATGTCGGTTATGACAGCCCCAGCGGGTTCGCCGCGATGTTCCGCCGCGCCTTCGGCGTCCCGCCGAGCCAGTATCTGAAGCATTGAGGGCGATCGCGCTAGATTGAAACACTGCCTTCCTTATCTCGTCAATAGGATCGCGCTCTATCCGGTGCGGGTCCAGATCTTGGTGCGGCAGAAAAAGGCGATGCAGCCCTTGAGCTCGAGTTTGCCGTTGGGAAGCAGTTTGAGCCGGCCGTTCGCGGCGCCATCGCCGGTTTCCGGGTCGTAAACGGGGCCGCCCTTCCATTCGGTCGGGCCGCCGGTGAAGCCGTTGAGGACGACGAGGCCCTTGATTTTGCGCTGGCGCAGCTCGGGGTCCGAATTGCGCACGTCGCGGAGGTCGGGGTTGGCGCGCAGGCGTTTGGCGTCGACCACCTTGCCGCACAGCGCCTTGCCGCAGCGATAGATTTCGACGCGCCCGCCCTCACTGCCCGTCGCCCAGACGCCGGTGATGTCGGCCGCGGCGGCGGGCGTAGCGAATGCGGCGGCGGCGAGAAGGATGAGCGCCCGCCTCATGCGGCCAGCTCCTTCGCCTTGCCGCCTTCGAGCAGGCGGAGCGCCTCTTCGAGCAATGGCCGGTCGTCGAGCTCCCACGGATGGAACCCCGGCTTCATATAGGTGAAGACGCCGCGCAGCAGCGCGCGCATCAGCCCGTCGCGGCCATAGAGCCATGCCAGCAGACCTTTCCATGTCGCCCAATTGTTGTGGCTGTCCTGCGCGAGCAGGTCGGCGGTGTTGCGGAAGATAACATAGTGGAAGCGCATCGTCGTCACGCACATCACCGTGCTGCGCTTCAGCCAACGGCGCAGCGGGGTCATCGTCCGCGCGGCGTGGAGATAGGTGTCGAAGGCGACGGCCTTATGCTCGATCTCCTCGATCGCGTGCCAGCGCCACAGCTGCCGCGCCTCTTCGGCCGCGCCGCCCAGATGGACGGGGTTGGCGAGGGCATCGTGCGCGAGCGTCGCGGTGAAATGTTCGAGCGCGCAGGTCGCGGCGAGTTGTTGGATCGGCGAGCGGCGCTTGACCCAGGCGATCGTCCGGCGCGCGCGATCCTCGGCCGACGCGATGTCGAAGCCCGCGTCCTCGGCCTGGCGGTTGAACACGACATGTTCGCGGCTGTGCATCGATTCCTGATAGAGGAAATCGTCGATCTGGCCGCGCAGCGGCTGGGGCGTGCCCTCGCGATAATGGCGCACCGAAGTCATGAAGAATTTCTCGCCGACCGGGAAGGTCGACGACAGCGCGTTGAAAAAGGCGGTGCGGCCGGGGTCGCCGCTGTGCCACCAGCGCGGCGGCGGCGTCTCGCGCCCGAATTTGAGGTCGCGCTTTTCGATCCGGATGTCGTCGGGGGTGCGGAGGGGGATGGTCATCGTGCAACCTTTCTGCGATCAAAGTTACATTAACATCAATGTATATATCATGTGATTTCCGAAACGGCAAGCGGGACGATGAGGGTGACAATCCGCCGCTTTCGGGTAAGGCTTTTGAAGCGAAGGCCGTCGCGGGGCGCGGGGCCGCAAGGAAATTGTGCATGTACAAGCAAGCGCGGCCGCACCAGAAACGGCGCAAGCGTTCGGGGGCCGAGGTTCGCGAGGAGGGGTTGGCGGCGGCACGCGGGCTGCTCCTCGATCGCGGGCCCGCCGCGGTGACGCTCGCCAATGTGGGGCAGGCGATCGGCATGTCGCACGCCAATGTGCTCCATCATTTCGGCTCGGCGGCGGGGCTGCAGTCGGCGCTGATGGAATCGATGGTGCGCGACCTGACCGACGCGCTCGGCAATGTCGTCGAACTCATGAAAACCGACAGCGCCGCGCCGCGCGCGGTGGCCGACCGCGTGTTCGACGCTTTCGACAAGGGCGGCGCGGGGCCGCTCGCGGCGTGGATCATCCTGTCGGGCGACGTCGAACATCTCGAACCCGTGCGCGCCGCGGTGCGCGCGCTGGTCGAGGCGATTGTCGGCCAGTCGACCGACGAAGCCGCACCCGACCGGGTGCGCGCGGCGGTGCTGATGATGGCGGTGACCGCTTTCGGCGACGCCGTCATCGGACCGCATGTTCGCGATATGCTCGACCAGCCCGACGACGCGATGCGCGACCTGATCGCGCGTATCCTGCCGCTGTTCCTGATTCCGACGGGAATTCCCCCCGCTGCGGCCTGACCGGCACTACTCGTTTCCTGACAGGACAATCTGATCGTCGGTCGTTGAGACCCGGCGCGCGATGCCGTTCAATTCCATCGCCTTGACAAAAGCGTCGACATCGCCCGCCTGAAACACGCCGACGACCTGCTTTTCGGGTATCTTGCCGTCCTTGAAGATGAGCTTTCGCGGCGAATAGCGATTCATTTCGGCTACCGCTTCGGACAAGGGGTCGCGCATGAAGATCAGGCGTCCCTCGGTCCAGCTCGTCTCTTTCGCGACATCGACGCGGCTGAGCGTCCAATTATGGTCGGCGCCGATGACGAGCTGGCCGCCGGGCACCATGTCGGTGCCGCTGCCCGACCCGGATTCCGTCTCCTCAACCCGCACTTTCCCCTCGGCGAGCGTGACGACCATGTTGCCATGCTCGAAGCTGACCTCGAAGGCGGTACCGATCGCGCGCACGCTCTTCCCGCCGGCGTTTACGATAAAGGGTCGCGACGGATCGGGAGCCACGCGAAAGAAGGCGCGTCCGGCGACCAGATCGACCCGGCGCTCGCGCGGTGTTTCGTGTAGCCGCATTTCGGTTTCGGCATCGAGCGTCACGACCGAGCCTTCGGGAAGGGTGACGGTCGTCGTCTGGCCGACGCCGGTGCGGAACTGCTGAGCCTGTGTCGTGCCGAAGCCCGGAAAACCATCGAGATAGGCCATCCAACCGAGCGTGAAGACCAGCAGCAGCGAGGCCGCCAGCGCCAGATGTCGGCGCCAGCCGGGCCGCCGGTGTCCCGTTTCGCCATCGAGCGCAGGCGGTGCCAGCATTTCGGCTTCCTGTGGAATCGTTCCGGCGATCAGCCAGGCGCGCTCGACGAGCCGATAGGCGTCGCGATGGGCGTCGGACTGATCGAGCCAGTCGAGGAAGCGAAGCTCGTCGTCGACCGTCATGTCGCCCGACCGTTCGAGGTTGAACCATTGCACCGCCTCGGCGCGGAGCGCGGCGCGGGCGAAGGCGTCGTTGCCGCTCACAGGTCGGGCTCCATTTCTTCGACGATGCGCACGAGCGCGCGGTGCATCAGCTCCTTCACCGCCTCCTTGGAAATGCCCATCCGCTGGGCAATCGCCTGATAGGTCAGATTTTCGAACCGGTGATATTGAAAGGCCTCGCGTGCGCGCGGCGGAAGATTCTGGATCGCCTCGAGCACGCGGCGATATTCCTGCTGGCCGATCACGATGCGTTCGGGCGACCGTTGCTCGGCGATTTCGAGGCCGTCCTCGAACTCGTCGTGCAAAAGGCTCGCGCGCGCCTTTTGCCGGCGGTGCCGGCTGATCAGCGCGTTGCGCGCGGCGGTGAACAGATAGCGTTCGACATTGTCGATCGGCGCGCTGAGCTGTGCCGATTGCAGGCGCAGGAAAACCTCCTGCACCAGATCATCGACATCGGCGTCGTCGGCGCGACGCCGGAAATAGCGGCGCAGGCCCGGGCCATAGGTCGCCATCCATGCGGCCAGATCCCGGTCCTGTTGCGGGACAGCCATCGTCAATAATGATCCTGACAAAACAGGCATTGCGAGATGCTCCCAGCCCTACGCGTCATCCCGGCATCGTCCCCAAAACGGTCATTGCGGCTCCACTCTGTGCTGGAGTTAACAGGGTAGACGCGGGAAATTCGCAAGAGGGGGGATAAAAACGCGCCCGCCGACTAATTTTCCTAACGACCCGTTCACCGGCGTAGATATTAACATTGTTGAAAATATTATTCGACCGATCCCCCCATGTCTGAAAATGGGGCGTCTATCCGAATGGCGTCGCATCGAACGCCGGAACAGCGGGACATGAATCCCGCAGCACAGGGTGAGGGAGAGGGGACATGCGGGTTCGTGCATGCAATTTGCGCAAATTTCTGTTGAGTGGTGCGGCGATCGGCTGCCTGGCGTTGTCGGGCAATACGGCGCTGGCGCGCGAACATGTCACGAGTTACCGCATTCCGGCGCAGTCGCTCGACCGGGCCCTACGCGACTTCGGCGTGCAAAGCGGCGCGACGATCCTGGTCGATGCGGCGATCGTCAACGGCAAGCGCACCGCGGGCCACAGCAAGCGGTCCGACCCCGAAACGGCGCTGCGCGCGCTCTTGCTCGGCACCGGCCTCGGCTATCGCCGCGACGGCGACGTCTTTGTGGTGACGCGGGAGGGAAACGTAACCCCGCTCGCCGCCGGCGGTGAGATCGAGGACGATACTGAAATCGTCGTCACGGCGCAGAAGCGCGAAGAAAAGATCAGCGACGTGCCGATCGCGATCAGCGCCTTCACGCCGAAGGCGCTCGACGACCACAAGATCGAGAGCGGAGCCGAACTGGTGCGCGCGGTGCCCAACGTCAATTTCTCGAAAAGCAATTTCAGCGGCTATGACTTCACGATCCGCGGCATCGGGACCAAGGCGATTTCCGCATCGAACGACCCCGCCGTCGCGGTGAGCTTCAACAACACGCCGCTGATCCGCAACCGCCTTTTCGAAGCCGAATTTTTCGACCTCGAGCGCGTCGAGGTACTGCGCGGTCCGCAGGGCACCCTCTACGGCCGCAACGCGACCGCGGGCGTGGTCAACGTCATCCCGGCGCTTCCCGACGACAGTTTTGGAGGCGAAGTGAAGGCCGAGGCCGGCAGCTTCGAAACGCGGCGCCTGTCGGGGATGCTCAATGTGCCGATCACCGACACGCTGGCCGTCCGCGTCGCGGGCGCGATGACGAAGCGCGATGGCTTCGACTATAATACGTTCACGCAGCAGCGGATCAACGGCCGCGACCTGTGGTCGACGCGCGCATCGGTCCAGTGGGAGCCGAGCGACCGGTTCAAGGTCAATGCGATCTGGCAGCATTTCGAGGAAGACGACAACCGCTCGCGCACCGGCAAACAGCTATGCACCACCGATCCCGGCGTGGCGCAGGTCGGCGATATCGCGGTGCCCGAATTCCTGCAGAGCCGGTTCAGCCAGGGGTGCCAGTCGGCGTCGCTCTATGGCGATGCCGCCTTTGGTGCGCCGAATGCGAAGGCGCTCGCTTACGTCATGTTCCCCCAGATCAACATGAGTATGGGCCGGGATCCGACCGTTGCGACACGCCGCCCGCTCGTCTTTCCAATTCCTCGCAATTTCGATCCTTATGGCGATGTCGTCCAATCGCGCGACTTGCGGGAGGTCGCGACGAGTTATGACCCCGTCTTCCGCGCCAAGAATGATGTGTTTCAGTTCAACATGGAACTAGGCCTTGGCGACGATCTGAAACTCGTTTCGCAGACCGCCTATGCGCGCGATCGCTATTATTCGTCGCAGGATTATAATCGCTTCGTCTCGGCGCCCGTTTTCAACGATTCGGCGGTGCTGGTTCAAAATTCGTCGGGCCCGCCCCAGCCGGTAACCGTTCCGGGGCCGACCCCGGGGGGTATCTTCACCGATCCGCAACTGGGGGCGTCGGATCGTATCCTGTCGGCCGATCTCAGCCGGTCGCGCAATCGCCAATGGACGCAGGAACTGCGGCTGCAATCCGCCTTCGACGGCCCGTTGAACTTCAACATCGGCGCCAATTATCTCGATTTCAAATCGCAGGACGACTATTTCGTATACAACAACCTGTTCACCTTGATCGCCCAGTATAACTATAATGGCGCCAGGGAGGGCGGCGGCTCGATAACCCGCAACTGCGGCGAAGGAACGCCGACAGGCCGTGAATGCGTCTGGGTCGATCCCAATCCGATCGGCGAAGGACCCGAGGACGGCCATAATTATTTCCGCAGCAAGAATCCGGTACGGACCAAATCGCAGGCGATATTCGGCGAGCTTTATTGGCAGGCGGCCGATGACCTGAAAATCACGCTGGGGCTGCGCTATACGCGTGACAAGAAGATCGCGACACCGGTCCCCAGCCAGTTGCTGCTCGGCGCGATCGAAAATGACCCCACGAGGGGTGGCCCAATCTCAGGCGGCACGATCAGCCGCGGTTTCCGCGAGTTTCCCGAAATCCGACAGAAATGGAACGCGGTGACCGGGCGGCTGGTCGTCGACTGGAAGCCCGACCTGTCCTTCACCGACGACACCCTCCTCTATGCCTCGGGATCGCGCGGCTACAAGGGCGGCGGCGCCAACCCGCCGCGCGCCGATATCGACCAGAAGGTGATTCAATATCAGCCGCTCCCCGAAACCTTCAAACCCGAATATGTGACGGCGTTCGAAATCGGGACGAAGAACAGCTTCGACGGCGGCCGGTTCACGCTCAACGCGGCCGCCTTCTTCAACGCCTATCAGGATTATCAGATTTCGCAGATCGTCGACCGCATCTCGCTCAACGAAAATTTCAGCGCCAAGACCTGGGGGCTCGAGCTCGAGACGGCGTGGCGGCCCTCGCGCAACTTCCGGCTCGACGCGACGCTCGGCCTGCTCGACACGCGGATCGACAAGGGCGCGAAGTCGATCGACGTGATGGACCGGACCCAGGGCAATCCCGACTGGATGCTGCTGCGGCCATGGCTTCAGGTTCCCTCCAACTGCATCGCGCCCAAAGCTCTCGTCGAACGGATATTGGATTTTGATCGGGTGCCCGAGGATTTCAAGCTGCTGATGCTCTCGGCGCTATGCGCCGGGTCCGCGCGTTACGGCACCTTCAATCCGGAGCTCCCGGGCGTTAATCCCGCGTTCCAGTTCGATCGGCTGCTGGGCTTCACCTATAATCCGCTGACCGATGCGCCGAACGGCGGGAAGGGCTTTTATGCCGACCTCGGCGGCAACGAGTTGCCCAACGCGCCGCATTATACGTTCAACATCGGCGCCCAATATAGCGTCTTCCTCGAAGGCGGCGACTGGGTGCTGACCTTCCGCGGCGACTATTATCGGCAGGGCAAGAGCTATGCGCGGGTTTTCAACACCGAATATGACCGGCTGAAGGCGTGGGACAATGTCAATCTGGCGGTCAACCTCGCACGCGGCGAAGGCGATTTCGCGCTCCAGCTCTATGTCAAGAATCTGTTCGACAAGGCGCCGATCACCGGCACCTTCACCAACAGCGACGACACCGGCCTCAGCACCAACGTCTTCACGCTCGACCCCCGCATCGTCGGCCTGAACGCCACGGTGAAGTTCTAGGAGGGCCATCGACGGGACCTGGCTGGTCGAACATCTGGCCGAAGAGGCGTCGCGAAGGGGACACGGCGCCGGCTCGGAACAAGCGATATTGGAGGGGTGTCGGTTTCTCCGTGCAATCGGACCGCGCGAGTATCACGAACCTCTCCCCTGGGGCCGCCGCTCGTTATCGACGGCGGCCTCCGTTTTTTTATACGCGATAGGAGGGCGATGCGCCTGAACCCGGTCGGATCATGGCTCTCGCTCCATGGTCGGCAACGAGGTTAAGGCGTCAGAGCATCGTGCGTTTAATATGATCCATTCGCCCTGAGCTTGTCGAAGGGGCGTTCTTCCTTTCTGCCGTCAAAAAAAACGGTGCTTCGACAAGCTCAACACGAACGGGTGTTGGGTGACGATGCAGATTTGGCGCACGGCGCTCAAGAAGATTGGCAGACATCTGCGGGCGATGGTAAATTTCTTCGAAACCCTATTCGATGTCACTACCAAAATACTAAAAATGCGTATAAAAAATGTCGCGCTCCATCCCCCCTCTTTCGCATCGCGTGCGTCATAGGAGTCGGGAGGCATCCCGCCTTTCCAAATCAACATCGACTAGGAAGAGGAAGTGTCATGAACAAATTCACGGCCCTGATGGGAACCGTCGCAGCGCTCGCCATGCCCTTCGCTGCCAATGCGCAATCGTTCAGCGGCAACGCCAACGGCAGCAGCGGCTATGCCGATCTGGAGCAGACCCTTCGTGTGACCTGCGACGTCACCTTCGACGGAACGGTCACGTCGAGCACCACCGTCGCGATTACATCGCCCGATATCGCGCCGGGCGATTTCAGCTGCTTCGCCGTCGTCCCGCAGGGCACCTGGTCGGCCGCTACGGTCCCGGGCGATGCCACCAAGGTCGACATCACCATGGGCGCCAACACGATCGCCAACGACCCCTGCTATGGCACCGTTCGCGGCGACTGGAACAACAGCACCAAGGTGCTGACGATCACCAACAAGACGCTGCCGCCGATCGATCCGAACGGCAACACCTGCACGATCCACGATGCAAGCATCTCGATCCCCAACCTGAATCTCTCCTAAGTCCGGTTGGGAGGTGGCCGGGCTGAACCCTCCGTGCCCGGCCACATCAATCAGTGTATGGCTTCTCGCCGCTGCGACCGTCGCCGTTCCCGTCCGCATTCGACTTTGTCGGCGGCCGGGGGGCGGCGGTCTTAGCGCACTCGATAATCGGTTACGAACGGAGGTTTAGGGCCAGGGAATCGCGAAGCCGGATGCGGGAAAGGGAAGCAGCGCGCAAAAACGACGCGGACGATCCATCGGGCCCGTCCGGCGGGCGCGAGGCCTTCCGCAATCCCGGATGGCGTTGTGCGGTGCTGCTGGCCTCGATGTGCCTGTGGCCGTTCGTTGCTGCAGGCGCGCAGGACCTGCCTTCTGCCGGGGCGCTATCGCCGGACGCCGCCGACGGCGAGGCCGTCGCAGTCGGCGATGATCAGGAGATCGTCGTCACCGCCCGATATGGCGAGGCGCTCGTCGAACCCGAAATCGAGCTCGACGAGTTGCAGATCGATTCCTATGGTGCCTATTCGATCGGGGAACTGGTGCGCCGCATCACGCCGCTGACCGGGCGACCCGACGAACGGCCCATCATTCTGATCAATGGCGAGCGCGTCGATTCGATTCAGGATTTGGCGAGCTTCCCGCCGGCCGCGCTCAAGCGTCTTGCGATCCTGCCGCCCGAAGCCGCCGGGCGATACGGCTATGCGGGCAACCAGCGCGTCGTGAACCTCGTCCTCAAACGACATTTCGTGTCTTGGGAGGCGCAGGCCAGCGTTAAGGCGCCGACCGCGGGGGGCCAAATTGGCGGCAGCGGATCGGCGGGGCGTTTCGTCATCGACGGCAAGGCGCGGTGGAGCGCGCAGGTCCAGCTTGCGGGCGAGAGCGCGCTGTTCGAAAGTTCGCGCGCCTCGTCGCCACCACGGGCGGATGACGACGCCTTTCGGTCGCTGCGTCCCGCGACGGAGCAGATGTCGGTCTCCGCGGGGCTTACGCGGCCGATCGGGCGCTTCAGTGCTTCCTTGAGCCTCAACGCCGCGGCAAGTGGCAGCCGGCAATCGCTGGGCCTGGCGCAGACCGACCCCGGCGCGCGCGCGCCGGTCCTGCTCGGCAGGCAAAATTCCCGGAATCTCGGTCTTTCGACCAGCTTGTCGGGGCCTCTCGCCGGCGGGCGCGCGATCTTCAGCGCCAACTATACGCGCGTCTGGGCGAACGGCCGCATCGACCAGCCCGACGGGCTGTCGCCCGAAGGATTCGCTACAAGCCGCAACCGGTCGGTGAGCGAAAACTTGAGCACGCGGCTGACCTACAACCGATCGATCGCCGACCTGCCGGCCGGGCCGTTGACGGCGACGCTGACGGCGGGAATGAACCGCAACCGCACGACCAGTCGGTTCAGGAACGGAATAGACGATGACGACCGCACCGTCCGCGTGGGACAGGACCGATATGACGGCCGGCTGTCGTTCGCGGTGCCGATCGCCAGTCGAAACGAAAACCCGCATTCGCTGCTCGGTGACCTGGCGCTGGACTTCGCCGGCGGTCTGACCTTCGGTTCCCGCGAGACGTCGCGTCCGCGGTTCGAGCTGGGCGCGAACTGGAGCCCTGTTCCCGCACTCCGGTTCGACGGATCGGTCAGCTTCGCCAAGCTCGCGCCATCGCTCGATCAATTGACCGCCCCTTATTCAGAAGAGGTGCGACGCGTTTACGATTTCGCACGACAGGAAATCGCCGAACCGGTCTGGGTCACCGGCGGCAACCCCGATCTGGGATCGGGCCGACGTCGCACCTTGTCGCTGGGCGCCACTTTGCGTCCGTTCGATCCCCGGCTGCTCTCGCTGTCGGTCGAATATCGGGGACAGCAGTCGACGGGTGGCGCGGGCGGATTTCCCGGGGTTTCGCTGGCGGTCGAAGTCGCCTTTCCCGACCGGTTCGTCCGCGATGCGGCGGGGCGCCTGATCCGGGTGGACGCCCGGCCGATCCGGATCGTGCGCGACACGACCGAACGGCTGAACAACAGCCTGACGCTGTTGCTTGCACCGGGGCGGAAGGAGGAAGGCGCCTCCGCTGCGTTGACGGGTCATCCCTGGCAATTCACCCTGTCTGTGAACCACGGCTGGTTGCTGCGCAGCGAACTGCTGACCAGCCTTGGCGCCCCCGTGATCGACCGGCTGGACGGCGATACGGCGCAGTCGCGGCACAATGTGAGCGTCCAGCTTGTGGCGGGCAAACCGGGCATGGGCGTGACGCTCGACGGCAATTGGCAGAGCGGATTCCGGCTCCGCGCGCCTGCCGGATCGGATGGCCAGCCGGATTATCTCCATCGCCCCGTGACGACGCTGAACCTCCGCCTCTTCGCCGAGCCCGAGCGCCTGCTGCGAACGCCGGAGAAGCCAGAATGGCTTTCGGATCTGAACATCTCGCTCGAAATCCGAAACCTGTTCAACAGCTATCGGCGCGTGGTGCTGGACGACGGGAGTGTTCCGGCGGGGTATCGGCGCTATGATGTGGACCCGCTCGGGCGCACGATCCAGCTTTCGGTACGGAAGCGGTTTTGATGGTCAGTTGACGCGGTCGCGGCTCTCGGTCGTGCGCGCCCATTCGGCGAGATGGCCATGGCGCTTGATCGTCTTGAGGCACACCACCGTCTTCAAGCGCTGGACGCCGGGCAGTTTCGACAGATTGTGACGAAGCAGCTCGTCGAGATGGTCGGCCGATCGTGCGAAGATCTTCAGCAAATAGTCGCTTTCGCCCGCGGTCGTGTGGCACTCGACGACGGCGGGATGCGCGAGCACCGCGGCTTCGAATTCGATATGCGCGTCGAAGCGGATCTGCACCTCGACGAAGCTCTGCACCGCGAGGCCGATCGCGATCGGATCGAGGCGCGCGGCATAGCCTTCGATCACGCCGCTTTCCTCGAGATTTTTCACCCGCGACCAGCAGGGCGATTTGGAGAGGCCGACCTGCTCGCCGAGGTCGGCATAGGATTGGCGGCCGTCGCGTTCGAGCGCGGCGACGATCTTCCAGTCGAGCTTGTCCATGCGTTTCGTCCTTGAATGGCGGCAAGAAGCTAACATGGAGGAACATATTCCTTCAAATAAGAAAAAATGCAGAACGAATGACGATTTTTCGCCCCGCTTCGCCACCAAATCCGCACAATGTTCGCGCACGCGCAGGCTAGTCTGGCGGCCGAAGGTTTGGAGAGAGACCGATGGCCGCGACGCATATTTTCGACGTACCGCCCGAAGGCGTCGCGGCCGATTGGACAATGCCGCAAAACTGGCGTGCCTTCACCGACGGGCAGCACAAGACCTGGCGCGCCCTTTTCGAACGGCAGTCGGCGGCGCTCGACGGCTATGCGTGCCGGTCGTTTCTCGGCGGGCTCGACATTCTTCGCAAGCTGAAGCCGGGGGTTCCCGATTTCGCCGAACTCAACGCGCTGCTGAAACCCGCGTCGGGGTGGGAAGTCGTCGCGGTGCCCGGCTGGATCCCGAACGAGCCTTTTTTCGAGCATCTCGCGCACCGGCGCTTTCCCGCGGCCAATTTCCTCCGCTCGCCCGAGCAGATTGCGTACAGCGAAGAGCCCGACATGTTTCACGACATTTTCGGGCATGTGCCGATGCTGACCGATCCGGCCTTTTCGGACTTCCTCGTCGCTTATGGGCAGGCGGGGCTGCGCGCTGAAAAGCTGGGCGCGTCGGATTTCCTCGGGCGGCTTTGGCTTTATACGGTCGAGTTCGGGCTGGTCGTCGAGGATGGCGAGCTTCGCGCCTTTGGCGGCGGGCTGATGTCCAGCCTCGCCGAAACCGTGTCGGCGCTGACCGCGCCCGAACCGCGGCGGATTTGGCTCGATATCGAGCGCGTGATGCGGACCAAATATCATTTCGACCAGTTGCAGCAGACCTATTTCGTCGTTGCGGGCTTCGAGGAATTGCTGCGCGCGACCGAGGAAACCGACTTCGCCAGCATCTATCGCAAGATTGCGGGCGAACCGGCGCTCGAACCGGGGGATGGCTGGCCCGGCGATCTGGCCTATGAAGGACGTCTGCCGGCCGCTCCGGCAGGCAGAGAGGCACGCTCATGATCAGGCAGACGCGCGACGGCGGCACCGAAATTTTCGAGACCGAGATCGACGGCGAGACGATCCAGTGGGACAATGGCCTGACCTATGCGCGCCATATCCAGACGCAGCAGCTTCTGTCGGCGCAGGTGCCGGTGTCGGACAAGCCCGACGAGATGCTGTTCATCATCATGCACCAGACGATGGAGCTGTGGCTCAAGCTCGTCCTGCATGAAGGCCGGATCGTCTATGACGCGATCAAGGGCGACCAGCTCGAGATCGCGGGCAAGGGGCTCGACCGGATCGCGACGATCCAGCGCCACATGATCCACAGCTGGGAAGTGCTCGCGACGCTGACACCGCACGACTTCCTGACCTTTCGCGGTTTCCTGCGCCGCGCGTCGGGCTTCCAGTCGCAGCAATATCGCGAGCTCGAATATCTGCTCGGCAACAAGCGCGAGGATATGATGATCGTCCACAAGGACGACCCGCAAGCGACTGAAAGGCTGCGTGCGACGTTCGAGGCTCCGTCGCTCTATGACGAGTTGCTGCGGCTGCTCGCGCGGCGCGGCTTCGCCATTCCCGCCGATCATCTCGAGCGCGACTGGACCAAATCCTATGAGGCGTCGGAGGCGGTCGAGAAGGCATGGCTCGCGATCTACACCGATCCCGAGCATCACTGGGATCTCTACACCCTCGCCGAGAAGATCACCGCGCTCGAATATTATTTCCAGGAATGGCGCTTCAAGCACATGAAGACCGTCGCGCGCGTGATCGGGCACAAGCCGGGGACGGGCGGATCGTCGGGGGTCAATTACCTCGTCAAGGCGCTGAGCCTCAGCTTCTTCCCCGAACTCTGGTCGATGCGGACCGAGATGGTCGCGCCGCGGCAAGGTGGTGACTATGGGGGCGGCGATTATTCCGAAGGGACGCGCGCATGAGCCGGATCTGGGACATTTCGCAGCCGCTCCACGCCGCGGTGCCGGTGTGGCCGGGTGAGCCCGCCTTCGCGCTCCACAGCCATGCGGTGATCGGCGATGGGTGCCCGGTCAACGTCGGCGGCATGTTCACGCCGCTGCACGCAGGCACCCACGGCGATGCGCCGCTGCACTATGCCAATGACGGCGTCTCGTCGGCCGACTGCGACCTCGATCCCTATATCGGACCGTGCGTGCTGCTCGACGTGCGCCATGCGCGCGGGAGGGTCGAGATTGCCGATATCGACTGGACCGCGATCGACGGTGCCGAGCGCGTGTTGCTGCGAACCTATGAGCGGTTTCCGCACGAGGCGTGGGACGGCGATTTCACCGCGATCGCCAGCGAAGTGATAGCGCGGCTCGGCAGCATCGGCGTGCGCCTGATCGGCACCGATGCGGCATCGCTCGACCCCGAACAATCGAAGACGCTCGACGCGCATCAGGCGGTGAAGGCCGCTGATATGCGAATATTGGAAGGGCTGGTGCTCGATGATGTGCCGCCGGGCCGGTACGAGCTCGTCGCGCTGCCGCTCCGCATCGTCGGCGCCGATGCCAGCCCGGTGCGCGCCATCCTGAGGGAAATCGCATGACCGAAACGATCTTCGCGACCGACGTGGCGGCGCTCGATGCAGCCGATCCGCTTGCTCATTTTCGCGGGCGCTTTCACCTGCGCGAGGGGCTGATCTATCTCGACGGCAATTCGCTTGGCGCGCTGCCCAAGGCGACGGGCGAGCGGCTCGCCGACGTGATCGGCGACGAGTGGGGCGAGGGGCTGATCACCTCGTGGCTCGGCGCCGAATGGTCGACCGCGCCGCGCCGGATCGGCGACAAGATCGGGCGGCTGATCGGCGCGAAGCCGGGAGAGATCGTCGCGACCGATTCGACTTCAGTCAATATCTTCAAGGCATTGACCGCCGCGCTTTCGTTGCGGCGTGAACGGACGGTGATCCTGTCGGAAGCGACCAATTTCCCGACCGATGTCTATATGATGCAGGGGATCGAGGCTTTTTCGGGTGGGCGCGTGAAGGCGGTGACCGTCGCGCCGGACGATGTCGTCGATGCGCTGAACGATGATGTCGCGGTTCTGCTCTTGACGCAGGTCCACTACAAGTCGGGCCGTGTCCGCGACATGGCGGCAGTCACGCGGGCGGCGCACGAAGCCGGGGCGCTCGTCGTTTGGGATCTGAGTCACAGCGCGGGCGCGATCCCGGTCGACCTCAATGGCGCGAACGCCGACTTCGCGATCGGCTGCGGTTACAAGTTCCTGAACGGCGGCCCCGGCGCGCCCGCCTATCTCTTCGCCGCGGCGCGGCACCACGGCGCCACGCCGGTGCTGTCGGGCTGGTTCGGTCATGCGCGGCCGTTCGATTTCGAGGAGGATTACGACCCCGCCGAGGGGATCGAACGCTTTCAGTGCGGCACGCCGCCGGTGCTGGGGCTGTCGGCGCTCGAAGTCGGCGTCGACCTGATGCTCGAAGCCGACATGGCCGAAATCCGCCGCAAATCGCTCGCGCTCGGCGACTTGTTCATCGAGCAGATGCAGCCGCTGTGCGACGTTTACGGCTTCGAACTGGTGAGCACGCAGGGGCATGCGGAGCGCGGCAGCCAGGTCGCCTATGCGCATCCGCAAGGCTATCAGATCGTGCAGGCGCTCAAGGAATTTGACGTGATCGCCGACTTCCGCGCACCCGACATTTTGCGCTTTGGACTGACGCCGCTTTACCTGCGCTATCGCGACATCGTCGAAACGGCCCGCCGGCTCGAAAAGGTCTGCGCGATGCGCGCGTGGGACAAGCCGCAATATCACCAACGGGCGGCAGTGACATGAGCGAGGCATCGGCGCCCTTCCTGCCCAAATCGCGCGTCGCCGCGGTGCAGGCCGCGCCCGTGTTTCTCGATACTGCGCGCACGATCGACAAGGCATGCGCGCTGATCGCGGAGGCCGCGGGCAATGGCGCTGAGCTTGTTTCCTTTCCCGAGGTGTTCGTTTCCGCCTATCCTTATTGGAACTGGCTGATGACGCCGATCGAGGGCGCCGAGTGGCACGAGCGGCTGTACCGCGCGTCGGTGCTGGTCGATGGCCCCGAGGTCGCGGCGCTGTGCGATGCCGCGCGCGATCATGGCTGCACCGTCGTCATCGGCATCAACGAACGCGATCCGGTGAGCGTCGGCACGCTCTACAACACCAACCTGATCATCGGTGCCGACGGCAGCCTGCTCGGGCGGCATCGCAAGCTGGTGCCGACTTGGGCCGAGAAGCTGACTTGGGCGGGCGGCGACGGCGGCTCGATCCGCATTTACGATACCCCCGTCGGGCCGCTCGGCACGCTCGCATGCGGCGAAAATACCAACACGCTCGCGCGCTTCGCCTTGCTGTCGCAGGGCGAGCTGGTCCACGTCGCCAATTATATCGCGCTGCCCGTCGCGCCCGCGTCGTACAATATGGCCGAGGCGATCAAAATCCGCGCGACCGCGCACAGTTTCGAGGGCAAGGTCTTCACCATCGTCGCTTGTTCGGCGATAAGCCCCGAAATCATCGACGCAATGAGCGCCGATCGGCCGCAGAATCGCGAGTTGCTGTCGCGCCCGAACAGCGCCTTTTCGGGCGTGATCGACCCGCACGGCAATCTGGTCGGCGAGGCGCTGATTGATGACGAAGGCATCGTCTATGCCGATATTGACCTTGGCGAGTGCATCCGGCCGAAGCTGATGCACGACATCATCGGCGGCTATAACCGCTTCGACATTTTCAACCTGACGGTCGACCGGACCCCCCGCGCGTCGGCCCTGTTCGTCGACGAGCCGAGGCCCGCCGATTCCGAGGAGACGTCATGATGGCAGGCAATAGCACGATCGTCGATCCGCGTGACGATGTGCTCGGGCGGTCGCGCGTGACAGATACGCCCGAACTCGAAGCCTTTTATCAGGAGCTTGCGGGGCATAATGCAGGCGCCTTCTGGAAACGCGCCAATGCGATCGAGCCGTGGGAGCCGGAGACGCGCTATCGCCCGACGCTCTGGCGCTATGCCGAGATGCGCGACATGTGCCTGCGCGCGCTCGATCTGGTGAAGCCCGAAGAGGCGGGGCGCCGCGTCGTGACTTTGCTCAACGACAGCGATGCGGGGCGCGAGAATGTCGCGGTGTGCGGCTGGCTGTTCAGCGGCATGCAGGCGATGCGCCCCGGCGAAATCACCCCCGCGCACAAGCACACCGCGTCGGCGCACCGTTTCATCATGGAGGGGAAGGGCGCGTATACCGTCGTCGATGGGCATCATATCACGCTCGGCGCCAATGATTATGTGCTGACCCCGAACGGCGCCTGGCACGATCATGGCGTCCTCGCCGGGGGCGAGGTGTCGATCTGGCAGGACGGGCTCGATATCCCGCTGATGAACAGCCTCGAGACCAATTTCTACGCGGTCTACGACCAGCCCGCGCAAACGGCGGCGTTTCCGGTCGACGATCTGCCGCTGAGCTATGGTGGGGCGGGGTTGCGGCCCGAGGGCGTGCCAGCGTGGGAGAAGCCTTATTCGCCGGTGCTGGTCTATCGCTGGGAAGCGACGCGCGACGCGCTGTGGAACCTCGCCAAAGTCTCCGAGGGCACGCCCTTCGACGGGCATATGGTCCGCTATTCGAACCCGCTGACCGGCGGCTGGGCGCTCCAGACGATGGGCGCGCATATGCAGATGCTCAAAGGCGGTTTCCGCGGAAAGGCGCACCGCCACACCGGCAATGTCGTCTATAATGTCGCGGGCGGCCGCGGCTATTCGATCATCGGCGGCGAGCGGTTCGACTGGGCGACACATGACATTTTCTGCGTGCCCGCGTGGATGTGGCACGAGCATGTCAACCTCGATGCCTCTGAGGAAGCTTTCCTTTTCTCGTTCAATGACTTCCCTGTGATGGAGGCGCTCGGCGTCCGCATTGAGGAACCCTATTCCGAAAATGGCGGCCACCAGCCCGCCTGAGCAGACAGGACTATCTATGCGCTTTGTGACTTATCGCACGGTCGAGACCGAACCCCGGCTCGGCCTTATCCACGACGGGCTTGTGATCGACGTCGAATATTTCGGCGACGCGATCGGGCAGGATCTGCCCTCGACGATGCTCGATTTCATCGACTTGGGCCCGATAGGTCTGCGTTTCCTCGGCGAAGCGATCGAAAGCGCGACGACCGCCGACCTGATCGGCACCTCGCTGCCCGAGGGTAATGTCGCCTTGCTCGCGCCGATCCCGCGCCCGCGCAAGAATATCTTCGGTATCGGTCTTAACTATACCGAGCATGTTGCTGAATCGGCGCGCAGCCTCGACACATCGAAAGAACTCCCGCAGCAGCCGGTGATCTTCTCGAAGCCGCCGACCGCGGTCGTCGCGTGGAACGACCCGATCCGCCACAACGCGAAGGTCACGCAGCAGCTCGACTGGGAAACCGAACTTGCGGTGATCATCGGCAGCACCGCGCGCCACGTCGCGGAGGGCGACGCACTGAACCATGTGTTCGGCTACACCGTCATCAACGACGTGTCGGCGCGCGATTGCCGCCGCGCGGGGCAGTGGATCGTATCGAAGGGGCAGGACAGCTTCGCGCCGATGGGGCCGTGCATCGTGACTGCCGACGAGATCGGCGATCCGCACAACCTCAACATCCTGACGCATGTGAACGGGGTCGAGAAGCAGAACAGCAACACCCGCTTCATGCTGTTCAACGTGCCGCAGTTGATCGCCGACATTTCGGGCGTGATGACGCTCGAACCCGGCGATATCATCGCGACCGGAACCCCGGCGGGGGTCGGCGCGGGGCGTGATCCGCAGGAATTCATGTGGCCGGGCGACGTCGTCGAATGCACCGTCGAAGGCATCGGCACGCTCCGTAATCCGATCGTCGCGGTCTGAGCGCGATATGACACGCCCCATTCGCATCGGGCAGATCGTGCCCAGCTCGAACGTCACGATGGAAACCGAAATCCCCGCGCTGCTCCGCGCGCGCGAGGCCATCGCGCCCGAACGCTTCACCTTCCACTCGTCGCGGATGCGGATGAAGAAGGTGACGAAGGAAGAACTGGCGGCGATGGACGCCGACTCCGACCGCTGCGCGCTCGAATTGTCCGACGCCGCGGTCGATGTGCTCGGCTATGCCTGCCTCGTCGCGATCATGAGCATGGGCGAAGGGTATCATCGCGTTTCAGAAGCCCGCCTCCACCAGCGCACGGTCGAGAATGGCCATGCGGCGCCCGTCGTCACCAGCGCCGGCGCGCTGATCGAGGGGCTGAAGGCGCTGCGGGCGAAGCGCATCGCGCTAGTCGCGCCCTATATGAAGCCGCTGACCGAGATGGTCGTCGGCTATATCGCAAATGAGGGCGTCGAGGTCGCCGACTGGCTCGCGCTCGAAATCCCCGACAATCTGGAGGTCGCGGCGCAGGATCCCGCCAAGCTGCTCGACCATTACAAGCGGCTCGACCTGACCGGCGTCGACGCGCTCGTCCTTTCCGCGTGCGTCCAGATGCCGTCGTTGCCGGCGGTGCAGCGGATCGAGGATGCGATCGGGAAACCCGTGATATCGGCGGCGATTTGCACCGCGCACCAGATGCTCGCGCGGCTCGGGCTTGCGACGCGGGTTCCGGGCGCCGGCGCGCTGCTTTCCGGCCGCTATTGAGCCAATGCCGATATCTGCCGATCCGGCGCTTAATCCCTGCATTCCACCACCGTAAAATATGCAAAATGCGACATTCGCCTTCACGGGGTGCGCGCGTTTCCGGCGCGTGACGACGAAGATGTTAACGATGATCTGCAACATGATTGAATTATATGACTAATTCTAGTATTGCGGTGGCGTGGGGATTGTGTGTTTTGCAGTATAGACAAGCACTTATGCTTGTTCCGCTGCTTCTATAAGGTGGACGGCATGAACCAACATCGCTTCTCGGATCCGGCAGAGGAGCGGGATATCGCCGCCAGCACCGATCGCCGCGAAGGCGATCGCTATCGCACGGTCTGGCGGATCGCCAAGGTGATGCGCAACGGCGACGCGGGCTTGTGGCGGGTCCGCAACATTTCCGACCGCGGCATGATGCTCGCGGCCGATGTCCCCATCGCGGTCGGCGAAAAGCTCGAGATCGCGCTTTCCGATACCGTTACGATCCGCGGCGAGGTCGTCTGGTCCGACGCAGGACGCTGCGGCGTCTCCTTCGACAAGGAAGTCGACGTCGCCGACGTGCTCAAGCAATTGGCGGCCGAGCAGCGCGCCACCGGCTATCGTCAGCCGCGCCTGCCGGTGCATACGAAAGCGCAGGCGGTGACCGATGAGGGCGCGGCGACGCCCATCGAACTGGTCGACCTGTCGCAGAACGGCGCGGGCTTCGTCCACGACGGCCATTTCGAGGTCGGCAAGGAATTCGACCTCATACTCGCCGGCGACGTCAAGCGCCGCGCGATTGTGCGTTGGTCGCGGGCCGGGCGCGGCGGCCTGTGGCTGACGCAGCCGCTCGACCGCGCCGACCTGGAAAGCATCCGCCGCTTCGAAAGCTGATGCTCAGGCGGCGCCGCGGACGATCTTCGCCCAGGGGTTGAGGTCGGGCTCGGCGATTTTTGTCAGGCGGTTGCGGTCGCGATGGAGGAAGGGCTCGCCCTTTCCCTTCACCATCAAGGTCGTGTCGGACACATAGCTCCACGACCCGTCGTCGTGAAAATCGACCGTCAGTTGATAGGCATCGGTGCGAAAGGCGAGTTCGAGGAAGCTCGTCGAGCAGATGCCATATTCGGTTTGGCCGCGCTCCGCCTTGACGACGAGTTGTTTCGCATCGGGCGCAGCGTGGCCCGCGGCGATTGCGATCTGCCCGCGCGGGATCGCGAGCGTCTGGAGGATCAGGCCCGTCGACGCCTCGTAGAGCCAGTAACCGACCTGATCGTGGAAGGCGATATCCTCTTCGCGCGTGTTGACGTGCAGATGATAGCGCAGCCCGTAGAAGAGCTGCGGGCCGTTCGCCTGCGGGTCGATCGGCTGCAGCTCAATCCGCTCATAATATTCGCGCGTTTCGGGGCCGTCGGCCTTGGGGTTGATATCGACCCCGCGCTGGCCCTCCCAGATTCCGGCAAGCCGCCGCAGCGGGCCGAGGTTGGCGAGCGTTTCGGGATCGACGTCCTCGGGCTCGGTGAAGATATCCGCGGGTAATTCCATCGCTTGCCCCCTTGCTGGCGATCAGATGTCCTCGACGAGCCGCCCGTAAAGCTGGGGCCGGCGGTCGCGGAAGAAGCCCATGCCGGCACGGTGCTTCGCCGCGCGGTCGAGGTCGATCGTCTCGACGAGCACCCCGGTTTCGCTCGCGCCAAAGGCCTGCGTCATGTCGCCCCATTCGTTGGTTATGAAGCTGTGGCCATAGAAATTCGCGTCGCCCTCGGGCCCGATGCGGTTCGCGGCGACCACCGGCATGCAGTTCGACACCGCATGGCCGTGCATCGCCCGGCGCCACATGCGGCTGGTGTCGAGGTCGGCGTCATAGGGTTCGGACCCGATCGCGGTCGGATAGAAAAGCAGTTCGGCGCCCATCAGCGCCATCGCGCGCGCGCATTCGGGATACCATTGGTCCCAGCAGACGCCGACGCCGATGCGCGTCCCGAAAACGTCCCACACCTTGAAGCCCGTGTTGCCGGGACGGAAATAATATTTTTCCTCATAACCCGGGCCGTCGGGGATATGACTTTTGCGATAGGTCCCCATGATCGCGCCGTCGGGGCCGATCATCGCGAGCGTGTTGTAATAATGCGGCCCGTCGCGCTCGAAGAAGCTCGTCGGGATCGCGACCTTCAGCTTCGCCGCCAGCGCCTGCATCGCCACGACACTCGGATGCTCGGTCGTCCGGCGCGCGGTCGCGAACAGCTCCTCTTCCTCGACCTGGCAGAAATAGGGGCCTTCGAAGAGCTCGGGGGGCAGGATGACCTGCGCGCCTTTCGCCGCCGCTTCCTCGACAAGCGCCGAGACGGCCTCGATATTCGGTTCGACGGGGCCGGGCAGGGCAAGCTGTAGCGCGGAGACGGTGATGGTGCGGGTCATGGCCTATCCGGTGTGCGGGAGTCGGGGCGGAATATAGGGGGCTTCGCGCCCGATGCTAGCTAGGAAGCTGCTGGCTCGAGCAATGGAAGCTGCCGCCGCCGACGATGATCCCGCGCGCAGGAACGCCGACCGCGCGGCGGTCGGGGAACAGTGCGGCAAGGGTGTCGATCGCAGTCTGATCGTTAGGAACGCCATAGATCGGGACGATCACGACGCTGTTGCCGATATAGAAGTTCATATAGCTCGCCGCGGCGATTTCGCCGCCGATCTCGACCCGGCCGGGCGATGGGAGGTCGACGATTTCGACCCCGCCGAACGCCGCGGTGCGCGCGCGGGCATCGGCATAGATATGCGCATTGGGATCGTCCTCGCCCGCCGCGACCGGCAGCGCGAGCCGGCCTTCGCCGACAAAGCGCGCGAGATTGTCGACATGGCCGTCGGTGTGATCGCCGACGAGGCCGTTGCCGAGCCACAACAGCCGCTCGATGCCGAGTGACTGGTGCAGCCGCACCGCAATATCCTCGCGCGTCAGCGACGGATTGCGGTTGAGATTGAGCAGGCATTCCTCGGTGGTGACGCAAAGGCCGCTACCATCGACATCGATGCCGCCGCCTTCGAGCACCCAGTCCTGATCGTCGACCGGCAGCCCGCTTTCGCGTGCCAGCGCGGCGCCGATTTCCTGGTCGCCCGGCATGACGAACTTCTCGCCCCACCAGTTGAATTTGAAATTGCGCGCGCGGCGTCCCGTGCCCGTTCCCGCGATGATCGGCCCAGTATCGCGCAGCCAGATGTCGCCCAAGGGCTGGACGAGAATCTTCACGCCCGGATCGACGAGCGCGGCGGCGATGTCCGCCTGCCGCGCATCGTTGACCACGAGCCGCACCTCTTCGCCGCGGCCGCCGTCGTGGACGGCGTTGGCGAAGGCGGCGACGTCGCGCCGTCCTTCATCGATCGCCCCCGACCATTCCTCTGCGAGGTGCGGGAAGCCAATCCACACGGCATCGTGCGGCGCCCATTCGGCAGGCATGCGTAGGGTCATGTTGCTTTCCGGTATAGAGCTATCTCGAAATCCGTTCGCCCTGAGCCTGTCGAAGGGCCGTTCTTTTCCTGCACCGTCGAAAAGAAGGACCGTGCTTCGACAAGCTCAGCACCAACGGATGAGGGGATTACCCTATTTCGCAGCAGCGCGCGACTTGTCGCGGGCGGCGCGGAATTCGTCGCCCTCGACCCAGTTCGGCCACGCGTCGGTCATCGCGAGCATGCGGCCCGCGGCATAATAGAGGCGCAGGTCCGACATCATGCCGTCCCAGTTGGTGATCGCCTCATATTCGTCGCCCGGCGCGTGATAGCGGTTCTTCTCATAATCTTCGGCCGCCTTCTTGCCGGCCTCGACCCCGCCCTCGACCAACTCGTCGCCGCTGCCGAAGTTGAACATCGGCACGCCGAGCTTGGCGAAGCTGAAGTGATCCGAACGGTAATAAAAGCCCTTTTCGGGGGTCGGCTCGGCCTTGACCGTACGACCCTCCATCTTGGCGAGCTTTTCGACATAGGCGTCGAGTTCGGACTTGCCGCCGCCGACAACGACGATGTCCTTGGCAGGTCCGCTGGCGTTGAGCGCGTCCATGTTAACGCCGCCGACCGTCTGCGCGAGCGGGAAGATCGGGTTTTCGGCATAATATTTCGAGCCGAGCAGGCCCGATTCCTCGGCGGTGACGGCGAGGAAGACGATGCTGCGGTCGGGCGCGCCCGCCTTCTGAAAGGCATGCGCCAGCGTCACGAGGCCCGCGATGCCGCTCGCATTGTCGACCGCGCCGTTGCAGATGTCGTCGCCGTCGACCGGCGTGCAGCGGCCGAGGTGATCCCAGTGGCCGGTGTAGAGAACATATTCTTGCGCGCGCTTGGCGCCCGGCAGCACGCCGATGACGTTGCGCGACATCTTCTTCGAAATCGCGTTGTCGAAGCTGAAATTCGCCTTCACGCCGGTCAGCGCGACGGGCTTGAAACCCTTCTTCTTGGCGGCCTCGCGCAGCGCGTCGAAATCCTGCCCGGCGCTCGCGAACAGTTCCTTCGCCTTGGGAAGCTGGATCCAGCCGTTGGCGACGGTCTGGTCGGCGCCGCCATTCTTGCTGTCGGCCAGATATTGCGTCCCCGTATTGCTCGATTCGACGACGTTCCAGCCATAGGCGGCGGGCTCGGTGTCGTGGACGATCAGCACCGCCGCGGCGCCCTGCCGCGCGGCTTCCTCATATTTGTACGACCAGCGGCCGTAATAGGTCATCGCGCGGCCGTTGAATTCGCCCTTGGCTTCCTTGGTCTGCCAGTCGGGATCGTTGACGAGGACGATGACGGTCTTCCCCTTCACATCGAGCCCGGCATAGTCGTTCCAGCCCTTTTCGGGGGCGTTGATGCCGTAACCGACGAAGACGACGTCGCTGTCCTTGACCGCGGTCTTCGGCTGCACGCGATAGCTGAATGCGACATAGTCCTTCGCATATTGCGCGGTGACCGGCGTCTTGCCGCCGGTGAAGCTCAGCGGGGTTGCGTTCTTCGCGGTGATCTCGACCAGCGGCACGTCCTGCGTCCACTTGCCGTTGTTCCCGGGCTTCAGCCCCGCTTCCTCATATTTCTTGATGATATAGGCGACGGTCTTTTCCTCGCCCGCGGTGCCGGGCGCGCGGCCCTCATAAGCGTCCGACGACAATTCCTTGGTCACCTCCTGAAGCGTCGCGAGCGACAATTCGGGGATTTCGACATCGGGAATGGCGACGGCCGACGTGGCCGTCTTGTCCGACGCGTTGCACGCGGCAACGGTCAGGAGAACCGCAAGGGCTGCGGTCGATCGGGGGAAACGAAGCATGGAAGTTCCTCGGGTTTTCGTATTCGACCGCGGGCTTGTGCCAGCCCCGTGCCGGGGGCGCAAGCGCCGCTTGTGGCACTTTCGGCGCTTGGAAAAGCGGACGTCGGCTTTTAGAGAAGCAAAAGGGGACCGGATAACAGGGGGATGGATATGCGGGGGCGCTGGCTATATTTGCTGGGTTTGGGGATTGCCGCGGGGGCGGCGCAGGCGCAGGAGAATGATCTGGAGCGCCGCTTCGGGGCGCAGGAAGGGGTCGCGCAAGTGAGCCTGTCGCCCGACGGGCAGCAGATTGCATTCGTGGCGCCGAACAAGGGTCTGGCCAACGACCTCTATGTCGTCCGTATCGAAGATGGATCGGCGCCACAGCGTATCCTGCGAGCGAGCGGCGATCCCGAAACGCTCAGATGGTGCCGGTGGGCCACCGACGCTCGCATCGTCTGCCAGGTCGCGGGGAGGGAGAAGATCGGCGAATTCGTCTACGGCTTCACGACATTGATCGCGGTCGATTCCGCTGGCGGCAACGTCAAGACATTGAGCAAACGGCGCGGCGCCAATTCGATCGGCTTCGACGGGCGGGGCGGGAGCGTGATCGACTGGCAGCCTGGAACCCCTGATAGCCTTCTGATCATGCGCAGCAATGTCCGTGAGGCCAATCTCCACTCGGCATCGCTCCTGAAGAAGGATGAGGAAGGGATGGGCGTCGATTTGGTGGACCTGTCCGGAGACCTCATAAAAATTGCCGAAAGGCCCCAGCGTGATGCGGTCGAATATATCACCGATGGCCAAGGCAACATCAGGATCATGGGGGCTTTGACGGCCGCCGGAAGGACAGGCTACCCGACCGACCGGATACGCTATTTCTTTCGGGACGACAAAGGTGGAGACTGGCAACCGCTGTCGGCGTTCGATCTTGTCCGGCACAATGGATTCGACCCCTTTGCCGTCGATGCCGAAAGCAACCGGGCTATTGGTTTGGCAAAGGTTGACGGTCGCGATGCCGTCGTCGCAGTTCAGCTCGACGGAACGGGCAAGGGACAGACATTGTTCCGGCACCCTCGGGCCGATGTGGATGGACTGGTTCAGGTCGGTCGCGACCAGCGCGTCATCGGTGCGACCTATGTTACCGATCGTCGGCAAATGAAACTGACCGACCCTCGTCTGTCGGATATGGCCCAGTCGCTTTCCAAGGCTTTGGGCGGACGCAGCGTATATTTCATCGACGCATCGGTCGGCGAGGCGCACTGGCTGTTGTGGGCAGGCTCCGACACAGATCCGGGCCGTTACTATCGCTATACGCCGACATTGAAGCAATTGCGGCCACTGCTCGAGGACCGCCCTGCGCTGGCCGACCTGGCGTTATCGCCCGTCCGGCCGGTTCGTTATCCAGCCGCTGACGGGACCATGCTCTCGGCTCATCTGACGCTGCCGCCCGGCCGTGCCGATGCGGTGGGGTTGCCCGCCATCGTCATTCCGCATGGCGGACTGGCCGATCGCGACGAATGGGGGTTCAACTGGCTCGCGCAATATTTTGCCCAGCGCGGATATGCGGTGGTGCAGCCCGATTATCGGGGGCTGACGGGCTATAGCGAGCAATGGTTTCGCGACGGAGGTTTTCAATCCTGGCGCACCGCCATTGGCGACGTCAGCGATGCGGGGCGCTGGATCGTGGGAGAGGGCGCCGATCCAGGCAGGCTGTCCATCGTCGGCTGGGGCTATGGCGGCTACGCCGCACTGCAATCGGGCGTCGTGGCGCCATCCTTGTTCCGGTCGATCGTGGCGATAGCGCCCATTACCGACCTTCAGAAGCTGAAAGACGCCAGCACCAAGTTCAGCAATAATTTGGTCATGCAGCAACTCCTCGGTTCGGGGCCCCATCTCCGCGAGGGATCTCCGGCACAAAATGCGGAGCGGATTCAGGCTCCGGTGTTGATGGTCGCCGGCGGGCTCGCTCATGACTCCACAATCGACCAGGTTCGCGCCATGCACGGCGCGCTGTCGACGGCCGGAAAAAAAGTCGAGTTCATCGAATATCCGCGCGTAGCCCAGGACATCGGCGACAGCGATGTTCGCGCCGAGATGTTGCGACGTATCACGCAGTTCCTGCCGCGCTGACGCAGCGCAAAAAAAAGGGCGGCCAGATCGGCCGCCCTTCTGAATTGGTTCCTGGAAACCCGATCAGCGCGAATAGAATTCGACGACGAGGTTCGGTTCCATCTTCACCGGATAGGGCACTTCGTCGAGCGTCGGGACGCGGACGAAGGTCGCCTTGGTGCCGTCGATGGCGAGATATTCGGGCAGGTCGCGTTCGGGCAGGCTCTGGGCTTCGGCGACCAGCGCCATTTCCTGCGCCTTCTTGCCGAGGGTGACTTCGTCGCCCGGCTTCACGAGGCGGCTCGCGATGTTGCACTTCACGCCGTTCACATAGACGTGGCCGTGGCTGACGAGCTGGCGTGCCGAGAAGATCGTCGGCGTGAACTTCGAGCGGTAGACGACGGCGTCGAGGCGGCGCTCGAGCAGGCCGATCAGGTTCTGGCCGGTGTCGCCCTTCATGCGCGAAGCCTCAAAGTAGTTCTTCTTGAACTGCTTTTCGGTGATGTCGCCGTAATAGCCCTTGAGCTTCTGCTTCGCGCGAAGCTGGATGCCGAAGTCCGACATCTTGCCCTTGCGGCGCTGACCGTGCTGGCCGGGGCCATATTCGCGGCGGTTGACCGGGCTCTTCGGGCGACCCCAGATATTTTCGCCCATCCGGCGGTCGAGTTTATACTTGGCGCTCTGGCGCTTCGACATTGTCGTCTCCAATTTGCTGTGTGCCGAAGGATTTCGGCTCGTTCCCGGGTCGCACCATATGGATGTCTCGACAGGCTCGACACCATATGCGACCGCCGCTTCACCGGGGTGCGGGGTCCATTGCGAAGGCGCGCGGTTAGACGGAGAGGTCGGTAAAGTCAAGCGGCAAGCCCGCCGCTCGACAGCGGCGAAAAAGCCGCTAAAGGCAGCGCGCATGACGTCCGCCAAACTTCCAGAACAATGCGAAACGATGATCGAGGTCCGCGCCGGGGTCGATCAGGTCGACCGCGAACTCGTTGCGCTGCTCGTCCGCCGCTTCGGCTATATGGATGCCGCCGCGCGCATCAAGACCGACCGCAATGCCGTCCGCGATGAAGCGCGCAAGGCCGAGGTGCTGGGCAATGTCGCGCGCGCAGCCGAAGCTGCCGGGCTGGAGCCCGAGCGGCTGCGCGCGGTGTGGAACGAACTGGTCGAACAGTCGATCGCTTATGAGGCGGTCGAATGGGACCGCGCGCGCGCCGATCGCTGAGACCGGTTAGTTGGTTGAACCGCCTGCCGGGGCTTCGGCGGGTGCCGGGGCCGTCTCGTCTTTCGGCTTCGCGGTTTCGACGACCGTGCGGCACACGCGTTTGGGTACAGTGCTGCCGGTGACCTCGATTTTTTCGCAGACCTTTTTGGGTTTTGCTGCTTTTGCCGGGGCCTCTGCGCTATTGGCGGCGCTTGCCGCCAAGGCAAGGGAAAGCATCGCGGAAATCATAAACTGTTCGCTCCGTGTAAAGAGGCGGCTCTACTGCGTCCGGGCGATTGGTCGCCAGCTTCGTTCAGCCGCATGGGATACCTGGCCCGTTCTTCCTGCACCTCGCGAACCTGTCGGACCAAATGCGATGTTGCAGGACCGAGACCGGTATTAATTGACCGCGCCGTTACCGGTATTGGCCTTGTAGCCCTGGTCGACCAGATCGAGAGATTGTGTGCCGTCGCGGGCTTGCGCGGCCCATTGCTCCTGGGTCTTGCAGACGCGGCGACCGATCGAACTGCCGGTCATCTTCGTCGACTTGCAGATTTTCTTCGGTTTGGCAGGTTTGGCCGTCTGAACCGAGGCGGTCTGGTCGCTGGCAGCCTGATCCGGCGCGCCGGCCACGGCGAGTGCGAGCGAAAGAATGAGCGTCATCATGGAGGCATCGATCCTATATTATATGATTCTGCGGGCTTAGCTCTTTTCTTTTGGGCGGCCAAGCGCCGTAACGATGCCGTGCATCATGCGGATGTCATTATAAGACCAGCCCGTCTTGGTTAGCGCGTTCCTCAAGGTCCGCAGCGTCATTTCGCGTCGTTCGGGCGGGAAGAAATAACCGCTCTTGTCGAGATCGCGCTCCAGATGCTGGATGAATTCCTCAAGTACGCCATGCTCCGCCGGGGGATCGAGCGGCACTTCGGGCGGGCTCGCCAGCGCGACGCCTTTCGACCATTCATAGGCGAGCAGGATCACCGCTTGCGCGAGGTTGAGCGACGCGAATTCGGGGTTGATCGGCACGGTGACGATCTTGTGCGCGAGGGTGACGTCGTCGGTTTCGAGTCCCGAGCGTTCGGGCCCGAAAACATAGGCCGAGCGTCCCGCGCTGGCATGGACCTCGCGGGCGGCCGCTTCCGGCGTCAGCACCGGTTTGGTGACGCCGCGCTTGCGCACCGTGGTGGCATAGATGGTCGTGCAATCGGCGACCGCGTCGGCGAGCGTATCGAAAACCAGCGCTTCGGCCAGCACGGCATCGGCGCCCGACGCCGCCGGGCCGGCATCGGGATTGGGCCAGCCGTCGCGCGGGGCGACGAGGCGCAGTTCGGTCAGCCCGAAATTGAGCATCGCGCGCGCCGCCTTGCCGATATTCTCACCAAGCTGCGGACGGACGAGGACGATGACGGGGGGCGGGGCGGCCGCGGTCATTTGATCGGCCGCGCAGCCTCGGTGATCGTCGAGGCGAATTCCTCGAAATCCTTGGCTTCGGTGAAATCGCGATAGACGCTGGCGAAGCGGATATAGGCGACATTGTCGAAGCCCTTGAGCGCCTCCATCACCATTGCGCCGATCTGCTGTGCCTGCACTTCGCTTTCGCCCGAGGTTTCGAGCTGGCGCTGGATGCCCGACACCAGCCGTTCGATGCGCGCGCCGTCGATCGGGCGCTTGCGGCACGCGATCTGAACGCTGCGCATCAATTTCTCGCGGTCGAAGGGTTCGCGCGTCCCGCCCGTCTTGAGCACCGCGACTTCGCGGAGCTGGATGCGCTCGAAGGTCGTGAAGCGCGCGCCGCAATCCTCGCACTGGCGGCGACGGCGGATCGCCGCGCCGTCCTCGGTCGGACGGCTGTCCTTCACCTGGCTGTCTTCATGTCCGCAATAGGGGCAGCGCATAGGCCTAGCGTTTCACCCGGTTGAGCAGCACAACAGCCGCCCCGACGAACAGGCCGACCGGCCAGCTCACCACCGGCAGCGCCGCACCCAGAACCGTACCGATCCCGGCCCCGACGAGTACCGGACGCGTCGAGGGATGATCCATTCCCTGCTTGCCCATCGCCTTGATCTCTTCGATCGTCAACTCGACCAGCGTCGGTTCCTCGGGGTGCTGCCGCGCCATCGTCTTATCCCTGATAGATGGGGAAGCGCTCGCACAGCGCGCGGACGCGGCCGCGGACATTGGCTTCGACGTCGGCGTCGCCATGCTCGCCCTTGTCGCGCAACGCTTCGAGCACGTCGGCGACCATATCGCCGATCTCTTCAAACTCGGCGATGCCGAAGCCGCGCGTCGTGCCCGCGGGCGATCCGACGCGGATGCCACTGGTCTTGACCGGCGGCAGCGGGTCGAAGGGCACGCCATTCTTGTTGCAGGTGATCGCGCTGCGCTCGAGCGCCTCGTCGGCGTCGCGGCCGGTGATGCCGAGCGGGCGGAGGTCGATCAGCGCGAGGTGCGTGTCGGTGCCGCCCGCGACGACATCGGCGCCGCGCGCCTTCAGCCGGCCCGCAAGCGCCTGGGCATTGGCGATGGTCGCCTTCGCATAGGTTTTGAACTCGGGGCGCAACGCTTCACCGAAGGCCACGGCTTTCGCGGCGATGACGTGCATCAGCGGGCCGCCCTGCAGCCCGGGGAAGACCGCCGAGTTGATGCGCTTGGCGATCGCTTCGTCATTGGTCAGGATCATGCCGCCGCGCGGGCCGCGCAGCGTCTTGTGCGTCGTCGTGGTGACGACATGCGCATGCTCCATCGGCGAGGGATGCGCGCCGCCGGCGACGAGGCCGGCGAAATGCGCCATATCGACCATCAGCAGCGCGCCGACATCGTCGGCGATGGCGCGGAAGCGCGCGAAATCGAGCGTGCGCGGATAGGCCGAGCCGCCCGCGATGATCAGCGACGGGCGATGTTCCTTCGCCAACGCCTCGACCTGGTCGAAATCGACGAGATGATCGTCGGCGCGCACGCCATATTGCACCGCGTTGAACCATTTGCCCGACATGGCGGGCGCCGCGCCGTGGGTCAGGTGGCCGCCGGCGTCGAGGCTCATGCCGAGGATCGTTGCACCCGGCTTGGTCAGCGCGAGCATCACGGCGCCGTTAGCCTGTGCGCCCGAATGCGGCTGGACGTTGGCGAAGCCGCAGTCGAAGAGCTGTTTCGCGCGGTCGATCGCGAGCTGTTCGACCTCGTCCGACGGGGCGCAGCCCTGATAATAGCGGCGGCCCGGATAGCCTTCGGCATATTTGTTGGTGAACACGCTGCCCTGCGCTTCGAGCACCGCCTTCGAAACGATATTCTCCGACGCGATCAGCTCGATCTGATATTGTTCGCGTTCGAGTTCATGCTTCATCGCCGCCGCGACCGCGGGGTCGACTGTGCCGACGCCGTCGGTGAAATAGCCGGCCGATTTGATGGGCTTGTCGAGCGTTTCGGTGGTCATCGGCTGGTCTCCAGTTGGGCCAAATTGACGGGAGGATTGGAAAGCTTGTCCACGCGGCGCGCGTGGCGGTCGCCGGCGAATTCGGTGGTCAGGAAGGCGTCGAGGCACGCCTTGGCCATGTCGATGCCGGTCAGGCGCGCGCCCATCGCGACGACGTTGGCGTCATTATGCTCGCGCGCGAGTTTCGCCGACAGCGGCTCGGACACGAGTGCGCAGCGCGCGGCGGGGTTGCGGTTGACCGAAATCGAAATGCCGATGCCCGAACCGCATAGCGCGACGCCGCGGTCGGCGCGCCCCTCAGCGATCGCGGCGCCGAGGCGATAGCCATAGTCGGGATAGTCGACGCTTTCGGGGCCGTTGGTGCCGAGATCCTCGACCTCATGCCCCTGTTCGCGCAGCCAATCGGCAAGCGCGGCTTTCAGCTCGTAAGCGGCGTGGTCGGAGGCGATGGCGATGCGCATGATGCGGCTCCCGAGGGGTCTAAGGGAATCGATGAGCGGCCTTTAGGCCAAGCCGCGCGAATTGGCCATAAGCGAGGTGGCAAATTTGTGACGGCGCCGATAAAGCCGCCCCATGTCCGACACGATCATGTCCATCCTGATGTTGACCGGGGTGCTGCTTACCGGCGGTGCCGTCATCGTCTTCCGCAAGGGCGATCGTCGCCGCGCGCGGCTGATGCTGGTCGCCGCGCTGGTGATGTTCGCGAATGTCGCGATCTGGCTGGTGCCGGTGAAATAATAAAAGATCCTCCCTGCCGCGAAGCGGTGGGGAGGGGGACCGCCGCGAAGCGGTGGTGGAGGGGCAGCGACGTTGCGCCATTGGCCCCTCCGTCAGCGGCTACGCCGCTGCCACCTCCCCATGCCTGCGGCACAGGGAGGATCATTTCGTCAGCGGATCGGCGAATCGGGCGCGAGGCGCATATCCAGATAGTTATCGAGCGACTTCATCAGCTGGTCGAGCTCATGCTCGAAGAAATGATTCGCGCGCGGGATTTCGTCGTGATGGATCGTGATGCCCTTTTGCGTTCGCAGCTTGTCGACCAGCTTCTGCACCGCGCTCGGCGGCACGATCTCGTCCTGCCCGCCCGCGACGATGATGCCCGACGAGGGGCAGGGGGCGAGGAAGCTGAAGTCGTACATGTTCGCCGGCGGCGCGACCGACAGGAAGCCGCGGATTTCGGGGCGGCGCATCAAGAGCTGCATGCCGATCCACGCGCCGAAGCTGAAGCCTGCGATCCAGGTGGTCTGCGCTTCGGGATGGATCGACTGGACCCAGTCGAGCGCCGAGGCGGCATCGGAGAGTTCGCCGATCCCGTTGTCGAACGTGCCCTGGCTGCGGCCGACGCCGCGGAAGTTGAAGCGCAGCACCGCGAAACCGCGCGCGACGAAGCTCTTGTACATCGCCTGGGTGATGCGGTCGTTCATCGTCCCGCCGCCCTGCGGGTGCGGGTGCAGGATCAGCGCGACCGGCGCGCGTGGACGCGGCGGGGGGGAGAAACGGCCTTCGATGCGGCCCTCGGGGCCGGGGAAAATGACGTCGGGCATGGGCGCACCTTCTATATGTCTTGGGCTTGCCAGTGATTCGCCGAGGGGCGGGGTGGCGGAGCGAGATTGGCGCCTATATAGAAAATAGGTCTCAACATGCAACTTTTGCGAATCTTTCGCAATAAGGACTTTCGCGCCGGATGATTTACCTCGACTATCAAGCCACTACGCCGCTCGCTCCCGAGGCGCGCGAGGCGATGCTGCGCTGGCTCGAGGGGGCTGGTGAGGGCGATAGTTTTGCGAATCCCTCGAGCACGCACAAGGCCGGCCGCGCCGCCGCAGCAGCGGTCGAGGTCGCGCGCGACCAGGTCGCGGCGCTGCTACCGAAGGGCGGGCGCGTCTTCTTTACCTCGGGCGCGACCGAGGCGCTCAACTGGGCGCTGCTGCGCGGCGCGGAGGTCATGCCGGGCGGCGTCGCGGGGCTGAGCATCGAACATGCAGCCTCGCTGCAATGCCTCGAAAGGCTGAATGCGACGATCCTCCCGGCCGACGGCGAAGGGCTGGCCCTGCCGCCCGATGACGCACTGATCCCGGAAGGCGGCGTCGTCGCGGCGATGCTCGTCAACAACGAGGTCGGCACGATCCAGCCCGTCGCGGATTTCGCCGCGGCGGCGCATGCGAAGAACAGCCTGCTGCTCTGCGATGCGGTGCAGGGCTACGGCCGCGTCGCCATTCCCGACGGCCCCGATCTGATCGCGATATCGGCGCACAAGATCCACGGACCCAAGGGCATCGGCGCGCTGTGGGTCCGGGACGGCGTCGACCTGCCGCCGCTGATGTTCGGCGGCGCGCAGGAGCAGGGGATGCGTTCGGGCACCGTTTCGCCCGCGCTCTGCGCCGGCTTCGGCGCCGCCGCCGCGCTCGCCGCCGAACGCTTCGACAAGGACGCCGCGCATGTCGAGCGGCTCTGGTCGCTCGCGCGCGATATGCTCCCCGAATGGACGCTGAATGGCGCCGAAAACCCGCGCTACCACGGCAATCTCAACGTCCGGCGCGACGGCGTGAACGGCCTCCGCCTGATGTCCGACGCGCGCGACGTTGCTTTTTCGCTCGGCAGCGCCTGCGGTAGCGGTTCGGGCAAGGTCAGCCATGTGCTGCGCGCGATGGGGATCGGCGAAGCCGACGCGCGCGCGTCGATCCGGCTTGGCTGGGGGCGCTATACGAGCGAGCGGGAACTGCGCGAGGGTCTGAATGCGATCAAGGACGCCGCGCGATTGCAGGGCGTGAACTGATGCGCGTCACCTTCATCCACGCCGACGGCAAGGCGCGCACCGAGGCCGAGGCGCAGGCCGGCGACATATTGCTCGACGTCGCGCAGGCGCATTTGATGCCGCTCGAAGGCACGTGTGAGGGCCAAATGGCCTGCTCGACCTGCCACGTCATTGTGGCGAAAGAGGATTTCGACCGCCTGCCGCCCGCGAGCGAGATGGAGGAAGATATGCTCGACCTCGCCGCCGGGGTGCGCCGCACCAGCCGCCTGTCGTGTCAGATCGTGCTGACCGACGATCTCGACGGGCTGACCGTCCATATCCCGGCCGAAAGCCGCAATATGCAGGGACCGCGCTAGCCCGTTTTCGTCATCCCGGCGAAGGCCGGGATCTCGCCGAGGCGTCAGGGCGCGAGGTCGAGATTCCGGCCTTCGCCGGAATGACGAAGTGGAGGGTTGGGGCCACCGCTTGCATTTCCCCGCGCTCCTCGCCATATGCGCAGCGGAAGTCGGGCGGACGTGGTCTTCGCCAACCCGGTCAGGTCCGGAAGGAAGCAGCCGCAACGAATTCGCCGCGGGTCGTTCCGGCTTCCACCCATTTCCCCCTTCGACAAGACCGCAGCGTCCCCCTAAGACGGGGCCATGGACGATTCCGCCGACGACGATACCCCGATGCTGGGAATGGATCTGCCCGAGACGGTGCCGCAGGCGTCATCGGGTCCCTACCGCGTCCTTGCCCGCAAATATCGCCCGCAGACCTTCGCCGAACTGATCGGTCAGGACGCGATGGTGCGCACGCTCGGCAATGCGATCGCGCGCGACCGGCTGGCGCACGCCTTTTTGATGACCGGCGTGCGCGGGGTCGGCAAGACGTCGACCGCGCGCCTGATCGCCAAAGCCTTGAACTGCATCGGTCCCGACGGGCAGGGCGGGCCGACGATCGACCCATGCGGCGTGTGCGAGCCGTGCCGCGCGATCACCGAAGGCCGCCATATCGACGTGATCGAAATGGACGCCGCGTCGAACACCGGCGTCGACGATGTGCGCGAGATTATCGAGGCCGTGCGCTATGCCGCGGTGTCGGCGCGCTACAAGATCTACATCATCGACGAAGTGCATATGTTGTCGCGCAACGCGTTCAACGCATTGCTGAAAACATTGGAAGAGCCGCCGCCGCACGTCAAATTCCTGTTCGCGACGACCGAAGTGAACAAGGTGCCGGTGACGGTGCTGTCGCGCTGCCAGCGATTCGACCTTCGCCGCATCACCCCCGACATGCTCTTCGCGCATTTCAGCGCGATCCTGCAGAAGGAAGGCGTCGAGGCCGAGGCGCCGGCGATCTGGCTGATCGCCAACGCCGCCGAGGGATCGGTGCGCGACGGCCTGTCGATCCTCGACCAGGCGATCGCGCACGCCGATCTCGACGGCGGGGGAAAGATCAGTGCCGATCAGGTTCGCGTGATGCTCGGCCTCTCCGATCGCACGTCGATCGCGCAGTTGATGGCGACGATCTTGGGCGGCGACGCGGGTGGCGCGATCGACTTGGCGCGGTCGCAATATGCGCTTGGGATCGAGCCTGTCGCGATGGTGCGCGGGTTGATGGACCTGACGCATGCGATCACGCTGGCAAAGGTCTCGCGCCACGACGACCCCGCGCTTGCTGCATCGGACCGCGAACGCATCGGCGACTGGGCGCAAAAGCTCGGTTTCGCGCCGCTCAATCGCCTCTGGCAGCTCTTGCTCAAGGGGCATGAAGAGGTGCTGCGCGCGAACAATCCGCTCGAACATCTCGAAATGCTGCTGCTGCGCGTGATCTACGCCGCGTCGATGCCCGATCCGGGCGAGCTTGCGAAGCTGCTCGAAAAGGGCGGTGTGCCGGCGACGCCGATGGTCGCGCCCGCGGCGCCTTCGGCGCAAAGCGATACTTCCGTGGCATCGCCCGCAGAAGCGCCCGCGGCCGAAATGCCGGCTTCGGCGCTGACGATCGCGCAAATTCACCAACTCCTCGAAAGCTCGGGCAATCATCAGCTTGCGCGTCAAGTTTATGACGATCTCAAGCTTGTCGAGCTCGAGCCCGGCCTACTCGTCTACGCACCGGTTCCCGCGCTCGACGGCGATTTCGCGCGGCGGCTTGGCGAGGCGCTGCTGAGCCACACCGGCAGCCGCTGGCAGGTGCGGCCGGGCGAGGGTGACGCGCGGCCGAGTCTTGGGCAGGTGCGGCAGGCGAAGCTCGACGATAATGATGCGCGAATCCGCGAATTGCCTGTCGTAAAGGCCGCCCTGACCGCTTTTCCCGAGGCGAGGCTTGTCGAAGACGACGACAATCGCCATAGGTCGAACCTATGAAATCGATCGAAGAAATGATGAAGGCGGCGCAGGAAGCCGCCGCCACCGTGCAGGCGCAGATGCAGGAGGCGCAGGCGAAGCTCGACAGCGTCGAGGTCGAAGGCGTGTCGGGCGGCGGTCTGGTGAAGATCACCGCGACCGCGAAGGGCCGCATCAAGGCGATCCACATCGACGACAGCCTCATCGTTCCTTCGGACAAACAGATGCTCGAGGATTTGCTCGCCGCCGCGTTCAACGACGCGCGCGAAAAAGCCGATGCCGCGAGCAATGAGGAAATGGGCAAGATGACGAGCGGCCTGCCGCTCCCCCCGGGTTTCAAGCTGCCGTTCTGATTATCCGTCGCCCCCGCGAAGGGCGACCAGAGTCACGTGCCTCTGGGAGCGGCCGCCGTCGCTTTACGTTGCGGCGCAGTATCAGGCCGATAGCGGCCCCCGCCTTCGCGGGGGCGACGTTATTCTTCCTGTTCAGCACTCCTACATTGAATGCGTGCGAAGTTACGCCATATTAGCGACGAACCACCTATAAGAAAGGGCGGTGCGCCCGGTCGCGGGGCCCGCCCAGGAGCCGTAATGACGCAATCTTATCCCCTTCTTCCGCTGCGTGACATCGTCGTTTTCCCGCACATGATCGTACCTTTGTTCGTCGGCCGCGACCGCTCGGTCGCCGCGCTCGAGGCCGCGATGGAAAGCGACAAGGAAATCTTCCTCGTCGCGCAGCTCGATCCGGGCGAAGACGATCCGCAGCGCGACGACCTGTACGATGTCGGCGTGATCGCGACCGTGCTCCAGCTGCTCAAGCTGCCCGACGGCACCGTTCGCGTGCTCGTCGAAGGCAAGGAGCGCGCGAAGCTGCTGTCGCTCGCCGACGAAGACAAGGCGGTGATGGCGAGCGTCAAGCCGATCGGCGACACGGTCGACGACAGCGTCGATACTGCCGCGCTGATGCGTTCGGTCGTCGACCAGTTCGAAAATTACGCCAAGCTCAACAAAAAGATGCCCGCCGAAACCGCGGTGCAGCTGTCGCAGATCGAAGACGCCTCGCGCCTCGCCGACTCGGTTGCGGGCAACCTCAACATCAAGGTCTCCGACAAGCAGGCCTTGCTCGTCGAGGATGCGCCGTCGAAGCGGCTCGAAATGGTCTTCGCCTTCATGGAGGGCGAGCTTGGCGTGCTGCAGGTCGAAAAGAAGATCCGCGGCCGCGTGAAGCGCCAGATGGAAAAGAGCCAGCGCGAATATTATCTCAACGAGCAGTTGAAGGCGATCCAGCGCGAGCTCGGCAACGACAATGGCGAGGGTGGCGACGACCTGGCCGAGTTGCAGCTCAAGATCGACAGCCTCAAAATGTCGAAGGAGGCGAAGGCGAAGGCGCAGGCGGAGCTCAAGAAGCTGCGCGCGATGGCGCCGATGTCCGCCGAAGCGACGGTCGTCCGCAACTATCTCGACACGCTGATCGGCCTGCCGTGGGGCAAGAAGTCGAAGCTCAAGAAGGATATCGCCAAGGCGCAGGCCGTCCTCGACGACGACCATTATGCGCTCGAAAAGGTCAAGGACCGGATCGTCGAATATCTCGCCGTGCAGGCGCGCACCAACAAGCTGAAGGGGCCGATCCTGTGCCTCGTCGGCCCTCCGGGCGTCGGCAAGACCTCGCTCGGCCGTTCGATCGCGAAGGCGACGGGCCGCGAATTCGTGCGCCAGTCGCTGGGCGGCGTGCGCGACGAGGCCGAAATCCGCGGCCACCGCCGCACCTATATCGGCTCGCTGCCGGGCAAGATCGTGACCAACCTCAAAAAGGCCGGCACGATGAACCCGCTGTTCCTGCTCGACGAGATCGACAAGCTCGGTCAGGATTTTCGCGGCGATCCGGCCTCGGCGCTGCTCGAGGTGCTCGACCCCGAACAGAATGGCAAGTTTCAGGACCATTATCTGGAGGTCGACGTCGACCTCAGCGACGTAATGTTCGTGACCACCGCCAATTCGCTCAACCTGCCGCAGCCTTTGCTCGACCGCATGGAGATCATCCGGCTCGAAGGTTATACCGAGGACGAAAAGGTCGAGATCGCCAAGCTGCACCTGATCGCCAAGCAGGTCGAGGCGCACGGGCTGAAGGCCGGCGAGTTCGAGCTGACCGAAGAGGGGCTGCGCGACCTCATCCGCTATTACACCCGCGAAGCCGGCGTCCGCACGCTCGAACGCGAGATCGCGCGGCTGGCGCGCAAGGCGCTGCGCCGCATTCTCGAAGGCAAGGCGGAAAGCGTCACCGTTACGCCGGACAATCTTTCCGAATTCGCCGGCGTGCGCAAGTTCCGCCACGGCATGGGCGATCTGGAGGATCAGGTCGGCGCCGTCACCGGGCTGGCATGGACCGAGGTCGGCGGCGAATTGCTGACGATCGAAGCGGTCACCGCGTCGGGCAAGGGACAGGTGCGTACCACCGGCAAGCTTGGCGAAGTGATGACCGAGTCGGTGCAGGCGGCGCTGTCGTTCGTGAAGGCGCGCGCGCCGGCCTATGGCATCAAGCCGAGCCTGTTCGCGCGCAAGGATATCCACATTCACCTGCCCGAAGGCGCGGTGCCGAAGGACGGCCCGTCGGCGGGCGTCGGCATGGTCACCGCGATGATTTCGACGCTGACCGGGATCGCGGTGCGCCGCGACGTCGCGATGACGGGCGAAGTCACGCTGCGCGGGCGCGTGCTCGCGATCGGCGGGCTCAAGGAAAAGCTGCTCGCGGCGCTGCGCGGCGGCATCAAGACGGTGCTGATACCCGAGGAAAATGAAAAGGACCTCGTTGAAATCCCGGCGAATATCACGAGCGGGCTCAAGATCATCCCGGTCAACCATGTCGATCAGGTGCTGGCCGAAGCGCTCGTGTCGCCGGTCGTGCCGATCGAATGGACCGAGGCCGACGAGCTTGCCGCGTCGCCGCCGGTGCCGCCGGGAAGCGACCCCGAATCGGCGATTCGGCACTGAGGCGCCGCCGCTCGGGGGCGTTTCACCCCAAATTCGTCGCAAAATCGACGTTTTGGAACGTTTTTCGCCCTTTTTTGCTTTGACAAGACAGGGGCAAACATCGTTAGTGGCGCGCCATGGCTTCGGGCCATGAGAATCATTCAACCATAATGCAGGGGTTCCTTAGGCATGAACAAACAAGACCTGATCGCCGCCGTCGCCGATTCGAGCGGCCTGACCAAGGGTGATGCCAGCAAGGCCGTGGAAGCTGTCTTCGACGCGATCACCGGCTCGCTGAAGAAGGGCGGCGAAGTCCGTCTCGTCGGCTTCGGCACTTTCGCGGTCAGCAAGCGCAAGGCATCGACCGGTCGCAACCCGCGCACCGGCGAAACGATGACCATCGCGGCGTCGAACCAGCCGAAGTTCAAGGCCGGCAAGGCCCTCAAGGACGCCGTCAACTAAGTTGGCCCGCGCCTTTTGGTAAAAACATCTCGGGCCGCGGCGCAAGCTGCGGCCCGATTTGCATTACCAGTCGGTCGGTGGGCGAATTTTCGGGCAAATGGGCGTTGCATTCACCGCGCCAGCGGCTATGGACGTCCGGCTTTCGGACGCCGGACTTCGGTTCGCACCGGGACGGGCGCGTAGCTCAGCGGTAGAGCACACCCTTCACACGGGTGGGGTCACAGGTTCAATCCCTGTCGCGCCCACCATGGCCCTTCGCGCCATGGTGGAAACCCGAACCGTGGCTGACCCGCCCATTCATCGCCTATTCAATGCTTTCGCGTTAGAGAAACGGCCATGACCCGCACCCTGACCCTTTCGCTGATCTCCGCCCTGCTGCTGTCGGCAGGCGCCCCCGCGCTCGCGCGCGGCGACCGTGATCAGGACAATCTGCGCCAGGCCGCGGCGCAGGGGCAGGTGGTTCCGCTGAACAAGCTGGTCGCGGATATCCGTTCGCGCCCGCCCTACAACGACATGACCTATCTTGGCGGACCGCAGTTCGATGCGGGACGGATGATCTACAAGCTCAAATTCATGGACGGCAGCCAGGTGGTCGTTGTCTATGTCGATGCCCGCACGGGCCGGATCGTCGGCCGCAAGCCCTGACAAATAGTGGGTCTGGACCCCAAAAAGACCGCCCGTTTCGTCGCAACGAGATTTTGCGATGGACGTTCGGACTTGATACACAGTCGAAACATGCGGGCCGTCCGGTTCGGTTTCGCAAAGGAAAGGCGCCTGAATGCGGATTTTGATTGTCGAGGACGAACCCACGCTGGGCCCGCAGCTCAAGGCGACGCTCGAGGGGGCTGGCTATGCCGTGGACCTCGCGACCGATGGCGAGGACGGGCATTTCCTCGGCTCGACCGAAACCTATGACGCGGCGATCCTCGATCTCGGGCTTCCCGAAATCGACGGGCTGACCGTGCTCGACCGCTGGCGCCGCGAAAAGCGCAATTTCCCGGTGCTCGTGCTGACCGCGCGCGACAGCTGGTCGGACAAGGTCGCGGGGCTCGACGCCGGCGCCGACGACTATCTGGCCAAGCCCTTCCAGACCGAGGAGCTGATCGCTCGCCTGCGCGCGCTGATCCGCCGCGCGTCGGGCAATGCGTCGAGCGAACTGATCGCGGGCGACGTCCGTCTCGACACGCGCTCGGGCCGCGTCACGCTCGCCGGCGAGCCGGTGAAGCTGACCGCGCAGGAATATAAGCTGCTGTCCTACCTGCTCCACCACAAGGGCAAGGTCGTGTCGCGTACCGAGCTGATCGAGCATATCTACGATCAGGATTTCGACCGCGATTCGAATACGATCGAAGTGTTCGTCACGCGCATCCGAAAAAAATTGGGCGCCGACATCATCACGACGATCCGCGGGCTCGGCTATCAACTCGACGATCCGCAATAAACCATGTCGACGGCCGACGTCGCCCCGGAGGTCGAAACCGACCCGGACGCGGCAATCAAGCCCCTAGCCACGTCGGGCCGCATCACCGGCTCGCTGGCGCGGCGCATGATCGCGATCGCGGCGCTCTGGATTTCGGTGCTGCTGATCGGCGGCGGTTTCGCGCTCGATCAGGTGCTGAAGAGCGCGATCACGCGCAATTTCGACTCGGGCCTCGAATATGTGCTGATCGCGATGATCCGCTCGTCGGAGATCGGCCCCGATGGCGAGGTGCGGCTGATCGAGCCGCTCGGCGACCAGCGCTTCCTCGAACCGTACAGCGGCCTCTATTGGCAGATCAGCGGGGGCAATCAGGAACCCTACCGCTCGCGTTCGCTGTGGGAGCGCACGTTGAAGGCGCCGACACCCCATGTCGACAACCAGATCCACACATACGACAGCAACCAGTTCCCCGACGAGGAATTGCGCGTGCTCGAACGCAATGTCATCCTGCCGGGGAGCCGGACCAATTGGCGGTACCAGATCGCGCAGTCGCGCGAGGCGCTCGATGCGCAGGTCAGCGCGGTGCGGCAGACATTGATCCCCAGCCTCGTGCTGCTCGGGCTCGGTCTCATCATCCTCGCGGCGCTCCAGACCTTCTATGGCCTGTGGCCGCTGCGCCACATCCGGCGCGCGATCGCGGCGATGCGCGGGGGGCAGAACCGCCGCGTCACCGCGCCGCTGCCGCTCGAAGTGCAGCCGATGGTTGACGAACTCAACGCGCTGCTCGCGCATAATGAGAAACAGGCCGAGGAAGCCCGGCTCCACGCCGGAAATCTCGCGCACGCGCTGAAGACCCCGCTCACTGTGCTCGTCAATAGTGCAACCAGCTCGGACAGCGAACTGGCCGAAACGGTGCGGCGCGAGGCGGCGACGATGCAGCGGCAGGTCGACCACCACCTCGCACGCGCGCGTGCGGTCGGCCGCCGCGGCGCGGCGCAGGCCCGCGCGGTGGTATGGGACAGCGTCGGCAGCGTGTCGCGCGCGGTCGCCGCGCTCTATCCCGATGTGCGGCTCGATGCCGCGGGCGACAAGAGCGTCATTGCGCGCGTCGAGCGGCAGGATCTCGACGAACTTATCGGCAACCTGCTCGAAAATGCCGCCAAATATGGCGGGGGCAGCATCTTCGTGACGATCGGCCGCGACGACAATATGGCCGAGATATTGGTCGAGGACGACGGCGCGGGCATCTCGCCCGCCGACCGCTCGCGTATCTTCGACCGCGGCGTGCGGCTCGACAGCGGCAAGCCGGGGACGGGGCTGGGGCTCGCGATCGTGCGCGACGTGGCGGAGATTTACGGCGGCAATATCATGCTGGAGGAGAGCGAGGATCTGGGCGGGTTGCTGGTGCGCCTAAGGCTGCCGGCGGGGTAGGACCGCGTCGGATCGCAGAGTTTCTCGTGCGCTACGGAACGAACGGAAAGCCGACCGGGTGCGAAGTCATTTTGTCCAGCGACCACGACGATCTCGAGCAGATGACGTGCCGCCTGGTCGAGGCTCGCGCTCGCTTTCGGCCGGGAAAGAATGACCGCGGAGAAGCTGCCAAAACAAGGTGAACTGGCACCTCGCCGCGACGATGATCGTCTCGCCAATCGGTATCGTCGCTGCGGACCTTGCCGACAATAACGTCGATTTAATATTCCCTTGGCGGGAAAGGGAATAGCATAGGGCATGTTCCGGGGGCGACATGAAGCGATACTCTGATGTGCGGGCTTACGTCAAAGAGGTATTGCTGGCACTTTGTTTTCTTTCGGCGCTGCCCGCTATCGTCAATCGCTCTGCCGATCTCGTAGGACCCGTCCCGCACGCGGGCTATCTGTTTCTCCTCATCATATTGTGGGGTGGGCTCCTCGGGGCCGCCTACACTCCGCCGGCAATTCTACGCTGGATCACTGCGTTCCTGCTGGCCGGGGCGGCCTATTACATGCTCGTGTTCGAGCGCGTGACGACCGAGTTCCTGACCTACGACGCCTTCATCAACATGCTGCACTCCGCGGCGTTCATTGGCGATGCCCTGGCGCAGAATCAGACCGCGTTTGTCGGGGCGGCGCTTCCCGCGCTGCTTCTGCTGGCGGCCATCGGAATGGCGCCGCGGCGGCACCTTCCGCTCCCCCGATGGCTGGTCGCCGCGACGCCCTGGCTGGCGATGTTCGCACTGACGGGACTGCTTTTCCTTCGCGGCGGCGACGGTGCGCGTGGACAGCCGCCGAGCTTCGCGCCGATCGCCTATCTGACGCTTGCCGGATATGAGAAGGCGACGGGCAATATTGGCGAGCGCCAGTCCGTTCGCCTTCGGTGGGCCCGCCGGCCGCTCAGCCGGAATATCATCCTCATCGTCGATGAAAGCGTCGCCGGCCAGTATCTGGACGTCAATTCGCCGCCCGGCGTGCCCACGCCGCTCTCAGGCACTTGGCCATCCGCCCGCATTTACAACTATGGTCTCGCCGCGTCGGTCACCAATTGCAGCGTCGGCAGCAATGTCACCCTTCGCTACGGCGGCACGCGCAATGACTATCAGCGGATCAACGGCACGCAGCCGTCGATCTGGGCCTATGCCCGCAAGGCCGGGCTGCGCACCGTCTATATCGACAGCCAGCGAACCGGCGGCGCGCTGCAAAACATGATGAGCGATGAAGAGCGCGCGCTGATCGACCACTTCGTGCAATTCGACAATGTGCCCGTGGAACAGCGCGACCGGGCGGCGGCGAGCGAACTCATCCGGGAACCTGCCGATCATCGTCCGAAATTCATTCTCGTGAACAAGGTCGGTGCCCATTTTCCGGTTCACGACAAGTTTCCGGCGGCTTACCTGCGCTATCATCCGGTTCTGCCACGCGGACGATACCGGAATATTTCCGATACCGGCAGCCGCGCGGGCTTCGCCGGTGGAATGGAGGATTGGGTTCGCTACCACAATTCCTATCGCAATACGTTGCTGTGGAATGTCGGGGCGTTCTTCGAAACGCTTCGCGACGAGGCCGATTTTTCGCAGACGACGATGATCTACACGTCCGACCATGGCCAGAATCTGCATGAGCGGGGCAATCCCGGACTTTCCACCCATTGCAGCGTCGATCCCGTCCAGGAAGAAGGCGTCGTTCCGCTGGTGGTGATCGACGGCAACCGGGGTTCGGGCGTGGATTGGCGCCGGGATGTCGCGCATAACCGTAACCGGTCGAGCCACTATATGATTTTCCCGACCCTGCTGGAACTGATGGGTTATGATCCGGGCGCCGTCGAAAAGCGCTACGGACGGGCGCTGAACGAAGCTTCGCACGATCCTGTGAGCTTCAACAAGCTGTTCAATGCGCGGCTCAATCGCAAACCACAGTGGGTCATGATCGATCCGGCAAGCGTCGTTCAGCCGCCCCGCGCCGACATTCGCGACGATCCTGATCGCGGCCGGCGGTAAGTCGGCACGCGCGACGGACAGTGGCCTGTTCGGCAGGAATTGGCTCGACATTTGGCTCAAGATTAACCTTATCTTGTATCGCCGCGATTAGTGGCAAACCGCTGACAGACCGAAAGATTGTCCATGACAGTGCGCCTGCTCCTTCTGATCCTCGCAAGCGTAAGCCTCTCCGCCCTTGCGCAGCTCGCCCTCAAGATCGGGACGACCGCCGCCGCCGGTGGCCGATCGACGGGCATCGGCGGAGAGATTGGCGGCCTCGCGCAATCCCCGATGATCCTGCTGGGCCTCGCCCTCTACGGCATCGGAGCGCTGCTCTGGCTTTTCGTTCTCGGCCGTGCCCCGCTGTCGCTGGCCTATCCCTTCGTCGGGATCGGCTTCATTCTGACGATGCTTGCGGGTGCCTTTTGGCTGAACGAAAGCATCAGCGTCGCACGCGTCGTCGGAACCCTGCTGATCGCCGTCGGCTGCGTGCTGGTCGCGCGCTCGGCGTAAATCCCGTGACTCCGCCGAGCCCAAATCTTCAGCCCGCGATACTGGAGCTCTCACCGCGAGCCTGCTCGGCCCTGCTCGCCGCGATCGTCCTCGTCGCCGTGGTTCTGAGAGTGGCGGGCGCGTGGGTCCTGCAGCATCCACTCGATAGCGATCCGCTCGCCTATTTCACCATGGCCCAAGGCCTCGCCGAACGCGGCGAGCTCGCCGATATGTACGGCCAAAAGGCTTTCTACAGCGCCGGCTACCCCTTGCTGCTGGCTCCCTTTTTCAAGGCTTTGGGCAGTTCGGTCGGCGTGGCGATCGCGGTCAATCTGCTTTTGTGCGCGGTCAGCATCGGACTGATCTACCGGCTCACGATCGCGCTGTCCGGGCATCGCGGCGCGGGGCTGATCGCCGCTGCCGTCTATGCGCTCTGGTTTCCCGGCCTCTGGAACGCGACGATGCTGGCAAAGGAGAATCTCTCGACCCCCTTGCTGCTTGGCATCGCCCTCTGCGCGGTCGGGATCGCGCGCGGCGAACGCCCGGCGGGCACCGCGCTGGTCGCCGGCCTGTTGTGGGGGGCGGCGCTGGTCACGGGCGGTTCGGCGCTGCTGCTCTGCTTCGGCGTCGCCGCCGCGCTGCTGATGCTCTGGCGCGCGCGGGGCAGCTTTGCACCGGCCTTTTCCGCGGGGCTATGCTTCATCGTCGGCGGCGCGGTGATGCTGGCGCCGTGGCTTTACGCGACCAACCAGATGGTCGGCCGTCCGGTCCTCACCACCAACGCCGCGTTCAACCTGTATCTCGGCAACAACCCCGCCGCGACCGGCAGGTTCGTGAGCATCGCCGACACGCCGCTGGCGAAGGATTGGGACGCCACGCGCCTGCGCCTTGGCGAGGCCGGCAATGCGGACCGCCTGCAAGCCGCAGCGCTCGACTGGATCGACGCGAATCCTGGCCGGGCGGCGGAACTGGCCGCGCTCAAACTCGTCTATTTCTGGCAACCCAATCTTCCCGACGCGAACGATTTCGCGGCCTCGAAGGCCATCGCCTCGATCCGGCTCTTCGAGGTTGCGCAATATGGGCTGATCCTGCTGATCGGGCTGCTCGCCTTTCGTTCGCGGCGGATCGCAAGCGACGGCAAATGGATTTTTGCCGCCATGATCGCGGGCTTCTGGTTGATCCATGCCGCCGCCTATATCATCATCCGCTACCGCGATCCGGCGATTCCGCTGCTGATCGTCATGGCAGCCGTCCCGGTCGCCGCCTGGATCGAGCGGCTTCCGGCGCGAAGGGCCGTACGCGATGCTGCATGAACAACCCGACCGCGCCCCTGACCTCGCCAACGAGGCCGTGCCGCTGTTCGTCGACGTCGACGGGACGCTGACGCGCGCGGATATCTCGCTCGAAAGCTTCGTGCGGATCGGGCGATCGGGCATAGCCGCGCTGATCGCGGTGCTGGCATGGCTGATCGCGGGTCGCGCCGTCGCCAAGACAATGGCCGCGCGGCGCGACCGCATCGATGCCGCGCGACTGCCCTACCGGCCAGAAGTACTCGATCTCATCGAGCAGGCGAGGGCCGAAGGCCGCCCGGTGATCCTCGCGAGCGCAAGCCATTGGCGGCACATCCGCCGCATCGCCGATCATCTGGCGCTTTCGGATCCGGTCATTGCAACGCGCGGCCGCTCCAACCTGAAAGGCGCCGCCAAGCTGGCGGCCATCCGTGCACGCATCGGTGCCGATACGCCGTTCGACTATGTGGGCGACAGCCGCGCCGACAGCTGCCTGTGGCGCGAAGCGCGGCAGGGCTGGTCGGTCGGCCATGTCCCGCCGCGATCGGCGGTCGAACGCCTCGGCGACCTGCGCCGCAGCCCCGCCCGAGCCATTGTCAGGGCCATGCGGCCCCACCAATGGGCCAAGAACGCGCTGGTGATCGTTCCCGCGCTGACGTCGGGCGAGTTCACGAAGCCCGCCATATTGCTCACGGCCGTGGCGGCCGCGTTGCTCATGTCGCTGATCGCCTCGTCGATCTATTTGCTGAACGACCTGCTCGATATCGACTCCGATCGTGCGCATCGTACCAAATGGAAACGGCCGCTTGCCTATGGCGATCTCCCGATCCCCGCCGCGCTCGGCCTGTCCCTGCTTCTCGCGGCCGTCGGCCTTGCCGGGGGATGGCTGTTGGGTGGCCCGGAACTGACCTTCTGGCTCCTCGCCTATATGGCGATCACGACCGCCTATTCGTTCCGGCTGAAGGCGGTGATGGTCGGCGACGCGATCGTCCTCGCTTCGCTCTACACGATCCGTATCTGGATCGGCGCGATCGCGATCGGGGTAGCACTCAGCTTCTGGCTGTTGCTCTTCTCGGTCTTCCTGTTCCTGAGCCTCGCCTATCTGAAACGCTATGTCGAGATGCGCGACGCGATCGAACCCGGGCGCCTGCTGAGCGGGCGCGGCTATGTCGGCGGCGATCTTGACGTGGTGATGATGTCGGGGATCTCGGCCGGAATGGTAGCGATCCTCGTGCTCGCTCTGTTCGCGCATGACCCGGAAACGGCCGAACATTATGCGTTGCCCGAAATGCTGTGGCTGCTCTGCCTGCCGCTGATCTACTGGCTGAACCGCATCTGGATGATGGCCCGGCGCGGCGAGGTCGAGGGCGACCCGGTGGCTTTCGCGATAAAGGACAGGCGAAGCCTCTTCGTCGGCGTCGTTATGGCCTGCGTTTTCCTTGGCGCCCTCTACGGACCGGCGCCCATCCACCTGATCGCCGATTGAGGGCGCGGAATCGAGCCGGGCTCAGGGGGCTCGGACGCCTGCTTGATCAACAGCGTATCGATCCCGCGGCTGTAGACTATCGCATAGCCCGGCAAGCGGGGAACGCTCTTGCTATCGATTCCCGCGATCCACAATGCGTTGAAATCCGCCTGTGCCATGCTTCTCATTCGTTCGCCGAGCGCATGCCGATCCGGCGCGCCTTCGGGGCAGTGGACCGGAATGTCCTGCGAACCGTCGAACCAGCGGGCGCGATCCGGTGGTTGCCGGATCGTCATCACGTCCGAGCCGGGGATCTGGAACAGCGTATTGCCGAATGCGTCGCGCCGCGTGATCGCATAGGCGCCGAGCTTGCGGTTCGGGGTCAATGTCCAGTTGTCGCACCCTGCTTCCGCGGACAGGAATCCAAGCCGGCTCCCCCGTGGCACCTCGTCGAGCAGAACCAGCCTCTTTTGCAGCGCGCGGTCGGCCTGCCACCAATGCACCGATGTCCACCCTGCGCGCAGCACGAACAGGCTCGCGCCCAGCATGATCAGCAGCCGCTCGCGTTCGGGTCTTGGAGCGGGGCGGATCGCCATGATCGTGACCATCATCGCCACGGGAGCGAGGCGCAGGTCCGCACCCCAGCTTCCCAAAACCGTCGTCGGCAGCACGAGCGTCGCGAACAGCAGCAATCCGCCGCCCGCGGCGAGGCGAGGCTCCAGCCGGCGCCCGCCCGCCCACAGGAACGCAAGGATCGCGCCGAGGCAGATGCTCGCCGTTATCGCGAGGTCGAATGGCATCGACAGGCCTTTGAGCGCCGTGACGAAATTCATGGCCTTCGCCTGCAGGAGGTGGGGAGCATACCAGAACAAACGGCCGCCGCCTTCGGCGTGCCAGACCAGGAGTGGAACGATCGGCAAAATCAACGGCGCAGCGCGCAAGGCGCGATGCACCAGATCGCGCCAGCTTCGCACCATCGCGAGCTCTGCGCTGGCAACAAGGAAAAGCAGGATCGCCCATCCCATGATATGGGCGGTCCACACCGCGATGGCGCCGAGACCGAAGGCAAGCGCGGCATGAAGGCTACCCGGCCGCTTGGCATACCACGCCGCCGCGACGAGCAGCGCCAGCGCCACGGACAGGCAATAATTGAGGAAACCGAACAAAAAGGGCTGCGCGAAAGCGAATGGCAGCGCGAGCATCGCGCCCCCCGTCACACGGCCGTGCGCCGAACGGGACAATAGGAGGATGCCGGCAACGGTGAGCGGAGCGATCAGCGCGCTCACGATGCGCGTGGCGGGCTCCACGCCAAGCCAGGACGAAAGCGCCAGGACGGGAAGGTCGACGCCAAGATTGCCGACCCAGCGCCAGTCGACGATAAAATAACGGTCGAGTGCCGTTCCCTGTCCGATCGCCGCGAAAATATGGTGACGCGCAAGATGATTGGGATAATCCGATGCTCCGGGCACGGTAACGACCAACATCGGCACGGCGGCGAGAAGGATGAGCAGCGCCGCGCACGAGAGCGGGACCACCTTTTTGCCGATCATCATCCCGCCGTATTCCTTCCGGCAAAGCCCTATTTCGTGTGCGGCAATTTGTCGTGCTGCCGAAAAGCGATTCCAGCCGACGGCATGATCAACGTCCATCTGAAAAATTGAAGAGTCTGACGGTGCCGAGCTCCCGCCTTTACCAGCCTCACGCCGCGGTTACTTCCAGCCCGCGCTGGACGCCGGGCCGTGCGAGCCCCGCATCCAGCCAGCGCTGGACATGCGCAAAGCGATCGAAACCGACGATTTCGCGCGCCTCGTAAAAGCCGATCAGGTTGCGCACCCAGCCGAGCAGCGAAATATCCGCGATGCTGTATTCATCGCCCATGATCCACGCGCGGCCATCGAGACGGCCGTCGAGCACGCCGAGCAGCCGCGCGGATTCGGCCGCGTAGCGGTCGCGCGGGCGCTTGTCCTCATATTCGCGCCCGGCGAATTTATGGAAGAAACCGAGCTGGCCGAACATCGGGCCGACGCCGCCCATCTGCCACATCACCCACTGGATCGTCTCGTAGCGCGTGGCCGGATCGGCCGACAGGAACCGCCCGCTCTTGTCGGCGAGGTAGATCAGAATCGCACCCGATTCGAATAGCGCGAGCGGTTTTCCGCCGGGGCCCTGCGGGTCGTAGACCGCGGGGATCTTGCCGTTGGGGTTGAGCGCGAGAAAGGCCGGGTCATGGCTTTCGTTCGCCATGATGTCGATCCGGTGCGGCTCATAGGGAAGGCCGGTTTCCTCGAGCATGATCCCCGCCTTCACCCCGTTTGGCGTCGGCGCGGAAAAAAGCTGGATGCGCTCGGGATGCTCGGCCGGCCAGCGGGCGAAGATCGGGTGGCCCGGGCTCATGCGTCCTGCTCGCGCTTCGCCTGCTGGTGATGGCGGATCACCTCGTCGATGATGAAGCGCAGGAATTTCTCGGTGAAATCGGGGTCGAGGTCGGCATCGCGGGCGAGGCTGCGGAGCCGCTCGATCTGCCGTTCCTCGCGGCTCGGGTCGGCGGGGGGCAGGCCCTCGCGCGCCTTGAGTTCGCCGACCGCCTTGGTCACCTTGAACCGTTCGGCGAGCATATAGACGAGCGCGGCGTCGATATTGTCGATGCTCTGGCGGTAACGGCTCAGCTGGTCGTCCATGGGTGCGCGGCTCCTCTTATCTCCGGCACGCTTGGCACCGGCGGGGGGCTGCTGGCAAGCCGAAAGTCGTTGCAAAATCGCGACCGCGCGGCCAAGGGTCGCCGCGTCATGACTGCCGAAATTCATCAGCTACATGGGCAGAGGCCGCCCTCGCTCGACCCGATGATGGCGCTCGTCGCCGCCGACATGAATGAGGTGAATTCGGTCATCCTCGACCGCATGCAGTCCGAAGTGCCGCTGATCCCCGAACTCGCAGGGCACCTGATCGCGGGCGGCGGCAAACGGATGCGGCCGATGCTGACGCTCGCCTGCGGCAAGCTGCTCGACTATCCGGGGCGGCGGCATTGCAAATTGGCGGCGGCGGTCGAATTCATCCACACCGCGACGCTGCTCCATGACGATGTCGTCGACAAATCGGACCTCCGCCGCGGCCGCAAGACCGCGAACATGATCTGGGGCAACAGCGCGTCGGTGCTCGTCGGCGACTTCCTGTTCAGCCGCGCGTTCGAGGTGATGGTCGAGGACGGATCGCTGAAGGTGCTCAAGATCCTCAGCCGCGCCTCGGCGGTGATCGCCGAGGGCGAGGTCAACCAGCTCTCCGCCCAGCGCCGGATCGAGACGAGCGAGGATCAATATCTCGCGATCATCAACGCCAAGACCGCCGAACTGTTCGCCGCGGCATGCAAGATCGCCGCGGTCGTGGCCGAGCGCGACGAAGCGACCGAAGCGGCGCTCGACGCCTATGGCCGCAATCTCGGCATCGCCTTCCAGCTCGTCGACGATGCGATCGACTATGTTTCGGACGCCGAAACGATGGGCAAGGGCGTCGGCGACGATTTCCGCGACGGCAAGGTCACGCTGCCCGTCATCCTCGCCCATGCGCGCGGGTCCGCGGAGGAGCGCGAATTCTGGAAACAGGCGATCGTCGGCCACCGCACATCGGACGAGGATCTCGCCTATGCGACCTCGCTGCTCCACAAGCACGATACGATCGCCGATACGCTGGCGCGGGCGCGTCACTACGGCCAGCGCGCGGTCGATGCGATCGGCGGCTTCCGTGCGAGCCAGGCGAAATCGGCGCTGACCGAGGCGGTCGCCTTCGCGGTCGCGCGCGCTTATTGAGCTTTCATGGCGACGATGGGCCCCGCGGCGGACAGCCCCGATGACTATATCGCGGCGCTGTCGGGCTGGCAGCTGGAACGGTGTCGGATGATGCGCGCGGCGATCATGGCCGCCGCGCCCTTTGAAGAAACGATCAAATGGACCAACCTCGTCTTCATGGCGAATGGCCCGTGCATATTGATCCGCGCCGAAGCGCATCGCGTCCTGCTCGGCTTCTGGCGCGGCAAAAGGCTGCGCGACCTCGAACCCCGGATCAAGGCGAGCGGCAAATATGAGCTCGGCAATCTGGTGCTGACCGAGGCGAGCGAGGTGGGGGGCGGCCAAGTGTCGAAACTCGCCGCCGAGGCTTTCCGTTTGAATGCCGAACTGGGCAACCCGGCAGCGCGCGTATGAGGCAGGCGCTTCCGATCGATCAGGTGCTGCCCGACATCATGGCGGCGCTGGTGCTGAAACCCAATGCGGTCATTGTAGCACCCCCCGGCGCGGGCAAGACGACACGCGTCGCCCCGGCGCTGCTCGCCCAGCCATGGTGCACGGGCGCGGTGTGGCTGCTCTCGCCGCGCCGGCTCGCGGCGCGCGCTGCCGCCGAGCGGATTGCCGAAGAGATGGGCGCCGCGGGCGGCGGCCCGGTCGGCTATGCGACCCGCCTCGACAGCAAGCAGTCGAAGGACACCCGCCTACTCGTGATGACGCCGGGGCTGTTCCGCAACCGCATCCTCGCCGATCCCGAACTTGCCGGCGTATCGGCGGTGCTGTTCGACGAAGTGCATGAACGCAGCCTCGATGGCGATTTCGCACTCGCGCTGGCGATCGACGCGCAGCAGGGGCTGCGCGACGACCTCCGCCTCGTCGCCATGTCGGCGACGCTCGATGGCGCGCGCTTCGGCGCGCTGCTCGGCAACGCGCCGGTGGTGAAGAGCGAAGGCAAGATTTGGCCGCTCGACCTGCGCCATATCGGCCGCCGCGCCGAGGACAGGCTCGAAGCGTCGGTGCTCGCGGCGGTGCGGCAGGCGCCCGCCGATGAGGCCGAAGGCGACATGCTCGCTTTCCTGCCCGGCGCCGCCGACATCGAGCGCGCGGCGCCGGCGGTCGAGGGGGCGCGCCTGCCGCTGGCCGTCCACCGCCTGCACGGCCAGATCGACCCGGCGCTCCAGCGCAAGGCGCTCGTCCGTGATCCCGACGGACGGCGCAAGCTGATCCTCGCGACGAGCATCGCCGAAACCAGCCTGACGATCGACGGCGTGCGCATCGTGATCGACGCCGGCCTGTCGCGCCGTCCGCGCTTCGACAAGGCGGCGGGGATCGCGCGCCTCGTCACCGAACGCGCGAGCCAGGCGTCGGCGACGCAGCGCGCGGGCCGCGCCGCGCGGCAGGGGCCGGGGGTCGCCTACCGTCTGTGGGAAGCCGCGGCGACCGCGGGCATGCCGCCCTTCGATCCGCCCGAAATCCACGAAAACGACCTGATGCCCGTCGTGCTCGATTGCGCGAGCTGGGGCATTGTCGATCCGCGTCAATTGGGCTGGCTCGACCCTCCGTCGCCCGCCGCGATTTCGGAGGCGAAGACGCGATTGCAGGCGATCGGCGCGCTGGCAGACGATGGCCGCATCACCGCGCACGGCAAGGCGCTCGCGGCGATCCCGCTGCCGGTGCCGCTCGCGCACATGCTGCTCGATGCGGCGCGCGCGGGCGAGGGTGAGATCGCGGGGCGGCTCGCGGTGCTGCTCACCGAGCCGGGGCTCGGCGGGCGCGGCGTCGATGTCGAAGCGCGGCTGTCGCGCTGGCGCGGCCAGCGGAACCAGCGCAGCGAAGGCGCGTGGCGGCTCGCGCGGCGGCTCGCGACGATCGGCGAGAAACTGGCGGCGGGGGCGGGCGAGGCCGCGCCGCGCTCGATCGGCGGCTGGATCGCGACCGCCTGGCCCGACCGCGTCGCGCGCCAGCGCGCGGGGCAGCGCGGCGAATATCTGAGCGTCGGCGGCCGCGCCTATCGCATCGATGCGGTCGACCCGCTTGCGGGCAGCGAATGGCTCGCGATCGCCGATGCGCAGGGCCATGCCGCGGGCGTGCGCATCCTCGCCGCCGCGCCGATCGGGCAGGACGAGGTCGAGGCGCTGTTCGCCGACCGGATCGTCGAACATTCGGCGAGCAGTTATGACAGCGCGAACGACCGCGTCGACCACCGCCGCGAGCGACGGCTCGGCGCGATCGCGCTGACGAGCGGGCAGGCGGCGCGCAGCGACAAGGCCGAGGACGACGTCGCGGTGCGCATGGCTGCGGTGCGCGACAAGGGTTTGGTGCTGATCGGCTGGGGGCCAGCGTCGCAGGCGCTGCGCCAGCGCGCATCCTTCGCGGGGCTCGACATATTGTCGACCAACGCGCTCGGCGACAGCCTCGAAATCTGGCTCGAACCCTTGCTTTCGGGGTGCCGCGGCCTGCGCGATATCGGCGATCGCAAGCTTGCCGACGCGCTGATGGCGATGCTCGACTGGCCGGCGCGGCAGCTGCTCGAAAAGCACGCCCCCGCCGACTATGCGACCCCGGCGGGTAGCCGCCATCCGATCGACTATGGCGCCGACGGCGGCCCGACCGTCAACGTGCGCGTCCAAGAGCTCTTCGGCCTCGCGCGCCACCCGACGGTGGGCGATCCGCCGGTGCCGCTGATCCTTGCGCTGACCTCGCCCGCACACCGCCCGATCCAGACGACGCGCGACATCGCATCCTTCTGGGGCGGGAGCTGGCACGATGTCGCGCGAGAGATGCGCGGACGCTATCCCAAGCACAGCTGGCCCGACGATCCGGCGAACGCGCGCCCGACCTTGCTGACCAAAGCCGCGCAGGCGCGGCGCGATGCGCAATAGACCCCTTTCGGTGTCGCGAGCTTGGCGCTAAGGCGGCGGCACAGACCCCGATTATACAGGACGACCCCGATGAAAGCGCGTATCTTCCAAAAGCCCAAGAATGCGATGCAGTCGGGGCGCGCCGGGACGCAGCGCTGGATGCTCGAATTCGCGCCCGCCGAGGCGCGCAAGGCCGATCCGCTGATGGGCTGGGCGGGCAGCGGCGACACGCAGCGCCAGCTTCGCCTCGGCTTCGCCAGCCGCGAAGAGGCGGTCGCTTACGCCGAGAAGAACGGTATCGAGGTCGAGATTACGCCGACGCCGGTCCGCACGCTGAAAATCCAGGCCTACGCGGACAATTTTCGGTAAAGCGGCTAGTTAAACCACCGTATCCCCGAGCGAAGACGAGGGGCTCATTCGAGCGTAGCGAGAAGCTGCCATGTCGCCGCCTCGACTTCGCTCGGCATAGCCCCTCGTCTTCGCTCGGGGATACGGATGGGATGTATGCCGCTTACTCAGCGTCGGGCTGCAGCAATTTGTGCAGGTGGACGACGACATATTTCATTTCGGCGTCGTCGACGGTGCGCTGGGCCGCGCTGCGCCATGCCTTTTCGGCCGATTTATAGTCGGGATAGAGGCCGACGACGTCGAGATTGCCGAGGTCGACGAAGTCGAGACCCTGCGGATCGCTGACGCGTCCGCCGAAGACGAGATGCAATTTGCTCATGACTGCTTTCCTTGCGGATAAACGCTGGTAGGGGAGAAGGCGCGGCCCCTACCAGTGCTTTGCCCTAACGGCAAGTGCAGCTCATTCCTCGTCTTTGCGGACGCCCTTGGGCAGCAGCGAACCGAGCAGCGCGCCGATCGCGACCGCGCCGGCGACGAGCGTCAGCGGTTGCTTCTCGGCGACGTCCTTGAGCTTGCTGTTGGCTCGTTTCGCCTGCGCCTTGCCCTTCTGATAGGCCTCACCGGCGGCTTCGCGCGCGACGCCGGCCTGTTCGCTGGCCTTTGCCGCGAATTCTTCGGTCGCGGCGCGGGCGCGGCCATAGCCGCCTTGAATGCGCGCCTTCGCCGCCTCGGCGGTCAGGCGGGCGTTTTCGGCGGTTTTCTCCGCAAGTTCACTCGCTTTGGCACGCGTTTCGCGGGCGGTTTCACCGAACGGCTTCATGATCGTCTTCCTCCAGAGTTTCAAATTCATCCTCGTCCGCCGGTTCGTCGACGGCACGAAAATGATCGGCGACTTCACTCGCCAGGTCCTGAATCTTGCGCGTCAGTTTCGGCGCATGTTCCTTGATCGGTTCGCGCAGCAACCACAGCGCGCCCGCCGCCGCGGCGATCGCGATCGGCCAGCGATTGTCGCGAAGCTCTTGGCCGACGGCATGCGCGGCATCGTCGACCTTTTCGCCGATCCGGTATTTGCCCCGATCGACGAGCGCCGACGGCCGGAGCGCCTCCTTCGCGACATCGAGCCGCCGATAAAGTTCGCCCCGCTGAAGCATCGAGCGTCGCGCCGCGGCGATCAGGCGGTTACGCATCCGCGGCATCGTCGATCCTCTCGTTGGTCAGGTCGCTGCGGAGCGCAGTGCGAATGTCGGCGTAGCTCTTTCGCGCGCGCCAGCCGGCGAACCCGGCCACGGCGAGCAATATGGCGACGACGATCAGGGTCGCGACGAACGGCCCGACATGCGGCGCGAGCGCCAGAATCGCCCCGAAAGCGAGCGCGAGCATCGCGATGCCCAAAGCCGAGGCGGCGACCGCGCCCCAACCCGCGGTCCATGACGCGCCGTGCAGCGCCAGCTCGCCGCGCGCTTCGAGCAGCGCAAGCTCCGCCTTTGCCGTCGCCGACAGATTGTCGACGACATCGCCGACAATCTTTTCGAGCGGAACGGGGGGCGGGGCGAGCGGGCGCCCGTCCGGCGCATAGCCATGACTTATGCCGTCGAAACGGCGCTCATCGGACGTTGGCGGAATGTTCGGATCGGAAGATGACAAGCTGCTGTCAATCGTTGGAGCTGCCTTTGAGCATGCGCGCGAGAACGAAGCCGATCACCGTGGCGGCGCCGACGGCGATCGCCGGGTTCTTCTTGACCATGTCGCGCGTCGAGGCCGCGAGTTCGTCGAGATCCTTCTTGTCGAGCGTCGTGGCGAGGCCGGCGACGGTCGAGGCGGCCGAGCGGGCATAGTCGCCGTACTGCTTGCCGAACTTGCTGTCGACGGTGCCGGCGCTGTCCTCAAGCATCTTGGCAAGGCTGCCGACGGCCTCGGCCGCCTTGTCCTTGCCCTTGGTCGCGGCGTCGCGCGCCTTGGCCGAGGCCTGGTTCTTGAACGCCGTCGCCTCATCCTTCAGCGAGGCGGCCTTTTTCGACGCTTCGGACTTGATGGTGTCGCGGGTCGCGGCGATCTGGTCGCGGATGGGATGGTCCTTGGCGGCCTTCACGGATGCGGGCTTGCGGGCGGGCGCGGCCTTGGTGGCGGCAGCCTTCGCGGGCGCCCTGGGACGGGGAGCTGCGGCTTTCTTCGTCGCGGGAGTAGCGGCTTTGGCCATCATTTAGTCCTCTTCTGTCGTGTCGGGCGCCGCGCGGGCGGGCATCCTCTTTTGGTCCTGCAAGATATATAGCAAGGCGCGCCCAATGGTTCCATCCCCGCGCAAAATTCCTATGCAGCGGTTGCACTAACGTCACCCGGCCGATAACAGGCGGGCGCTCTCTCAACCTGCTCCGTTCGGGGCGCCCAGCAGGACAGTTTCCATGACCGCCATCATCGACATCCACGGCCGCGAAATCCTCGACAGCCGCGGCAATCCCACCGTCGAAGTCGATGTGCTGCTGGAGGATGGCAGCTTCGGCCGCGCCGCGGTTCCCTCGGGCGCCTCGACCGGCGCGCACGAGGCGGTCGAACTGCGCGACGGCGACAAGGCGCGCTATCTCGGCAAGGGCGTGACCAAGGCGGTCGCGGCGGTCAACGGCGACATCGTCGAGGCGCTGATCGGCCTCGATGCCGAGGACCAGCGCGAACTCGACATGGCAATGATCGACCTCGACGGCACCGCGAACAAGAGCCGCCTCGGCGCCAACGCGATCCTCGGCGTCAGCCTCGCCGCCGCCAAGGCCGCGGCCGACGCGCGCGGCCTGCCGCTCTATCGCTATGTCGGCGGCGTCTCGGCTCGCACCTTGCCGGTGCCGATGATGAACATCATCAACGGCGGCGAACATGCCGACAACCCGATCGACGTGCAGGAATTCATGATCATGCCCGTCGGCGCCAGCAGCATCGCCGAGGCGGTGCGCTGGGGCAGCGAAATCTTCCACACGCTGAAAAAGGGGCTGTCGGCGAAGGGGCTCGCCACAGCGGTCGGCGACGAGGGCGGCTTCGCGCCGAACCTCGCCTCGACCCGCGCCGCGCTCGACTTCATCGCCGCCTCGGTCGATCAGGCGGGCTTCAAGCTCGGCACCGACGTCGTGCTCGCGCTCGACTGCGCCGCGACCGAATTCTTCAAGAATGGCAAGTACGAGATCAGCGGCGAAGGGCTCTCGCTGAGCCCCGAACAGATGGCCGAATATCTCGCCGCGCTGGTGAACGACTATCCGATCAAGTCGATCGAGGACGGCATGAGCGAGGATGATTTCACCGGCTGGAAGGCGCTCACCGACCTCATCGGCGACAAGTGCCAGCTCGTCGGCGACGATTTGTTCGTCACCAACCCCGCGCGCCTCGAACAGGGGATCAAGGACGGCCTCGCCAACTCGCTGCTCGTCAAGGTCAACCAGATTGGCACTTTGTCGGAAACGCTCGACGCGGTCGATATGGCGCACCGCGCGCGCTACACCGCCGTCATGTCGCACCGCTCGGGCGAGACCGAGGATTCGACGATCGCCGACCTCGCGGTCGCGACCAACTGCGGCCAGATCAAGACCGGCAGCCTCGCGCGTTCGGACCGGCTCGCCAAATATAACCAGTTGATCCGTATCGAGGAAGAATTGGGCGACATGGCGCGCTATCCGGGCGCAGCGATTTTTTCATAACATGGGCTACAGCCGGGCCCGAATTGCTTAGGTCGATCGGCCGAAACCTGTTACCTTCTCTCTCGACGGTTGCGGTTTTTCCACCAGATTGGCTTTTCGTGGTCCCGGCTCAATGCCCGCAGTCCCTCCGTTTCGTGCGGATAGCCGATCATAATATGCCGAGAGCCCGGGTCGCACCCGCTCCCGTCATCCAAGGTATTCGACATGCGGTCCTTTTATATTTTGCTCGAGGATCACTCCTCGGGCCAGTCCGAGCGCATTGATTTCCAGGCGGAAAGCCCCGATTTCGCGCTGCAGATCGCGCAGGGGCAAGCGGCCGGTCGTAGCCTCGAGCTGTGGGAGGGCGCGATGCGGCTTGGCACCTTCTGCAAATCGGCCCCCCACCTTTGGCGGCTGTCCTGATGCGATGAACGGTTGAAAACCGGCGCCTGGCGCCTTGACGCCACGAATCAACTCTGATTCAAGGGCCGGAATGACGCAGCGCCACAAATTCCGCAAATCGATGAGCCGGGCCACCGGTCCGGCCATTGCGGTGATGGTCGTGCTGGCGATGGTCGGCTACATCATCTTCGGTCCGACGGGGCTTTATGCCTGGGGCGAATATGGCCAGTCGGTCGAAAAGAAGCGCGTCATCTTAAGCGAGCTCACCAGGAAACAGAATGAGCTCCAGAACCGCGTCAACCTGCTCGACCGGCGGCGCGTCGACCCCGATCTCGCCGAAGAATATGTGCGCGAGAAACTGGGCGCCTATCACCCCGACGAGGTGATCATTCCGATGGAGCCCGACGCGAAGCGCTGAGCGAACCAAGCCCTAACCTTTAGGGGAGGGCAGCGAGACTTGGGAGCTTGCTCCCTAGTCGCAGCGGGTGGGGTCTATCGGGCCTGGCGCGATCTCGACAGACCCCACCCCAACCCCTCCCCTGAAGGGGAGGGGCTTAGATTGCGGCCTTTTCCTGCATACGTAACTTGGCTTTGTCCCCTGCCATGGTGGGCGTTGCCAAGTGCGGCGCGGCTCTCCTATAGGGACCCTTGCCGTAACGGCTAAATGCAAAGGAACCCGTCTTGGCCAAAGCTCCCGCGCGCAAGTCTGCCGCGCCAACAAAGACTGCATCCACCCCAGCCCCCGCGACCAATCGCGAGATGCCGCGCGATCCCGTCCCCTATGACGCGTCGCCCGAGGAGCTCGAGAAATTCTACCGCGAAATGCTGCTCATCCGCCGTTTCGAGGAAAAGGCGGGGCAGCTTTACGGTCTCGGCCTGATCGGTGGTTTCTGCCATCTCTATATCGGCCAGGAAGCCGTGGCGGTCGGCCTGCAGTCGGCGCTCGACGGCGACAAGGACAGCGTCATCACCGGCTACCGCGACCATGGCCACATGCTCGCCTACGGCATCGATCCCAAGGTTATCATGGCCGAACTGACGGGACGCCAGGCGGGCATTTCGAAGGGCAAGGGCGGCTCGATGCACATGTTCAGCGTCGAGCATAAATTCTACGGCGGCCACGGTATCGTCGGCGCGCAGGTGTCGCTCGGGACCGGGCTTGCCTTCGCGCACAAATATCGCGGCGACGGCGGCGTGGCGATGGCCTATTTCGGCGACGGCGCCGCGAACCAGGGGCAGGTCTACGAAAGCTTCAACATGGCCGAGCTGTGGAAGCTGCCGATCATCTTCGTGATCGAGAACAACCAGTACGCCATGGGCACATCGGTCAACCGCGCGTCGGCCGAGGATCAGCTGTATCGCCGCGGCGAAAGCTTCCGCATCCCGGGCATGCAGGTCGACGGCATGGACGTGCTCGCGGTGCGCGGCGCGGCCGAGGCGGCGCTCGAATGGGTGCGCGCGGGCAAGGGTCCGGTGCTGATGGAGCTCAAAACCTATCGCTATCGCGGCCACTCGATGTCCGACCCCGCCAAATATCGCAGCCGCGAGGAAGTGCAGGCGGTGCGCGACAAGAGCGACGCGATCGAGCATTTGAAGAAATTGATGACCGACGCCGGCGTCAGCGAGGACAAGATCAAGGATATCGACAAGGAGATCCGCCAAGTCGTCGCGGAATCGGCCGACTTTGCCGAAAGCGCGCCCGAACCCGAATTGTCCGAACTTTATACCGACGTGCTGGTGGAGCAATATTGAGATGGCCATCGAATTGAAGATGCCGGCGCTGTCGCCGACGATGGAAGAGGGCACGCTCGCCAAGTGGCTCGTCAAGGAAGGCGACACGGTGAAGTCGGGCGACATCCTCGCCGAGATCGAGACCGACAAGGCGACGATGGAATTTGAAGCCATTGATGAGGGCACGATCGGCCAGATATTGGTCGCCGAAGGCACCGACAATGTGAAGGTCGGCACGGTGATCGCGACGATCGCGGGTGAGGGCGAGGATGCGGCGGCGCCTGCCGCGGCACCCGCTCCGGCGGAAGAGCCCAAGGCCGAAGCGCCGGCTCCTGCTCCGACCCCCGCTCCCGCTGCCGAGAAACCCGCCGCGACCGAACGCGCCTCGGACCCCGCGATTCCCGAAGGCACCGCGATGGTCAAACTCACCGTCCGCGAAGCGCTGCGCGACGCGATGGCCGAGGAAATGCGCAAGGACGACCGCGTCTTCGTGATGGGGGAGGAAGTCGCCGAATATCAGGGCGCGTACAAGGTCACGCAGGGCCTGCTGCAGGAATTCGGCGCGCAACGCGTCGTCGACACCCCGATCACCGAATATGGTTTCGCCGGTCTCGGCGCGGGCGCGGCGATGGGCGGCCTCAAGCCGATCATCGAATTCATGACCTTCAACTTCGCGATGCAGGCGATCGACCACATCATCAACTCGGCGGCGAAGACCAACTATATGTCGGGCGGCCAGATGCGCTGTCCGATCGTCTTCCGCGGGCCCAACGGCGCCGCGGCGCGCGTCGGCGCGCAGCACAGCCAGAATTACGGCCCATGGTACGCCAGCGTCCCTGGCCTGATCGTGATCGCGCCCTATGACGCCGCCGATGCCAAAGGGCTGATGAAGGCCGCGATCCGCACCGAGGATCCGGTCGTGTTCCTCGAAAACGAGCTGCTCTATGGCCGCAGCTTCGAGGTTCCCGACGTCGAGGACTTCGTGCTGCCTATCGGCAAGGCGCGGATCATGCGCCAGGGCGGCGACGTCACCATCGTCAGCTATTCGATCGGCGTCGGGCTCGCGCTCGAAGCCGCCGACCAGCTGGCGGGCGAGGGGATCGACGCCGAGGTCATCGATCTCCGCACGCTCCGCCCGCTCGACACCGCGACGGTGCTCGCCAGCCTCAAGAAGACGAACCATCTCGTCGTCGTCGAGGAAGGCTGGCCGGTCTGCTCGATCGCCAGCGAACTCGCCATGGTCGCGATGGAGCATGGCTTCGACGACCTCGACGCGCCCGTCATGCGCGTGTGCAACGAGGATGTGCCGCTGCCCTATGCGAACAATCTCGAAAAGGCCGCGCTCGTCGATACGCCGCGCGTCGTGAAGGCGGTAAAGGCGGTCCTCAATCGCGCCTGACGACCCGGAGACGGCGTTCTACCCCGACATGCGCGATCCGCGCGTCATGGTCGCGGTGCCCCGCGAGCGGCGCCCCGCCATGGCGGCGCTATGGGGGCTCGCCGCGCGGCTGACCAAGCTGCTGCTCGACGCGCGCGAGCCGCTGATCGGGCAGATCAAGCTCGCCTGGTGGCGCGACATGGCGGCGATGATCGCGAACGACCCCGCGGCGCTGCCCAAGGGCGAACCCTTGCTTGCCGAGCTTCAGGCGAGCTGGTCGGGGCAGGGCGGCCTCGACGCCTTGGTCGATGCGGCGGAGGCGATGTTGCTCGCCGAAAGCGATGCCGATCGGTTCGCGGCGTCCGAAAGCTTCGGCGCCCATCTCTTCGCGCTGTCCGGCGGCACCGAGGTCGGCGGCAAACGCTGGGGCCTTGTTTGGGGCGCGGGCGTCGTCGAAGCCGAACCCGAAGCAAGGGCGCGGTTGGCCGATGCCAGAAATTCCGCAACGCCGGCACGCCGCGATTTCTCCGGAAGTCGCGCGCTGCTGATGCTCGATCGCTGGGCCGGTCTGATCGCGAGCCACGGAGGCGAGCGCCGGTTGCGTTCCGAAGGCCTGCTCCTGCTTCGCATCGGCCTTTTCGGCCGCTGACGAGGAAAAACGCACCGGGGCTGGAAATGGCGCTTCCCAGCCTCTATCTTGGTGGGAACAAATAGGGTCGCAGGGGACATTGTATGTTCAACGGGCTGGTCGCCTATCTCGATTCGATCAAGGCACGCGATCCCGCACCGCGGTCGCGCTGGGAAATATTGCTATATCCGGGGCTGCTCGCGGTCGGCATGCACCGCGTCGCGCACTGGCTGTTCGAGGCGCGGCTGTTCTTCCTCGCGCGTTTCATCAATCATCTGTCGCGTTTCCTGACCGCGATCGACATCCATCCGGGTGCGACGATCGGCCGGCATCTGTTCATCGATCACGGCTTCGGCGTCGTGATCGGCGAGACCGCCGAGATCGGCGACAATGTCTCCATCTATCAGGGCGTGACGCTCGGCGGTACCGACCCCGCGAACGGCATCGGCGGCAAGCGCCACCCGACGCTGTCCGACGATGTCATTGTCGGTTCGGGCGCCCAGATCCTCGGCCCCGTCACCGTCAACGCGCGCGCGCGCGTCGGCGCCAACGCGGTGGTGACGAAGGATGTGCCCGAGGGTGCGGTGATGGTCGGCATCCCGGCGCGCTCGACCCTGCTCGACGCGACCGAATATGCGCGCGAATTCGTGCCCTATGGCACGCCGTGCAGCGAAACCTTCGACCCCGCGACGCAAAAGGTCGAACTGCTGCAATGCCAGCTCGAGCAGATGCAGAAGCAGCTCGCAGCGCTGCTCGAAGAACGCGAGCTTGCCGCCGTGGATGACGAAGCGCCGCGGCGCAAAGGGAGCCGGACCCGCGCCTGATGGGGACGGTGACGCCCCTGCCGTTCGCAACTAGAACGGCACCGCTGCAGACCGGCTTCGAGCGCCCAGAACTGATGCGCATTCTTGACCTCTATGGCCGCATGGTCGCGGCGGGGCATTGGCGCGACTATGCGATGGATTTCCACCGCGACGCCGCGATCTTCTCGGCTTTTCGCCGCGCTGCCGAGCGGCCCGAATATCGCATCGAAAAACGCCCCGCCTTGCGGAGCCGGCAGGGCATGTGGGCCCTTGTCTCCGAAGCCGGGGCGATTTTGAAGCGCGGGGACGAGCTGTCGAATGTGCTTGCTCCGGTCGAACGCAAGCTGATGAAGCTGGTCGGCGACTAGGTCAGACCAATCTTTACCTCGTCATCCCGGCGAAGGCCGGGATCTCGCCGGTGCGTCAGGCCGAGACGCTGAGATCCCGGCTTTCGCCGGATGACGATTCAATCAGGAATTCAATCAGGAATGCTGCTGTCGCAGCGTCCACCTCCAAAACGGCGAGTGTGGATCAGGCCTCTCTCTGGTCGCCTGACCCACACCCGTTCCTCCGCCCTTCGGGGGGAGCTCTCGATCAGTCAGGCGGTCGCCAGACGCCGCAGCCTTTTGTCGTCGCCGAGCAGCACCGTCGGGCTGCCATGCGCCTTGCGGCGTGCGACCCAGTCGCGCAGCAATTCGGCACAGCTATGGTCGATCCCCGAAAGCTGTCCGCAGTCGATCGTGACGGCCTTGTCGCGCGGGATCGAACCCAGCGTGTCTTCCAGCTTGGGAAGCTGGACGAAGGTCGCCGCGCCCGACAGGCTGACGCGCGTCCCTTCCGCATTGTCCGAATGATCCACCTTGAGCCGCAGGCGGCGCACATGGGGGATGAGTTCGACGAGCGAGAAGAGGATGCCGACGATCACGCCGGTCAGCAGGTCGACCGCGACCACGAGCACGAGGGTGGTCGCCCAGATGAGTACCGGCAGCACGCCGTGGTGCTTGAGCAGCTCGCGCGCATGGTCGAGCTTGACCAGCCGCCAGCCGGTCACGACGAGCACCGCGCCGAGCGTCGCCATCGGCATGGCGCGCATCACCGACGGCAGCAGCGCGACGAACGCGAGGATCCAGACGCCGTGCAGGATCGTCGAACGGCGCGACACGGCACCGGCCTGGACGTTCGCCGAGCTGCGGACGATGACGCCCGTCATCGGCAGCGCGCCCGCGCCGCCGCACAGCATGTTGCCGACGCCCTGCGCGCGCAGCTCCTTGTTGAAATCGCTGCGCGGACCGTCGTGCATCTTGTCGACCGCCGCCGCCGACAGCAACGTCTCGGCGCTGGCGATGAACGCGACCGCGATCGCGGCGGCGATGATTTCGGGCGTCAGCCAGCTTGCGAAAGCCGTCGGCGGGGTGATCGCGGCGAGGATAGAATCGGGCACCTCGACACGCGCGACATTCATGCCCAGCACGAGCGAAACCACCGTACCCGCGACGACGCCCAGCAGCGCGCCGGGGACGAGGCGCATCGACGCCGGGCGCCACTTTTCCCACGCGACCATGACGCCGATCGTGATGCCGGCGATCAAAAGCGCGAGTTCGGCGCCGCCGGGGCTGCTCGCGTTGAGGCCGAGCAGGCGGCCCGGCATCGCGGCGATATTTTCAAGCCCGCTCGCGAGCGGCTTGGCATCGAACAGCACGTGGAACTGGCCGATGACGATCAGCACGCCGATGCCCGCGAGCATGCCGTGGACGACCGCCGGCGAAATCGCGCGGAACCAGCCGCCGAGTTTCATCACGCCGGCGATCAGCTGGACCGCGCCGGCGATGAGCAGGATGGGGCCGAGCGCCTCCATGCCCTGCGTGCGGACCAGTTCGAACACGATCACCGCGAGGCCGGCGGCGGGGCCGCTGACCTGGAGGGGAGAACCGGCGATCGCGCCGACGACGATCCCGCCGATAATGCCTGTTATCAGGCCTTTTTCCGGCGGAAGTCCCGATGCGACGGCGATGCCCATGCACAGCGGCATCGCGACGAGAAACACGACGATCGACGCCGCGAAATCGCGCGAAAAGCCACTGGCCGAGCTGGCGGGGAGAGCCTGGCTTGCCATGATCAGGCGGCCTCTGCCTGACCGGCGTGCATCGCGAGCCGCTGCCCGGCGGCGAGCGCGACGGGCAGGGGGTCTTCGGCACGGATCGGGATGAAGCGCCCGGTGGCGCCGTCGAGGCCCATCACGACGCCCAGATGAATGTCGACGAACCAGCCGTGCAGCGAAATCTCGCCGCGCGCGATACCCGCGGCGACCGAGGGGTGGGTGCGCAGATGCGCAAGCTGGACGACGATATTTTCGAGGCTGGCGGCGCGGACCAGACCGGCGTCGTCAAGGTCGGAATAGCCGGTTCGCACGACATGCTCGGCGGCGTGGCTGTGGCGCAGCCAGGCGGCGACATTGGGCATGCCTTCCATCATGTGCGGATTCATCAGCGCCTTCATCGCGCCGCAGTCCGAATGGCCGCACACGATGATGTCGCGCACGCCCAGTGCGGCGACGGCATATTCGACCGTCGACGACACGCCGCCATTCTGCGTCGCAAAGGGCGGGACGATGTTGCCGGCGTTGCGGCAGACGAACATGTCGCCGGGTTCGGCCTGCATGATATGTTCGGGTACGATGCGGCTGTCGGCGCAGGAGATCATCAGCGCCTTGGGGCTCTGGCCGTCGGCGACGAGCTTGGCGAACAGGTCGTTGCGGCTGGGGAAGACGCGCTTTTCGAAATCGAACACGCGCCCGATCAGATCGTTCATGAAACCACTCCTTGCTGGTTGGTTTCACGCACATGGCGATCGAATTTTGCTGCGGTGCAGCGCCTGTGTAACGAAATGTTTCTCAGGCGGCAGGAAGGTGCAGGCGTGCGGCGAGACCGCCAAGATGGCTCTGCCCGAGCTCGAGCGAGCCGCCGTGCATCCGCGCGATCCGCTCGACGATCGACAGGCCGAGCCCGAAACCGCCGGTGTCGCGCGCGCGGGCGCTGTCGAGCCGCGCAAAGGGCTGGACGGCCTGTTCGCGCAGATGTTCGGGAATGCCGGGGCCGTCGTCGGCCACCTCGATTTCGATCCGCCGGTCGCCGCTGCGCAGCCGCACCTCGATCTCGTTCCCGAAGCGCAGCGCATTGCCGACGAGGTTGAGCAGCGCGCGTTTGATCGCGATGCCATGCACGGACAGCACCAAATGATCGGGCCCGGCATAAAGGACGCGATGCCCGCGGTCGCTCGCCTCGTCGGCCGCGGTCGCACACATCACCGCGATGTCGGTCGGCGCCACGGGCTCGGTCGGATCGTCGATGTCGCCCGAAAGATAAGCGAGCAGCGAGTCGATCATGCGCTCCATCTCGCCGATATCCTGCTCCATCGCCGACGCGACCGACGGATCCGCGACGCTGTCGGCACGCAGCCTCAGCCGCGCGAGTGGCGTGCGGAAATCATGTCCCACCGCCGCGAGCGCCTGCGTGCGGTCGGCGATCATCGCCGTGATGCGGTGCTGCATGTCGTTGAAGGCGTCGATGACCTTCCGGACCTCCGCGGGGCCGCGCAACGGGACATCGACGAAATCATGCTTGCCGAGCGTCTCGGCGGCGCGCGTCAGGTCGCGCATCGGGCGGAGCGTATGGCGGATGAGCAGGCTGGCGAGCAGCACGAGCGCGATCGCGGGAACCAGCGTCTGCAAGGTCCGGAACAGCGTCAGGTCGAGTTTGCGGACATGGTCGCGCGCGCTGAAGCTGACCCAGCTCCCGTCGTTGAGGCGGATCGCGCCCGAAATCGTGCTGTGCAGCCCCGGCGACTGGAGATAGAGGCGCAGGTCGCGTTTCTGTATCTCGGGCTCCCAGTCGAGGATCTGGCGCGTGATCTGGTTGAGCTTGGGCGAGACCGGCGGCGGATTGACCAGCCGTTCCTGCCACACCAGATGATAACGCGTCGTCGTCAGTTCGGACGCCACCGTGTCGCGCTGCGACCGCGGCGCTTCCTCGATCAGCTTGCCCGAGAGGACGAGATGTTCGGCAAGGCGCCGCGCCTTGTCGCCGTTGATCGAAAACTGGCTCGCGCGCTCATAGAGGAACATGCTCGCGGCGCTTTCGAGCAGGACCGCGGCGAACAGGATCGCGACGATCTGTCCGAACAGGCCGAAGCCGCGCTTTTCGAACAGGCTCAAAGCCGCTCCACCGGCACGTTCAGCATATAGCCGATGCCGCGAACGGTGACGATCGGTGCCGGCTTGCCGGGGCTCGACAATTTGCGGCGCAGGCGGCTGATGAGGACGTCGATGCTGCGGTCCGAACTGTCGCCAAGCCGCGTGCGCGACAATTCGATCAGCCGCTCGCGCGCGATGACGCGCTGGGCATTGTCGCACAGGCTGACGAGCAGGTCGAATTCGGCGCCGGTCAGCTCGACCGCGGCGCCATCGGGCGAGGTGAGCTGGCGCCGGGGAAGGTCGGCGGTCCAATCGTCGAAGCGGATCAGGCCGCGCTCGCGGTCCGCCTGCGGCCGCTCGATCGCGTGGCGCCGCAGCACGGCGCGCACGCGCGCGACGAGTTCGCGAACCCCGAACGGTTTCGGAAGATAATCGTCGGCACCCAGTTCGAGCCCGACGATCCGGTCGGTCTCGGTCCCTTTCGCCGACAGGAAGATGATCGGGATGTCGCTCGTCCGCCGGACTTCGCGGCAGATGTCGATCCCCGACGTGCCGGGCAGCATGATGTCGAGCAGCAAGAGGTCGGCGGGCGCCGCCCGGAGCGCGTCCCACATCTGCGGCGCGGTCCCGGCGGTGCGGACGATATAACCATGTTCCTGCAGCGCGCGCGCGGTCAGGGTTCGGATCGGAGGGTCGTCCTCCACCATCAAGATGTTCGGCGGTGTCATCGCTTCACCTGGGAGAGTGGCACATTCCTTGGCCCGGACCCGCCCGTCCGCGCCCTGTTACTGGGGTGCAGGAACGCCTTGCCGTTGCGGCTCAGGCGAAAGCACGGTCCACAGGATGCTCGGCCCTGCGGATCCGCGCTTCTCTTACCGTGCCTCGCCGTGCAGGCAAGGGGGCGAATCATCTCCGGGTGCCCGGTCGCCGGATGGCGGCGACGAAAAAGGGGCCCCGACCCTTCCGTCGGAGCCCCCGAAAACCGGCTTGGCCCGGCTTGTTTTTCCGCGATTTCCTATCCGTGCGCCGCGACGCCGGCGGTCCGGACGGTCGCGGGCAGCTGGTTCGCCAGATCGTCGGGCAGCAGGCCGACAACGACCGCGCGGGCATTCTGCCAGAAGGCCGAAAGCAGCAGCAGCGCCGAGCCGATGACGAAAGCGGTCAGCGCGACATTGAGCTCGACCGCGCCAAAGGTGCGGAACAGCTGGGTCATCGCGAAGAGCACATAGGCGAGCGCCGAGACGAGCAGCGCGCGGCGGTCGATCGCGAGCGCAATCAGCCCGAAGAGGATATAGACGCCGATCACCAGCACCGCGGCGATGCTCGTGATATTCTCGCCTTCGGTGACGCCGAGCAGGAAGAAGATCGGATGCGCGATCATCGGCGCGGCGAGCAGGTGGAGCCAGAAGGCGACATCGCTGCGGCGCGTCTGGCGTGCACGGTCGCTGCGATCCCACCACATGGCAAGCGTGAAGACGCCGAGCCCGGCGATGAGCACGAGCGACATCACCAGCGCGTCGGGTTCTTCGGGCATGCCGGTGATCGACAGGATCAGCGCCACCGCCATCGCCGCGAGCGCGGCCGTGCCCGCCGCGACGGTGATCGGCACCATGAAGCGCCGCCAGTGGAACCAGGTCGCGGCTGCGGTGACCAACGCGATGCCGCCCATCAGCAGTCCCCCGACCGTATCGCCGGGGTCCTGACCGAATATCGCTTCGCCATGTTCGACCAGAAAACCGATCATCGTCGCCGCGACGCCGCCCGCGAAGGCAAGCATCAGCACGATGCTGGGCAGCGCCATGCGGCGTTTGCGGGTGAAATATTCAGCGAGGAACCAGGCCGAGCCCGCGACGAAGGCGCCCGCGAGCGCGCTATGGATCGATTCGCCGATCCAGCCCACCGCGACGAGCAGGATGACCGCCGCGATGCTGACGAAAATATCGTTGAAGCCGGTGATGAGGCGGAATGATTCCTCATCCGCTCCGGGGGCAGCGCGAACCGATGCGATATGCGACCGGAATGCCGTGGCGGCCTCCGGCGTCAGAACCTTTGCATCGACCGCGGCTTGCAGGTCGCTTTCACTATACATCGGGGTCGTCCTTCTGTCCGATCCCCTTGCCCCGCCGCCCTTATCGCACTGGCGTGTTGCTGTGTCAATACAGTGAAGCGGATTAATCCTCCCTGTGGCCGAAGGCCATGGGGAGGGGGACCGCGCCCGAAGGGCGTGGTGGAGGAGCCGCGACGGTAGCGTCATCGCCCCTCCGTCAGCGCTTCGCGCTGTCACCTCCCCATCGCTCCGCGACAGGGAGGATCGTTAGGTTCAGCCCAGCGCCATCAACGCCTTCATGACATTCATCGACTGTTCGCTGCCCGATTGCGGGACGGTTTCGCCGCTGCGGTCGATGATCTTCTCCCACGCCGCCGCGACGCCCTCGGGGGTGCGTTCGCCTTCGGGTAGCGCGACGCCGGGGGTCATCGTGACATAGGCGGCATGGAACGCGCCCGCGCCCGCGCCGACGATCATGTTGGTCGGGGCATCCTCGCTGACCAGATAGAGCGCGGCGGGGACGACATTCTCGGGCGTGAACTTCTCGAACAGCTCGGCCGGGAAGATGTCCTCGGTCATCCGCGTCCCCGCGACCGGCGCGATCGTGTTGCAGCGGATATTATATTTCGCGCCTTCGAGGTGGAGCGTCTTGGTCAGCCCTGCGAGGCCCAACTTCGCCGCGCCGTAATTCGCCTGCCCGAAATTGCCGTAGAGGCCGGTCGACGAGGCGGTCATGAGGATGCGGCCATAGGCCTGCTCGCGCATCAGCTCCCAGCACGCCTTGGTGACATTGGCGCTGCCCGACACATGAACTTTCAGCACCAGGTCGAAATCGGCGGGCTCCATCTTGGCAAAGCTCTTGTCGCGCAGGATGCCGGCATTGTTGATCAGGACGTGGACGCCGCCCCATTCTTGCCTAGCCTTGGCGACCATTTCGACCATCTGCTCATATTCGGTGACGCTGCCGCCGTTGGACATGGCGGTGCCGCCCGCGGCGCGAATTTCCTCGACCACCTGCAATGCCGCGTCCGAATGGCCGGTGCCGTCGCGCGATCCGCCGAGATCGTTGACCACGACCTTGGCGCCGCGCCGCGCGAGTTCGAGCGCATAGGCGCGGCCGAGGCCGCCGCCGGCGCCGGTGACAATGGCAACGCGGCCGTCAAATTTGATCGTCATGATGGTCTCCCGGAAAGGCTGAAAAGTTGTCAATGAAAACGCGACCGTCCTTAACCGTTCATCGCGGGCAGGCAAGGGGGATGCGCGCCGCCGAAAAACATCAATTGTCGCTGAATTGTCATGTCAGTGACGCCGGATTGTCATATACCAGCAATAATAGCGCCATCGGACAGTCACCTTTTCGCAATGGAGCTTCGTTCATGCGCCACGCCCTGGTCGCCGCCCTTTTGGCGACGTCGATGTTCAGCCTGCCGGCGACGGCGCATGCACAGGCGATGAGCGCCGAGGAGGCGGCCGCGTTGCGCGCCGAACTCGCGGCGCTTCGGACCAAGGTCGAAACCTTGGAAGCGCGCCTCGATCAGGCGTCGCCGCCGCCCGTCGCGACGCCGGCTCCCGCTCCGGCGCCCGCCCCCGAGGCCTCGGCGACGCAAATCAAATGGAAGGGCGCGCCCGAGATCAAGACCGCCGACGGCTGGAGCTTCAAGCCGCGCGGCCGGGTTCAGGTCGATGCCGCCTATGTCGGCGCACCCGGCGCGATCACCGATCCCGCGCTCGGCTTTTCGAACGAATTGCGCCGCATCCGCATGGGTTTCGGCGGAACGATCCCCGGCGGCTTCGGATATAAGGTCGAGGCCGATTTCGCCGAAAGCGACGTCGTATTGCTCGACGCGTTCATGACCTACGATGACGGACCCCTGAAGCTCACCGTCGGCCAGCACAATAGCTTCCAGGGGCTGGAAGAATTGTCGAGCAGCAACGATACCAGCTTCATCGAGCGTTCGGCCTTTACCGACGCCTTCAACTTCATCCGCCGCGCGGGCGTTTCGGCCGAATATTCGACCGGCGCACTGCTGTTGCAGGGCGGCGTCTTCACCGACAACTTCACCGCGCTCGACAGCGGCAACGACGGCTACAGCTTCGACGGCCGCGTCGTTTACGCGCCCAAGGCGGGCAAGACCCAGCTCCACTTCGGCGGCTCGGCGCACTGGCGCAAGCTCGGCGATACCGTGCCGACGGTGCGCTATCGCCAGCGCCCGCTCGTCCATAGCGCCGACATTCGCTTCGTTGCGACCCCGAATATGGAGGCCGATGCGGAGACCGGCTTCGGCGCCGAGACCGCCTTCATCCGCGGGCGCCTGCACGGCGCGGCGGAGGCCTTCTGGCAGTCAGTCGATCGTCCGGGCCTCGCCGATCCGCATTTCTTCGGCGGCTCGGTCGAGGCCGGGCTGTTCCTGACCGACGACACGCGCGCCTACAAAGGCGGCATCTTCAAGGAGGTCCATGTCAAGAACCCCGTGAGCGACGGCGGGATCGGCGCCTGGCAGATCAACCTGCGCTACGATCACCTCGACCTCAACGACGCGGGCATCGTCGGCGGCAAGCAGGACGGCTATATGGCGTCGCTGATCTGGACGCCAATCGATTATGTGCGCTTCATGATCAATTATGCGCGGCTGCAATATCACGACGCGGTCATCCCCGCCGGCGGCGACCGCGACTATGGCGTCGACAGTGTCGGCGCGCGCGCGCAGATTGTTTTCTGACGAACGTCCGCTTTGGGGTGGGGAGCGGACGTTGCGGCAATTTGGCCCCTCCCCTTCAGGGGAGGGGCAACGCAGACTTGGCAGCTTGCTGCCTAGTCGTAGTGGGGTGGGGTCTATCGGCCTTGCGCAAGGCCGATAGACCCCACCCCCAACCCCTCCCCTGAAGGGGAGGGGCTTTCTTCTCTCAATGGCCGCTACGACT
>NZ_JNFC01000073.1 GCF_000756385.1 Sphingopyxis sp. LC363
TCTCCGTGCCTGACGCCGTCGCAAACGGCGGCCTCAGACCGCTACGCCAACCTAATTCCGAATGGGACTTTTGAAAGGAAATAATGCCCCTTACGACACTTTCCTGTTCCGCTCAGCCGCACGACCCTACACCTGGGTCGTCGTTCTCGTCGCCTTCCTCGTCACGGCCTTCATGCTGAAGGACCCGGTCGAGGGGCAATGGGACAGGCCGGCCCTATGATCGCCCCCATTGGCGGAGGCAGCCAAGCCGTATAGGGGCGAAGGAATGATTGCCATTCCCTCGCCGCTTCGCCTTCGCCTTTCATCCGAAGCCCTCGTCGCCAACTGGCGCTGGCTCGCCCAGCAGAGCGGTCCGGCGGCGTGCGGCGCGGCGATCAAGGCCGATGCTTACGGTCTTGGCGCGCGCGAGGTGATGCGACATCTTTCCGCTGCGGGATGCCGCGACTTTTTCGTCGCGACCTGGACCGAAGCCGCCGCGCTGATGCCCTTGCCCGAAGGCGTGTCGCTCTCGGTCCTCCACGGCGTCGGCGCGAGCGACATGATCGCGGCGCGCACGCTCCCGGCGCGCCCGGTGCTCGGCAGCCTCGAACAGATCGCGCGCTGGCGCGAAGCGGGGGAGGGGCGCCCGTGCGATGTGATGATCGATACGGGCATGAACCGCCTCGGGCTTCGCGTAGAGGAAGCGATCGGCGGCGCGCTCGACGGCCTGAATATCGGCACCCTGCTCAGCCATCTCGCCTCGGCCGACGAGGACAGTGAACAGAATGCGCTGCAACTGGCAGCGTTCCACAGCGTCCGGCAGGCGGTTCCCGCCCGGCGCTACAGCCTCGCGAACAGCGCGGGCATCTGCCTCGGCGCCGACTATGCGTTCGACCTGACGCGCCCCGGCATAGCGCTCTATGGCGGCACACCCCGCGGCGAAGCCGGGGGGCATATCCGGCAGGTCGTGTTCCCTGAAGTGCGCGCCCTCCAGGTGCGCGACGTGTTTGCTGGCGAGACGGTCGGCTATGGCGCAACCTGGACCGCGAGGCAGGATAGCCGGGTCGTAATTGCGAACTTGGGCTATGCCGACGGCTATCTACGCTGCCATGCCGGATCGGGCTCGGCCACGTGGCGGTCGCGCCCGCTACCGCTCATCGGCCGCGTATCGATGGATCTGACCGCCTTCGACGCCAGCGAGGTGGACGAACTCCAGGAAGGCAACTGGCTCACGCTCGATTATGACCTCCCATCGACCTCCGCTCGCAGCGGCCTGTCGCAATATGAGCTGCTGACGGGGCTGGGGCCGCGGTTCGAGAGGCGTTGGATTTAGAGCGAGCGTTGCAAAAGGAAAATCAAACAAAAAAAGACCGCCTTCCCAAAGGAAGGCGGTCGATTTTCATGAAGCTCGATTGGCTTACCAGCTGGCCTTGATGCCCGCATAGAAGTAGCGACCAAAGCTGTCGAACGGATCACCGCCAGCGGTACCGAGCAAGCCGAGCGGCGGGAGCTTGTCGAACACATTGTCGATGCCGACATAGAAGTTGAACTTCTTGTCGATTTCCAGATTCGCCCGGAAATTGTGATAAAATGCGTCCGGATAATAGACCTGCGGGAACTGATCAGCGTTCTGCGGCGGAAGCGTCACAATGTTCCCCGGTGTGCAGCTGCCGCCGCCAGGGATCGTGCCGTTGGCCGGGCAGGCACCCTTATAGGGGTTCTGCGCTTCCCAAGTTCCGATCGTCTGTTTGCCGATGTACCGCACCGACCAGCTGAGGTCGAGATCGCCAAAATCGTAGTTGATGCTCGCGTTCGCGGCCCAGCGTGGATCGCCCAGTTCGCTCATCTGGCGGTTCGGGTTCGCCGGGTTCAACGGATCGGTGTAGTTGTCGAGGCGGATCAGATAAGTCGCGATCGCGCGGAACGACAGACGATGACCATTGTCGAACGTCCGGCGATAGGCGACGTCGAAGTCGATGCCTTCGGTCTTTTGCGCGGCGAAGTTGACGCCGCCCGAAATGACCGCACCGGCCTGCTGATCGAAGAAGCCGGTCGACTGGCGGTTCACCGTCGAACAGAACTGGTTGTTGATGCCGTCCGGGCTGTCATAGCACAGATTGATGATCGTCTGTGCACCAAGAGCCGCGATCAGGCTTTCGACTTTGATCTTGTAATAGTCGACCGTGAAGTTGAAACCCGGCAGGAAGCTGGGTTCGAACACCGCGCCGATCGTCAGGCTCTTGCCGATTTCGTTCAGCAGGGTGGGGTTGCCGCCCGAAAGGAAGCTGGTCGACGAGGTGCGGGCAAGGCAGTTCACCCACGGATCGCCCTCTTCGCGCTGGTCTTCCGGCACGCCCGACCCGGCGCACGCTGCGGCCGCAGCCGCGTCGAACACTGTCGGGACCCCGGCGGCGGCGCAATTGGCCGCGCGGTTCGGGTTGTTGCTGATGAACGAGGTGTCGCACGGGTCGGTCAACTGAGCGAAGTTCTGGCTGAGCGGCGAGAACAGGTCGCTCTGCGTCGGTGTACGAACCGACTTTGCATAGGCCGCGCGGAAACGAACGTCAGGGATCGGCGCGTACAGACCCTGGACGTTGTAAGCCCAGACCGTGCCCGCCGACGTATTATAGTCGGAGACGCGGGCCGCCGCACCGATCGTCAGTTCTTCAGCGAGCGGAACATTGGCGAGCAGCGGAATACTCACTTCGCCAAAGGCTTCCTTCACCGACAGCTTTGACGGCGTGAACGGCTGGATGGCGTTCAGGAACGTACCGCCGCTGGCCGTCAGCGCGTCATAAACCGACGATGCCGTTTCTTCGCGATATTCGGCGCCGAGTGCAAAACCGATCGGACCGCCGGGAAGTTCGAACAGCTGCGACAGATCGCCGGAAACGCTGGCCGTTGCGACGAACTCTTCAGCCTTTTCGACGCGCTTCGCCTTGGTGTTCACGAAGTCGAGAGCCGCCTGCGAAGGCGCCCCGCTGCCGAACACGTTGATCGGAACGCAATCCGGGCGATCATTGGTCGGGTCCGCATCGGCGTTCACGCGGCAAACGATCTGGCCCGACGTATTCTGTACCGCGTCAATGGCGAGCAGGAAGCCGTCAAGGTTGCCCTGTTCGTCGAACAGCACCAGATTGTTCAGCGAATCCATCTTGGATTCAAAGCGGCCATAATTCAGGGCGATTTCATAACCCCAGTCGTCGTTGAACGTCCCCTCGACGCCGCCTACAACGCGATAGGTTTCGCGTTTGTGCTTTTCGCCGCGACCACCGAAGTCGGTGTTGAAGCGGGAAATGGTGAACTCGGTCGCATCCGGCGTCGCACCGCAAACGCCATAGGCGGACAGGGTGCCGAAAGCCTGTGACGTCAGGAAGGGGTTGTCGCAGCGCAGTTCGGGGATCGCGTCGAACTGTTCCTGCGTCAGCGCGAAGAAATTCGCCAGCGATCCTTGGAAGAAGCTGGGCTGACCTTCCTGCAGCGCATCGACACGAACATATTTGGCCTCGATGAAGGGACGGAAGGCGTCGCTCACATCATAATGGGCCAGCAGGTTGAAGGCATAACGCTTTACGCCCGCGGCAAGCTGCCCGGTGTTGCGCAGCGTCGACCCCTGTCCGCCAAGGATGTTAGCGGAACCGCCGGCTTCGAAATCGCCATCGGGAACGTCGACGAACAGGTCGCCCACCGAGTTGAAGCGCAGATATTGCCCCCGACCGACACGGCCGAGCGTGCCGCCGTCCGAAATCGAGCCATTTTTGACGCCGCAGAAAAACTCCGTGTCGGTGATGCCGTCCGAGCCACCGGGCTCACTGCCGGTCGGTTCGACGGTCTGGAACTGACAGCGACCCGAATAAGCGCCCGTCAGGGCGTCGCGGTCGCTGAAATAGAGCGGCGTCTGTTCTGCATATTCGGCCGAAATCGCGATGTTGCCGCGGCCATCGGCGAAGTTTTTGCCGAAGGTGCCGCTGACAAAGACGTTGCCGCGGTCGCCGCGCGACGAGAGGCCGCCCTGGGCGCGGAGGTTGATACCTTCGAAGTCGCGCTTCGTAATGAAGTTCACAACGCCCGCGACTGCATCGGAACCGTAAATCGCCGAATTGCCGCCGGTAACGATGTCTACGCGTTCAAGCAGATCGACCGGAATGGTGTTCACGTCGACCAGATAGTCGCCCGGCGACGCCGTGATGTGGCGCTTGCCGTTGACGAGCACCAGCGTACGGGCGGTTCCAAGGCCGCGAAGGTCAAGGATGTTCAGGCCAGCGGTCCCGATGAAGCGCGTCGAGTTGCCCTGACTGAAGGTCGAACGCAGCGACGGCAGGTCATTGAGCGCGTCGCCCAGCGAGATGTCGCCGGTGTCGGTCAACTCGCCGACGTCTACCGACGTAAGCGGAACGGACGATTCCAGCGTCGGGCGCACGATGCGCGAGCCGGTGACGACGATCGAGCGTTCGGTATTATCATCGGTTGCTTCGGCGGTGTCCGCCGGAGCGGTGTCCTGCGCCAGCACGGGCTGGCTCACCGATATGGCCACTGCAAAGGCAGCAGCACCCCGAAACAGGTGCGACTTGTTCATTGATAACTCCCCGGTTGTCCGTTCAAAAAACAAGTTGAACGGATTACGCAGCAGAAAGACCGAAAAGAAATCCGAGCACAAGCCTTCCGTAGCGATTTCCCGACGCAGGCGATTTATGACAGGACGTTTGTGACATTTGCGCAACACCGGAGTCGCGAAACGGCAATAAGCCGCGGATAATATGCTTCGCCTCGCGCGACATGAACGAGCGCACTTGGCCCTCCGTACAGAGCAATATTTCAGATTTCTCGTTGCAGCAGAAACTAAATTTCTTTCCAGCCTTTGTCATGGGGTGAGGTCCGGCGCCGCAAGACTCGAGCGGCCGCTGTTCAGCCTGGCGGCGCGCGCGCCGCCACGACTCGCAGCGAACGGCGGCGCATGTTGCGACGCATCATAATTTGATGCTAATGCGGCAGCCTGTCCGGTGCGGCGCGGTCGCCAGGTTCCGGGCGTGCAGGGAGCGCGGGTGAAAATGGCGAAGTCCAAGGGGACGGCGGAAGACGATGTCGTCACGATCAAGAAATACGCCAACCGGCGGCTCTACGATACCGAACGCAGCTGCTACATCACACTCGACGATCTGGGGACGATGGTCCGCGATGGCCGCGATTTTCGCGTCGTCGATGCGAAAAGCGGCGAAGACATCACGCATAATGTGCTGACCCAGATCATCATGGACGAGGAAACGCGCGGCGAAACGCTGCTGCCGGTCAATTTCCTGCGCCACCTGATCGGCATGTACGGCGACAAGATGCAGTCGATGGTCCCGCAATATCTCGAAGCCTCGATGACGGCGTTCCGCAAGAACCAGCAGGACGTCCGTTCGGCGTTCGAAGGGGCGCTCGGCGCGAACCCGCTCGCCGAACTCACCCGCCGCAATATGGAAATGTTCCAGCAGGCGGCGGGGGCTTTCATGCCAGGTGCTGCGGGCAGCAAGGCGAAGGATACCGAGATCGCCGCGCTGAAAGCCGAAATCGCCGAGCTCAAGGCTGAGCTCGCCAAGAAATAACGGGGGCCGCTCTCCCGGCTCCCAAGCACAGAAAACAGGACAGATGATCAAGCATGCGCTCAGCGTAACCCGTCAGGCCGACTTCGCGGCCTGGTATCAGGATGTCATTGCCGAAGCCGACCTCGCCGAGGAATCGGGCGTGCGCGGCTGCATGGTGATCAAGCCGTGGGGCTATGGCATCTGGGAACGTATCCAGACGGTGATGGACGCCGCGATCAAGGACGCCGGCGTCCAGAACGCCTATTTCCCACTCTTCATTCCGTTGAGCTTCTTTGAAAAGGAAGCCGACCATGTCGATGGTTTCGCAAAGGAAATGGCGGTCGTCACCCACCACCGGCTGATCGCGGACGGGAAGGGCAAGCTCGTCCCCGATCCGGAAGCGAAGCTCGAGGAGCCGCTGATCGTTCGTCCGACTTCCGAAACGGTGATCGGTTCGGCGATGAGCCGCTGGGTGCAGAGCTGGCGCGACCTGCCGCTGAAGGTCAATCAATGGGCCAACGTCGTCCGCTGGGAAATGCGCACGCGAATGTTCCTGCGCACCAGCGAATTCCTGTGGCAGGAAGGTCATACCGCGCACGCCGACAGGGATGACGCGATGGCCGAAACGCTGCGCGCGCTCGAAATGTACCGCGCCTTTGCCGAGGATGTGCTGGCGATGCCGGTGATCGCGGGCGAGAAGCCCGAGAATGAGCGTTTCCCGGGCGCCGTCGCGACCTATTCGATCGAAGCGATGATGCAAGACGGAAAGGCGCTCCAGGCCGGCACCTCGCATTATCTGGGCACCGGCTTCGCCGAAGCCGCGAACATCCGCTATCAGGACAAGGACGGGGGTCACAGCCTCTGTCACACGACGAGTTGGGGCACCTCGACGCGCATGATCGGCGGCGTGATCATGACGCACGGCGACGACGACGGGCTGCGCTGTCCGCCGCGCATCGCGCCGCACCAGATCGTGATCGTGCCGATGCTGCGCGACAATGACGAGGATGCCGCGATCCTCGACTATTGCCGCGACCTCGAAACGCAGCTGAAGACGCTCGACGCGTTCCGCGAACCCGTGCGCGTGCTGTTCGACACCGGCGCGAACAAGGCGCAGACCAAACGCTGGGGCTGGGTCAAGAAGGGCGCGCCGATCATCGTCGAGGTCGGCCCGCGCGACGTCGCGGGCGGCAATGTCGCGGTGATCCGCCGCGACCGGCTCTACAAGGATGACGGCAAGCTCAACTCGGCGTTCGTCGCAAAGGGCGATTTCATCGCCGAGGCGGTTGCGACGCTTCAGGACATCCAGTCGAGCCTTCATGCCGAAGCGCGCGGGCGGCTGCACAGCAACATCCGCCGCGACGTCACCGACTTGAAGGCGCATTTCGCGGGCGATGACAAGTTCGTCGGCTGGGCCGAGGTGCAATGGTCGCGCCCCAGCGGGGCGGCGCTCGACAAGATCGTCGAGCAGTTGAAGGCGCTCAAGCTGACGATGCGTAACACGCCGCTCGATGCCGCGCCGGCGGACGGCGCCTGCTTCTTCACCGGCGAACCCGCGGTCGAGCGGGTGCTGATCGGGCGAACTTACTGAGCCCGACGCTCTTGCACCGAGGGCTGCGGGTCTTTAGCCTTCACGCCGAGGGGCTCGAAGGAGACTGTCGATGCGCTACCCCCTGCTGATCGCGGCAACGACGCTGGCCTTGGCCGCGCTCCCCGCCGCGGCCCATCATGGCTGGTCGTCCTATGACGAGACCAAGCCGGTCACCTTGACCGCGTCATTCACCGAATTGTCGTGGGGAAACCCGCACGGCAGCGCGAAGATGCGCTGGAAGGGCAAGGTCTGGGACGTCATCCTGGCGCCGGTCGGCCGCATGGAGGCACGCGGACTGACGCGCGCCGAGATCGAGCCCGGCAAACGCTTTCGCCTGACCGGTTATCTCCGGCGCGACGGCGCGCCCGAAATGCGGATCGAGCGCGTGATGATCGGCAAGAAAACGGTCGAGCTTCGCTGAGGCGGGCAGCGTGGAGCCTGTCCTGACCGCCGCCGCGGCGTGGCTCGATACGATCGGCGTCGGGCCATGGGCGCGCGGATCGGCGCTGGTCTATCCCGTTGCCAATACGCTGCATCTGCTGGGCCTCGTCATGCTGGTCGGCGGAATCGGCGTCGTCGATTTGCGGGTTATTGGTCTTTGGCGCAGCCTGCCGATGGCGGAACTGTCGCGCGCTCTGACGCGGGTTGCCGTCGCGGGGCTGGTCCTGATGATGGCCAGCGGCTCGATATTGTTCGCCGCCGACGGCGCGGCGCTGGCGCGATCGGCCATTTTCGAACGAAAATTGCTCCTTATCGCAGCGGCGTTGGCAAACGCCGCCGTTTTTCGACGGATATGGAACCCGCACATGGCGCGCTGGGCCGACAGCGTGCCCCGTCCGGCGCGGATAATGGCCGGCGCATCGCTGCTCCTCTGGCTCGCGGCGGGCGCATCGGGGCGCTGGATCGCCTATGGCTGACATCGTCCGATCGCGCGCTATCGCTTGGTAAAGGCGCCCGGCGCGCTTATAGCCTTGGACCAATGAAAAAACGTTCGAATATAGCCCCCGGCCTGCCGACCAGTGAGCAGATCCTCGACTTCATTACGGCGTCCGACCAGCCCGTCGGCAAACGCGAGATCGCGAAGCATTTCGCGCTCCACGGCAATGACAAGATCGCGCTGAAGGCGTTGCTCAGGGATATGACCGACGAGGGGCTCGTCGATCTGGCGCCGGGCCGCGCCTTTCACAAACATGGCGGCTTGCCGCGCGTAACCGTGCTGCGCGTCGCGGCGATCGAGGGCAGCAATGTCTGGGCGGTGCCCGAACGCTGGGAAGGCGCCGGTCCCGCGCCGCGGCTGCGCGTGATGGAGCAGGGACGCCCGAAACGTACGGGGGGCGCGCTCGGCGTCGGCGACCGCATCCTCGCGCGCACCGAGGAACGCGGCAGCGGCCATGTCGCGCATCCGATGAAGCGGCTGCAGGCGAGCGCAGAGATGGTGATCGGGGTGCTCGTCGAGGACAAGTCGCCCGGCGGCAAGCCGATGGTCTGGCTGCGTCCCGCCGACAAGCGCGCGCGCTTCGACTTCGCGGTCGCCGACAAGGGCGATGCCGAAATCGGCGATCTGGTGCGCGCCGAACTGACGGGGCGCGGGCCGGCGACCAAGGCGAAGGTCATCGACCGTATCGGCGATCCCTTCGCGCCGAAGTCGCTGAGCATGATCGCGATCGCGCGGCATGAGATTCCGCACGTCTTCGACGGCGAAACGCTCGCCGAGGCCGGGACGGCAGCGAAACTTCCGCTCACCCCCGACGGGCGCGAGGATCTGCGCGAGCTGCCGATCGTCGCCATCGATCCCATCGACGCGCGCGACCATGACGATGCCGTCTGGGCGATCCTCGACGAGGACCCCGGCAACAAGGGCGGCTTTCGCGCGATCGTCGCGATCGCCGACGTCAGCTTCTATGTCCGCCCCGACGGCGCGCTCGACCGCGAAGCGCGGCGACGCGGCAACAGCGTCTATTTCCCCGACCGGGTCGTGCCGATGCTTCCCGAAACATTATCGGCGGGCGTCTGCTCGCTGAAAGCGGGGCAAGACCGTGCTGCGATGGCGTGCCATCTTGTCATCGACAGGCATGGCAAGGTGACGTCATGGCGTTTCGCCCGCGCGTTGGTGCGGCTGCGCGCGAACATCGCCTATGAACATGCGCAGGCGGCCTATGACGCCGACGCGCCGCGCGAGGAGTGGGACGCCGATGTGCTCCCGACGCTCAAAAATCTTTGGGCGTGCTGGGCGCTCCTCGCAAAGGCTCGCGCCGCCCGCGCGCCGCTCGATCTCGACCTGCCCGAACGTCAGGTCATTCTCGACGAGCAGGGAGGCATCGCGGAAATTCGCGTCCGCGATCGGCTCGATTCGATGCGGCTGATCGAGGATTATATGATCGCGGCGAACGTCGCGGCGGCGAAGGCGCTCGAGGCGAAGAAATCGCCGGTGATGTACCGCATCCACGAACCGCCGAGCCGCGAGAAGCTCGTGAGCCTCAAGGATTATCTCGAAACCTTCGAGCAGAGCTTCGCGCTCGGGCAGGTGATCACCCCTGCGGTGTTTAACCGCCTGATCGATGGATTTTCGGAGGACGACCGGCTGCCCGAGATCATGCAGGCGATCCTGCGGAGCCAGACGCAGGCCTATTATGGCCCCGCCAACGCGGGTCATTTCGGCCTCGCGCTCGGCTCTTATGCACATTTCACTTCGCCAATCCGCCGCTACGCCGACCTGATCGTCCACCGCGCGCTCGTCGACAGCTATCGCCTCGAAGTGCCGGGCAAGCCCAAGGGTCTGCCCGCGCGCACCGGGCTGGGCGAGGCCGACGCCAAGGGACTGTCGCGCATCGGCGAGACGATCAGCGCGCTCGAACGCCGCGCGATGGAGGCCGAGCGCGAGACCGTCGACCGCTATGTCGCGGCTTACCTCGCGACCAAAACGGGCGAGATACTCGTCGCGCGCATCACCGGGGTCCAGCCCTTCGGCTTTTTCGCGACCGTCGACGGGCTCGGCGGCGACGGGCTCGTGCCGGTCTCGACCTTGGGCAGCGAACGCTTCTTCTACGACGAAGCGGCGCGGACGCTCGACAGCGAACATGGGCGCGTAAGCTATACGGTCGGACAGCGGATCGAGCTCAGATTGCTCGACGCCAATCCGATCAGCGGCGCGCTGCGCTTCGAACTGCCCGATGCGCCCGAGGGCGGCTTCCGGAATCGGTCGCCGCGCCGCGACGGGGTGAAGAAGACCGGCAAGGGCGCCGGGAAAGATAGGGCGGGCAAGCATATGGTCGGCAAGCGGGGGCGCCCGGCGAATATCAAGCACAAAGGACGGAAACGGTAGTTCAGGCCGCAGCCATCGCCTGCAACAGAGCCGCGCTCTCCGCGTCGGCCGGGAAGAACGCCTCGATGGCCAGTTCCGACAGGGTGATATCGACCGGCGTGCCGAAGATCGTCACCGTCGACACGAAGCGGACCTGCCCCATCGGCGTGTCCAGGATCAGCGGCACCGCGATCCCGTTCGCCGCGCTGCCGTCATGCGCGTGGGTGCCGCCGCCATAGCCCGCGAGTTCCTCGCGCAGTGCGATCAATCCAGCATCGGCGCTCGCATCGATCTGATGATCGAGCCGTTCGAGGAGATGCGCACGCCATTCGCCATGGTTGACGATATGCGGCGCGAGCCCATTGGGGTGCATCGCGACGCGCAGCACATTGACCGGCGGCTCGAGCAATTCGGGCGCCACGAGTTGCATGAGCAGCGCGACGGCGGCGTTCGCCGCGACCATGTTCCAGTGGCGATCGACCGCGAGCGCGGGATAGGGCTCGTGTCCTTTCAGCACATGCTCGACGATCGCCCGCATTCCCGCCATTTCGGGGCTGTCGAGCGGTCGCTCCTGATAGTCGGGGGCATAACCGCCCGCGAGCAGCAGCGCGTTGCGCGCGCGGTGCGGCACCTCGAGGCAATCGGCGAGCCGCTGCAGCATCGCCGCGCTCGGTTTCGAGCGGCCCGTCTCGATGAAGCTCAGATGCCGGGTCGAAATCTCGCTGTCGAGCGCGAGGTCCATCTGGCTCATCCGGCGCCGGACGCGCCATTCGCGGAGCTGTTCGCCAAGGGCTGCGGGCTTCATCATCATTCTCCTTCGTAACGTCCGCTATACCCCTGGCTTCGGTTTTTCCATTACCTCGGGCGTAATCGACGCCATTCCATTCGCGGTCCAATTGGGGCGGGTCGAAAGGAGAATCACTATGTCGATCCGCAATCTCAAGAATATCCTCATCGCCGACGCCGTCACCTGCACGGGCGTCTTCGCCATCGGCCTGCTCGCCGCGGCGCCGGTCGGCGCGCTGCTCGGTCTGCCAGCCAATATCGTCGCGATCGGCGGCTGGATCTGCCTCGCCGCCGCGCTGCTGATGGTCGTTGCCGCGCTGCAGAAGGTGCCGCACGCCGCGCTGGTCAAGCTGATAGCGCTTGGCAATCTCGGTTGGGTCGCGGCGAGCTTCGCGGTGGTCGCGAGTTTTGCCGCCGGAATGACCGGCATCGGCATCGCGGTCGTCGTCGCGCAGGCCTTTGGCGTGCTCGGTTTCGCGATCCTCGAATGGAAAGCGGTGGCGACGCCGCGTGTCGCGGCCGCCTAACTCAGCGCATCGAGCCGGGCGATATCGATCCCGCCCGGCACCAGCATCACCGGACAGGGGAGGGTTCCCGCATCCTGTCCGGTGAAATGCGCGACCAGCGGCCCGGGCGCTCCCGACGGCGCCGTCGCAAGGACCAGCGCGGCGATCTCGTCGCTCGCACCGATCAATTCGCGCACGACCTCCACGGGCTTTCCCGACTTGATCAATATCTGCGGCGTCAGGCCCGCTTCCTGCACCACGGCATCGGCAGCCGCGGCGGTCAGTTCCTCGGCATGTTCGCGCGCTTCGGCTTCGATCGTCGCCTGGACGCCGCCAAAGGCTACGAAATCGTGCGGCGCGATGATCGCGAGCACGGTGACGCCGCCGCCCGTTCGCGCTGCGCGCCGCGCCGCGAAGCGCAGCGCCAGCGATGCCTCCGGGCTGTCGTCGATCACCACCAGATATGTCCGCATCACCCCGACCCCTCGTGTTTTTGCTTGGCCCAAAGAGTGCGTCACATTCGTATGAAACGCAAGCTGGCCCGCTGGACCTTGATCGGTACAGGGCTTATGGCGAAGAAGAATCCGTAGCGGCAGGCCCCGCCTGCAAGACTGACAGGGACAAGCCTAGACATGCCAATCGAACTGAAAATGCCCGCTCTCTCGCCGACGATGGAGGAGGGCACCCTCGCCAAATGGCTGGTGAAGGAGGGCGATACGGTCAAGTCGGGCGACTTGCTCGCCGAGATCGAGACCGATAAGGCGACGATGGAGTTCGAGGCGGTTGATGAAGGCACGATTGCGCAGATTCTCGTCACCGAAGGCACCGACAATGTGAAGGTCGGCACCGTGATCGCGACGATCGCGGGCGAGGGCGAGGACGCGTCAAGCGCGAAAGCTGCGCCTGCGCCCGCCGCCGAGCCGAAGGCCGAAGCCCCGGCGCCGGCACCCGCTGCTACGGCGGCGGCTCCAGCGCCGACCCCGGCCCCCGCGCCGGCAGCCACCCCCGCCGCATCGGGCGACCGTATCAAGGCGAGCCCGCTCGCCAAGCGTCTCGCCGCCGAGCAGGGCATCGACCTCAAGAGCGTGACCGGCACCGGCCCGGGCGGCCGCATCGTCAAGGCCGACCTCGAAGGCGCCCCGGCGGGCGCCGCAGCCCCCGCCGCGACAACCGCCGCTCCGGCTCCCGCCGCGGCCGCTCCGGCCCCGGCAGCCGCCGGCGCGATCCCCGATTTCGGCATCCCGCACGAGGACGAGAAGCTCAGCGGCATGCGCAAGACGATCGCGCGCCGCCTCAGCCAGTCGATGCAGGAATCGCCGCATATCTACCTCACCGTCGACATCCGCCTCGACGCGCTCTTGAAGCTGCGCGGCGAACTCAACGCCAGCCTCGAGAGCCGCGGCGTCAAGCTCAGCGTCAACGACATGCTGATCAAGGCGCTCGCCGTCGCGCTCGAACGCGTGCCCTCGTGTAACGTCAGCTTCGGCGGCGACGTGATGCGCCAGTACAGCCGCGCCGACATCTCGGTCGCGGTCAGCATCCCCGGCGGCCTGATCACCCCGATCATCGTCGACGCGGGCGGCAAGTCGATGTCGAAAATCTCGACCGAAATGTCGGAGCTTGCCGCGAAGGCGAAGGAAGGCAAACTCCAGCCAAACGAATATCAGGGCGGCACCGCCTCGATCTCGAACATGGGGATGATGGGGATCAAGCAGTTCACCGCGGTGATCAATCCGCCGCAGGCGATGATCATGGCGATCGGCGCGGGCGAGAAGCGGCCCTATGTCGTCGACGACGCGCTCGCGATCGCGACCGTCATGTCGGCAACCGGCAGCTTCGACCACCGCGCGATCGACGGCGCCGACGGCGCGCTGTTGATGAAGACCTTCAAGGAACTGGTGGAGAACCCGCTGGGGCTGGTGGCGTAAAATGCCCGCGAGGAACATTAGCCCCTCTCCCCTTGCGGGAGAGGGGTTGGGGAGTGGGGTCCGCGCCGCGGCAGCGGCGCATAAGACTCTCTCCGAAGTCCTCGCCCGCAAAGCCCTGTTGCTGGACCGTGCCCGCCAGATGCCCTCGAACCCGACCGATGCTGAACGCAAGCTCTGGTCGATCCTCCGCGCTGGTCGGCTCGAAGGTCTGAGATGGCGCCGCCAAGAGATGATCGATGACCTCTACATCGTCGACTTCATCTGCTTCGAGCATCGGCTGATCGTTGAAGCCGACGGCGGCCAGCATGGCAAAAATGCTTACGACATCGAACGCGATGCCTATCTGAACGCGCAGGGTTTCCGCGTCCTTCGCTTTTGGAACAACGACATACTCGCCAACAGCGATGGCGTCGTTGCGAGCATATTGGACGTCATCGATTCTTCAGGCGCGCAGACGCGCGCCGACCCCACACCCCAACCCCTCTCCCGCAAGGGGAGAGGGGGCTTTTGAAGGAGCCCATAATGGCTGACACAAACTACGACCTCATCGTCCTCGGCTCGGGCCCCGGCGGCTATGTCGCGGCGATCCGCGCGGCGCAGCTGGGGCTGAAAACGGCCATCGTCGAGCGCGAGAATCTCGGCGGCATCTGTCTCAATTGGGGCTGCATCCCGACCAAGGCGCTGCTGCGCTCGGCCGAAATCTATCATTATATGCAGCATGCGGGCGATTACGGCCTGATCGCCCAGCAGATCAGCGCCGATATCGACGCGGTGGTGAAGCGCAGCCGCGGCGTCGCCAAGCAGCTGAGCCAGGGCGTCGCCTTCCTGATGAAGAAGCACAAGATCACCGTCCATATGGGCGAAGGCAAGCTGACCGCACCGGGCAAGCTGGAAGTGAAGGGCGAGAAGGGGAGCGAAACCCTCACCGCGAAGAACATCATCGTCGCGACCGGCGCCCGCGCGCGCGATCTGCCCTTCGCGCCTGCCGACGGCAAGCGCATCTGGACCTATCGCCACGCGCTCGTCCCGCCCGAAATGCCCAAGAAGCTGCTCGTCATCGGATCGGGCGCGATCGGCATCGAGTTCGCGAGCTTCTACAGCGACATGGGCGCCGAAGTTACCGTCGTCGAAATGCTTGACCGGCTCGTGCCCGTCGAGGATGCCGACATCTCGGCCTTCCTCGAAAAGCAGCTCAAGAAGCAGGGCATGACGATCTTTACCGGCGCCGGCGTCGAGGAATTGAAGGCGACCGCGACCGGCGTCACTGCAAAGATCAAGACCAAGGACGGCAAGACCGAAAGCGCCGAGTTCAGCCACGCGATCGTCGCGATCGGCATCGTCCCGAACACCGAGAATATCGGGCTCGAGGCCTTGGGCGTGAAAACTACCAAGGGCCATATCGACACCGACGCGATGTGCCGCACCAACGTCCCCGGTATCTGGGCGATCGGCGACGTCACCGCGCCGCCGTGGCTCGCGCACAAGGCGATGCACGAATCGATCATCGCGGTCGAGGCGATCGCGGGCAATCACCCGCACGCGATGGACGTCCGCAACATCCCCGGCTGCACCTATTGCCGCCCGCAGATCGCCAGCGTCGGGTTGACCGAGGCGAAGGCGAAGGAACTGGGTTACGAGGTCAAGGCCGGAACCTTCCCCTTCATCGGCAACGGCAAGGCGATTGCGCTGGGCGAGTCCGAAGGCTTCACCAAGACCGTGTTCGACGCGAAGACCGGCGAGCTGCTCGGCGCGCATATGATCGGCGCCGAGGTCACCGAGCTCATTCAGGGCTATACGATCGGCAAGACCGCCGAGCTGGTCGAGGATGATTTCATCGGCACGGTCTTCCCGCATCCGACGCTCAGCGAGACGATGCACGAGGGCGTGCTCACCGCGTTCGGACGTCCGCTGCATATCTAGGCGCGCTTGAACCCGTCGATCCTTCATTTCTCCCGGACGGGCAGCGTTCTCAAGGCGCTGTTCTTCCTGGGGATGGCGGCGATCGCTTTCACTGTCTCCGGCCTGATGCACGCCGAGCGCGAAGCCCCGCCGCGGACCGTCCGCCTGCCCGATATCGAACTGTCCGCGCCGGCGCCGCATCGCGACCCGCTGGCGCCGTTCAAGGTCCCGTTCCTGATGATCGCGGGCGGGGTTTGCCTATTCTATGTTGGCCGGCACGGCCTCCGGGGCTTCATGCGAAGCGAGGCGGTGAAGATCGAAAACGGGGCCTTGCGCTTTCATCCGAGCTATGGCGCCCGGCCGAACCCGCTGCCGCTCGATGCCATCGCCGAGGCGCTCTTCGACCGCACCGACCGGCTGCCGGGCGATGGCCCCGCATCGGCGAAGCTCGGCGCCCGCCTACGGCACGGCCTTTACCTTCGCTACCGCGTCGATGGTTCGTTGAAGGAGGTGTGCCTGATCGACAATGACTTCGACGGCGGGGCGGAGCATTTACGGCGTTTCGCAGCCCATCTGGACAGCTGGCGCCAATCGGCGGCGCGAACGGCAAGGGGGGACCGGTCGTGACGCCGCCAATGACGCGGGTAGTGACGGGGGCCAGCAAGCAAAGGCACGTGCCTGCCGCGATTTCGCTGATCATCGCTGTCCTCGCGCTCGGCTTTGCGGTCGGCGCGGGCTGGACGCAGGATGCCGACTGGCAAGTGTCACACCTGCTCTCGCTGCGCATCGACGAAAGCGACCCCGCCTTCATTGCCTTCATGCAAGGCGCAAGCTGGATCGGCGGCGGCACGCCGCGCTGGATCATCGTCATCCTGCTCTGCGCGCTCGTCTGGCACTGGTGCGGGCCGCGCTGCGCGGTGGCGCTCGGCGGCGCGTCGCTGCTTTCGAACCTCGCGTCGAGCTTGCTCAAGCTCGGCTTCGGCCGCGCGCGGCCCGATCTGATCGATCATCTCGACCATCAGACGAGCTTTTCCTACCCGAGCGGCCACGCGACCAGCGCCGCGGTCGTCTATCTGCTCCTCGCCTGGCTCGCCCCGCCGCGCTGGCGCCCCTTTGCCTGGGCGTTCGCCGCGACGATGATCGTCCTCAACGCTTTCTCGCGCATCATGCTCGGCGTCCATTGGGCGAGCGACATCGCAGGCGGCACGATGCTCGGCGGCGCCTTCGCGCTGCTCGGTGCGTGGTGGGCCGGGCTTTCCTCTCGACAGACGGCGATCAACGGCTAACCTTGCGGCATGGCTCAAGGTACCCACGATTTCATTCCCGATCCGCGCAACGACGCGATCCTGATCAACGTCAACGGGACCCTCGTTCCTCGGGCACAGGCAAGCGTATCGGTGTTCGACAGCGGCTTCATGCTCGGCGACGGCGTGTGGGAGGGCATCCGCGTTCACAAAGGATGCATGGCGTTTCTCGACCAGCATCTGGACCGGCTATGGGAAGGCGCAAAGGCGATCGCGATGGATATCGGGATCACGCGCGACGCGCTCGAACGGCGCCTTTACGACACGATCGACGCGAACGGCATGGACTATTGCCATATCCGCCTGATGGTGACGCGCGGCATCCGTTCGACGCCCTATCAGGACCCGCGCGTTGTCGTCTCGCCCGCGACGATCGTAATCATCGCCGAGCACAAGGATCCGCTCCCCGCGACGGTCGAGAAGGGGCTGTCGCTTTTCACCGTCCATGTCCGGCGCGGCGACCCCGCAGTACAGGACCCCAAGCTCAATTCGCATTCGAAGCTCAATTGCATCACCGCGTGCATCCAGGCGGCACAGGCCGGCGCCGACGAGGCGCTGATGCTCGACCCGCACGGTTTCGTCGCGACGTGCAATTCGACGCATTTTTTCATCGTGCGCGGGGGCGAGGTATGGACGTCGAGCGGCGATTATTGCCTTGGCGGCATCACGCGCGGCAATGTCATCCGCATCTGCCGCGAAAACGGCATTCCGGTCTATGAGAAGAATTTCTCGCTCACCGACGTCTATGGCGCCGATGAGGCGTTCGTTACCGGCACCTTCGCCGGCGTCGTGCCCGCGCACACGATCGACGGGCGCAAGCTGACCGAGGGAAGGAGGGCGATGGTCGAACGACTGCAAAGCCTCTACAAGGCGCTGATCGAGCGCGACATTGCCGGGCGGTCGCGGCCGTGACAGACTGCGTGCGTATCGCCCCGAGCGGGGATCCGCTCAGGATCGCCCCGAGCGGGGAACCGCTCAAGATCGCAATGTGGTCCGGGCCGCGCAATCTGTCGACCGCGATGATGCGCAGTTTCGGCAGCCGCGCCGACAGCTTCGTCAGCGACGAGCCCTTTTATGGCGCATATCTCAAGGAAACCGGCGATCCGCAGCCGATGATGGACGCGGTCATGGCGTCGATGGACTGCGACTGGGGCGGCGTTGCGCGCAGCATGGCGGGCACCTGTCCGACCGGCGCGAAGCTCTGGTACCAGAAGCATATGGCGCACCACATGGTCGGCCCGATCGCCTACGACGATCTTCCCGGCCTGCGCCACGCCTTCCTGATCCGCGACCCCGCGCGCGTGATCGCGAGCTATGCGGCAAAGCGCGTTGCGGTGCGCCCCGATCATCTCGGCACCGCGAAGCAGGTCGAATTTTTCGACCGCGAGGCCGACCGGCTGGGCCACGCGCCGCCGGTGATCGACAGCGCCGACATATTGCGCGATCCGTCCGCGATGCTGCAGAAGCTGTGCGCAGCGCTCGGCATCGCATGGGACCCCGCGATGCTGCGCTGGAAGGCCGGAATCCACGATACGGATGGCGTCTGGGCCTCGCACTGGTACGATGCCGTCGCGTCAAGTACGGGCTTCGGTCCGCCCGACAAGCCGCAACCTGAACTGACGGCGGAGGGGCGGGCGGTCGCCGATGCCTGCCGTCCCGGTTACGACTATCTGGCACGGCATAAAATCACCGCCGCGTGAAAATTCTGCTGTCCTATTAAGTCCCGTTTTGCCATCCATTTTGCGGGCACTGAAAAGGGGCGGGAAAAACATGCAATCGCGAGTAAAGTTCGGCAGTTTTCTGCGGGGAATCATCTTTGTCTCGACGGCGCTGGCCGGAGCCGCTGCGCTCCCGGTGCAGGCGCAAGATAGTGCCGGCCAGATCGTCATCACCGCCGCGCGTTACGTCGACGTGCTGACCGGCAAAACGGTCGACAATCCCGCGATCTTCGTCGGCGCCGACGGCCGCATCACGAACATCGCCGATGCGCGCACCGTGCGCTGGGGATCGAACGTCAAACATGTCGACCTTGGCGACAGAACGCTGCTGCCGGGCCTGATCGACATGCACGTCCATCTCGACGGCCCCGCCGACATCGGCGGCTATCGCGGGCTCGAATTCACCGACAGCTTCTGGGGCATGACCGCGGTCAAGAATGCGAACGACATGCTCGGCGCGGGCTTTACGACCGTGCGCAACCTTGGGTCGAGCGACCGCAACGATATCGGGCTCAAGCAGGCGATCGACGCGGGCTATGCCACCGGCCCGCGCATCGTGCCCGCGGGCTATGCACTGGGCGCCACCGGCGGCCATTGCGACAGCACCTTTCTGCCGCCAAGCCTCGAAAGGGAGGACGGCAAAGAAGAGGGCATCGGCGATACGCCCGACGAACTGCGCTATCAGGTCCGCCGCCAGCGCAAATATGGCGCCGAGGTGATCAAGGTGTGCGCGACCGGCGGGGTCTTTTCGCGCAACACCGAACCGGGGCAGTTGCAGGTTTCCGAAAAGGAGCTCGCCGCGATCGCCGACGAGGCGCATCAATGGGGCCTGCGCGTCGCCGCGCACGCGCATGGCGCCGAAGGCATCCGCGCCGCGATCGCCGCGGGGATCGACACGATCGAGCATGTCAGCCTGGTCGACGACGAGGGCATCCGCATGGCTACCCAGCGCAAGCGGCCGGTGTGGTTCTCGATGGATATCTACAACACCGAATATACCCAGGCCGAAGGCGCGAAGAACGGCGTGCTCGAGGATAATCTGCGCAAGGACCGCGAGATTGCGCAGATCCAGCGCGACAATTTCCGCAAGGCGGTGAAAGCCGGGGTGCGCATGGTGTTCGGCTCCGACGCCGGGGTGATGCCGCACGGCGAGGTCGGCAAGCAGTTCCGCGTCATGGTCGAATATGGGATGACCCCGATGCAGGCGATCCAGGCCGCGACGAAGAACGCCGCCGAGGCGCTCGGCCGCGAGCAGGACGTCGGCGCGATCGCGGTCGGCCGCTATGCCGACATCGTCGGGGTCGACGGCGACCCGCTGACCGACGTACGTCAGCTCGAAAGCGTCGATGCGGTGGTGAAGGGCGGGGTGCTGGTGAGGGGCGAATAGCCCCTAGACCACCAGCCGGTCGAGCATCGCCTCGCGCATCTCGGGCGTGAAGTTCAGCACCGCCTCGGCATAGGTCGGGATATCGCCATGGTCGCGGCGCACCGTGGCGAGCGCGGCGTCGAGATAGGAGGGATTGACCGACATCAGCGCGCGGATCGCATCGTCGTGAATCTCGGCGCCGTAACGCGATCGGATATGCGCCGCGCCCTGCGCGATGCGTTCCTCGATCTTGCCCGCGGTGTTGGTGAGCAGATAATCGTGCATCAGATCGTCCTCATGGACGCCGAGCAGCCGGTGGACGATCGCGACGGCGAACCCCGTGCGATCCTTGCCCGCGACGCAATGGACGAGGCTGGGCGCATCATATTCGGACAGCGCGGCGAGATAGAGCCGCAGCGTCGCGACGAGCGCGGGGCGGTAGGGCATGCCGGCATAGGTATCGATCATCCGGTCGCGCGCCGTCGCGACGTCGATCGTCCCGCCCGCCGCCTGCAGATGCGGCGCGAGCCCCGCAGTCACACCGCCCGCGAACAGCACGCGCGCCGAGAAATTGTCCGACCGCCGGCACGGATGCAGCTCGCGCTCGTCGTCGCCGCGAAGATCGACGACCGTTTCGAGCCCCAGCGCGTCGAGCGCGGTCAGATCCTCGTCGGTCGCCGCCTCATGGTGCGCCGATCGCCACAGCATCCCATCGCGCAGCCGCCCGTTGCCATCGACGGCATAGCCGCCATAGTCGCGGAAATTGTGGATGCCGGACAGCGGCAGGACACGCTCGGCGAGCATGGTCATTCTCCTGTAAACATAGGGGGACGCTTTTCGACGAACGCATTGATCGCCTCGCGGTTATCCGCGGTTTCGTGGACGATCGCCTGATAGGCTGCGCTCAACTCCAAAATATCGTTCATCCGGCTGTGCTGCGCCTCGCGCAACAAACGCTTCGTCAGGCGCAGCGCGCGGGGCGGGTTGCAGACGATCCGCTCGGCGATGGCGATCGCCCGGTCGAGCAGCTCCGCATCGGGCACGACGTCCGTCACCAGACCATATTCCTTTGCCTGCGCGGCGTCAAAGCGGTCGCCGGTCAGGAACAGCTCGGCGGCGCGCGGGTAGCCGAGTATCTTCTGGAGCAGCCAGGCGCCGCCGTCGCCCGGGACGATCCCGACCTTGATGAAACTGCACGCGAATTTGGCACTCTCGGCCGCGATGCGAATGTCGCAGGTGCAGGCGAGGTCGGCGCCGAGCCCGATCGCATGACCGTTGACCGCCGCGATCATCGGCACCTCGCAGTCCATCAGCGCACGGATCACCGCCTGCACGCCCTTGCGATAATTGGCGCGGGTGGAATCGGGCTGGTCGAGCACGCCGATGCCGGTGCGGTCCTGCATGCCTTTGAGGTTCCCGCCGGCGCTGAACGCCTTGCCGCTACCGGTCAGGATGATCGCGCTGACGCTGCGGTCTTCGCCAAGGTCGCGCAGCGTGTCGATAATGTCCTGGCAGTCCTCGTGCGTGCCGATCGCATTCATGCTTCCGGGCTTGATCATCGTCAGGATCGCGATCTTGCCCCGCCGCTCGACACTCAAAAATTCGCCCATCTTCAATTATCCTTTGCTGCCTAACCAAAGCTATTGCATGGCTGGTGCGACATGCAAGGCTTTGCGCTCTATCCGTTCGATCCGCCTAGCGACATTGCCGCACTGCGCACCGATTTGCGGGCCTGGCTTGCGGTGAACCAGCTGCAGGGCGATCTGGTGGCGCGGGCGAATTGCTGGGTGAGTTTCGACGCCGGTTTCAGCCGCGCGCTCGGTGCCGCGGGCTATGTCGGGATGACGCTGCCGGCGCGCTATGGCGGCGGCGACCGCCATCCGCTCGAACGTTATGTCGTGATCGAGGAATTGCTGGCGGCGGGCGCCCCCGTTGGCGCGCACTGGATCGCCGACCGTCAGACCGGCCCGCTGATCCTGCGTTACGGCAGCGAAGAGCAGCGCGAGCGCTATCTGCCGGGCATCGCGAAAGGCGAGCTCTACGCCTGCATCGGCCTGTCCGAACCCGGCGCGGGGTCCGACCTCGCAGCGGTGCGGACCACGGCGCGCGAGACCGCCGAAGGCTGGCGCATCAACGGCCAGAAGATCTGGACCACCGGCGCACATTTCTCGCACATCATGCTCGCGCTCGTGCGGACCGAAGAGGGCAGCGAACGCAACGCGGGGCTTAGCCAGCTGCTGATCGACCTCGCCACCCCCGGCATCACGATCCGACCGATCATCGACATGGCGGGCCACCATGATTTCAACGAAGTGTTCTTCGACGATGTGCTCGTCCCGCACGGCGCCCTCGTCGGCGAGCGCGGGCAGGGGGGGCAACAGGTCACCGCCGAACTCGGGCTCGAACGTTCGGGGCCCGAGCGTTATCTGTCGAGCCATGCGCTGCTCGTCGCATTGATCGACGCGGCGGGCGCCGACCCCGATCCGGCGGTCGCGACATTGATCGGCGAACTCACCGCCGAAATGTGGACGCTGCGCCAGCTGTCGATGTCGACCGCAGCGAAGCTCGCGGCGGGCGAGGATCCGATGGTCGAGGCGTCGGTGGTCAAGGAACTGGGCAATGCGTTCGAACAGGATATGCCGCGCCGCGTGCAGGCGATCGTGACAAGCGGCTGGGATGATCCCGATGACCTCGCAAAACTGCTCCGCGCGCTGCTTATCGCTTCGCCGAGTTTCTCGCTGCGCGGCGGAACGCGCGAAGTGATCCGCGGGATCATTGCACGCGGATTGGGCCTGCGATGAGCGCCGCGCGCGACATGCTGTGCGATACGGCAAGCGCCGTATTCACCGAAGCGGCGAGCGTGGGCATCGGGCCGGTCGAGGATGCGGGCTTTGGCCTGCTGCTCGTTCCCGAGGCCGACGGCGGGTTCGGCGGCGACTGGGGCGACGTGAACGCGGTGCTGTGGATTGCGGGTCATAGCGTGCCCGACCTACCCGTCGCGGCGCTGATCCTGTCGGGATTGGGCGATGTCGATCCTGCCCTGCACGCCGCCGCGACGGTCAGCCTGATGGCTGGCGCGATGGGGCAGGCGCTCACCCTGTCGATCGACCATGTCAACACGCGCCAGCAGTTCGGCCGCCCGCTCGGCAAATTCCAGGCCGTGCAGCAATCGCTTGCCGTGATGGCATGTGAGGTGCGCGCGGTCGAGGCCGCGGCGGCGGCGCTGGCGGCGCGGCTCGACGCGACGGGGGGCGATGCGTTGGCCGCGGGCTTCGAGATCGCAGCGGCGAAACTGCGCGCCAATCGGGCGGTCGGAGTTGTGACGTCGGTAGCGCATCAGGTGCATGGTGCGATCGGTTTTACCGAGGAATATGACCTCCATCGTGTCACCGTCCCGCTAATGCGCTGGCGCGGTACGCACGGTAACGACGCGCATTGGGCGCAAATCCTCGGCCGTCAGGTCGCCGGTTTCGGCGGGCGCGGTCTCTGGGAAGCGATGACCGCGCGCGACGCCTGAACCCTAACGGACCGCGCCGTCGTCTCGGAGCGCCGCTATCTCATCGGCGTCATAGCCAAGCCCTGCCAGAACCGCATCGCCATCGCCGCCGACCGCAGGCGCCGGGCGCGGCGTATCGTTGACCGTCGCCGAATAGCGCGGGGCGGGGGCAGGCTGGATCGCGCCGCCGACGGTCAGGAAGGTCTCGCGTTCGACATTATGTGGATGCTGCGGGGCTTCGGTCAGCGACAGGATCGGCGCGAAGCAGACGTCGGTCATTTCCATGATCGCGCACCATTCATCGCGCGTCTTCGTCCGGAACAGCGCGGTCAGCTTTTCCTTGAGCGGCCCCCATTTCGACGGGTCGAGTTGCGCATCGAAATCAGGGTCATCGGCGAGCCCGGTTTTTTCGCGGAGCAGCGCATAGAATTGCGGCTCGATCGAGCCGATCGAGATATATTTGCCGTCGGCGCAGACATAGGAGTCATAGAAATGCGCCGCGCCGTCGAGCATGTTGACGCCCGCTTCGTCCTTGAGCCGCCCGGCGGCGAGAAAGCCCCAGGTCATGCCCGCGAGCAGCGCCGATCCGTCGGTCATCGCGCAGTCGATCACCTGACCTTCGCCAGTGCGCGCCGCGTGGACGAGCGCGCTCGACATGCCGAAGGCGAGCATCATGCCGCCGCCGCCGAAGTCGCCGACATAGTTGACGGGCGGGACGGGCTTTTCGCCTGCGCGGCCGATGCCGTGAAGCACACCCGACAGCGAGATATAGTTGATGTCGTGCCCCGCCGCCTGCGCATAGGGGCCGAACTGGCCCCAGCCGGTCATGCGCCCGTAGACGAGCTTCGGATTGTCGGCGAGCAGCACCTCGGGCCCGAGTCCGAGCCGCTCCATCACGCCCGGGCGATAGCCCTCGATAATCCCGTCGGCGCTCTTGCAAAGTTCGCGCGCGATCCGCACCGCCTCCGGGTTCTTCATGTCGAGCGCGATCGACGTGCGGTTGCGGCTCAGCGGATCGCGTGGATCCATGAAACCGCCGGGGCGATCGATGCGGATGACCTCGGCGCCATGGTCGGCGAGCATCATGCCGCAGAAGGGACCGGGACCAATGCCGGCAAATTCGATGATCCTGATGCCCTTCAGCGGCCCGGCCATGATGCTCTCCTGTTCCTCAGATACGTTCGATGATGATCGCGGGCGCCATGCCGCCGGCGGCGCACATGGTGACGAGACCATAGCGGCCGCCCGAGCGTTCGAGTTCGTCGAGCGCGGTGCCGATCAGGATCGAGCCCGTTGCGCCGATCGGGTGCCCGAGCGCCATCGCGCCGCCGTTGATGTTCACCTTCTCACGGTCGAGATCGAGGTCGCGGATGAACTTCTCGGCGACGACCGCGAAGGCCTCGTTGATTTCCCAGACGTCGATATCGTCCTTGGTCAGCCCGGCCTTTTCCAGCACTTTCTTCGCCGCCGGGACGGGGGCGTTGAGCATCAACGTCGGATCGTCGCCGATATTGGCATAGGCGACGACGCGTGCGCGCGGTTTCAGGCCGTTCTTCTCGGCATAGTCCTTCGACGTCAGCAGGATCGCCGCGGCGCCGTCGACGACGCCCGACGAATTGCCCGCATGGTGGAAATGCTGGATTTCGAGATCGGGATAGCGGCGGTTGATCTGTTTCCGGAAGGTGAAACCGCCGCCCATGTCGAAATCGGCGAGGCCGGCGAAGCTCGGCTTCAGCGCGGCGAGGCCTTCGGCGGTCGTTTCGGGGCGCGGAAACTCCTCGCGGTCGAGCGCGACGCTGCCGTCGGGATTGTACACAGGGACAACCGACTTGGCGAAGCGGCCTTCCTTGATCGCGCGATCGGCGCGCTGCTGGCTGACGAGCGCGAGCGCGTCGAGCGCCTCGCGGCTGATGCCTTCGATCGTCGCGATCGCGTCGCCGCACACACCCTGATGCGATTGCGGGTGGATTTCGTCGAGCGCTTCATGACCCGACCCCATCAAACGCGGGGGCAGGCCCGCATTTGCCTGTTCCGCCGCATAGGCGGTCGTGTAGCTCATCATCTCGGTCCCGCCCGCGATGACGCAATCTTCCATACCGCTCATCACGCTGGCAGCGGCGAAGTTCACCGAGCTGATGCCGCCGCCGCAAAAACGATCGAGCGTCGTGCCGCTGGCCTTCGTGTCATAGCCGGCCGACAGCGCCGCCATGCGCCCGAGGTCGCCGCCCTGCTTGCCGTTCTGGCTCGACGTCGACCAGACGATGTCGTCGACCGTCGCGGTGTCGAGATTGTTGCGGTCGCGGATCGCGGCGAGCACGGTCGCGGCGAGATGCTGCGGATGGAGGTGCGAGAGAGCGCCCTTGCCCGGCTTGCCGACCCCGCGGGGTGTACGAACGGCGTCGATGATATAGGCCTCGGCCATGATGGTATCCTTTCGTGGAGAGCTTTGAAGATCGTCGGTCGATTGAAAAGCGCGTTGATGGGGAGTTTAGCGGGGGGCCATGCGGATTGCGCCGTCGAGGCGGACGGCTTGGCCGTTGAAATAGGTGTTGCGGACCATCTCCATCGCGAGGCTCGCATATTCCTCGGCCTTGCCGAGACGTTTGGGGAAGGGGACCGAGGCCTCGAGGCTCTCCTTTACCTTCGGGTTCATATTGTTGAGGAGCGGCGTGCCGAATACGCCCGGCATGATCGAATTGACGCGGATACCGAGATCCATCAGGTCGCGCGCCATCGGCAGGACGAGGCCGTTCACGCCGGCCTTTGCCGAGCCATAGATGACCTGGCCGATCTGCCCGTCCTGCGCCGCGACCGAGGCGGTCAGCACGATCGCGCCGCGCTCGCCGTCTTCCATTTCGGGGAGTGTCGCCATGCCTTCGGCGGCGATCGACGCAACGCGATAGCTCGCGGTCAAAATGCCTTCGACACCGAAGGCATAATCGGCGGTCGGCGTCCGGCGATAACCGCCGCTTTCCTTGTCGTACGCGAGCGTCTTGCCGCGGCGCGAGGTCATCGCGCAATGGACGCACACGCGTTCCTGCCCATGCGCTGCGCGCGCTTTCGCATAGCCGTCGAGGACCGATTGTTCGTCGGTAATGTCGACATGCACGAACAGCCCGCCGATCGACGCCGCGACCTCTTCGCCAAGCGCGTCATTGATGTCGAAGATCGCGACCTTCACCCCCGAGGCTGCGAGAGCCTCGGCGGTTGCGCGGCCGAGGCCCGACGCGCCGCCGGTGATCACGGCCGATAAGCTGGAATCGATTTTCATGGGGGGCTCCTCAGGCGGGAATCTGGTTGAAGGGGACGCCCTTGTCGGGGCGATGGTCCTGCGGCAGACCGAGGATGCGCTCGGCGATGGTATTGAGCAAGGTTTCGTCGGATCCGCCCGCGATGCGGCCTGTCGGCGCATTGATCCAGCTCGACGCCCAATCGTCCTTGGGCGAGGCATGTTCGTCGAACGCGAAGGCATCGGTGCCCTGAAGGTCGAGCGCGAGTTCGGAGAGCTTCTGGCGCGAGCGCACCGCGACGAGCTTGTTGAGCGAGCCTTCGGGGCCCGGGGTCATGCCCGCCTGCATCATCAGCCGGGCGCGCCGGTTGATCGAATCGAGCCCGGCGCGCATCGCATGGTTGCGCGCGATCTGCTGACGGATACGACCGTCCTCGATCGCGGGGCGGCCGTTCAACCGCACCTCTTTGGCAAGCTCGACGAAGAGGTCGAGGTGCGGCCCGAAACCCGCGCTGTCGGTCGCGACATAGCGCTCGATCATCAAGGTCGCGATCGCGACCGCGAAGCCGCCGCCGACCGGCGACATGCGATGGTCGTCGCTGACCTTCACATCGTCGAAGAACACCTCGTTGACGTGACTGTCACCGCCCGCGAGCTTGATCGGGCGCACGGTGACGCCGGGCGCCTTCATGTCGACCCAGAAATAGGTGAGGCCTTTGTGCTTCGCGACCGTGGGATCGGTGCGCACGACGATAACACCATAATCGCTATATTGCGCCCAGCTCGTCCAAACCTTCTGTCCGTTGATCTTCCAGCCGTTGCCGTCGGTCTCGGCACGCGTGCGCAGGCCGGCAAGGTCGGTGCCGCCCGAGGGCTCCGAAAAGAGCTGGCACCAGATTTCTTCGCCCTTGAGCGCCTTGAGCACGCGTTCCTTGACGAACTCGCGGTCGCTGCCGAACTGCATCAGCACGGGGACGGGCATGCCGAGCGAGATGCCGAAATAGACGTTGGGGAAGCCATGCTTCATCTCCTCGCCCTCGAAGGTGATTTTCTCGATATGGCCGAGGCCCTGACCACCGAGGTCGGTCGGCCAGTTGATCCCGGCGTAACCGGCGTCGAACTTCGCCTTCTGGTAACGGCGGCCGAGCGCGAGATCCTCCTCGACGCTCAACCATTTGCGCGCCGCCTTGCCGAAGGTCGGCACCATCGATTCGCACCAGGCTGCCGCCTGGGTGCGATATGCTTCGAGATCGGTCATGCGTGTGCTCCTGCCAACCGGTCGACGAGTATATCTTCCCAGAAGAAGCTGCTCCCCTGCTCGAGCGCGAGCGTGCGTGCGCGGCGCATGTGGAGATGCAATCCGATCTCCCACGTTACGCCGATCCCGCCGTGGATCTGCACGCAATCACGCGCCGCGGTGTCATAGGCCTCGGTCGCCGACAGGCGCGCGGCGGCGGCGGCCGGGATGAAATCATTCTGTCCCTCGCGCGCCGCGGCATGGATGGCGTTTGCGCGCGCGAGTTCGACGAGGCCGTAAAGCTCGGCGATGCGGTGCTTGATCGACTGGAAGGCGCCGATCGGCTGGCCGAAGGCTTTGCGGGTTAGCGCATAGTCGCGCGCGATCTCCATCAGCGCTTCGGCCCCGCCGGTCTGTTCGTGCGCGGTCACGACCGCTTGCAGCGCAAGAATATGGAGCGCGGCCGCGCGCGCAGCGTCGCCGGTGACGAGCGCTTCGCCCGGAGCCCCGGCGAACAGAAGGTCGGCGATGCAGCGGCTGTTATCGAAGCTGTCGACGGCCTTGCGTTCGATGCCGGCGAGATCGACGATCGCCAGCGCGGGTGTTCCGCCCTCTTGCGCGAAAACGATGGCGACATCGGCGAACAGTCCGCCCGATACGCCCGGAGCGGTTCCTGCAACCTGACCCGCTTTCGATGTCACGGGCGGGACAGCGGGCAGGGCATCCGGCCCCGAAACAAAGGCGATGGCACCGATCGTCTCGCCGCTCGCGAGGCCCGGAAGCCAGCGCGCCCTCTGCTCGTCGCTACCGTAAAGCTCGATCGCCTTGGCCGCCCCGAAGCTCGACGTCAGGAACGGCGCGCCGCTGAGCGACCGCCCCGCCTGATGCGCGATCAGCCCCAGCTCGACGAGGCCGAGGTCAAGGCCACCATAGGCCTCGGGGAGCGCGAGCGCGGTCCAGCCCTGTTCCTTCGCCGTCGTCCAGAAACCATCATGATATTGGCCGCTGGTCTGGAGAAGCGGGAGTAGCTCGTCCTTGTTCACCCGCGCTTCGAGCGCGCGCCGCGATTCGGTTGCGATCGCCTGTTGCCCTTCGTCGTACAAGATCGACATTGGCTCGATTCCTCTACCCTATGTTTTCGGTCATCATCCGGACGTTAACGTAAACGTCAAGTGTTTTGACGCTACGGCCGCTCGCCGGTCAACTGACGGCCGTGTCAGGCGTGCCCGGCTTTCCAGTCGCGCTTGATCTTTTTCGCGAGGCTCCATTTGTGAACCTCGGTCGGGCCGTCGTAGATTCGGAACGCGCGTACCTCGCGGAACACCTGTTCAACGATCGTCCTGTCGGTGACCCCGGTACCGCCCATCACCTGAACGCAGCGATCGGCGATACGCATCAGCGCCTCCGACACCGCGACTTTCGCCATCGAGCTTTCGACGGTGCCAAGCGACCCGGTGTCGAGCACGCCGGCGCACCAGTCGATCATCAGTTCGGCCTGTTTCAGATCGATCATATTCTCGGCGAGCATGAAGCCGACACCTTCATGGTCGATCAGCGGCTTGCCGAACGCCTCGCGGCGGTTGGCATAGTCGGTCGCGATCTCGTGTGCGCGGATGCAGCAGCCGAGCCAGCGCATGCAGTGCGACAGGCGGGCAGGGGAGAGGCGAACCTGCGCGTAGCGGAAGCCTTCGCCGGCTTCGCCAAGCATCTGGTCAGCGGGAACGCGCAAATTGTCGATGGTCAGCGTCGCATGGCCGCCGGGCATCGAACTGTCAATCGTGTTGGGTACTTCGTCGATGCGGATCGCAGGGTCGGGCAAGTCGACCAGGAACATGCACGCGCCTTGCTCGGCCTTCGCCATTACGATGCCGACACGCGCGCCCTGTGCGCCGGTGATGAAGGTCTTGCGGCCATTCACCACCCAATGATTGCCGTCGAGATGGCAGGTCGTCTTCATCATCGACGGGTCGGATCCCGCGCCGCCCTCATCGGCGGGCTCGGTCATGAAGAAGGCCGAACGGACGCGGCCCTCGACCATCGGCTTCAGGAACCGTTCCTTGAGTTCGGGGCTGCCTTCCTTACCGAGCAGATACATATTGCCCTCGTCGGGTGCCATCGTGTTGCACGCGAGCGGGCCGAGCGGCGACAGACCGCTCTTGATCAGCACGACGGCGGTCTCGCGCTGGTTGAGATGGCTGCCGTCGTCGAAGATATGCGGTGTCAAAACCCCGGCGGCGCGGGCATGCTCGCGCATTTCCATCACCAACTCGTCGGTCGGCGCGCCGTGATGGTCGCGGCGCGGGTCGCTTTCGTAAGGAATCACGATTTTGCGGACGAATGCTTCGACCTGGTCGGCGATGGCCCGCGCCCGATCCGATATGCCTTCGCCCGCCGTCATTCCGATTCCCTTCGTTATCTAAGTTTCTTTTCAGTCAACCCGACGTTGACGTAAGCGTCAAGTTATTTCATGGACCACCGCGACGATGCCGTAAGGGCAGGACCGCACAGGAGGATCGAGATGGCTTTCAAGACACGCATCACCGAAATGCTGGGTATCGAACATCCGATCGTCCAGGGCGGGATGCAGAGCGTCGGCTATGCCGAGCTTGCGAGCGCGGTGTCGAACGCCGGCGGCCTTGGCATATTGACCGCGCTGACCCAGCCGACGCCCGAAGCGCTCCGCGCCGAAATCGAGCGGTGCCGCGCGATGACCGACAAGCCGTTCGGCGTGAACATGACCGTCTTCCCGACGATCAACGCACCCGACTACAACGCCTATGCGCAGGCGATCATCGATGGCGGGGTCAAGATCGTCGAGACCGCGGGCACGCAGGCGGTGCGCGAGATTTGGGAGATGCTGAAGCCGCATGGCGTTACCATCCTCCACAAATGCACCGCGGTCCGCCACGCGCTGTCGGCCGAGCGCGCGGGCTGCGACATCATTTCGATCGACGGCTTCGAATGCGCGGGCCACCCAGGCGAGGACGATATTCCGGGCCTGATCCTGATCCCGGCGGCGGCCGACAAGGTGAAGATCCCGATGCTCGCGAGCGGAGGTTTCGGCGACGGGCGCGGCCTCGTCGCGGCGCTGTCGCTCGGTGCCGAGGGCATCAACATGGGCACACGCTTCTGCGCGACGAAGGAAGCCCCTATCCACGACAATGTGAAGCAGGCCTATGTCGACAATGACGAGCGCGGCAGCTTCCTGATCTTCCGCAGCCTCAAGAATACCGCGCGCGTCGGCAAGAGTGCGGTGAGCGAAGAAGTCGTCCGCCGCCTCGCGGTCCCCGACGCGACCTTCGCCGACGTCGCCGAGTTGGTGAACGGCAAAGCGGGGCGCGAACTGCTCGAAACCGGCGACCTCAGCAAGGGCGTGTTCTGGGCGGGCATGGTGCAGGGTCTCATCCATGACATACCGACCTGCAAGGAACTGATCGACCGGATCATGTCGGAAGCCGATGCGATCGTCGATCAGCGGCTGGCGTCGTTGCGCACCTGATGCGCCCAAAGGCCTGACCTTAGCCGCTGGCGCGCCGCAACGGCTTTCGATATGATCCGATTCTTCGCAATTTGACCGTATCGAAGCCCGCCGGCGCCCGCGCCCGCCGGCGCGGCAAGGGGGATGTTTGAGCCTCATCGAATATAAGGGTTTCGGCGGTGTCCGCCTCGCCGCCGATATGCTGGGCGACGAGAACGATCCCGCCGTGTTGCTGGTCCCCGGGATCGGGCAGGATCGCGCCGCGTGGCGCGAGGTCGCCGACGCGCTCGTGCTGTCGGGGCGGCGTGTCGTGAACCTCGGCCTGCGCGACGAACAGCCGTTGGCGCCGCATGTCGAGGATCTCCGCCTGGTGCTGGCGCAGATGGGGTCGCGCCCCGTCGTGGTCGCCGCAGCCGACGGCGGATGGGTCGCAGCGCGCGCGCTCGCGCTCGACGGTGCCCACCTTGCCGCCGGGCTCGTCGTTGTCGACATGCCGGTCGACGAGGGGGCGATCGCCGACGGCCTTGCGGCCCGTGTCGCGGTTCCGACCCTCGTAATACGCGGCGGTTTCTCGCCCGCGCAAAGCAGCGCGGTGGGCGATGCCTTCAACGTCGCGCTGCCGATGGGAGAGAGCGCCGACATCGACGATTGCGACCTCGCGCTGGCATCGGACCGGAAAGAGGCGCTGCTCGGGCAACTCCTCGAATTTCTCGAACGTCACCAGCCGCGCGAGGCGATGGAGTTCAAGGCGGGATCCGACCCGCGCACCCTCCGCGATGCGATGGGCTGTTTCGCGACCGGAATCACGATCGTCACCGCGCTCGACGCGACAGGAACGCCGGTCGGGCTGACCGCGAACAGCTTTACCTCGGTGTCGCTCGACCCGCCGCTCCTCCTCGTCTGCATCGCCAACACGGCGGGAACCGCGCCGATACTGCGTGACGCGGCGCATTTCGGAGTCAATGTCCTGCAAATCGGCCAGCAGCCGACGTCGAACCGGTTCGCCGCAAAGGGCGAAGACCGGTTCGCCAACCAGCCGTGGGCGCCCGGGCAAACCGGCGTGCCGCTCCTCGGCGGTTCGCTCGTGTCGTTCGAATGCCAACGCGAATCGCTCCACGAAGCGGGCGATCATTTTATCCTCGTCGGCCGCGTCGTCCGCGCGCAGTTCGAACCGCATCGCGACCCGCTGCTCTATTTTCGCGGAAAATACCGGCGGCTGCATTTCGCATGATGGCGGACAGGGTGGGATTCGAACCCACGGTGAGCTTGCACCCACGGCGGTTTTCAAGACCGCTGCCTTAAACCACTCGGCCACCTGTCCTTGTGCCGCCGCCATAGCGCGCGGATGCCCGGCGGCAAGCGAAACCTTGCCCGCTCGACCCATCGTGCGAATGACTCGCCTCGTCCCGCCGCAGCCTAGCCAAGCCGCTCGCATCTGTGCGACACACACCCTATGGGTGGGGACATGATGCACGCTATACGTTTCAGAACCGGACGCCTTTTCGGGATCGCCGCAGCCTTCCTGTCGGCATGGATGCTCACCGCTTCGGCACCGCTTCATGCGCAAAGCGGCGATGCCGGCTTCGATAGCTATGTCCAATCACTGTGGCCCAAGGCGCAGGCGCGCGGTGTGTCGCGCACCACCTTTGACCGCGTCGCGGCGGGACTGCGTTACAATCCCCGCGTCGTTGCGCTCGATCGCGACAATCTGGGCAGCCCGCCAAACCCCAATACCCCGATCCCGGCCTTCGCGCCTTACAGGGCAAAGCATGTCGATGCCGCGCGCATCGGGGGCGGACGCCGCGTCCATGACCGCTTGCTTCCGCTCCTGTCGCGCATCGAGCAGCGCACCGGCGTTCCGACGAGCATCATGATCGCCATCTATGGCCACGAAACCGCCTATGGTCAGGTGACCGGGAATTTCGACCTGCCCGAGGCGCTCGCCACCCTGGCATATGAAGGGCGTCGCCGCAGCCTGTTCGAACCCGAACTGATCGCGACGATGGTGATGGTCGAGCGCGGCGTCCCGCGCAGCGCGCTGAAGGGCAGCTGGGCCGGCGCCTTCGGCTATCCCCAGTTCCTGCCGTCGGTCTATCTGCGCGTCGCCGAGGACGGCGACGGCGACGGTGTCGCACGGATCTGGTCGAGCGAAGCCGATGCGATCGAGTCGATCGGTTCCTATCTCCGGAACGCCGGCTGGCGCGCCGGACAGCCGTGGGGCGTCGCGGTCACGGTCCCCGCGAGCTTCAATCGCGGCGCGGTCGCCAATCGCCTTAACCCGACGCGATGCCCGCGCGTTTTCGACCGCCACAGCCGCTGGCGCTCGATGGCCGAATGGCGCGCGGCGGGCATCCAGCCGCTCAGCGGGCGCTGGCCCGACGGCAATGTCCAGGCGACCTTGCTCGAACCCGATGGCCCCGGCCGGACGGCATATTTGCTGACCGGTAACTATCGTGCGATATTGGACTATAATTGTTCCAATTTTTACGCATTGTCTGTGGGGTTGCTGGCGGATGAAATCGATCGTTAGGGGCGGGGGCCTGATGGCCGGGACGGCGTTGCTGCTCTCCGGTTGCGGCAGTTTTAATGGTCAGCGGGCGGAGGGGCCAACCGCAAGCCCCGCGCCTGCGACCACGGTGACGGGCGTAGTCGACGTGCCTGTGATGATCGGCGAGCCTTACAAGATCGGCGGGGTGACCTATACGCCCATCGACGTCGCCGATTATGACGAGGTCGGCTACGCGGGCTCATATGGCGACGAACTCGCCGGAAAACCGACCGCGAACGGCGAAAACTTCAATCCGGCATCGATCAGCGCGGCGCACAAGACCCTGCCGCTGCCGAGCTATGTCGAAGTGACCGCGCTCGATACCGGGCGGACAATCCTGGTTCGCGTCAACGACCGTGGCCCGATGGTCACCGACCGCCTGATCGACCTGTCGCGCGGCGCGGCCGAGCAACTCGGCATCACCGATGGCGCCACCGCCGTCCGCGTGCGCCGCACCAATCCGCCCGCCGCCGAGCGCGCACGGCTTCGGACCGGGCAGTCGGTCCGCGAACGGATCGCCACGCCCCAATCGCTGCTGGCGATTCTCCGCGCCAAGGCGAAGGAATTGCCGGTGCCAAAGGCCGCGACGGCGTCGGCGCCCGCCAGTCCGGCGACCGCATCGGCGACCGGAAAGGGAGGCGAGGACCGTTTCATTGTCGAAGGACCGAGCACGAAGATGCCGGCGCCCAACGCCGAGCCGGCCATAAAACCCGCGCAGAGCGCCAAGTCGGCGACCCCGGCGGCGAAACCTGCCGCCACCGGCACTTATGTCGTGCAGGTCGGCGCCTTCAGCACCGAAAGCCGCGCCAATGCCGCGGCGAAGTCGGTCGGGGGACACGTCAGCAAGACCGGAAAGCTGTGGCGCGTGCGTATGGGGCCGTTTGCCAGTGACGCCGAAGCCCGCAGCGCGCTTGGCGCCGCGAAAGCCAAAGGTTTCCGCGACGCCTTCGTCCAACGCGACCGCTGACGGCCGGATATGACTGAGCCAGCCCTGTTTTTGCGAACCGGCGCGATCCTCCTGTCGGGTTTGGCGCTGGCTGTTTCCAGTCCCGCGACATCGGCCGGCGAGGCTCGCCCGAAAAGCGCGCCGGTCGTCCGCGCGCCCTATGAGACCGAAGCCCCAATCGTGATGCTCAAGGATCTCGATTCGGGTCGGATTCTCTTCTCGCGCGGCGCCGACAAACGTTTCGCGCCCGCGTCGATGGCAAAGGTGATGACCGCCTATGTCGTTCTCGACCTGATCGAGAAGGGGCAATTGTCGCGCGACAAGCTGATCACCGTCGAAGACGCGACATGGAAGAAGTGGAGCGCCCGCCGAGGCGGCTCCACGATGTTCCTGCGCGCGGGCGAAAAGGTGTCGGTCGATGATCTTCTCAAGGGATTGATCACCGTTTCGGGGAATGATGCGGCATCGGTTCTCGCTGTAGGGATCGATGGCAACGAGGATGCCTTTGTCCAACGAATGAATGAGATGGCAGCAGAGATGGGTATGGCGTCGAGCCGATTCGGCACCGCGAGCGGCTGGCCCGACGGCGGCGTAACCAAAGTCAGCGCGGGCGATCTGGTCCTGCTTGCCAGCCGACTGATCCGCGATCATCCCGATGGCTATGCCCGCTATTTCTCGATCCCGAAATTCCAGCACGGCGTATCGCCCGACGGCCAGCCGATCATCCAAGCGAACCGCAATCCCATCCTGGGCCGTTTCGCCGGCGCGGACGGGCTTAAAACCGGGCATACGTCGGAAGCCGGTTATTGCTTTCTCGGCTCGGCGAAGCGTGACGGGCGCCGCTTGGTCATGGTCGTGGCCGGCCTGTCCAGCGCAAAGGCGCGCCGCGACGAGGCCGAACGGCTGATGAACTGGGGCTTTGCGCCCACCAACACATCGGTTGCTGCGAAAGGCCGGACAAGCGCTGCCGCGGCGAGATGACAAAGCCGATCCGCCGGGCTACGGCCGGTTCATGCGCGGCGTGCTTTTCCTTTTCATCCATCGCGGGCTAGCGACGTGACGTCCGGGCGTTTCATCACGCTGGAGGGCGGCGAGGGCGTCGGGAAGTCGACGCAGATCGGTGCGCTGGCGGCAGCCCTCGAAGAACGAGGCCTCGAAGTCGTCGCGACGCGCGAACCCGGCGGCAGCGCCGGCGCAGAGGCGATCCGGACGCTGTTGATGGAAGGCAGCGAGGACCGCTGGAACGCGCGCAGCGAGGCCTTGCTCTTCGCCGCGGCGCGCGCCGACCATGTCGCGCGCACGATCCGTCCGGCGCTGGCTGGGGGGGCGTGGGTGTTGTGCGACCGTTTCGTCGATTCGAGCCGCGCCTATCAGGGCGGCGGCGGCGGCATCACCGATGCCGATCTCCTCGCGCTGCACCGCTTCGGTTCCGAAGGGCTGTTACCCGATCGTACGTTCCTGCTCACCGTCAGCGCCGAAGAGGCGGCGCGGCGCCTCTCCGAGCGCGGGGGCAGCGACCGCATGGGAAACAAGCCGCTCGATTATCAGGCGCGCCTCGCCGCGCGCTTCGTCGAAATGGCCGCGGTCGAATCCGGACGCTGGCGGATCGTCGACGCCGACCGGCGCACCGAAGAGGTGACGGCGGCAATCCTTGCGGACCTTGCGGAATGGCTACCATGATCGGCCATCAGGAAGCCGAAAAGGCATTTCTCGAAGCGTGGCAGGGCGGCCGCGTCCATCATGCCTGGCTGCTGGCGGGGCCGCAGGGGATGGGGAAGGGGACTTTCGCCGAGCGCGTCGCACGCTTCCTCGTCACCCACGGGCGCAGCGGCGAAGGCCAAACGGCGCCGCTCGACGATCGCGGCGACGATGCCGCCGCGCGGCTGGTTGACGCGGGCAATCACCCCGAAATCCTGCGCCTCGCCCGTCAGCCGAAGGACAAGGCCAAGGAACTCGCGCGCAACATCACGATCGAACAGGTGCGGCAGATGATCCGCCGCCTGCATCTCTCTTTGTCGCTCGGCGAGTGGCGGGTGATCATCGTCGATGCGGTCGACGACCTCGAAACCGACGGGGCGAACGCGCTGCTCAAGACGCTCGAGGAACCGCCGGCGAAAACCCTTTTCCTGCTCGTCAGCCACTCGCCCGGACGCCTGTTGCCGACGATCCGCTCGCGGTGCAGAACCTTGCGTTTTCAGCCTGTTGAGCGTGACGCCATGACGACATGGCTGCATGATCTGCGGCCGATGATCGAGATGGAGGAGGTGCGCGCGATCGTCACCGCGTCGGGCGGCGTTCCGGGCAAGGCGCTTGCACTCGTCGATAGCGACGTCGCGGTCATGGAGAAGAAATTGCTCGCGATTGCGGCGAGCGGCGACCCGGAGAACCGGCTGCGCGAAGCGCTTGCGCGCGAGGTCGGCGGCACGAGCAATCGGGCCCGCCTCGAACTGGTCATCGATATCGTGCCGGGCCTGCTCTCGCGTATCGCGCGCGAACGCCCCGCCTCCGAAATCGCGCCGGTCCTCGCGCAATGGGATCGCGTCCAGCGCACCGTTCGCGATGCGATCCGCGGATCTTATGACGGTGCGATGGTCGGCTTTGAGATCGGCAACTGCCTGGCCGAGTTGGCGCCGCGGCACGATCGGGCGGCACGCTGACGCTTTCCCTCCCGCGCGCCAGCGGCTAAGGCGCGCGCATGTCCGAAAATAACCAACCTTTCTATATCACCACCGCGATCAGCTACCCCAATGGTCGCCCGCATATCGGTCACGCCTATGAAGCGATCGCCACCGATGTCGTGGCGCGTTTCCAGCGCGCGCGGGGCCGCGACGTCCGGCTGGTCACCGGCACCGACGAACATGGGCTGAAGATGTTCCAGACAGCGCGGGATCAGGGCCGTGCGACGATCGATCTTGCGGACGAAATGTCAGGATATTTCCGTGAGATGTATGCCAAGCTGAACATCAGCTATGACAATTTCATGCGTACGTCGGACGCCGCGCACCATGCTGCCTCGCAGGCGATCTGGAAAGCGATGGAGGCGAAGGGCGATCTCTATCTCGACCGCTATGAAGGCTGGTATTCGGTTCGCGACGAGGCTTTCTACGACGAAAGCGAGCTGAGCGACGGGGAAGGGGGCGCGCGCCTTTCGCCGCAGGGGACGCCGGTCGAATGGACCGTGGAGGAAAGCTGGTTCTTTCGCCTGTCGAACTATCAGGACCGGCTGCTCGCGCTCTACAACGAGCAGCCCGATTTCATTCGTCCCGAAAGCCGGCGGAACGAGGTGTTGCGCTTCGTCGAAGGCGGACTCAAGGATCTCAGCGTCTCGCGCACCAGTTTCGACTGGGGCGTGCCGGTGCCGGGATCGCCGGGGCATGTGATGTATGTCTGGGTCGATGCGCTGACCACCTACCTCTCGGGGCTCGGCTATCCCGATCCCGCCAGCGACTTCGGGACGTTCTGGCCGGCGAATATCCATATGATCGGCAAGGATATCGTTCGTTTTCATACCGTTTACTGGCCGGCCTTTCTGATGAGTGCCGACCTGCCGCTGCCCAAGCAGGTGTTCGGCCACGGCTTTCTGCTCAATCGCGGCGAGAAGATGTCGAAATCGCTCGGCAATGTCGTGGACCCGATGGCGCTCGCCGACCGGTTTGGCGTCGATGCGCTGCGTTATTATTTGCTCCGCGAAGTCAGCTTCGGTCAGGACGGAAGCTATTCGGCCGAAGCGATCGTGCGCACCGCAAACGCCGACCTCGCGAACAGCTTCGGCAACCTTGCGCAGCGCAGCTTGTCGATGATTTTCAAGAATTTGGATGGCAAGCTTTCGGACGACTATGCGCCTGCTCAGGACGATATCGACCTGCTGGCCGACCTCGCCGACATGGCGGCGGTCCGTCTGCCGCGCGAATTCGAGCAGCTCGCCTTTTCGGTGGGCATCGAGGATTGGATCCGCGCCGTCTTCGCCTGCAACCAATATGTCGACACGCAGGCGCCTTGGGCGCTGCGTAAGACGGACCCCGAACGCATGCGTGCGGTGCTGATGACGCTGTTTCAGGCGGTCCGCACGCTCGCGATCGCCATCCGTCCGGTCGTGCCCGCTGCGGCCGACAAGCTGCTCGACCAGATGGGTATCGCCGAGGATGCGCGCAATTTTGCGGCACTTTCTGACACCGACTGGTTCGCGAAGCTGGTTGCAAGCGGCTTCGCGGTCGGCCAGCCCGTGCCGATCTTCCCGCGCCTCGAATTGCCAGAGGGAGAAGGGGAAGGGGAGGCCTGATGCTCGTCGATTCGCACTGCCACCTAAATTACAAGGGCCTTGCCGAACAGCAGGACGAGGTGCTGGTGCGCGCCCGGGCACGCGGGGTTACCGCGATGCTCAACATCGCGACGCGTGAAAGCGAATGGGACGAGGTGCTCGCCGCGGCCGAGGCGAACGCAGATGTTTGGGCCAGCGTCGGCATCCACCCGCACGATGCCGACCATCATCCCGATATCGACACCGCAAAGCTGGTCGAACGCGCCGCGCACCCGCGCGTGATCGGGATCGGCGAAACTGGGCTCGACTATTATTACGACAAAAGCGACCGCGTGCGCCAACAGGACAGTTTCCGCCGCCACATCCACGCGTCGCAGGAAACCGGCCTGCCGATCATCGTCCACACGCGCGATGCCGAAGCCGACACGCTGGCGCTGCTCGGCGAGGAGATGGGCCGGGCGAGCTTTCCCGGCGTGATCCACTGCTTCACCGCGAGCGACGATTTCGCGCGGAAGGCGCTCGATCTCGGCCTTTACATCTCGATTTCGGGAATCGTGACCTTCAAGAATGCCGCCGATCTTCAGGCGACCGCCAAATGGCTGCCGCAGGACCGGCTGCTGATCGAAACCGACTCCCCCTTCCTTGCCCCCGTCCCGCACCGCGGCAAGCCCGGCGAGCCCGCCTTCGTCGCCGACACACTCGCGTTTCTCGCCAACCTTCGCGGCGAGGAAAGCGATGCGCTGGCAGCCGCGACAAGCGCCAATTTCTATGCGCTTTTCGACAAGGCGGCACCATGACGTCGCACGCGCAATGAAGCTGAGAATTCTGGGTTGCGGCACGTCGTCGGGCGTGCCGCGGATCGGCAACGATTGGGGGCAGTGCGACCCCGACAATCCCCGCAACCTGCGCAGCCGCGCGTCGATCATGGTATCGCTCGGAGGCTTCCGTATTCTCGTCGACACCAGCCCGGATATGCGGCTACAGCTCCTCGACGCGGGGATCGGCGAGATCGACGCCGTCATCTGGACGCACGAGCATGCCGATCACACCCACGGTCTCGACGATCTGCGCCAGGTTATGCACCTGCGCCGCTCGGCGGTCCCGGTCTACGCCCGCGACCATGTCCTCGACATATTGAAGTGGCGCTTCACCTATGCCTTTGCGGGCAATGCAGGCTATCCGGCGTCGGTCGATCCGATCGATCTCCACGATCATCAATCGATCGGCCCGATCGAGGTTTCGGCGATCGAAATGCCGCACGGACCGATCAAGGCGAGCGGGCTGATCTTCAGCGATGGCGCTCACAAGATCGCCTATGCCACTGATTTTTCTAAATTTACGGACGAGATGGTCGATTTTTTCCAGGACGTCGACCTGTTCGTCATCGACGCGCTGCGCCGCTACCCCCACCCGACGCATCCGCACCTTCAGATGACGCTGGAGGGGCTGGCCAAGGTCGGCAATCCGCGCGCGATCATCACGCATATGGATAATACGATGGATTATGAGGATCTTGCGGCCGAATTGCCCGCGGGGGTCGAACCGGGCTATGACGGGTTGGAGGTCCAGCTATGAATGGAGATACCGTCGTCCAGACGCTGTGGTTCGCCGGCGCGTTCGCGCTGGTGTTAAGCTCGTTGCTCGCGCGCCGTTTGCCGATGGCCGACTGGCTCAAGATGGCCCTCGCATGGGTTGCGATATTCGGCCTCGTGTTCCTCTTGATCCGGACGTGGCAGACGGTGACATAAAGAGGGCGGGCCGCGTCGCGGCCCGCCCAGTTGTCGATCGGCGGCATTGGGGTCATCGCCGATCGCCCCATTCGATCGGTTATTCGCCGTTTTCCTGTTGTTCGGCCGCGTCCTTGAGCTGGCCTTTCGTCATCCCGGTCACGAGCACGTCGCCCGAACCCGCAAAGTTTGCGGCGGGCAGCGTCGCAACCCGGTCACCCACTTCGACCGTCACCGCCTGCACGACACCGCGGCCGGTCTGGCGCAGATTCTGGACGTGACCGATCACCTTGCCGCGCGGGTCGGTGACGGGCATGCCCGGAGCGACCGCGAACATGCCGTTGCCGCTGGCTGCGCCGCTACCCGCGGCGGCAAGCTGGCCGAGGCTGCCCTGGAAGCTGCCCGCGATCGAGCCGGCGCCGCTGGCACTGCCTGAGACGTCTGACAGCGCGCCGCCGGCCCGATCACGGACAGTCCCGACCGCACCGCGCGCGGTGCCGGTGACGGTCGAAGCGGCACCATGCGCGGTGCCGACGGCGCCACGCGTGGTCTGGCCCACGAAATCGGTGCCGACGGCTTGCGCGTCGAGGCTGCCGCTACCCGATGCCGAACCCGAACCACTGGCGTCGCCGCCGATCGTGCGGCCGAGCAGATTCGCGTCGCCATTGGCCGAACCCTTGCCGTTCGCATCGGCGCTGCCCTTGCCCTGAACGCGGCCCGAGCGGCGATCGACATTGGCGTCGCCGCGGCCCGAACCTGTGATGTCGTTCGCGGTGCCGAGCGTGCCGCCGATCGGCCCGGTGGGATTGCCGAGCGTGCCGCCTATCGTTCCGCCCAAGCCGCCGCCGAGTCCACCGCTGCCGCCGAGCAGCTGCGCCGCGGCGGGGGTCGAAATTGCGATAGCCGACGCGGCGAGCGCGAGCGCCGGCATGAAAATACGATGTGCCACCATTCTTCTCCTTCATTGCGGCCCGGAGGGGAGGGCCTGAAGGAAGAACGATGGCGCGTTCGAATTTCTTCCGAAAAACCGTGCCGGGCGGGTCAGCGCCCGCCGCAATCCCCGCAAATTAGCCCGTGGCCATAGATTTTATCGCGACCCTTTTTGCCGAGGTCGCGCGCTTCGAAGACCAGCGCGGAAACCGCCGGTCCGATCCGTTCGATCGCCGGCGCGGGATAGCGAAGGGCGAGGCGCCCGGCGACCAATGGCGCAGCGAAAGAGGTGCCGCGCAGGCGGTCGGTTGTGTCGAGCCCGGTCGCGGCAAGCACGGCGTCGCCCGGCGCGGCAAAGTCGAGGTGCAGCGCCCGACCAGCCTCGGGCAGGGCGCGATTCCTGGCATCGACCCCGGTCACGGCAAACACGCCCTTATAGGAGGCGGGGTAAGCGGGCGGGGCGGCGGGGCCGTCGTTGCCGACCGCCGCGACGATCAGCATGCCGCGCTGCTGCGCGCGCGACACCGCGGCCGCCAGCAATTTGTTGTCGGGCCCGACGAGGCTGATCGTGGCCACAGCGACGCCGCGCTGAACCAGCCAGCCGAGCGCGCGCGCGCTGGCGCTCGCATTGCCGCCCGCCGGATCGGAACCGTAAACGTCGGCGGCGAGCAGCTTCTGTCCCGAAGCCGCGCCGCGCACCCGCCCGCTGCCGATTAGCAGCGACGCCACGGCGGTCCCATGACGGCTCGCATGCGGCGCGCCGGCAGCGAAACCGCGCTGCTCGACGCGACCTGCGACCGACGGATGCGCGGCCACGCCGCCGTCGATCAGTCCGAGCCGGGCTTGGCCGGGCGACGCTGCCGTCGCCAAAACGGCTGTCGGCAGCGCGCCGCCGGGACCGCTCGCGAAATAGATATGATCGGCATCGACTTCGGCATGGGGGAGCAGCTTGGCGAGACGTTTTTGCGCGCGAGCGAGGCTATGATCGTCGGGAACGGCGAAACGAACGATGCCGAGATCGATGCCTTCGATCCGATCGCGGTCGATCAGCCGAAACCCTTCCTTGGCAGCGCGCGCGATCATCGCTTCGTCGACGCCGGTAGCGACGAGTATGCCGCGCACCGCAGGCTGGCCGTTGCGGTCGGGCTCTATCCGGTCGCGATTGTCGCGAAGCAGCCTGTCGATCCGGTCGAGCCGGACCCGTGCGAGCGTATCGCCCGCAGCTTCCAATGGCTCGGCGACGATGTCCGGCAGCGAAGGCAGGGTGCGCGACGTGTCGGGCAGCCGAACCGATGGCAGCGCGATCTGGGCGTCGACACGCACCGCGATTCCCGCGCACAAAAGCGAGAACATCACGGGCAGGGCGATCAAGACGCGCATCGAAACTCCTCATATCGTCGAACGGAAAGGCAGGGGAACCAATCGCGTCCGAAAAATTTAGCATGCTGCGGAAGAAACGATAGAGTGGCGTCGTTTCTTCCTCGAACCCGATGAAAAGGCGAATATGCGCTTCGAAGAGGAACTGGTCGAACTGCTGCCGCGCTTGCGCCGGTTTGCGCGTGGATTGGCGCGTCATCAAAGCGATGCCGACGATTTGTGCCAGGCCGCGATCGAGCGCGCGCTGAAATCGCGCGACCAATGGCAACAAGGAACGAGACTGGACAGCTGGATGTACCGCATCACCCGCAATCTCTGGATCGACGAGCGCCGCGCGGCAGGCCGGCGCGGCGTTCACGCCCCGATCGACGACGCGGCAACGCAAGTCGCGGGCGAAGGCGCCGCCGAGGTCGAGGCGGGGGCGCTTCGCGGCGATGTCGACGGCGCCATGGCCCGGCTTCCCGACGAACAACGCGAAGTCGTGATGCTCGTACTCGTCGAAGGCTATGCCTATCGCGAAGCCGCGGAGATACTCGATGTGCCGGTCGGCACGGTTACCTCGCGCCTCGCGCGCGGGCGCGAGGCATTGATGTTCTATCTCGGAGAAGCGGCATGAGCTTTGATCCCGCCACCGTCGCGGCTTTCATCGACGGCGAACTCGACGACCTGACAGCGCGCCGGATCGAGCGCGAGGCAGCGACCGACGCGGCGCTCGCGGCCGAGATCGCGCGCCACCGCACGCTCAAGGCGCAGTTGATGGCGCATTATACTCCCGTCGCGGAAGAAGCGGTTCCGGAACGGCTCCGGTCGCTGCTCGCGGTCGATGATGCAGTCGATGACAAGGTCGATACCAGTCTGGCCAATCGCCGCAGCGCCCGGCGTGCGCGCTTCAGCGGCATTCATTGGAGCGCCATCGCAGCATCGCTCATACTCGGACTCACGATCGGGCTGCGCCCCTGGATGCCTGCCGCGGATGTCGCGATCGACAATGGCACGCTGGTCGCGGCGGGCCCGCTCGCCGAGGCGCTCGATACGCAGCTCGCCTCGACCCAGCCGGGCGATCCCGCGGTGCGGATCGTCCTCAGCTTCGAGGACAAGGCCGGCCGCTATTGCCGCAGCTTCGAAAGCCGCGCCATCGACGGCATCGGGTGCCGCGAGCAGGATCGCTGGCAAATCGAAAGGACGTTGCCGGGCCAGAGGCGCGGTGATTACCGGCAGGCCTCATCGGGCGAACTTGCCGCGGCGGCGGCCGCCATGATGAAGCGCGATGCGCTCGACGCCAGCGGTGAACGGGCGGCGCGGGACGTCGGATGGGTCCGGCACCGATAATATTCGTCGGCAAAGGTTCATTCGCGGCAACCCATTCAGACATGGGGTGCTCAGGCTTTACTGTCGCATGAAGCGATTTTAGAAGCGATTTTAGACGGGGTTTATGATTTGCCGTGAGGGTGGATGGGATACCGCCCGTTGCACGTACCAATCTAATAGCATTTAACATAATATATATTATCGGATAAATATATGCCCGACGCGGCGAACCAATCCCCCATCGATCGCTTGCTCGTCATCATGCGCCAGTTGCGCAATCCCGACGGCGGTTGCGAATGGGATCTCGCGCAGAATTTTTCGACGATCGCGCCTTATACGATCGAGGAAGCCTATGAAGTTTCCGACGCGATCGCCAGCGGCGATCCTGCCGCGATCCGCGACGAACTCGGTGACCTTCTGCTTCAGGTTGTGTTCCACAGTCAGATCGCGACCGACGACGGCCTGTTCGGTTTCGACGATGTCGCCAATACGATCAGCGACAAGATGGAGCGCCGCCATCCGCACATTTTCGGAGATGCAAAAACCGACGATGTCCGCAGGCAATGGGAAGCGATAAAGGCCGACGAGCGCGCCGCCGAAGGACCAAGCGGCGCGCTGGCGGGCGTCGCGCTGTCGCTACCCGCCCTGCTCCGCGCCCAAAAGCTGCAAGGCCGTGCCGCGCGCGTCGGTTTCGACTGGCCCGATACCGACGGCCCGCGCGACAAGATCGCCGAAGAACTGGCCGAAGTGGCGGGTGCCACCGATGACAGCGAGCGTCACGAGGAAGTGGGCGACCTGTTGTTTGCCGTCGTCAACTACGCGCGCAAGCTGGGTGTCGATGCCGAAGGTGCGTTGCGCGATGCCAATGCCAAGTTTGCGCGCCGCTTCGCGGCCATGGAAGACCGCGCAGGCGGAACGCTGACGGGCCTGTCGCTCGACGCGCAGGAAGCGCATTGGCAAGCGGTCAAGCTGTCGGAGCGTCCCTGAGGTTCGGCCACAGCCGTTCGAACCGCGCGCGGTCGGCGGGATCGAGCCGCACGGTCAGCACATGCCCCTCACCCTCCGGCTCGTCGGCGAGCACCTCGCCGCGCGCATGGAGCCATGCCATCGCCTCGCCCTGCTCATAGCCCAGATGGATACGTTGCACCTGATGCCGCGCGGTCAATTGTGACGCCATGAGGATGCGCGCGTCCTCGACGCCCTCGCCCGTCACCGCGGAAATGACCGCGACGTCGGGACGCCGCGCCGCCATTTCTTCGATGATCGCCCGGCGATCGATATCGGCGGTGTCGATCTTGTTCCATATCTCGATCTGCGGGATGGCCTCGGCCGTATCGCCCTCCCCGCCATCCTGCGGGCCGTTCGCGCCGAGCGAATTGAGGATTGCGCGCACATCGTCATATTGCGCTTCGCTGTCGGGATGGACGATGTCGCGCACATGAACGATCAGGTCGGCGGTGGTGACTTCCTCAAGCGTCGCACGGAAAGCGGCGACGAGCTCGGTCGGCAGGTCGGACACAAAGCCGACCGTGTCGGACAGGATCGCCTTGTCGATGCCGGGCAGCCGGATTTCGCGCATCGTCGGATCGAGCGTGGCGAAAAGCATATCTTCCGCCATGACGTCACTTCCAGTCAACCTATTGAAAAAAGTTGATTTTCCGGCGTTGGTATAGCCGACGAGCGCGATGACGGGCCATGGTGCACGCTGGCGTTTCGACCGTTGAAGCTGGCGCGTCCGGCGCGCGTCCTCAAGGCTACGCCGGATTCGCGCCATCCGGTTGCGGATCATCCGCCGGTCGGCCTCGATCTGCGTTTCGCCGGGGCCACCGAGGAAGCCGAAACCGCCGCGCTGGCGCTCGAGGTGGGTCCAGCTGCGCACGAGCCGCCCCGCCTGATAATCGAGATGCGCGAGTTCGACCTGCAAGCGGCCCTCGGCCGTCGCGGCGCGCTCGCCGAAGATTTCGAGGATCAGGCCGGTGCGGTCGATCACCTTGGTGCCGAATGCCGTTTCGAGATTGCGCTGCTGGATCGGGGTGAGCGCCGCATCGACGACCACGAGCTGGACGCCCTTCGCCGCTATGTCGGGCGCGATCGCGTCGATCTGCCCGACGCCGAGCAACGTTGCGGCCCGCGTCTGGCGCAGGCGGAGCGTGTGGACGGCGACGACATCGAGCCCGATCGCGAGCGCAAGCCCCCGCGCCTCCTCGGCGCGCGCGTCGAGATCGCGCACGAGCCGCTGGCTATGCCATTCGGGCACGATGACAAGCGCGGAAGCGCCGCGCGTTACCTCGTCTTCATTGTCAATTATCGGGTCGATCAGGCGTCGTCCGTTTCGCCGTCACCCTCGCCATTGTCGGTCAGGTTGATCGGCCCGTTCGGCTGAACCGTCGAAATCGCGTGCTTGTAGACGAGCTGCACCTGCCGCTCGCGCTCGAGCAGCATGCAGAAGAGGTCGAAGGCGACGATGTCGCCCTGCAGCATCACGCCGTTGACGAGGAACATCGTGACCGACTCGTCCGAACGGCGGACCGCGTTCAGGAACACATCCTGCAACGCCTTGCCCTTGCTCGCCGGCGCATCGCGCAGATTGTCGCCGAGCAGCGACAGGTCGAAATCGTGCGACGGCATCACGGTCGAGATCGCATGCTTGTACACCAGCTGCGACTGCCCGTCGCGGCGGAGCAGCAGCGAGAAATTGTCGAACCAGGTGATGATGCCCTGCAACTTGACGCCCTTGACCAGGAACATGGTCACCGGGGTCTTGCTCTTGCGGAGGGCGTTGAGGAAAATATCCTGGAGATTCTGGTTTTTATCGGACACATTTGCCTCCTGTTTTTGGCGGTGTAACCGCGGGGTACGGTGCCGGTTTCCTCCGGCATTCAAGACCTTCTTCTGAAACGCAATATGCGGCAAAGCGCGTGGGACGTCTAGCGCAAAGCCTAACCTTCGCCTTCCGAACTCTCGGTAAGGCCCAAAAGTTTCAGTTTGCGGTGCAGGGCGGACCGTTCCATCCCGATGAAGGTCGCGGTGCGCGAAATATTGCCTGAAAAGCGGTTGATCTGGATACGCAGATATTCGCGCTCGAAATTCTCGCGCGCTTCCTTAAGTGGAATCGCGGTGATCGATTCCGAATTGGGCAAGATGTCGGCCCCGCCACGTACCAGTTCGGCGGGCAGCATGTCGGCGTCGATCCGCGCCAGCCGGTCGCTTGGTGCAAGGATCATGACGCGTTCGATGACGTTTCGCAGTTCGCGGACGTTGCCCGGCCATTCATGCGCCTGCAGCGCCGCCATCGCCTCGGCGCTGATCTCGGGCGGCGGGACCCGGCGGTCGGCCGCATAGCGCCGGACATAATGGTCGCAAAGGCTCGCGATATCGTCGCGCCGCTCGCGCAGCGGCGGGATATGCACCGGCACGACGTTGAGCCGGTAATAAAGATCCTCGCGGAACCGGCTTTCGGCGATTTCGGTCATCAGGTCGCGCGCCGAACCCGAAATGATGCGGACGTCGACGCGGATCATCGTGCGTCCCCCGACGCGGGCGAAGCTCTGGTCGGTCAGCACGCGCAGGATCTTGCCCTGCGTTGTCAGCGGCATGTCCGCGACCTCGTCGAGGAACAGGGTGCCGCCGTGCGCCTGCTCGAGCAGGCCGACGCGGATCGAACCGTCCTCCGCCTCGGACCCGAACAATTCGAGCTCGACCGTTTCCGGGTCCATGCGCGCCGACGAAATGACGCGGAAGGGCGCATTTTGCCGTCCGCTCCATCCGTGCAGCACACGCGCCGCAACCTCCTTGCCAACGCCCGGCGCGCCCGTGATCAGCACGCGGCTTCCCGTCCCCGCCACGCGCTTCAGCGTCGCGCGGACATTGTTGATTGCCGCGCTGGTGCCGGTGAGTTCGTCAGACGGACCCGCCTTTTCGCGCAGCTGCTCATATTCGAATTTCAGCCGCTCATTTTCGGTCGCGCGCGCGACGAGATGAAGCAGGCGCGACGCCTCGAACGGCTTTTCGATGAAGTCGAACGCGCCGCGCCGGATCGCCGCGACCGCGGTATCGAGGCCGCCATGGCCCGAAATGACGATGATCGGCAGCGTTGGATCGAACGCCTTGATCGCTTCGACGAGACCGAGGCCGTCGAGCCGCGAGCCCTGCAACCAGACGTCGATCAGTGCGAGCGAAGGCCGCCGTTGACGGATTGCTTCGAGCGCGGAATCGCTGTCGGACGCGGTGCGCGCCTCATAACCTTCGTCTTCCATGACCCCGGCGACTAGGTCGCAAATGTCGCGTTCGTCGTCGACGATCAGAATATCAAGCGCCATGATCTTCTCTGTCCTGCCGGTTCCGGATGCGCCCCGGGACCGTTTCGTTCTGCCCCATATTCTGCTCCCCGCCCTTTCCGGCCAAGGGCCGGAGCCGGTCGGGATGGAGCGTCAGGGTCACGCACGTCCCCTGCCCCGCCGGATTGTCCGAAAATTCAAGTTCGCCATAATGTTGCTCGACGATCTTCTTGACGATTGCGAGGCCGAGGCCCGTCCCGCCCTGGCGCGTCGTCATATAAGGTTCGGCGATCGCGTCGCGCGCCTCGGGCAACCCGATACCGTCGTCGGTGACGCGAATGATCACCTCCCCGCCCGCACCGATGTCGAGCGCCGCATTGATGTGGCCCGTCGCAGCGGTATCGGAGTTTTTATGTTTTTCTTCAACCGCTTCTACCGCATTTTTGACGATATTAGTCACCGCCTGCGACAAGAGGCGGCGATCGCAGACGAGCGGTTCGGTCTCGGCCGGGGTCTTGACCGAGAAGGCGATGTCGGGCTTTGCGACCTCGAACAGAAAGACCGCCTGGCGCAATATGTCGCGCACGTCCTCGACGCCGAAGGTCGGCTTGGGCATCCGCGCGAAGCTCGAAAATTCATCGACCATGCGCCGCATGTCGTGAACCTGCCGGATCACCGTGTCTGTGAGCTTCCGGAAGGTCGCCGCATCGCCCTCGACCTTATCGCCGAAGCGGCGCTGGAGCCGCTCGGCGGCAAGCTGGATCGGCGTCAGCGGATTCTTGATCTCGTGCGCGATGCGGCGTGCGACATCCGACCAGGCGGCGCGACGCTGGTCGAGCAATTGCTGCGTGATGTCCTCGAAGCTGAGGACGAAACCGTCGCCCTGCGCCACAGCCTTGGCGGCGAGCGTCGCGGGTTCGGCGTCCTTGCGCGAGAGTTGCACGATCGCTTCGCGCTCGTCACTCGTCAGCAGGCGCGCCAGTTCGGGTGCAACATCGTCGAGAAAAAGGCCGACAAGGTCGTCGGCAGGCTGACCGATCAGCCGCTCGGCAGCGGCATTGGCGAGCAGAATGCGGCGATCGGCATCGACCGAGACCACTGCGGACGACACGCCGCTGAGCACCGCTTCGATGAAGCTGCGCCGCGCCTCGAGTTGCTCGTTCACATTGACGAGCACGCCGGTCTGCCCCTCCAGCTGCTCGGTCATCCGGTTGAAAGCACGGGTCAGTACCGCGATTTCGTCGTCGCGGACCGGCGGTGTCACGCGGACCGACAGGTCGCCATCGGCGGCGGTTCGCGTCGCGCCGATCAGCGTCCCGAGCGGCCGCACGATGCGGTCGGCGACCACGATCGCGGCGATCACCGCGAGCGCGAGCAGCAAAAGCGACCCGAGATAGAGCGCACCGTTGAACTGGAGCTGGAGCATCTGCGACCGGTCGAAGAGCTGATTATAGTCAGCGAGGACCGCACCCGCGCGCGCCGATTGCTGAAACCCTGGAACATTGGTATCGCGGGAGGCATAGACAAAGGCGCGATCGGTTCCCGGCAAACGCGCCGCGGCTTCGATGCGATCGGACCGGCGCACGACGACGACATCCTCGCCCGCGTCGAGGCGCGCGATCATCGCCTTGCTCAGCCGGCTTGTGGCAGGGCGTTCGTCCGGATCGATCGCCGTCGCCGTCCGCGCGACGCCATCGCTGCCGATCTCGATGATCGCCGATTCATTGAGGCTGCGAACGACGACCTGCTGGAAATAATAATCGTTAAATCCAGGCGCATCGATCGGAAACTGCTGCAATCGCGTGCCGAGGTCGGTCGCCATGGCAAAGGTGTTCGCGCCGACCTGTCGCTGATTTTCCTGATAATAGCCTTCGGCAAGGTTGGCGGCGTTTTCGAACATGCCGCGCGAGCGATCGGAGAACCAGAAGTCGACGCCGAACTGGAACAACAATGAAGCGAAAATCACGACGAGCAGCGTCGGCGCCGCCGCGATCAGCGAAAAAAGCGCGACGAGCCGGACATGGAGACGGCCGTTGCCACCTGCCATCGAACGCACCGCGCGCGCGCGCGCGACGCGGCTGCCGATCAGCACGATCAGCGCCATCGCCGGCACAAGGTTGACGACCATGATCGCCGCCACCAGCGCCGGGGTCAGCAACCGCTCGCTCTGCGCGTCGCCGGTAACGAAAATATAGGTCGCGATCGCGACGCTGACGATGATGCCGAGCGTGTAATATTCGGGCGTTCCAAAGCGCCAGAAGCCCGAACGCGCTTCCTCTTCGTCCGAATCCATGTCGAGGGCCAGGGAAGTCGATCGCGCCATTGTTGCCGCGTTACGACAATCCTGTTGCATAGAAAACACACAATCCGTGCGAATGTCGCCCAATCGCACCGATTTCAGGATTATTTCCCGGTCAGGGATGCGCCGGATCGATGTCGAGCTGCCCCAGCCGCTTGCGCAGCGTGTTGCGGTTGATCCCGAGTCGCCGCGCCGCCTCCAGCTGATTTCCGCGCACTTCGCGCAGAACGCGGCGGAATAATGCCGCCTCGACGATGGCCTCGAGCTGTTCGTGAATGTCGCCGTCGTTCGTCGGATCCGCCATCTGCTCGCGCGCCCAGTCGTCGACGGCGCGCGCGATCAGCGCCGCGGGCTCGACCGCCCCGCCCCCCTCGCCGTTTTCGCGGAGCAATGTTTCGACATCGCGCGCCGTCACCACCGTATCGCGCGACAGCACGGCGAGCCGCTGGACGACATTGCCCAGCTCGCGGACATTGCCGGGCCAGTCATAGCGTTCGAGCCACTGCATTGCGGCGGGAGCGAATTGGCGGTGCGGAAGCCCCGAGCTGCGCCCCGCATCGACGAAATGACCGACAAGTGCGGCGATGTCGCTGCGGCGGTCGCGCAACGGCGGCAGCGTGACCGGGATGACGTTGAGGCGGTAGAAGAGATCCTCGCGGAAGCGGCCATCGGCGACGAGCGTACGCATGTCGCGGTGCGTAGCGGCGATGACGCGGACGTCGGCGCGCAGCGCCTGACTGCCGCCCACGGTTGAATATTCGTTGCTCTGGAGCACGCGGAGCAGCCGCGTCTGCGCCTCAAGCGGCATGTCGCCGATCTCGTCGAGAAAAAGCGTGCCACCCGCGGCCTGCTCGAAGCGCCCGGCATTGCGGCTGTGCGCGCCGGTAAACGCCCCCTTTTCGTGCCCGAACAGCTCGGCTTCGATCAACTCGCGCGGGATCGCAGCCATGTTGATCGCCACGAAAGGCCCGCCCCGGCGCAGTCCGGTCGCGTGGATCGCGCGCGCAACGACTTCCTTGCCCGTGCCCGATTCGCCGAGGATGAGGACCGCGAGGTCGTTCGACGCGAGGCGGGCGATGGTGCGGTAGACCGCCTGCATCGCCGGCGCACGCCCGACCAGTCCGTGGCTGTCGGCGGGTGCGGTGGCGTCGCGCGCCGCCGGTTCGCTGCTCCGTTCGAGCGCGGCGCGGACGCTGGCGGTGAGTTCGTCGAGATCGAAGGGCTTGGGCAGATAGTCGTAGCTGCCGATGCCGGTCGCGCGCACCGCGGTGTCGAGCGTATTCTGCGCCGACAGCACGATCACCGGCGTCGCAGGGTCGATGCCCGTGTGCGCCAGCGAATCGATGCCGTCGCCGTCGGGCAGGACGACGTCGGTGATGACGAGGTCGGGGCGATGGTCGGCCAGCCAGGCGTTGCGCTCGGCAAGGCTGCCGACCGATGCGAAATGACCGCATTCGCCGACAAGCGTTTCGCGGATGATCATCGCGATCGCCGGATCGTCCTCCACGAGCAGGATCGTCTTGCCCTGCGTCATGCCGCGCGCCCTTCCCTAGCGACGGGCAGGTGGACGCGAAAGCGCGTCCATTCGCCGTCGCGGATATGCTGGACCGTGCCGCCCATGTCGCGCGCGAGCTTGGCGACGAGCGCGAGACCGAGCCCGCGTCCCTCGCGCTTCGTCGTCACGAAGGGATCGAACAGATCGCCGCGAATGTCGGCGGGAACGCCGGGACCATTGTCGCTGACGCTGACCTCGATCGGCAGCGCGATGCGTCCGCGCCCGTCGCCATTGTCGATCGACAGGCCGTGGCGATAGGCGGTCGTCAACCGCACGACGCCGTCGTCGCGCCCGCCCACGGCCTCGCACCCGTTGGTAAGGAGGTTGAGCAATATCTGTACCATGGCGTCATGGTTGCCGTGCACGAGCGGCAGCGAAGGGTCGAAATCCTCGGCAAAGCGCACGCCGGGAAACTGGCGCGCACGCGCGGTTTCCATCGCCTGATGGATCGGCTGATACAGGTTGATCGGACTGCACGCGATCGGCTGGCCACGCGAAAAATGCTCCATCTGGTCGATCAGCGTCGCGATCCGGTCGACCTCGGCGCAGATCAGCGTCGTGAAGCGTTGCCCGCCGGCGTCGGTCTTGCGCGCGAGCAGCTGCGCCGCACCCTTGATGCCCGCGAGCGGATTCTTGATCTCGTGCGCGAGCATCGACGCGGCGGCGCCCGCCGCCCGCCCCGAACGACCGATCGCGCCCCCCATCAGCTCGGCATCGCTTGGCGAGGGGACGAGCGCGAGGATACGGTGGCCGCTGTTTCCATAGGGGACCATCTGCATGTCGACGAAGACCGCCTTGCGCCCGCCGACCGAGATTTCGGCGCGATGCGCGAAAAGCGCCGACGTCGCGGCGTCGCTCATCCGCTGACGATAGCTGCGATCCATCGCGATCACGTCATAGATGACGCGCCCGACCATCGCAGAGCGGCTGACGTTGCAAAGCTGTTCGGCGGCGGCGTTGACGAAGAGCACGACCCCGCCGCCGTCGATGAGCAGCGTGGGAACGGGGTGCGACTGGATCAGCTCGTCATGGTCGAAGCTCGGGATGCTCGACGTCAGAGCGCTCACGCAGCGGCCCTGGTCAAATGCGGACCGTAAAAGGCCTCGAGCGCGTCGAGCACACCCTTGCTGTCGGGGATCTGGTTGACCTTGTTGCGGAACTCGGCCGAGCCGTGCAGCCCCTTGACGTACCAGCCGAGATGCTTGCGCGCCATATTGACGCCGGTCATCTCTCCATAATGGTCGATCATCGCGCGGTAATGCGATGTAATGACGTCATATTGTTCGTCGAGGCCGGGATCGGGCCGCTCGGCCTCGCCGCGCAGCGCCGCCATGACCTGGCCGAGCAGCCAAGGGCGGCCATAGGCGCCGCGGCCGATCATGACGCCATCGGCGCCGCTCTGCGCGAGTGCCGTGCGGGCATCGTCGGCCGAGCAGATGTCGCCATTGACGATGACCGGGATCGACACGGCATCCTTGACCGATCGGACAAAGCCCCAGTCGGCCTCGCCGCGATACATCTGGTTGCGCGTGCGGCCGTGAACGGTGACGAGCTTCGCGCCCAGATCCTCGGCGATATGCGCGAGTTCGGGGGCGTTGAGGCTGTCGTGGCACCAGCCCATACGCATCTTGACCGTCACCGGCACCGAGACCGCCTCGACGCACGACTTGATCAGCGCCGCGGCGAGCTTCAGGTCGCGCATCAGCGCCGATCCGGCGTCGCCGTTGGTGACCTTGCGCACCGGGCAGCCCATGTTGATGTCGATGATCGACGCGCCGCGGTCCTCGTTGAGCTTCGCGGCCTCGCCCATCTCATAGGGTGTGCAGCCGACGAGCTGCATCGAGACCGGTTCCTCGACCGGATCCCACGCCGCTTTCTGGATCGACTGGCGCGTTTCGCGGATCGCGTCCTCGCTCGCGATCATCTCGGTGACGTTGAGCCCCGAGCCATAATAGCGCACGAGCTTGCGAAACGGCAGATCGGTGACGCCGGTCATCGGCGCGAGGATCACGGGATCCGCGATGGTGATATTGCCGATCTGGATGGGCCGGAGCGGCGCCATGGCGGGGAGCTTTCGTCGAATTGCCTAAAATTTAAGCAGCGCCCCTACACGCTAAGCAGCTTTCCCGCAAGGCGCGGCTGCGCTAACCGCGCGGGCGATGACCGAGTCCGTTTCTTCTTCTGTTCTGCGCGTCGCCGCGATCCTGCTTGCCGGGGGCACAGGCACGCGCGCTGGGTTCGAACAGCCAAAACAGCTTGAATGGCTCGGCGGGAAGCCGGTGCTGTGCTGGAGCCTCGAGGCATTCGATGCGCATCCGGCGGTTTCGGGCGGCGTTCTGGTTGGCAACGGCGACGTCAAGGCTGTCGTCGCTCCGCTTCCCGAAGGATGGATTTCCGCCAACCCCGGCCCCGAAAGGCAGGATTCGGTCGCGAATGCGCTCGCCGCCCTCGCCGAATGGGAGGATGACGCGATCGTCCTGGTCCACGACGCGGCGCGACCCGGTGTCGGCCCCGAGGTGATCGACCGGCTGCTCGAAGCGCTCTCTCACGCCGACGCGGCCATTCCCACGCTTCCCGTTCCCGATACGCTGGTCGAGCAGGCCGATAGCGCGGCGGGCGATGTTATCGCGCGCGAGCGGTTGGCGCGGGTCCAGACGCCGCAGGCGTTCCGGCTTGGCGCGCTGCGCCGCGCGCACGCCGCGGCAGCTGGCGCAAGCGCGACCGACGATGCCCAGCTTGTGCGGCAGACCGGCACCGCCGTCGCGACCGTCGCCGGCGACGCGCGGCTCCACAAACTGACATATGCCGAGGATATGGCGATACTCTCGGGGCTATTGGGGACAGGCGCCATGATGCGAACCGCCGTCGGCATGGGATATGACGTCCACCGCTTGGTGGAAGGAAAACCCCTATGGATCGGCGGCATAGAAATTGCGCATAGTCATGGACTTGAAGGCCATAGCGATGCCGACGTCGGGCTTCATGCACTGACCGACGCAATCCTCGGCGCGCTCGGCGATGGCGACATCGGCGATCATTTTCCACCCACCGACCCGCAGTGGCGCGGCGCGGCATCCCATCGCTTCCTGAGCTTTGCCGGCGAGCGCATCGCTGCGAACGGCGGACGGATCGCGCATCTCGATCTGACAATCATCGCCGAAGCCCCCCAAATCGGGCCGCACCGCGTCGCGATCCGCGAACGAATTGCCGAAATCCTTGCGATTCCGGTCGGACGGGTTAGTGTGAAAGCGACAACGACAGAGCGGCTCGGCTTTACCGGCCGTCGCGAGGGGATATCGGCCCAGGCCGTCGCGACCATCCAACTTCCGGAGAATTGATCTTGCAATCTGTCGAAGAAGCGCGCCTTGCCGCGCGCGACGAACTTGCCGCCGCCGTGCTCGCCGGCAATCGGTCCGCAGGTCGCAGGGTCGCCGTTGCCGAAAGCTGCACCGGCGGCATGGTCAGCGCCGCGCTGACCGATATCGCGGGCAGCTCGGATGTGTTTTCTGCCGGGTTCGTTACCTATTCGGGACAAGCAAAACAGGCGCAGCTCGACGTCAGCAGCGAAATCCTCGAAACCTTCGGCGAAGTTTCGCTCGCCACGGCGTGGGCGATGGCCGCGGGTGTGCTCGCGAACAGTGACGCCGACGTCGCGGTCGCGATCACCGGCATTGCCGGACCGGGCGGCGGGTCGGAAAAGAAGCCCGTCGGTCTTGTCGTTTTCGCACGCGCGCTGCGCGGGCAGAATCCCGACGATTATTTCACCCAGCGCGTCCAGTTCGAATCGACCGATCGCGCCACCATCCGCCACCATGCGACGCTGTTTGCTCTCGACCTGCTTCAGCCCGACAAGGACGGGCTGCGGCCGTCGGAGGATATCGCCCTCCCCGCCCCGTAAAGCGCGTCGGCGCGCGCCTCGAACGCTGCGATCATCTTGCGCAGGGCCTTGTCGAACATCTGTCCGGCGAGTGCTTCGAACATGCGGCTGCGGAACGCGAAATCGACCATGAAATCGACGCGGCAGCCGCCGCCCTCGAGGGCATGGAAATGCCATTCGTTGCTGAGGTGCTTCATCGGCCCGTCGATATAGCTGACGATAACCTCGTGCGGCCGCTGCTTGTGGACGCGGCACGAGAAGCTTTCGCGCAGCCCCTTGAAGCCGACGATCATGTCGGCGACGGTTTCATGCTCGCTATCGTCGCGGATGCGCAGCGCGACGACCCATGGCAGAAATTCGGGATAGCGCGCGATATCGGTGACGAGCGCGAACATCTGCTCGTCGCTGTACGGTAACTCGCGCGTTTCGTGATGCCTTGGCAAAGGCCGCTCAGTCCGCCTTGACGCGCGCCAGTTGCGCCTCGCGCGCGGCGCGCATCCGCTCGAAATCGTCGCCGGCGTGGTAGCTGGAACGGGTCAGGGGCGATGAGGCGACCTGCAGGAAACCCTTGGCGCGCGCGATCTGCGCATAGGCGTCGAACGCTTGCGGCGTGACGAATTCGGCGACCTTCGCATGCTTCGGCGTCGGCTGAAGATACTGGCCCATCGTCATGAAATCGATGTCGGCGCTGCGCATGTCGTCCATCACCTGATGCACCTCCATCCGCTCTTCGCCGAGGCCGAGCATGATCCCCGATTTGGTGAAAATCGACGGATCGCGGCGCTTGACGCTTTCGAGCAGGCGCAGCGAGGCATAGTAGCGCGCACCGGGCCGGATCGTCGGATAGAGCCGCGGCACGGTTTCGAGATTATGGTTATAGACGTCGGGGCGCGCATCGACGATCGCGGCGACCGCGCTTTCGGGCTTGTTGCGGAAATCGGGAGTCAGGATTTCGATCGTCGTCTGCGGCGTTTCGCGGCGCAGCGCGTTGATGACCTTCACGAACTGGCTCGCGCCGCCATCGGGCAGGTCGTCGCGGTCGACCGAGGTGATGACGATATGCGTCAGCCCCATCTTCGCCGCGGCGATCGCCGTATGCTCGGGCTCGAGCAGGTCGACCGGGCGCGGCATGCCGGTCTTGACGTTGCAAAAGGCGCAGGCGCGGGTGCAGGTGTCGCCGAGGATCATCACCGTCGCATGCTTCTTGGTCCAGCATTCGCCGATGTTCGGGCACGCCGCTTCCTCGCACACCGTGTGCAGGTTGAGCTCGCGCATCAGCTTGCGGGTTTCGGCATAGCCTGGGCTGGTCGGCGCCTTGACGCGGATCCAGTCGGGCTTGCGCGCGCGCTGGCTGGGAGTGGTAGCGGAGGCCGGCTGGGATTGAGCGGGAGCGTTCATGGCGCCCACATAGTCGTGCACGCGCCTCTTCTCAACCTCTCTACCTATGCTAAGGCGCCTCCATGACTCACTTTGCAGACATGATCGAAGGATACCGGCGTTTCCGTAACGGCGGCTGGGCGGAACAACGCGAACGCTGGGAACAGCTTGCCGAGGGGCAATCTCCCAAGGTGATGGTGATCGCCTGTTCGGACAGCCGCTCGGAACCGTCGCAGATTTTCGACACCAATCCGGGCGAAATCTTCGTTGTGCGCAACGTCGCCGCGCTGGTGCCCCCGTTCGAAACGAATCCCGGACGCCACGGCGTTTCGGCGGCGCTCGAATTCGCGGTGCAGTTTCTGAAGGTCGAGGAAATCGTGGTGATGGGGCATGGCCTCTGCGGCGGCTGCCATGCGGCATTGCACCGGTCGATGGAAGGCGCCGAACCCGGGCGCGGCGGTTTCATCGCCGACTGGATCGGCGTGCTGGACGAAGCAAGCGCCGAAGTGCGCGCGGCGCATCCCGACATCGACAATCGCGACGCGGGGCGCGCGATGGAAATGGCAGCTGTGCGCGTGAGCATAGCGAATCTGCGGACCTTCCCCTGTATCGAGGAGAAGGAAAAGCGCGGAAGCCTGAAACTGCGCGGCGCCTTTTTCGCAATCAGCGACGGAATATTGCATGTGATGGACGACGCGACGGGAGAATTCGCTCCCGCCTGACAGGGGAGAATGCGATGAGTTTCAGAAATATGATGTGGCTGACGATCATCGCGATCGCGGCCCTTATCGGCGCCTTCCTCGGCCCTCCGATTTTCGAGGCCGTGGGCGACACGACGATGATGATCCTCGCGCCGATCCTTCTGATCCTCCTCGTCGGCGTGTGCGTCTGGGCCCTGTCGAGCAACAAACGCGGCATCAAGGCCGACGGGCCCGCGCTTGCCGACGCGCGCGCGATGCAGCCGCAGGCAGGAAAGGCGCGCATCTATGTTTGCCGCCGGGGTTTCGTAGCCGCAATGCAGGGGATGGACGTCACGCTCGACGGCAGCGAACGCGGCCAGATCAAATCAGGTCAGATGCTGATGGCGGAAGTCGAACCGGGGCGTCATCATCTGCATGTCGCCACGGCGAAGAAAAGCCTGGCACGTCCCGCCGAGTTCGAGATCGATCTGGGCCCCGGCGGGGTCGCGGTGATCCACGCGATGATCGAAATGGGGGCGCTCAAGGGCGACATCAAACTGACCCGCCTCGACGCGCAGGCGGCGCGCGACAATGTGAACGCGACCAAATTGATCCTGTGGCAAGAGGCCCCCGCCTAGCTGGCGTCTTCAGGCCGGGGGTTGCGCTCGGCATTCGGCCGGTTCACAGCAGCATCATGTCCTTCAAGCCGGTCATTCCGCGCTGGCTGCGCCTCGCGCAGTTGCGCTTCCACCGTCGCGCCCGGAATGAAGTCGGCGATATCCGCCGTCGGATCGCGATGGTCGGCGGCGCGGTCCTGCTCGGGCTCGTCGCGCTGGCTTTTGCCGCAGCGGGCGATCGGGCGCAGCACGCGATATTCCGGATGTCGGACTTCGCGTGGTGGCTGCCGGCGGTGGTGACCCCGGCTGCCTTCGCACTGATCGTATGGACGGCGAACCGCTATTTCCCCGCCTCGCGCGGATCGGGCATTCCGCAGATCATCGCGGCGGGGCGGCGTCCCGAACAGGAGGCCGGCGGCGCGCTCGTCTCGCTGCGCACCGCCTTCGCCAAGCTGGGCCTGACGCTTGCGACGCTGTCGGTCGGTGGATCGGTCGGGCGCGAAGGTCCGACGGTGCAGGTCAGCGCCGCGATCATGGTCGCGATGCACCGCTGGCTGAAGGTCCGCGTCACCGCCGGCGTCTTCATCGCGGGCGGTGCGGCGGGCGTCGCGGCGGCGTTCAATACGCCGCTCGCCGGCATCGCCTTTGCCATTGAGGAACTCGCCGCGGCCTATGAACAGCGCGTCGCGGTGCTGACGATGGGCGCCGTGCTGATCGCCGGTCTCGTCAGCCTGTCGGTCGCGGGCGACTATGTCTATTTCGGCGTGATGCGCGATACGCTACCCATCGCCGACGTGCTGCTGATCGCGCCGATAGCCGGGATCGGCGGCGGCTTGGCCGGCGGGTTGTTCGCGCGGATCGTTCTCGCGGCGAGCGACCGGTCGGCGGGTTGGGCCCGGCGCGCTGCTGCGCAGCCGGTGCTGTTCGCCGCGGGATGCGGGCTGGTCGTTGCGCTGGTCGGGATTGCAACCAACGGCGGCACCTGGGGCACCGGTTACGACGTCACGAAATTCCTCGTCGAAGGCAATCAGGGGAAGCTCTGGTTTTTTCCGGCCAAATTCGCCGCGGCGCTCGCTTCGACGCTCAGCGGCGCGCCGGGCGGCATTTTTGCGCCGTCGCTCGCGGTCGGCGCCGGTTTCGGCAACCTTCTGACGCCCGCCTTTCCCGACAGCCCGGCGGGCGCGGTCGTGATGTTGGGCATGGCAGCCTATTTCGTCGGGGTCGTGCGCGCTCCGCTGACTGCGGTGATCATTCTGATCGAAACCACCGCGGCGCGCGGCATCATCCTGCCGCTGTTCGCCACCGCGCTGATTGCCGACTGGACGAGCGCGCAAATCTGCCCGACCCGACTGTATCACGGGCTCGCGAGACGCATCATGCAGCCAAAGGCTTCGGCGGTCAGACGGGACGAGGAGTAGCGGCACGCCCGGCGAGTACGCCGAAAGCTAAGCCCACATATTTTCCGATGTCCGAAATGGGGTGGGGAGCTGTCGTCCAGATCCTCCCCTTTGCGCAGCAATGGGGAGGTGGCAGCCCGCAGGGCTGACGGAGGGGTCGACGCCGTCAGGCGTCGGTGCAAGGCCAGCCCCCTCCACCACCGCTTCGCGGAGTGTAGGGTTGGATTGCCCCCGGCAATCCAAGTCCAGTCCGGGGGACTGGACGACCCAACACTCCCCCTCCCCAGCGCTTCGCGATGGGGAGGATCTGTACGTCCGCTTCCGGTCGCGATCGGCCATTCGGCTAAACCCTGCCACATCACTCAAAGCAAAACGCCCGCGGAAAAACCGCGGGCGTTTCGTTATTCCGGCAATGCGTGGCTGGGCTCAGCCCCGAGCGACGCCCGCGATGGCCTGATCGACCAGCGCCTTGTCGGCCGCGGAGTCATGCTTGTCGGCGATCAGCTTCGCCGCCGCATCGGTCGCCGCCTTCGCGGCAGCGGTGCGGACTTCGGCGAGGGCGCCGGCTTCGGCCGCGGCGATGCGGTCTTCAGCCATCTGCTTGCGGCGCGCGATCAGCGCGGTCGCATCGGCCTTCGCCTTGGTCACGAGCGCCTCGGCCTCGGCGTCGGCGCGGGCGCGCATCTCTTCGGCTTCCTTGGCCGCGTCGGCGAGTTTCGCCTCATATTCGGCCTTCAGCGACTCGGCGTCGAGGCGCAACTGCTCGGCTTCCTTGAGCTGCTTCGAAATCTCGGCAATCTTGTTGTCGAGCATGCCCGCGATCAACGCCGGCACTTTCTTCCACAGCAGGATCGCGATGAAGATCGCCATTGCGATCGACACCCATGTGGTCGCCGTAAGGATACCGAAGGACGCGGGTTCAGCCGCCCCTTCGGCCATGATCATGAGGAAATCAGCCATGGAGCACCGCCTTCACCGCCGCCTTGGCATCCGCCGCGGCGACCTTCACACCCGACAGTTTGGCGACGAGGTCGCCCGCCGCTTCGGCCGCGACAGCCTCGATTTCCGCCATCGCCGACGTGCGCGCCGCGCCGATGTCGGATTCCGCCGCCGCCAGCTTGTCGGCGAGTTCGGCATCGACCTTGGCAAGACGCTTTTCGGCGTCCTTTGCGGCCTTGTCCTTGGCGTCGGTCACCGCCTTTTGCGCGGCGGCGCGGCTCGCGTCGCTCTGCTGGCGGTAGCTTTCTTCCAGGCTGTCGGCCGCGGCGTGCGCGGCTTTCGCCGCCGCCAGATCGTCGGCCACCTTGCGGTCGCGGGCGTCCACCGTCGCCTCGATCTTCGGCAGCATGCCGCGGCCGATGACGAAAAAGACGAAGCCAAAGGTCAGCAGCACCCAGAAAATCTGCGATGCGGCGTACCAGCTTTCAGCGAATTGGCTGATTTGAGGCATGGATATACTCGACCGACAAAAGAAAAGCAGTCGCGGGGCCTGTTTTAGCGAGCAGACCCCGCAGACGAAATCAGGCTGCCTTGAGGTACAGCAGGATCGCGATCAGGAACGACAGCAGGCCGAGAAGTTCGGCGGCCGCGAAGCCGATGAACAGGCGGCCCTGCTGGCCGTCGGCCGCCGCGGGGTTGCGCAGCGCGCTTTCGAGGAAGCTACCGAACACGTTGCCCACACCGATGGCGGCCATACCGGCACCGATAGCGGCCAGACCGGCACCGATGAGCGAAGCAGCTTGAACGTCCATTTTATACTCCTTGGGAAAAACGTAGATTATGCAGTTGAAAAATTAGTGAAGATTGATCGCGTCGTTCAGATAGAGCGACGTGAGCAGCGCGAAAACATAGGCCTGGATGCCCGCCACCAGCAGTTCGAGACCGCTGATCCCGATCATCAACGCCATGCTGGGGAGGCCGACGCCGATCCCGATCGCGGGGCCGGCGGCAATGCCGTCGATGATGAACGACGCGAACACCTTCATCAGCACGTGGCCCGCGGTCATCGCGACGAAAAGTCGCAGCGCAAGGCTGAACGGACGAACGAGGAACGACACCAGTTCGATAACGGGGATCAGCCACATCAGCCAGATCGGGGTGCCGTGCGGCACGAAAAGCGAGAAGAAATGGAAGCCGTGGCGCCAGAAACCGACGATCAGCACGATCGCGAAGCTGAGGATCGCGAGCACGCCGGTGATCGCAAAATGGCTCGTCACGGTGAAGGGATGCAGGCCGAACAGGCCGAAGGGCATCAGACCCAGCACGTTCAGCATCAAGATGAACATGAAGAGCGAGAAGACATAGGGCGTATATTTGCGGCCTTCGGGGCCGATATTCGCGTTCATCATCCCCGAAATGAAGCCGGTGAAGCCCTCGACGGCGACCTGCCAGCGGCCGGGAACGAGCTGGCGCTTCATCCCGCCGATCATGAAAACCCACAGCAAAAGGCCGGCGATCACCATCCACAGCGCGCTGGTGGTGAAGGCAACCTCATGATTGCCGACATGGAACATGTCGAACATCTTCTGCACCTCGAACTGGTGCATCGGGTCCACTTTGCCTTGATCCGCCACGCGATACCTCGCCTAAAATCCAATCAATCCGGCTTCTTGGGCCGGACGTTCGCAATCCGAAATATGTTCCTGAAGGCGACGACTATTCCGAGGAACAGCACCGCCAACAGGCCCCAGGGCGACGTGCCGGCAAAATGGTCGATCGTCCAACCGACCAACGCGCCGCCACCGATCCCGCCCAGCAGCTCGGCCAGGACGCGATTACCGAGCTTGTAATTGGCATCGGTCTCCGGTCCGGCGGTCGCTGCGGTCCTTCTTGCTTCTGCGGTTTCGGCCCGGTCCAATCGCTCTTCGAGCGAGACCAGGCGCGAATCCTCAGAGTCAAGTTCCGGATCGCTGCCATTCCCCGTCATTTGCGCCATCCTCCTGAAACGGAACCGGAAACTCCCGATTCCGCCTGCAAAAAAAGGCCCGAAAATTCGGGGGACCCCTAAGGCGCGGTCCGTTTAGGAACGCGGCCCCATTAAGTCAATGCTTCTGCTTGTGCGCACAAAAATGCCGCCGCGTTTAGGGGCGCGGCGGCATCTGAGAGCCCTCGGGCTCCGTTATTCGGTTTCGGATCTTACGGGCAGCGCGCGTCGCGTTCGGGCGGGCTCGCGTCGCGCGTTTTCCATACGCCGCCGGGGGTTTGATATTTTTCGCCCGGCTTGGTCTTCGCGATCAGGTTGCAGCCGCTGGTAAAGGCGAATTGCTCGACCGTGCTGCCGGTCGACTGCGCGCTCGCGGTATAAGCTGCCTTGCGCTTGATGTTGAGGTCCTGCACCAGCGCGCGGATCGCCGGCGTCGGCGGCGTCGCAAAGCCCAGATAGCCGTCTGGCTGCTCGCCGATCTGTCCCGCGGCGCGCGCGGCGGCATAGGCCGGGTCGCGCTGCGCCATCGCCGACGGCACGGCAAGCGCCACGGCCGCCGTCGTCGCGATCGCGGCAAGGGCCAATCCGGTCGGTTTCCACTTCGTCATACGCATCACATTCTTCCCCATCAGAATATCTCGCTATTCTGCTCGATGAGCTTTTTGGCATCGCCATCAAGCCTGTACACTACTTCCTGCCGGATGTTGATGTTCAGGTTGATCTCGATCGGCTTGTCGGGCGTTTCGATCTGCACGCAGCCCGTAAGGGCCCCCATCAGGGTCGGCGCACCTATCATCACCGCAACATGCCTGACGTCAATGGTCGGCCTCCTTGCTCCTATCTTGGTTCTCTTCATCGCACAGGCTCGCTTTCTGGTGGCTGAACGGGGGCGGCCTCACCCCCTGCGGCGGCTTCGGCTTCTTCCTGGGCCCGCATCAGGGCGGGCAAATTCTGTTCGATCAGCAGCGAGGGGTCGTAAAACCCCTTCGCCGAGGTGAGGAGCTGGCGGAACGGCGCCTTGATCTTCACATTGAAGACCAGCGGCAGTTTCGCAACCTGATTGGTCAGGAAATTGCGCGTCGCCCCCTCGCCCTGTCCTACGCCGCCAAAGCGGATGTCGGTCACCATTTCGCCGTCGAGATCCCCATTCAGGATGATCGTCAGATCGTCATATTTGAGGCTGCGCAGCGCACCAAAGGCAAAATTGGCGATCGTGCCGAGATTGCGGTTCGACAATTCGCCGACATAGGCGAGCGTGCCGCCGCCGGCGCGCGAATCGATGCGTCCGCCAACGATGCGCCCGCCGAGCCCGTCGAATTCGACGGGCAGCGTCCCGTCGAACACACCCGTTGCGTTGATATTGTCGAACCCGAAATTCTGCAGGAACACCGCGGCGTCGACGCCGACGATGTCGAACGACAGCCGCCGCGCCTTGTCGGCATTGAAATCGAGCGTCGTCGGGTGGAGCAGCAGCTTGCCGCCGCCGAAGGGCCAGCTCCCGCCCTCGATGCGGACGCGGTTGTCGCCGAGCAGCCGATATTCGATCTCACCGTCGACCACGGGAATACCCGGATTGATCTCCGTGATCTTCGCGATCTGTCCCGGCGCCGACTTGAGTCCGATCAGATCGTCGAAGCTCAGCGTCGTCGTCAGCCCGGTCACCGGACCGAAGGCCGCGGCGAGGCTGGCATCGGCGGTGGCGAAGGTGCCGCGGCTCGTGACGCCGTCGGCGGTCCACTCGATCCGTCCGTCGCCGACCACCGAGCCCTGGACGTTGGCGACAACGCCGAGCGCGAGGCTGGTCAGCTGGTCAGGCTGGAATGCCTCGTCGAACCGGAGTTCCTCGACGACGAGGTCCGCCGAGCCGCTGCTGTCGGCGAAACGGTGACGGATCAGCGTGTCGAGGATTTTCGTTCCGGTCTTCCGTTCGTTGAAGCCGGCTTTCGCTTCGATGATTCCATCGGCGAAACGCAGGTTCGCATCATCGCTGACGAGCGGGGAGAAGCGTGCGTCGGGCGCGGCGTCGGTGAGCAAAAGCCCGCCGTCGAGCGTCAACGCGCCATTAGCGAAACGCCACTGCCCTGCAATCTCGCTCATGTTGAGGGGCACTGCGCCGATCTTGCCCTCGGCGCCGCGAAGCTCGCCGGCCATGCCGTGCGGTATCGCGCGCCCGTTCAGGCTGTCGGCGGCGAAGCGCGTCGCGCCCTCCCCCTTGCCCATTCGGATATCGGCGCCCGCGAGCGACCAGCGCATCGCCGTGAGGTCGATGTTCGCCGGCCCGCTCGTCAGGCTGAGCGGCGAGCTGCCACTCGTTCCTCGCAAGGCGATGCGCGGAATGCGGATATCGCCGCGCAGCCCGCCCGGCCCGGCGCTGAGCAGCGGCGCGCCCGGACGGCTGCACAGATCGATCGCGCTGCGACCGAGCCGGAATCCGCCGACCTCGATCCGGTCGACGGCGAGGCGACTGCATCCGCCGTCGAGCGCAAGGGCTCCAGTTGGAGCGAGAAAACCGTTCAGCGGCACCGTCAGCCGCTCGACGCGCCCGCCCACGAGCGGGCCCGACAGCGCCGCGGTCGTCGCGAAGCGGAGCAGGCCGCCGACGCCGCCCGAAAAGCGCACCGGCGTCAGCGCAAGCCGCGCCCCTTCGGCGCTATAGGGTTCGAAGCTGGCAAGGCCTGTCACCCGGCCGTCCTCGTCGCGATCGATGCTGAGCGTCCCCGACGGCAGATCGCCGCCATCGATGCTCCAGCGGCCCGTCGCGATCACCGCGGGTTCGTCCGCGCCATAGAGATAGCCGATGCGGCTGTCGGCGCTGCCGGTGAAGCGGGCGCCGCTCGCGCTCGTCAGTTCGGGCGCGATCAGGTCGACCCGCGCGGTCGCCCCCTCGCCCGCGAGCGCGAACCCCGCGCTGCCGCTCGCATCGGCGAGCACGCGGCCAAGCGCCGCCATCGCCTTTTCCGCAAGTGGCCCGACCGGCGATCCCGCCAGTCCGCGCGCGCTTTCGGCGAGCGAGCGGCGCAAATCCGCGCTGCCGCTCGCGCGTGCGAAACCAATGCGGCCGTCGAACTTCGGCGCCGCGCTGCCGACGCTGCCCTCGGCCTCGAGATTCACGCTCTCGGCCGCGAAATCGGGTCCACGCAGGCGCGCCATGTCGGCGTCGATGGCGAGTTTGGTCAGCACTGCGGTCCCGTCGAAGCTGGCGAGCAGCCCCATCCGGTCGGCGGCGAGCGATCCGGCGATCAACCGCACGATGCTGGCGTCGGCCTTGCCCTTCCAGCTCTGCAAATCCTCCGTCAGCGACAGGTCGAGCGCGATTTGCGGCGACGCCGCACTGACGCTGCCGTCGGCGCAGCGAAGCGAGCGTCCGCGCAGCGGCCCCACCAGCTGCGGCCGGACATCGCGGACGAGGATTGTCCCATAGAAGCTGACATCGTCGCCGTTGCACCCCGCCGCCGCGACCCGCGGAGCAATCAGCGCGAGCTTGCCGGTAAAATCGCGGCGCAGATTGCCGCCGCCGTTCAGCGCCGCGCCGACGTCGCCCCACGGCGTCTCGACCCGCGCCCGCGCATCGCGGAGGGCCACCGACAGATCGGGCAAGGCGAAGGGATCCTTGCTTTCGGGATCGCGAAACTTGTCGAGCGAACCGAACGACAGCCGCCCGTCGATGAAGCGGCCATAAAGCCGGACACCCTCGGCGTTGATTCCCGACACATAGGGCCCCGACCAGCCATAGCCGAGCAGGACTTCGACGCGCCGCGCCGTCAGGTCGGGCCGCTTCGGGTCGCCGATAACGATGTCGGACAATATCTCGCTGCGAAAGCCGATCCGCTCGATCGTGTAACGCGCGGGAACGTCGCGGCCACTGAGTTCCCCCCGGATAAACTCGTCGGCGATCGGTTCGCGCGCGATCCAGGCCCCCGCGACGAGGACGATCACCGCGCCGGCGGTCAGCCATCGCTTCTTGAACAGCAGCTTCCGGTATTTGAACCTCGGCGCCGCTCCGTCCGTCGCGTCAGTCATGCTAGGCTGGCCGATGACGTCATGGCGGCAAAATCTCGTCCCTCACCCCAAATCCTGTTCAGGGGAGAAACGCCGGACATCATATTTCGCTGCAAGAAACTGATCCGGTTCGCCATCTTCCTTTTCCTATGACCGTTGAGTGCGCCCCACAAGGCGGTTATTCCCGCACCATGGGGGACAGGGAAACACCGGATCATCTCGGGCACCGCGCGCGGCTGCGATCGCGTTTGCTCGCCGATTCCGAAGGGCTCGCGGATTATGAACTGGTGGAATATCTGCTCGCCCTCGCGATCCCGCGCCGGGACACCAAGCCGCTCGCAAAGGCGCTGCTCCGCGAATTCGGGTCGCTTGCGCAGCTTGTGAGCGCCGATCCCGAATCGCTGCGCCGCGTCCACGGGCTCGGCGACACCGGGATCGCGGCACTCAAGATCGTCCAGGCGGCCGCTCTGCGCCTTTTGAAAGGCGAGTTTCGCGACAAACCGCTCTTGTCGAGCTGGGACGCCCTTCTCGACTGGCTGCGCGCCGACATGGGACCGATCGACGTCGAGCGCGTCCGCGTCCTCTATCTCAATTCGCGCAACATGCTGATCCGCGACGAGCTTGCGAGCGAGGGATCGATCGACCAGTCGGCCATCTATGTCCGCGAGGTGATCAAGCGCGCATTGGAACTCGGCGCCTCAGCGATCATCCTCGTCCACAATCATCCAAGCGGCAGCCCCGAACCGAGCCGGCAGGACATCGCCATCACCCGCGAGATCGCGAGCGCGGCCGCAAAGCTCGGGATCGCGCTGCACGATCACATCGTCATCGGCGGTTCGGAGTATCGCAGCTTTCGCGCGATGGGACTTCTTTAGCCCATTTGACTTATTCCGCCCCCGGCGACATCATCGCGTGATGCAGATTCGACGCGGCCTTCTCCGCTTCCGTTTCCACGGAGGACAGCTTCTCGCGGGCATTTAGCCCCGGGTTCCGGCGCGATCGCCCCGAGCCCGGGGCACCTTCCGTCCCATATTGCCGCGCGTGGCGAAAGGCCGCGCGCCAGCCGGAAAGTCCGCGCCATGACCAAGAAGAAAAGCGGGGCCGCGATGCCCCTTATCCGCATGATCGACAGCGAAGCCGACGCACTGACCGAACTCACGCTGCAAAATCAGCGCGATTCGATCTCTTTCCATGAATTGCTGCTCGACGAGATCGACCGCGCCGCGATCTGCGACCGCGCCGACATCCCGCCCGACGTCGTCACGATGGGGTCGAGCGTCACCTTCCTCGACGAAAAAAGCGGCGCCCAGCGGACGGTGCGCCTCGTCTATCCCGCCGACGCCGATATCGCCGCCGGACGAATGTCGATTCTGACGCCGGTCGGCGCGGGATTGATCGGACTCAGCGTCGGCCAGTCGATCAACTGGCCCGACCGCGGCGGCATCGAGCACCGGCTGACGATCGTCGCGGTCGAGCAGCCAGTACGCGCCGCATGAACGGCGATGCGGCCGCCGGATCGCTCCGACGGCCGCACCACCCCGCGAGGCGCGCTTAGGCGCCGCGCGACAGGAAACCGGTAAGTTCGGTCTTGTTCACGCCGCCCGACTTGTCGCCGTCGGCCGATGCGAACGCCTGACCGATCCAGCTCTTCACCTCGGCCGATTCGACATCGGCGGCGGGGTCGGTCGCGGCACGCAGCTTTTTCATCCACGCACCGAATTCGGTCTCGTTGAGATCGCCATTCTTGTCCCCGTCATAAGTCGGGAATTCCTGATCGACGATCTGCGCGATCTGCGTCGGCGTCGCCGCACCCGACTGCGCGGGTTCGGTCGCAGCCGGCGGCGTCGAAGAATCGGGCGCCGGAGCCGGAGCGGTCGTGTCCGGCGTCGTCGTGTCGGGCATCGGAGCCGGCTCGGTCGTCGTCGGCGGATTCATCGGATCCGAAGCCGGCGGGGTCGTCTGAGCCAGCGCCGGGAAACTCACGGCGGCGGCGCCGATCAAAAGCATCTGTTTCAACATGGTCTATCTCCAGTGTAGCGGATTATTCCGGTTCCGACTCGGGCTTTTCCTCATCGTCCGGAGCGGGCTGATCGGCCGGAGGGGTCGGCTCAGCCGCGGGGGGCGTGTCGCTGGGGACCGCGTCCTCGGTCGGCGCCTCGTCAGCAGGCTTGGTTTCGTCCATGGGGGTGCTGTCCGGAGCAGGCGCGGTGCTATCGGTGGGAGCCGGCGGCGTCTGGGTCGTCGGAGCCTGCTCTTCGCTTGCCGGGGGAGTGGTCTGGGCCAGGGCGGGGAAGCTGACGGCCGCTGCGCCGATCAAAAGCACTTTTTTCAACACATTCATTCTCCTGTATCGGCGACCTTGATTGATCGGTCGCCTTTCTGATGGGGCGAAAGATCAACACACCGGATTTCGGCAAAGTTGCCGCTGCGGGAGATTTGGCGAAACGCCCCGTCCCTGCTACGGGGCGCCCCGTCCCGGTTACGCGGGGATTCCGCGACAAGCCGCCCGAAAAGGAAGGAAATTCAATGGTTCCGCGTTACGCACGGCCGGAAATGACCGCGATCTGGTCGGCCGAGAATCGCTTTCGCATCTGGTTCGAGATCGAAGCGCACGCGACCGACGCCCTCGCCGAACTCGGCACCGTCCCCAAATCCGCTGCCAAGGCGCTGTGGGACTGGTGGGCGACGAACCCTACGATCGACGTGGCCGCGATCGATGCGATCGAAGCGGTGACCAAGCATGACGTCATCGCCTTCCTGACCTGGGTTGCCGAAAATGTCGGCGACGAAGCCCGTTTCATGCACCAGGGCATGACGAGCTCCGATGTGCTCGACACCTGCCTCGCGGTCCAGCTTGCCCAAGCGGCCGATATCCTGCTCGCCGACCTCGACGCGCTCCTCGATGCGATCAAGCGCCGGGCCTATGAGCACAAGCTGACCCCGACGATCGGCCGCAGCCACGGCATTCACGCTGAGCCCGTCACTTTCGGGCTGAAGCTGGCCGAGGCCTATGCCGAATTTTCGCGCTGCAAGCTGCGCCTCCAGGCCGCGCGCGCAGAGATCGCGACCTGCGCAGTGTCGGGTGCGGTCGGCACCTTCGCCAATATCGATCCGCGCGTCGAAGCGCATGTCGCCGCCAAGCTCGGCCTGTCGATCGAGCCCGTTTCGACGCAGGTCATCCCGCGCGATCGCCATGCTATGTTCTTCGCGGTGCTCGGCGTCATCGCCTCGTCGATCGAGCGCCTTGCGGTCGAGGTCCGCCACCTCCAGCGCACCGAAGTGCTCGAGGCCGAGGAATATTTCTCGCCCGGACAGAAGGGCTCATCGGCGATGCCGCACAAGCGCAATCCGGTGCTCACCGAAAATCTGACCGGCCTTGCGCGCATGGTGCGCAGCGCCGCCATCCCCGCGATGGAAAATGTCGCGCTGTGGCACGAGCGCGACATCAGCCACTCGTCGGTCGAACGCTTCATCGGCCCCGACGCGACGATCACGCTCGACTTCGCGCTCGCGCGGCTGACCGGGGTCGTCGACAAGCTGCTCGTCTATCCCGAGCGGATGCAAAAGAATCTCGACCGGATGGGCGGCCTCGTCCATTCGCAGCGCGTGCTGCTGGCGCTGACGCAGGCGGGCGCCAGCCGCGAGGACAGTTATGCGCTGGTCCAGCGCAACGCGATGAAGGTGTGGGAATCGGACGGCCAGCTCTCGCTGCTCGAACTGCTGAAGGCCGACGCCGATGTGACCGCGCGGCTGTCGGCGGATCAGCTCACGGAACTTTTCGACCTCGGCTATCATATGAAGCATGTCGACACGATCTTCGAGAGGGTGTTCAAAGCGGCCTAGCCGCGGGCTGGAAACGCGCGGCATTCTGTCATAGTGTCGTCGCCGGATCGACAGAGGAGCAAGACGAAGTGGGAATCCTGCGTACGATCATCTGGGTCTTGCTAACCGCCGTGCTCGTCATCTTCGCGATGGCGAACTGGCAAGTCGTCACCGTCACGATCTGGCCGGGCTGGGAAGCCGAGACCAAATTGCCCGTCGTCATCTTCGCTTCGTTCCTGATCGGCAGCGTGCCGATGTGGGTCGCACTGCGCACGACGCGCTGGTCGCTGAAGCGCCGCCTCGACGCCAGCGAGCGGCAGGCCGCCGACCTGCGCGCGCTCGCCAACCGTCCGGTCGCCCCTGCCCCCGCGACTGAGCCGGTGAACGATATTCCGCCCGCCCCCACTGACCTCTTCTCGACGGACAAGCCATGACCTCCCCGCTTTACCTCGCCATCGATACCACGCACCTCGATGCCGCGCTGACGCTCGCGCAGAAGGTGCGGCGCCATGTCGGCGGGTTGAAACTGGGCCTCGAATTCTTCTGCGCCAACGGCCACCATGGCGTGCACGAGATGGCGAAACTCGGCCTGCCGATCTTTCTCGACCTCAAGCTTCACGATATTCCGAATACGGTGGCGAAGGCGATCCAGGCGCTGCGTCCACTCGAACCCGCGGTGCTGACCGTTCACGCCGCGGGCGGCCGCGCGATGCTCGAAGAGGCCAAGGCGGTGGCCGGCGCCAATACGAAAGTCGTCGCGGTCACCGTGCTCACCAGCCTCGACGCGCCCGATCTCGACGACATCGGCGTCGGCGGCACCCCGCACGATCAGGTCGTGCGCCTCGCTGCGCTGGCGCGCAAAGCCGGGCTCGACGGTATCGTCTGCTCGGGCCAGGAGGTGAAAGCCGCGCGCAAGGCATGGCCCGGCGGCTATTTCGTCGTCCCCGGCGTCCGCCCTGCGAACGGCAAGAGCGGCGACCAGAAACGCATCGTGACGCCGGCGCAGGCGATGTCGGACGGCGCCTCGATCCTCGTCGTCGGCCGCCCGATCAGCCAGTCGGCCGACCCCGATCTCGCCGCGCGCGAAATCGAGGCGACGCTTTAAAGGGCAGGCCTCAGTTCATGATCAGCGCTTGCGACTGGATATTGTAGCCGACAAGCATCGGTCCCTTCGGCGACGATTTGAAGGTAAAGGTTTCGGTCGCGTCGCCCTTTTCATATTTCGTTTGCATATTGAGCACGATCAACGTCGCGCTCCCGTAATTGACCCGCCACCCCTGCTGCGTCGATTTCCCTGCTTTGCCGAGCTTGCGTTGAACGACTCCCAGAAACTCCTCAAACTCCACAATATCGGCGGTGTTCTGCATTTCATCTGCCGATCCGAAATAGATGTCGTCAAACTTTCCCGCATTCGCAGACGCGTGAAAAGCGGCAACGGCCTTTTCCGATGCTGCAAGCTCTGCGGTCGCATTGACCGGATTGCAGGCGGCGAGACAAAGGCACGATAAAGCCAGCAATAATCGATACACCGCACTCTCCCCCTTGAGCGGAACCTAGCATAATGCCCGGGACTGCCAATATGCCCTACATCGACGGTTGCCTCGACGCCGATTGACGAGCAAAGAGCGGCCATGCTCCCTCTCGTCAAAATCTGCGGGCTGTCGACGCCCGAAACGGTTGACGCCGCCATTCACGGCGGCGCGACGCATATCGGCCTCGTCCATTATGAGCCGAGCCCGCGTCACGTCGACCTCAAGACCGCGGCAGCGTTGCGCAAGCGCGCGGGGCCGCATGTCAAGGTCGCGCTGTTGCTCGTCAACGCCTCGCAGCAGTTGACTGGCGATGCACTCGGCATGGTGCGGCCGGACATCATCCAGTTCCACGGCAGCGAGACGCCCGAATGGCTTGCGGTCGTGAAGCGGCTCGCGCCGGCGGAAATCTGGAAGGCGGTGGGGTTGAAGGATTCCGAGACTCTGGTGCGGATGCAGAAATATCACGGGATCGCCGACCGCATCCTGTTCGATGCCCCCGCGGCCGCCCTGCCCGGCGGGACGGGAACGCGGTTCGACTGGTCGCTGCTCAAGAACCACCGCCACACGATGGACTGGGGCATCGCAGGCGGACTGACGCCGGGCAATGTCGCTCAGGCGCTCGCCGAAACCGGCGCCCCGCTCGTCGATGTCTCGTCGGGCGTCGAAAGCGCGCCGGGCGTCAAGGATGTGGACAAGATCGCGGCTTTCCTTAAAGCGGCGGGTCGATGACCGACCTACCCAACAGCCTCCGCACCCAGCCCGACGAGCGCGGTCATTTCGGCCAGTTCGGCGGCCGCTATGTCGCCGAAACGCTGATGCCGCTGATCCTCGACCTCGAACGCCATTATCGCGCGGCGCAGCAGGACAATGCTTTCAAAGCCGAGTTCGACGATCTGCTCAAAAATTATGTCGGCCGCCCGAGCCCGCTGTGGTTCGCGCAGCGGCTGACCGAGCACCTCGGCGGGGCGAAGATTTACCTCAAGCGCGAGGATCTCAACCATACCGGCGCGCACAAGATCAACAATTGCATCGGCCAGATCCTGCTCGCCAAGCGGATGGGCAAGACGAAGATCATCGCCGAAACCGGCGCGGGCCAGCACGGCGTCGCGACCGCGACCGTCGCCGCGCTCTTCGGCCTGCCCTGCACCATCTTCATGGGCGCGGTCGACGTCGCACGGCAGCAGCCGAACGTGTTCCGCATGAAACTGCTCGGCGCCGAAGTCGTCGCGGTCGAAAGCGGCGCGAAGACGCTGAAGGACGCGATGAACGAGGCCCTGCGCCACTGGGTCGCGAACGTCCACGACACCTTCTACATCATCGGCACGGTAGCGGGGCCGCACCCCTATCCCGAACTCGTCCGCGATTTCCAGTCGGTGATCGGCGACGAGGCGCGGGCGCAGATATTGGAAGCCGAGGGGCGCCTCCCCGACATGCTGATCGCGCCGGTGGGCGGCGGTTCGAATGCGATCGGGCTGTTCCATCCCTTCCTCGACGACGAAAGCGTCGAGATCGTCGGGGTCGAGGCGGCAGGCGAAGGCCTCGACGGCAAGCACGCCGCCAGCCTCGCAGGCGGACGCCCCGGCATCCTCCACGGCAACAAGACCTATCTGCTCCAGGACGAGGACGGCCAGATCACCGAGGCGCACAGCATCTCGGCGGGGCTCGACTATCCGGGTATCGGGCCCGAACATAGCTGGCTCCACGAAATCGGCCGCGTCCGTTACGAACCCGTCACCGACGCCGAGGCGCTCGCGAGCTTTCAGAAGCTGACGAAGCTCGAAGGCATCATCCCCGCGCTCGAAAGCGCGCACGCAATCGCTGCCGCCGAACGCATCGCGCCGACGCTGGGCAAGGACAAGATCATCATCGTCAATTGCTCGGGCCGGGGGGACAAGGATATCTTCACCGTGGCCGATGCGTTGGGAGTTTCGTTGTGAAGCCCGATCAACGTCGCGCGCTCGTCGTCTTTCTGATCGCCGCAGCCGTTCAGGCACTCGGCTTTCCGCTGATCAGCAGGATCTTCGGCCTCGGCGACCGGTTCCAGTCGCCGTCCTGGGTGGTCGTCGTTCTTGTGTCGTTGATGTTCGTGTGGCTCGATAAGGCCGCCAACCAGAAAAAGCCCGCCGAATGACCCGCTTCGCCGCCACCTTCGCCAAGCCGCGCCCCGCGCTCGTCGCCTTCATCACCGGTGGCGACGGCGATACCGCCGCGAACCTCGACGCGCTCGTTTCGGGGGGGGCCGACGTGATCGAGCTCGGCATGCCCTTCACCGATCCGATGGCCGACGGCCCCGCGATCCAGGCTGCGAACCTGCGCAGCCTTGCCAAGGGCACGACGACCGCCGATTTGTTCGCGATTGCCGCCGCTTTTCGCCAGCGCCACTCCGACACGCCGCTCGTCCTGATGGGCTATGCCAATCCGATGACGATCCGCGGCCCCGAATGGTTCGCCGACGAATGCGCGAAGGCCGGGGTCGACGGCGTGATCTGCGTCGACATTCCGTCCGAGGAAGACGCCGAACTCGGCCCCGCGCTCCGCGCCGCGGGGGTCGACCCGATCCGCCTCGCGACGCCGACAACCGACGCCGCGCGCCTGCCCGACGTGCTGAATGGCGCCGGCGGTTTCCTCTACTATGTCTCGGTCGCGGGCATCACCGGGCTCCAGCAGGCCGCGCAGGCGAGTATCGAGGGCGCCGTCGCGCGTCTGAAAGCCGCGACCGACCTGCCCGTGGCGGTCGGCTTCGGCGTCCGCACCCCCGAACAGGCCGCGCAGATCGCCAAGGTCGCCGACGGCGTCGTCGTCGGGTCGGCGTTTATCGACATCATCGCCGAACATGGCGACGCCGCGGCGCCGCATGTCGAGGCTTTCACCCGCACCCTCGCCGATGCTATCCATAGCGCCAAGGAGATCGCCGCATGAGCTGGCTCGACCGCGTCCGCAACGCGCTGCCCTTCGGGGCGAAACGCGACACCGCCGACAATCTCTGGCACAAATGCCGCCAATGCCAACAGATGGTGTTCGTCAAGGAATGGCAGGACAATCTGAACGTCTGCCCGCGCTGCGACCATCACGACCGCATCGGCGCCAAGGAACGCTTTGCGCAGCTCTTCGACGGCGGCTTGCACGAGTTGATCGCTGCCCCCGCGGCGCCCGAAGATCCGCTGAAGTTCCGCGACACCAAGAAATATGTCGACCGCATCAAGGCGGCGCGCGCGCAGACCGGCGACCGCGACGCCTATCAGAATGCGTTCGGCCGTATCTCGGGCCAGGGCGCGGTGATCGGCGTCCAGGATTTCGCCTTCATGGGCGGGTCGATGGGCGTCGCCGTTGGCGAAGCCTTTGTCGCGGGGGTCGAGGATGCGATCAAGCGCGGCGTCCCCTATATCGCGATCACCGCGGCGGGCGGCGCGCGGATGCAGGAAGGCACGCTGTCGCTGATGCAGATGCCGCGCGCCACCGTGGCGCTCGCGCGCCTGCGCCGCGCCGGCCTGCCCTATGTGGTGCTGCTCACCGATCCGACCACCGGTGGCGTCACCGCCAGCTATGCGATGCTCGGCGACATCCAGATCAGTGAGCCCAAGGCGCTGATCGGCTTCGCAGGCCAGCGCGTGATCGAGAATACGATCCGCGAAAAACTGCCCGAAGGCTTCCAGCGCGCCGAATATCTGCTCGACCACGGGATGATCGACATGGTCGTCCACCGCAAGAACCTGCCCGAAACGCTGGGGCGCCTGATCGGTTATCTGGCGCCCGAGAAGGCGGCCTAAGCGGACCCGGCGACAGGCCTTTTCCTTCGTCACCCCGGACTTGATCCGGGGTCCATACGACCGCAGCGGCAAATGGATGCCGGATCAGGTCCGGCATGACGAACGAGAAGCAGGCCCTGACGACCGTCCCACGATCAAGGCTCGACCATGCCCGACCACGCCTACAGCTCCGACCCCGCGGTCCAAACGCAGCTCGATCGGCTCGCCGCGCTGTCGCCGGGGCGCGACATTCTTGGGCTCGAGCGGATCGCTGAACTCTGCGCGCGGCTCGGCAATCCGCAGCTCCAGCTTCCGCGCACCTTTCATGTCGCGGGCACCAACGGCAAGGGATCGACCTGCGCCTATCTCCGCGCGATCCTCGAAGCGCAGGGGCGCCGCGTCCACGCCTATACAAGCCCGCATCTCGTCCGTTTCAACGAACGCATCCGCCTCGCCGGAACGCTGATCGACGATATGCTGCTCGCCGCCCTCCTCGAAGAAGTGCTCGACGAGGCGGCCGACCTGCAGGCGAGCTTTTTCGAAGTCACCACCGCCGCCGCCTTCCTAGCCTTCGCCCGCATCCCCGCCGACGACTGCATCATCGAAGTTGGGCTCGGCGGACGTCTCGACGCGACCAACATCATCCCGCCCCCTGCGGTCGCGGGCATCGCCTCGCTCGGCATCGACCACGAAGCCTTCCTGCTCGCGCCCGAAGCCGGGACGCCCAACGATCCGGCAATGCGGATCGCGTGGGAAAAAGCCGGAATCATAAAGCCCGAGACCCCCGTCGCGACGCTTGCCTATCCGCCGCATGTGCGCGACACCGTCGCCGCCAAGGTCGCCGATGTCGGCGCCACGCTCTTTCCGGAGGGCGACGGCTGGACAATCCAGCAAGAAGATGACGCTTTTCGCTGGACCTCGAAACTGGGCTCGGTCGCGCCGTTGCTGCACCCGCGCATGACGGGCGCACACCAGATGCGCAACGCCGGGCTCGCCATCGCGATGCTGCGACTCGCTCCCAATCCGCAGCCAACCGACGACGCGATCGTAGGCGGTGTCGCAAATGCCTTCTGGCCGGCCCGCATGCAGCGCCTCGGCGCAGGACCGCTCGCCGACCTGCTGCCTGACCGCGCCGAGATTTGGCTCGATGGCGCCCATAATATCGATGCGGGTTTCGCGCTCGCACGGCAATTTGCAGGCGAACCGCGGCGCATCCACCTCGTCACCGGAATGCTCGCGAACAAGGATCCCGCCGCGATTATCGCGCCGCTTGCCGGTCGCCTTGCCAGCCTGACCGTCGTCCCGGTACCGGGGCACGCGCATCATGACGCCGCCGCCTTTGGGTCCGATGCGAAAACCGCCGTCTCGGTCGGTGACGCGCTTCGCGAACTCGACGTAGACCCTGCGCGCGAAATCGTGCTGATCGCGGGCTCGCTCTACCTCGCCGGCGAAGTGCTCAGCGCGAACCGGGAACTGCCGGAATAGGCTTGTCCTCTTCGGGGTGCGCGAGCTCGTGCCCGTCATCCTCGGTGCTTGGCTGGCGTACCGTCTGCACCACGAAACCCTTCTTCCAGAGAATCCAGAGCAGCAGCATTCCGGGCACGGCGATAGCGACGGTGAACAGCCAGAAACCGACCCAGCCGAGCCCTTCGGCAATATATCCGCCCGGCGCGGCGAGCCAGGTGCGCCCGACCGCCGCGAAGGACGATAGCAGCGCGAACTGCGTCGCAGTATAGGCGAGGCTCGACAGACCCGAGAGATAGGTGACGAATACCGTCAGCCCGATGCCGCTGGTAAAATTCTCGGTTCCCACCGCGATCGCGAGCATCAGCGGCGAATGACCGACCGAGGCGAGCACGGCGAACAGCAGGTTGCTGAACATCATCAACAGGCCCGAGACCAGCAGCGCGCGTCCCATGCCGAGCCACGCTATGAACGGCGCCGCGACCGCCGATCCGACGATCAGCGCGACGAAACCGACGCCTTTGTTGATCGCGACGAATTCGGTGTCGGTGAATCCCAGCTCGACGATCATCGGATTGAGCATCCCCTGCCCCATCGCATCGCCGACCTTGTAGACGAGGACGAAGAGCAGGATCAGCACAGCGCCATGGCGCGTGAAGAATTCGCGGAATGGATTCACCACCGTGTCCTGCAGCCAACTGCCGAAGCTCTGGCCCGCAGCGCGCGCGCGGCTGGGATCGAAGCGTCCGGGCCCCGCATAAAGCGCGCCGAGCAGCGCCGGCAGCACGGCGAGCCCGGTAAAGCCATAGGCGACCGCCCAGCCGAGGTTGAACCCCTCGGGCGACGCCAGCGCGATTGTTCCAACACCCGCGATCAGATTACCCGTCCGATATCCGAACTGGTTCATCGCGGTGCCGTGCGGCAATTCGGCGTCGCTCAATATCTCGATGCGATAGGCATCGATGACGATGTCCTGCGTCGCCGACAGGAAAGCGACGATGATCGCCCAGAAGGCGAAGGCGGCCAGATTGTCATTGGTCGGGTTACTCGTCCCCAGCTGCCAGATCGCGACGACCAGAAGCGCCTGGATGAAGAACAGCCAGCCGCGCCTTTGCCCGAACGTCTTGGTCAGAAAAGGCAGAGGCAGCCGGTCGACAAGCGGCGCCCAGAGGAATTTCAACGTATAGGGCGTTGTCAGCCCGATCGCGAAGCCGATCGTCGATTTTTCGATCCCGACCTTGGATAGCCAAAAGGTCATAGTCCCCAGCAGCAACGTGAGCGGAAAGCCGCTCGAAATGCCGAGCAGAAAGGCGACGATCGGCATCGGCTTGCGATAGGGCGCGAAGCTCGGGATCACGAACGCCAGGCCGATAACGAGCGCGATCACGAGGAGCAGTATCAAAGAATCGAGCCCAAGCTGCATCGCGAACCTCCCCATATCCGCTCATGCGGACCCTCGGAGGTGAAAGGCCTAAAGCCTTGGCCTCAAATTGGAAGCGGCTAAATGGCGGATCGACCGCGCCAACGCTCGACCGGTCGCGCTCAAGCGGCTTCGGGTCGCCAAAAAGTCGTCAGCCCGCTTACCTTGCGCGGCGCCTCATTCTTGCAGATCATCGTTTCGAGCGCCTTCAGCGCCGCGACGAGCGCCGACGCGCTGTGCGGCTTGCCGAGGCAGGCGAGCGCGATCTCGCTCGCGTCGGCGGGGCAACGACCCGTCACCAGCAGCACTGCGATCCCGCGGTCGCGCGCCAGCCTTGCCACTTCGCGCCCGGTCATGTGGCCCGCAAGCCCCAGGTCGAGCACCAGCGCGTCGACCGGCTCGGCCGCCATCACCGCCACTGCGGCCTCGCCCGAATCGACGGTCGCGACGACCTGGTACCCGCCGTGTTTCAGCGTGTGTTCATTGTCGAAAGCGGTCAGCGGATCATCCTCGATGATCAGCAGCCGCTTGATGCAGGTCGGGCGGGACGCGAAGAGCATAGTTACTCCCTTTGACGTCGCCATGACTCGCTCCGCGCCGTCCCGCAAGATCGCTTCTGCTTGCCATCGACGAAGCGGGTCTTTTCCGGCTATGAGCGTGATCACGACGCAACACTCTCCCCTGAAAACGACAAGAAAGCCGCATCCGTTCCGATGACGACCCGCCGCCCGCCTCGCTCGACGTCTCGCCCCGCCGCAAACCGCCCCCCCGCAGGCCGCCCCGCCCCGAAAGGCCGCCGCGACGCGCGCGGCGCCGCATCGGCGCTCAAAACCAAGCCCACCGAAGAGCGCGAGGACGGGCCGCAGCGCATCGCCAAGCCGCTCGCGCGCGCCGGCGTCGGATCGCGCCGCGACGTCGAGCGGATGATCGAGGAAGGGCGGATCGCGCTGAACGGCGAGGTGATCGCCCAGCCCGCGCCTTTGCTCGCCTCGCTCGACGGGCTGACGGTCGACGGCAATCCGGTCGCCAAGCCCGTATCGACGCGGCTCTATCGCTTCCACAAGCCCGCCGGCTGCCTCACCGCCGCGCGCGATCCCAAGGGACGCAAGACGATCTACGACCTCTTGCCCAAGGGACTGCCGCGCCTGATGCCCGTCGGCCGCCTCGACTATAATACCGAGGGGCTGCTGCTGCTCACCAACGACGGCGAGTTCAAGCGCCAGCTCGAATTGCCCGCGAGCGGAGTCGAACGCACCTATCGCGCCCGCGCCTTCGGCGACATCAGCCAGGCGCAGCTCGAGGAACTGGCGATGGGGATCGAGATCGATGGCGTGCGCTATGGCAAGATCGACGCCAATCTCGAACGCCGCACGGGGCGCAACCAGTGGGTCGAATTGACGCTGACCGAAGGCAAGAACCGCGAAGTCCGCCGCGTCCTCGAACATTTCGGGCTGCAGGTCAGCCGCCTGATCCGCACCCGCTACGGCGAATTCACCCTCGCCGGGCTCGACATGGGCGCGGTCGAGGTCGTGCCGCGCGACGAACTCTTCAAGTTCCGCCGGCGTTTGAGCTGATGCGCGTGATTTCGGGCGAATGGCGCGGGCGCAAGCTGCTCGCACCGAAGAACGACGCCACCCGCCCCACGGCCGATCGCACGCGCGAAACGCTCTTTTCGATGCTCGCGAGCCGTCTCGGCAGCTTCGAGGGGCTCTATGTCGCCGATCTTTTCGCGGGATCGGGGGCGCTCGGGATCGAGGCGCTGTCGCGCGGCGCCGAACAATGTCTGTTCGCCGAGCAGGATCGCGATGCGCTCGACGCGCTCCGTAAGAATCTGGGAGCGCTCGGCGCAACGCCGCGCGCGGACATTCGCGCCGGATCGGTCCTGGCGCTGGGTCCGGCAAGGCGCACTTACGACCTCCTGATGCTCGACGCCCCCTATGACACGGGTGCAGGGAGTGTCGCGCTCGACAAGCTGGGCCGCCTCGGCTGGATCGGGCCCGACAGCTGGATCTCGGTCGAAACGGCGCATAACGAGAATGTGGACGTCGCCGGCTTCGAAATCGACGCCGAGCGTAAGGTCGGCAAGGCGAAGCTGACGCTGCTTGTGCGGGCGGGCGGGCTTTGACCGCAAGAAGCGGGACGTTGCGCTCCCCGGTTCGCCGCTAGGGCCGCGCCATGACCGCACCGATCAACCTCCGTATGGGCGCCGCCGAATGGGCCATGTTGATCCTGCTCTCGGTCCTCTGGGGCGGTTCCTTCTTCTTTCTCGGGGTCGCCCTGCGCGAGGTGCCGCCCTTCACCCTCGTCCTCGCCCGCCTCGGCCTCTCGTCGCTGCTGATGCTGGGTTTCATGGCCGCGACGCGTCGCGCGATGCCGCGCCGCGCCGGGCTATGGCCCGCGCTTTTTCTTCTGGCGCTGCTCAACACCGCGCTCCCCTTTTCGCTTTTCGCCTATGCGCAGACCCAGATCGCCAGCGGCCTCGCCTCGATCCTCAACGCGACCACGCCGCTCTGGGGCGTGATCGTCGCGCACCTCTTCACCCTTGACGAAAAGGCCACGCCCGCGAAGCTCACCGGGGTCTGCGCTGGTCTTGCCGGGGTTGCCGTGATGATCGGCGGCGCCGCGCTATCGGGGATCGGCACCAACTTGTCCGCGCAATTGGCGTGCCTCGGCGCAACGCTGTGCTACGCGCTCGCCGGCGTCTATGGCCGCCGTTTCCGTGCGTGGGGCGTCGGTCCGCTCGACGTCGCGACCGGGCAGCTGATCGCGGGAACATTGCTTATCCTGCCCGTCGCGCTGTTCGTCGACGCGCCCTGGCGGCTCGCGCTCCCGGGAACGACCACGCTGCTCGCGATCGGCGGGCTCGCGCTGTTTTCGACCACAGTCGCCTATTTCCTCTATTTCAGCCTGATCGCGCGCGCCGGCGCGACCAACACGCTGCTCGTCACATTGCTCATTCCGGTCACCGCGATCCTGCTCGGCACGCTGCTGCTAGGCGAAGTGTTGTTGCCGCGGCACTGGGTCGGCATGGCGCTGATCGCCGCCGGGCTGGTTGCGATCGACGGCCGCCTCGTCGACCGTTTTTGGCTCAACCGGCTTCGGGTCTGAGCATCCGCGCGCGGACCATCAGCAGGCCGAGCCAGCTCACAATCCCGGCAAGCGCCAGATAATAGCCCACGGTTTCGGTCCCGCCGCGTTCGGCCAACGCCTGCGCGATGATCGGCGCCATCGCGCCGCCCAGGATGCCGCCCGCGTTGAACGCCACCGACGCCCCCGTATAGCGCACGCGCACCGGAAACAGCCCGGTTAGCCAGCTTCCGAGCGGGCCATAGACCAGCCCCATCACGAACAGCGCTGTCGCCAGCCCGAGGAATATCAGCGGCCAGCTTTCCGACGCCAGTGATGGCCCGAACAGGAAACCGATCAGGATCGTCGCGCCGCAGCCCCAGCTCAGCACACGCTGCGCGCTCGACGCGTCGCTCCAATAGCCCGCGACGATGATCCCGGCGGCCATGAACAGGATCGCGCCGAGCTGGATCAGCAGGAACTGCTCCTTAGGATAGCCGAGTGCGGTCGTCCCGTGCGCGAGCGCGAAGCTGGTCGCGAGATAGAAGATCGCAAAACAGGCGACGACCGCGAAGGTCCCCGCGAGCGTCGCGACCAGATGGTGCCGGAATAGCTCGCCGAGCGGCACCGCGACCGGCGCTTCCTTGGCGACGGCTTGGGCGAAATCGGGCGTCTCGCCGATCTTCAACCGCACCCACAGCCCCAGTCCGACGAGCACCGCCGACAGCAGGAACGGTATGCGCCAGCCCCAGGCGGCAAAGTCGGCGTCGCTCAGCCCCAGCCCCAGAAGCAGGAACAGGCCGTTCGCGGCGATGAAGCCGACCGGCGCGCCCAATTGCGGAAACATGCCGAAGCGCGATTTCCATCCCGGCGGCGCATTCTCGACCGCGAGCAGCGCTGCCCCGCCCCATTCGCCGCCGAGCCCGAAGCCCTGCCCGAAGCGCAGGATGCACAGCAGCAGCGGCGCGACCCAGCCAACCATCGCATAGGTCGGCAGGAAGGCGATCAGCAAGGTCGAGGCACCCATCAGCATCAGCGAGGCGACGAGGGTCGACTTGCGCCCGATCCGGTCGCCATAATGGCCGAAGACGATCGCCCCGACGGGCCGCGCGAAAAAGGCGAGCCCGAACGTCATGAAGCTGTACATCAGCTGCGCCGAGGCCGAACTTTCGGGAAAGAAGAGCGGCCCGAACACCAGCGCTGCCGCGGTGCCATAGATGTAGAAATCATAAAATTCGACCGCGGTGCCGGCGAGGCTCGCGGTCAGGATGCGTCGATGCTGTCGATAGGGTGCCAGATCCACGGGCAACGCCCCTCCCCTTCAAAGTTGGCGACGCTTTGGGCGCGCGTTCCATCGCGCGCAAGCATAATGCGAACGTCAGCGTCCCCCCGCGGCGAGTTGCGCGCGCAGGCGCACCAACTCGCGCTCGGGCACCCGCGACATCGAAGCCGCGGGCTTGCCCTTGCGCAGCCGTTCGCGGTCCTTCTCCGACGGCTCGACGCGGCGCACGCGCACCGGCGCATGCCCCTGCGCCTTCATGCCGAGCTGTTCGGCCGCGCCGCGTGACAAGTCGATGAGCCGCCCGCGCGCGAACGGTCCGCGGTCGTTGACGCGGACGATGATCCGCCGCCCGCTATCGAGCGCGGTAACCTCGACATAGGTCGGCAGCGGCAATGTCGTGTGCGCGGCGGTGACCCAGCCGGGACGGAATTTCTCGCCGTTGGCGGTGTGGTTCCCCGATTCGCCGCCGTACCAGCTCGCATAACCGAGCGCGTCATAGGCGGGCGCGGCGGCGGGCACATAGGTCGTGCCGCGGATGCTATAGGCGGGCCCGATACGCACGGGGGCGTCGGCCACCGGGCGATAATTGCCGCCGGCGCACGCGGAGAGCGCCAGAAGGGGTAAAGTCATTCCGGCGAGTTGCGTTGTCGAGCGTCGCTGCATCGCGCGACCGTAGAGGCCGGATATGGGGAGATAAAGTCCTTATGGGCGGCTTTGGGGTGGGGAGCTGCCGTTTAGAGAATGCGTCGCCCCCGCGAAGGCGGGGGCCGCTAGCGGCCTTATTCAGCGGCGCCTGCGTAAACCGACAGCGGCCCCCGCCTTCGCGGGGGCGACGGCAGCTTCCGGCCGAACGCCGATGTTCCATTCGCCAAACATCCGCTCGCGCATTACATCCGGGCCCATGACCGATTTCCGCTTTCATCGGCCCGGCATCGTCGGCGCGGGTCGCGTCGCGCGGGCGCTCGCGCTCGCGCTGAGACGACATGCGACCGAACCGCCGATGCTGTGGGGCCGCTCCCCCGAAAAGGCAGGCGGCGCGGCAACCGCAGTCGGCGCCGTCGCGGAACCGGACCTCGGTCGCCTGATCGCCGAATGCGACGTCATCGCGATCGCGGTCGCCGACGATGCCCTCACCGATGTCGTGTCCCGCATCGCGGCGGCGCTCCCCGCGGGCCCCTCTCCCTTCATCTTTCACGTCAGCGGACGCAACGGAGCGGCGGCGCTCGAAACGCTCGGCAAGACCGGCGCAATGGTCGCCGCGATCCATCCGGCGATGACCTTTACCGGCGATCCCGAAGCGGAAGTTATCCGCATGACCGGAGCGCGGTTTGCGATCACAGCGGCGCCCGGCGAGGCCATCGAACGGGCGCGGCAAATCGTCGCATCGTTCGGCGGGGTTGCGGTCGAAATCGCCGAGGATCGGCGCGCGCTCTATCATGCCGCGCTTTGCCACGCGTCGAACCATCTCGTCACGCTGATCAGCGGCGCGGCGCACGGACTGGAGCGCGCCGGGGTCGATGATCCGGCGGCATTGCTTGCTCCGCTCGTCCGCGCCGCGCTCGATAACAGCCTCGCGCACGGTTTTGCGGGATTGTCGGGCCCGCTTTTGCGCGGCGACGCGCAGACGATCGGCGGCCATCTCGAAACACTCGAGGCGCATAGCCCTAGCCTGCTGCCCGCCTATCGTGCGATGGCGCGCGCGACGCTCGACGAACTCAAGCGCCGCGAAACCACGCCCTCGGACCATCTCCCCGCACTGGACAGGCTGCTCGCTGTTCCCTAATCGTTCGCGCGTGAACATGTCTCCCACCTCGACGCCTGACCTGACCCGCCCCGACCCGTCGGACCCGCCCTATCTGCAGGGCCTCAACGGTCCGCAGCGGCAAGCGGTCCTGACCACCGAAGGCCCCGTGCTGATGCTCGCGGGGGCCGGCACGGGCAAGACCGCCGCGCTCACCGCACGCCTCGCCCATATCATCGCGACGCGCCGCGCGTGGCCGTCCGAAATCCTCGCGGTCACCTTCACCAACAAGGCGGCGCGCGAGATGCGCGAGCGGATCGGGCGGATGATCGGCGACGCGGTCGAGGGCATGCCGTGGCTCGGCACCTTCCACAGCATCTGCGCCAAGATGCTCCGCCGCCACGCCGAACTCGTAGGGCTGCAGAGCAATTTCACGATCCTCGACACCGACGACCAGCTCCGTGTTTTGAAGCAGCTGATCCAGGCCGAGGGGCTCGACGAGAAACGCTGGCCCGCGCGCCAGCTCGCGGGGCTGATCGACAAGTGGAAGAACCGCGGGCTGACCCCCGCCGACCTCGATGCCGCCGACAAGGAGGCCTATGCAGACGGCAAGGGGCAGCATTTCTATGCGCTCTATCAGGCGCGGCTGAAGACGCTCAACGCCTGCGATTTCGGCGACCTGCTGCTCCACATGCTGGTGATATTGAAGACGCACCGCGACGTGCTCGAACAATATCAGCAACGCTTCAAATATATCCTCGTCGATGAATATCAGGACACCAACGCCAGCCAATATCTCTGGCTGCGGCTGCTCGCGCAGGCGCGGAAGAATATCTGTGTCGTCGGTGACGACGACCAGTCAGTGTACAGCTGGCGGGGCGCCGAAGTCGCAAATATCCTCCGCTTCGACAAGGATTTCCCAGACGCGACGGTGATCCGCCTTGAACAGAATTACCGCTCGACCCCGCAGATTCTCGCCGCCGCATCGGCGCTGATCGCGCAAAACTCGGGCCGGCTCGGCAAGACCTTGTGGACCGAACTCGACCCGGGCGACAAGCTGCGCGTCGTCGGCGTATGGGACGGACCCGAGGAAGCGCGGCGGATCGGCGAAGAGCTCGAAAGCCTCCAGCGCCAGCGCGTGTCGCTCGACCGGGCCGCGATCCTCGTCCGCGCGCAGTTCCAGACGCGCGAATTCGAAGACCGCTTCATCGCAATCGGCATGCCGTACCGCATCGTCGGGGGTTTCCGTTTCTACGAGCGCGCCGAAATCCGCGATGCGCTCGCCTATCTCCGTCTCGTCCAGTCAAGCGCCGACGATCTCGCTTTCGAACGCATCGTCAATGTTCCAAAACGCGGGCTCGGCGACAAGGCGCTCGCGCGCATCCACCAGTTCGCGCGGGCCGAGCAAGCGCCGCTGTTCCACGCCGCGTCGCGGATCACCGAGACCGACGAGCTGACGCCGCAGGCGCGCCGCCAGCTCGTCAATTTCGTGGCGCAGATGCGCGGTTGGCAGGCAAAGGCGAACGAACTGTCGCATCCCGAACTCACCCAGCTCATCCTCGACGAGTCGGGCTATACCGCGATGCTGCAGGCCGATCGCAGCGCCGAAGCCGCGGGGCGCCTCGAAAACCTCTCCGAACTCGTCCGCGCGATGGAGGAATATGAAACGCTCGAGGAATTTCTTGAGCATGTCAGCCTCGTCATGGACCGCGACAACGACGACCAGACCGAGACGGTGACGATCATGACGATCCACGCCGCCAAGGGCCTCGAGTTCGACCATGTCTTCCTCGCGGGCTGGGAGGACGGCGTCTTCCCGTCGCAGCGGTCGATGGACGAAGGCGGCACCGCCAGCCTCGAGGAAGAGCGCCGCCTCGCCTATGTCGCAATCACCCGCGCGCGCCAGCGCGCGAGCATCTATCACGCCGCCAACCGCCGCATCTATGGCCAGTGGATGAGCAGCATCCCCAGCCGCTTCATCGGCGAAATCCCGCCCGAGCATGTCGATAGCGAGAATAGTTTCGGAGGCGGCCAGAGCCTGTGGCGCGCCAATTGGTCGGCGCAGGGCGACCCCTTTGCGCATGTCGCCGAACGCCAGCCTGCGCGCACGATGACGCGCGGCCCCGCATGGCAGCGGGCGCTCGCCTCATCGTCGACCGTCACGCGCGCGCCGGCCCCCAGCGAGAAAGGCCCCGCAGCGTCGGTCGGCGCCAAACCGCGCGCCGACCTCGCGATCGGGATCCGCGTTTTTCATGAGAAGTTCGGCTACGGTGAAATCATCGATATCGACGGCAACAAGCTAGAAGTCGAATTCGATCAAGCGGGCAGCAAGCGGGTGCTCGACAGCTTCGTCAAGCTCGCCTGACGCATATTGTCTACTCAATCAATTATGATATGACATTACATGCGACCCGAGTCGCATGTTGGGAGAGACTTCATGAAAACCAAGCTCTTAGCGGGCGCGATGGCGCTCGCCCTGGTCGGCTGTTCGGAAAAACCCGCTGAAGCGGTCAGAGAGGCCCCTGCTTATGACATGGCGCCGGTCGACGCCTCCGAAGCGGTGTCGACCCAGGCCATTCCCGCGCCATCCACTGTGAGTAGCCCCAATATCAACGTCACCGCGGCGCCCGGGGTCGCGTTCAACTATGCCTATGCCTTCCGGCTCGACGACAATCGCATCGCCAAGGTGCAGGAGGAACACGCCGCGGCGTGCGAAGCACTCGGCACGACGCGCTGCCGGATCACCGGCATGACCTATCGCCTCGTCCGCGGGAATGAAGTCGAGGCGCAACTGCTGTTCAAGCTCGACCCCGCGATCGCGCGCAAATTCGGTCGCGACGCGCTCGGCAGCGTCGAAAGGGCTGAAGGCGTGCTGGCGGAAGCGCGGATCAGCGGCGAAGATGTCGGGACGCAAATCAACGACTCGCAGCGGCGCAGCGCCGATATAGGGGCCGAAATCGCCCGGTTGGAGGCACGGCTCAAGCAGGGCGGCCTCGGCGACCGCGAGCGCACCGAATTGCAGCAACAAATTTCCGCTATGCGTCGGCAGCTTGATGGCGAGCGCGACACGCGCCGCGCCGGCGAAGCGATGCTCGCGACCACGCCGATGCAATTCGACTATGTCGGCACCGGCGGGCTCCCCGGCATCGGCTACGGCAATCCGTTCAGCGACGCGCTGAACATGCTGATCCGTAGCGGCAGCGTGATGCTGTCGTTCCTCCTCGTCGTCGGGGCGGCGGTCCTGCCATGGGCAGCGCTATTCCTGTTGCTGCTCGCGGGATGGCGGACGGCGCCCGCGCTCGCGATCCGGAAATGGCTGCACGGAGCCTCCAAAACGCCCGCCGTTCCGGCGCCGTCGGCCGACTGAGATCCGGGCGCGCGCTTGCAAAGGTCCGGCGCCCCGTTATGGCTGGAGCCATGACGGGGCAGACGACATGGCTGGACCAGGCACGCGACGCCCATCGCCGCGGCGATGTCGCCGCCGAAACCGCCGCGCTCGACACCGCGATCCGGGCCGACCGCGGCAACATCCCCGCATTGCTGGCGATGGCGGAGCTCAAGCGCCGCCTCGCCGACGACCGCGCGGCGGGCAGCTATTACCGCCTCGCGCTGGGCACAGCCGCGCAGGCCCGCAGCGTTCCGCCGTCGCTTCATCCCGGACTCCAACGCGCCGAGCAGTTCCTTGCCGAGACCGACCGCGCCTTTGCCGATCACCTGCTCGGCCAGTTGCGCGGTGCGGGTATCGACACCGGAAACGCCGCGCCACGTGTAGCCGAAGCGCTCAGGATGCTCGCCGGCGAGCAGCCGCTCTACCTGCAACAGCCGAACATGTTCTATTTTCCGGGTCTCGCCCAACGCCCCTTTTTCGAACGGTCCGATTTCGGCTGGGCGAAAGCGGTCGAAGCCGCGACCGACGCGATCCGCGCCGAGTTGCTCGCCATGGTCGATGGCGCCTCCGATCCGTTCGGTCCCTATGTCACCGCCGCGCCCGGTCGGCCACCGCCGAACAATCCGCTGCTCGACAAGCCCGACTGGGGCGCGGCCTGGCTCTGGAAGGACGGCGCGGTCGCCGACGGGATGGCGGCGCTGTGTCCCGCGACCCTCGCCGCGCTGGAACTCGCGCCGCAGCCCGTGATTCCGGCGCGCGCTCCGATCGCGCTCTTCTCGCGCCTGACGCCCGGCACGCATATCCAGCCGCACCACGGCATGCTCAACACGCGGCTCATCTGTCATCTGCCGCTGATCGTCCCCGACGGTTGCGGGCTGCGCGTCGGCGCCGAAACGCGCAGATGGTGCGAGGGCGAGCTTCTGATTTTCGACGACAGCTTCGAGCATGAGGCGTGGAACCGCGGGGTCAGCGACCGCACCATCCTGCTGTTCGAAATCTGGCGCCCCGACATCGATGCCGACGAGCGCGAGCAATTGACGCGCATCTTCGCCGCGATCGACACTTATGGCGAACAATAGACCAGGGAACAGGAAGACATGATCAATCCGGGAATGGATGCCGACATATACGACGCCTTCATCGAGCAGTTGCAACGCTATGTCCGCGAGCGGCTGATCCCGGCCGAGGACCAGCTCGAGGAACTCGGCCGCGTTCCCGACGATATTCTTGCCGAAATGCGCGACATGGGGCTGTTCGGGGTGACGATGCCCGAAGAATATGGCGGCGCGGGCATGAACGTCAGCCAATATGTCGGCTTCATCCGCGAACTCGCTTACGCCTCCCCCGCCTATCGCTCGATCGTGTCGATCAATATCGGCATGGTGTGCAAATCGATCGTCGGTTTCGGCACAGAGCAGCAGAAGGCACACTGGCTGCCCAAGCTCGCGGCTGGATCGATCGCGGCCTTCGGCCTCACCGAACCCGACAGCGGCTCGGACAGCGCGGCGATGAAGACGCGCGCGGTGCAGAGCGGCAACGGCTATGTGCTGAACGGCACCAAGCGCTACATCACCAATGCGCCCTTCGCCGACGTCATCCTCGTCATGGCGCGCACCAATGCCGGGGCATTGCCCAAGAATGCGCATGTCAGCGCCTTCCTCGTCCCGCGCGACGCGCCCGGCGTGTCGATCGGCAAGCCCGACGGCAAGATGGGTCAGGCGGGATCGCAGATCGCCGACGTGATCCTCGAGGATGTGCATGTCGACGGCGATGCGCTGCTCGGCGGCGAGGAAGGGATCGGCTTTCGCGCCGCGATGCAGAGCCTCGACAACGGCCGTCTCTCGGTCGCCGCGGCGAGCGTCGGCTATGCCAAGCGCATGCTCGACGCCGGCCTTCAATATGCGATGGAGCGCAAGGCGTTTGGCGAGCCGATCGCCAATTTCCAGCTGATCCAGGCGATGCTCGCCGACAGCAAGGCCGAAATCTATGCCGCCGATTGCATGTTGAACGACGCATGCGCACGCGCCGATCGGGGCGAGAAGATATTGGTCGAAGCCGCGGCGACCAAGATGTTCGCCAGCGAAATGTGCGGACGCGTCGCCGACCGCGTCGTCCAGATCCACGGCGGCGCCGGCTATCTCAAGGAATATCTGGCCGAACGCTTCTATCGCGACTGCCGCATTTACCGCATTTATGAAGGGACGACGCAGATTCAGCAGCTAGTGATCGCGAAGAATATGATTCGGGATTTCGCTGGTTAAGGGCTAGCGACACCGGTCCGCTCCCCCATCCGGCCTCCCATAGGCTACTATCATCGGGGAGGCCGGGCGGGGAGCGGGCCGGTGCCGACGAAAGGGGAGGAAAGTCGCTGGTGGAGCCGAGGGGAATCGAACCCCTGACCTCTGCAGTGCGATTGCAGCGCTCTCCCATCTGAGCTACGGCCCCGCGACGGGCGGGGTCTTAACGGCACTGGCTGGCAGTGGCAACGGCTTTTCTGACGATTGCCGCCGCCGCGGGAAAAATTTGAGGAATGGGGGGATTCCGATGGCCAAGGCATGGCATTTGACCAGTCGACCGCAGGGGCTGCCGACGCACGACAATTTCGCGCTCCGCGACCTGCCCGACGCACCGCTCGAAAAGGATCAGCTTTGCGTCCGCAACCTCTGGCTGTCGGTCGATCCCTATATGCGCGGGCGCATGAATGATGCCAAAAGCTATGCGGCGAGCTTTCAAATCGACCAGCCGATGACCGGCGGCGCGATCGGCGAGGTCGTCGAAAGCCGGATGGAAGGTTTCGCGCCCGGCGACCTGATCCTTCACATGGGCGGCTGGCGCGACGGCGGCGTGATCGGGCTCGACATGATGCCGAACAAGCTGCCCGCCGCGGCGCTGGCGGCGGGCATGACGCCGCAGACGTTCCTGCACAATATGGGCCTGACGGGCGGCACCGCCTGGATCGGCCTACTGCGCATCGCGAGCGCGAAACCCGGCGATACGGTTTTCGTCTCGGCCGCCGCGGGCGCGGTGGGCTCCGCGGTGGTCCAGATTGCCAAGGCGCGCGAAATGACGGTGATCGGCTCGGCGGGCGGCGCGGAAAAATGCGAATGGGTCCTCGATCTCGGCGCCGACGCCGTGATCGATTACAAGGCGGGACGGGTGCTGCCGCAACTCGCCGCCGCGCTCGAACGCCTCGGCAAGCCGGGAATCGACGTCTATTTCGACAATGTCGGCGGCGAGCATCTCGACGCCGCCTTTGCGACAGCGAATGACTTCGCACGCTTCGCAATCTGTGGCATGATCGATGTCTATAATGATGGAAAATCACAGGAAATGAAATATCTCATCCGCGCGATCCCGGCGCGGATCCGCATGGAAGGCTTCATCTACACCGACCAGTTCATCGAGTGCATGGAGGAATTCTATGCCGACATGGGCGGCCTGATCGCCAGCGGCGCGGTGACGATGCGCGAAACCGTGCACGAGGGGCTGGAAGCGACGCCCGATGCGTTTCTGGGTCTGTTCTCGGGCAAAAATACCGGGAAAATGCTGGTCAGGCTCTGACCTGCAACCAATCCGGCTTCAGCTACCGAAACCCACCGAGAGAAAGTCCGGCATCGGGCCGTTCCAGCCGTCGTCCGGATCATCGTCGTCGTGCTGGCGCGGCTTCGTCGGCGTCGGCTTGCGGTCGCCGGTTTTCTTTGCAGGCTTCGCCGCAGGCTTTTCCGTATCGCCGCGCTTCGTTCTGCCGCCGCGCCCCGACTTCTCGCGTCGCGGTTCGCCTTCTTCGTCCTTTGCCGGCGCGGCGTCGGCTTTGCCGCCGCCATGGACGGGGATCTTGTAGCCCGTCAGCTTCTGGATGTTGTCGACCGCCTCATCGTCCGAGGGGGTTACCAAGGTAAACGCGCGTCCCTTGGCTCCCGCGCGGCCAGTGCGGCCGATGCGGTGGACATAATCGTCGGGATGCCAAGGCGCGTCGAAGTTGAAGACGTGGCTGACGCCCTTGACGTCGAGCCCGCGCGCCGCGACGTCCGACGCGACTAGGATGTTGATCGTTCCCGCCTTGAACCGGTCGAGTTCGGCTGTGCGGCTCGACTGATCCATGTCCCCCTGAATCTCCCCCGCTTTGTAGCCATAGCGCTGGAGGGATTTCGCCAGTTCGCGCACCGTGGTCTTGCGGTTGCAGAAGATGATCGCGGTACCGACTTCCTCCGCCTCGATCAGGTCGCGCAACGTGTCGCGCTTGCCGCGTTCCGACGTCTTTACGAGGAACTGCTCGATATTCTCGTTTCGGCTCGCCGGGCGCGCGACCTCGATCGTCTTCGGATTCGAGAGGAACTTGTCGGCCAGCTTCTTGATCGGCGGCGGCATCGTCGCCGAGAAGAGCAGCGTCTGCCGATTCGCCGGCAGCTTGGTGCAGATATTCTCGATGTCGGGGATGAAGCCCATGTCGAGCATCCGGTCCGCCTCGTCGATCACCAGCAGGTTGCAGCCGGTCAGCAGAATCTTGCCGCGCTCGAACAGGTCCATCAGGCGGCCGGGCGTCGCGATCAGCACGTCGACGCCCTTTTCGAGCGCCTTCACTTGGTCGCCCATCTGCACGCCGCCGATCAGCAGCGCCATCGAAAGCTTGTGATACTTGCCGTACTTCTCGAAATTTTCGGCAACCTGCGCCGCGAGTTCGCGCGTCGGCTCGAGGATCAGCGAACGCGGCATCAGCGCGCGGGCGCGACCGTGCGCGAGAATGTCGATCATCGGCAACACGAAGGAAGCGGTCTTGCCCGTCCCCGTCTGGGCGATGCCGATCATGTCGCGCATCATCAGCACCGAGGGGATCGCGCCGGCTTGAATGGCGGTCGGTTCGTTGTAGCCCGACTCGTCGATCGCGCGCAAAAGTTCGTCGGAAAGGCCGAGGTCGGCAAAATTCATGAGGCAATATGTCCGGAAATAAAAGGAGCGTGCCGCCTCCCACGCAGGCGGACGTTGCCGCGGCCCTTGGGGAAATAGCGGAGAAAAGTCAAGGAAAGGCCGCGAAGAACGCGATCAATCGTCCTCGTCGTCGTGAACCGGGACCATCAGCCGGAACTTGTCGATCTCGCACTTCGCGCCGGTTCGCGCGTGAATCTCATCGCGGTCCTCGCAGAGCTTGCCGTCCTTGCTGCCCTGCATGTAAAAGCCGGCGTAGAAATCGAGCGCGCGACAGCCGCGATTGAGCTGGGCGCGCAATCTCTGCTTCTGCCGCGTGATCAGGTCGATACTGTCGCGCTGAACCGCCTGCATCCCCATGATGTTGCGCATGGCGACGCATTTGGGGGCCTTTTTTTCCTTCCAGACGATCGGCAACTCGATTTCCCGTCTGGGCGTCGAGCGTTCGGCGGCGAAATTGTTGATCGGCGACCGCCGGGCGGGAACGCGGATGATCAATTGCTGCTCGATCACCATCTGCCAGAAGGACGATGCCTGATCGACGGTCGGCGTGGACATCGCCACCAGCGGGTCGGGCGCCGCCGGGGGCGGCGCTGCATCGGCGGCCGGCGCAGCCGCGGCAAACCACAGGAACGCCGCTGTCAGCACAGCCGCGCCGCCGCTCCCTTGGCGTCCTGACAAAAGATGCTGCTCACCCTTGGCTCCCGCGTCCATCCCCGCTGGACGAATACACGCGATTCGTCCATCGCCCCCTTTAACGAGGATGATTGAACATCAAATGAACTGTCGTCCCCTCATTCGCTATCGGGGTGCAGGAATTTACGGAGTGTAAGCTATGACGCAGGCGCCATCGACATCGCTGCTGCGTGACCTCGCGGCTTTGCTCGGGCCCAAAGGCTATAGCGCCGACCCAGACACGATCGCGCCCTGGCTGACCGACTGGCGGGGCAAATATCACGGCCGCGCCGCCGCGATGCTGTCGCCCGCATCGACCGAAGAGGTCGCCGCCATCGTCCGGCTGTGCGCCGACGCGAAGGTCGCGCTGGTCCCGCAGGGGGGCAACAGCGGCATGGTCGGCGGCGCCACCCCCGACGCCAGCGGCGACCAGTTGCTGCTGAGCCTGCGGCGGATGAACCGGATCCGCCATGTCGACGAGGCCGCCCGGCTCGCCGTCGTCGAGGCGGGCGTGATCCTCGAAACCTTCCATAACGATGTGCTGACTCACGGTCTGCGCTTTCCGCTGACTCTCGGGGGCAAGGGGTCGGCTACGATCGGCGGGCTCGTGTCGACCAACGCCGGGGGGACGCAGGTGCTGCGCCACGGAACGATGCGCGCGCTGGTCGCGGGGATAGAGGCGGTGCTGCCCGATGGCAGCGTCTTCGACGGGCTCGCACCGCTCAAGAAGGACAATCGCGGCTATGATTTGCGGCACCTGCTGTGCGGCGCCGAGGGGACATTGGGCATCGTCACCGCGGCCTGCCTGCACCTCGTCCCCGCGGCGGCGGCGCGGCGCACCGCGTGGATCGGCGTCGATTCGCCCGAAAGCGCGCTTCTGCTGCTCCGCCGTCTCGACGCGGCGGTCGGCGATGCGCTCGAGGGGTTCGAGCTGATCCCGCAAAGCTGCCTCGATGCGGTGCTGCGCCATATTCCCCAGACGCGCGCACCGCTTGTCGCCGCGCACCCTTGGCACGTACTGATCGAGCTCGCCGGCGACAGCGATCAGGCGCTGGGCGACGCGCTCGACCCGCAGCTCGCGGCGGCGATCGACGCCGGCCTGATCCGCGATGTGGTGATTGCCAAAAACGAGCGCGAAAGCGACGATTTCTGGCGGCTGCGCGATTCGATTTCCGAAGCCGAGCGCGCCGAGGGGCCCGCGCTGCAACATGATATCAGCGTGCCCGTCGACCTGATGCCCGCCTTTATCGCCGAAAACCCGCGCCGGCTGGATCGCGCCTTTCCGGGCATCGGGGTGCTGTCCTTCGGGCATCTGGGCGACGGCAACGTTCATCATCACGTCCAGCCGCCCGCCGGGGTCGACGCTGCCCCATGGCTCGCCGAACATGGCGCGGCGGTCAGCCGGCTCGTCTATTCGCACGTCGTCGAGCTCGGCGGATCGATTTCGGCCGAACATGGCATCGGCCAGATGAAGCGCGACATATTGGCCGAACTCGACAGCCCGGCGCGGCTGTCGGCGCTCCGCGGCGTCAAGGCCGGTCTCGATCCCGCGGGCATCCTCAACCCCGGCAAACTCATCGCCTGACGCATCGCACATACGATCGCCCCCTTGCGTCGCACGGCGCGGGCCAATAAGGCGCTGTATCTTTTTTGTCCCGCCGACGGGAACCTACCGGAGTTGAAACATGGCCACTGCGCCCGCACCTGCCAACCTGCCGCTGTTCTACAAGGACCTCGCTCCGCTTTCGAGCGTCGATCACGCCGATTTCCGCGCCCGCCCGCTTGACAGCGCCGAATTTCTGGTTGGCCAGCATGCGATTCCGCTGACGTCGGACGAGTTCGTGTCGGCCTGCCGCTTTTTCCCGATCGTCTTTTCGGCCGGCGACAATCCCGTCCCGCTCGCGTTGATGGGCCTCAATGAAGGCATCAACACCTTCGTCGATGACGAAGGCAAGCTGGTCAACCCGGTCTATGTCCCGGCCTATATCCGCCGCTACCCCTTCCTGCTCGCCAAGCTCCAACCCAATACGGACGAACTGTCGCTGTGCTTCGACCCGACCTCGGGCGCGCTCGGCAAGTTCGACGAAGGCGACGAGCTGTTCGTCGATGGGCAACCGTCGGACCAGACCAAGGCGGTGCTCGAATTCTGCAAGAATTTCGAGGAAGCCGGCCAGCGCACCGGCATGTTCATGGACGAGCTGAAAAAGGCCGACCTTCTGATGGACGGCGAAGTCGCGATCCAGCAGGAAGGCAATGACAAGCCCTATGTCTATCGCGGCTTCCAGATGGTCGACGAGAACAAGCTGCGCGAACTGCGCGGCGACGTGCTGCGCAAGCTGATGCAGAACGGCATCCTCGGCCTGATCTTCGCGCATCTCTTCTCGCTGCAGCTGATGCGCGAAGTGTTCGCCGAACAGGTCAAGAGCGGCAAGATGCCGCTGAACACCGAATTGCCCGCCGTCTAAAGGCAGATAAACACAAGGCCGCTCCCGGCTCGGTGCGGGGGGCGGCCTTTTGCGTTTTGGCGGCACCGCTCGGCCGCAGGCTCAAAAGTCGACTGCGACGCCCTTGAGTTCCCAGTCGCCATAGCGCACCGGGTTGCGCCCGCCGGGCTGATCCTCGGCCTTGTCCTCATCGATCGGCCGGGGCGCCGGAACCGCGCTGTTCGTCCAGCCTTCGGGCGCCTTCATATGCGCGGGGCGCTTTACAGCGCGCGGCGTTCCGCCGATGGTCGCGTTCGGGCTGCTGTCGTTCGTCATGCCCGCAATATAGGATTTTTCATGCGCCACGCCAACCACGCCCTTCCCGGTCATGGCTGATCGTCGCCCGCCGCGTCGCCGCCGGTCGCCGGGCGAGGCCGATCCGCCGGGCATGGCGCCGCGCCGCGCCGCGCTCCGCCTGGTCGATGCGATCCTGCGCCGCGGCGATCCGCTCGACGTCGCGATGCACGCCGCCGCGCAGGGGCTGACCGGCGCAGACCGCGCGTTCGCCGTCGCGATCGCGTCCGAAACGATGCGCTGGATGGTCGACATCGACGCGCTGATCGACGGGGCGACGGCGCAAATCCTTCCCGATGACGTCAAATCGCGCGCCGTGCTGCGGATCGCGCTCGCGCAGTTGCTGGCGCTAAAGAGCCCCGGCCATGCGGTCGTCTCTACCGCGCTGCCGCTCGTCGATGGCGGGCCGCGGCGGCTCGTCCACGCGATCCTGTCGCGCGCGCAGCAGGAGGAATGGAGCCTTCCCGACCGCGCGACCCTGCCCCTGCCCGCCGCCGAGCGCTGGGCCGAGCAATGGGGTCTGAAGATGGTCGAAGCCGCCGAAGCAAGTTGGAGCGCACCGCCACCGATCGACCTCAGCTTCGCCGCCGAACCCGGCGCGGACGAATGGCCCGAAGCGCTGTCGCTCGCGCCGCGCCACCGCCGGCTGCCGCGTGGTCAGGCGGTGGAGGCGATGCCCGGCTTCGACGAAGGCGGTTGGTGGGTGCAGGATCTGGCCGCCAGCCTGCCCGCAAGATTGCTCGGTGCCGGCGAAGGCCGGACGGTGCTCGACCTCTGCGCCGCGCCCGGCGGCAAGACGATGCAACTCGCCGCCGCGGGCTGGGATGTCGTCGCGGTCGACGCCAGCGCCAAGCGGCTCGAACGGCTGCGCGCCAATATCGAGCGCACCGGCCTTTCGGCCGCGATCGTGCGGGGCGATATCCGCTCGTGGGACCCGGGCGCACCCGCCGATGCGGTCCTGCTCGACGCGCCCTGCTCGGCGACCGGAATCTTTCGCCGCCATCCCGACGTGCTCCATCGGATCGAGCCGCGGCAGATTGCCGAAATGGCCGCCTTGCAGGCCGATCTGCTCGCGCGCGCGGCGCGCTGGGTCAAGCCGGACGGGACGTTGGTGTATGCCACCTGCTCCCTCGAACGCGCCGAGGGGGAAGATCAGGTGGCGGCCTTCCTCGATCATCACAAGGATTGGGCCGTCGACCCCGTCCGCCCCGACGAACTGCCCGACGCGATCGCGCCCGACGGCAGTGGGTTCATCCGCACCTTTCCCGGTCTGCTCGCCGACGCGGGCGGCCTCGACGGCTTCTTCGTCGCACGGCTGCGCGCGCCTTCAAACTGAATCACGCGAACGCGCCGGCTACTTGAATCGTCATCCCGGCGAAGGCCGGGATGACGGGAAGAGGAGACCTCCTCAGAACACCGCCTTCGGCGCGTCTTCCTTCATCATCGCGGCGCGGACCATCGGGATCGGCGGGCCGCCATAAGACAGGAATTCGTCGTGGAAGGCTTTCCACTTCGTCCGGTCGCCCTTCGTCCAATCCTCGCGCAGCTTGCGGATCATCAGCTTACCCATCGTATAGTTGAGATAGGCGGGATCATAGGTGCCGCGTGCCGCCTGCTGGCGCGCATTGCCTTCGTCCTGATAGCATTGCTCCTTGAACAGCTTTTCCGAATCCGCGACCGTCATGCCCTGCGTGTGCAGGCCGATCGCCGACAGATAGCGGCAATCGCGCAGCAGCGCGTTCGACAGCTGGCCGATGTGCGTTTCGAGGTCGCCCTCGCCCAGTCCGGCATCCCACATCATCTCCTCGGTATAATGCGCCCAGCCCTCGGCAAACGCATAGCCGACGAACAGCTTGCCGAAGATGCTCTCGGCGCGGTTCGAATGGAGGAAGTTGAGGAAGTGCCCCGGCCACACTTCGTGGACCGAGGTGAAGAGCAGATCCTTCTTGCCGGGAATGAAGGCGTCCTGCGTCGCCTTGTCCCACGCCGGATCGGGCGGCGAGATATAATAGACCGACGGCAGGCCTTTCTCATACGGCCCCGGAATATCGATATAGGCGCTGTTCTGCCGGTTGTATGGCGGCGATTCCTCGACCTGCGCCTGTTCGGTGCCGGGGATCGACACGATATCCTTCTCGACCAGAAAGGCGCGCAGGACCGGAAGCTGGCGCCGCGCCTCAGCGACGGGGCCGCCCTCGGGCTTGTCCGAATTCATCTTCTTCATGCAGTCGGCGATCGTCATCCCCGCGGCATAGGTCGCGCAGGCCGCTTTCAACGCGTCCTGGTTGCGCTTGAGGTCGGCGCGGCCGATGCGTTCGAGTTCGGCGAGCGGAGTATCGACGCCCTCGTTGGTCAAGATCATCTTCGCGAACTTGTCGGCGCCCAGCGCATAGCCGTCCGGCGTCCCCGGCTGCGACCCGACATATTCGGCGAGGTCGGTCATCGCCGCGCCCGCTTTCGCTACTGCCTCGTCGAATTGCTTCTGCAGCGCCGCGTCCTTGACCGACGCGAAAGCCGCCTTGGCGTCGCCCTTGTAATAATCGGCAAAGCCGCCGAAGCCCGCGGTGCCATATTTAACGAAGGTCGCGGGAAGCGGGAGCTTGAGGTTCGCCTTGATCTGCGCCGCCGCCGCCGGAACCTTTTCGGCATAGGCGATGAACGCCTTCATCCGCGTGGTCGCGTCAGCATAAGGACGCGCGATATAGACATTGGGATCGAGCGCGCCGGTGTAGAAAGCCGGGTTCTTCTGCGCGAAATCGGTGTCCCGCAGGAAGAAGAGCTGGCCCTGCGCGACATGGATCAGATAGTCGCGCTCGAATTTTTCGGCGTCGGTCATCTCGCCATCGAACGCCTTCGCGTCGGCGATCGTCTTTTCGAGATAGGCGGCCTGCTTTTCGAGGCCCTCGGGCGACCAGTCGGGTAGCTGACCGTCATACTCATGCTTGCCTTGATAGACGGCGAAATTCGGGTTGAGCGGGAAATAGCCGGCGAGAAAATTGTCGCGAAACTCGGTCCATGACTTGGCGCTCGGGGCCGTTGCCGATTTGTTTTCGGATGCGTTGCAAGCGGTCAGCACGAGCAGCGTCACGGCCATGGCAGCGCCGCCGAAACGAGTGAATTTGCGAGTCATTCCCGGTATCTCCCTGATAGTGATGGGGGTTTCTGCCACCCTGACCGACAAGTGACACCCGCTAATCGACGAACGGCAGTTTTGGGGTGGGGAGCGGACATAGGTCCCTAAGGGAACTCAATAGACCGCATCCCCGAGCGAAGACGAGGGGCTATGCCGAGCAAAGTCGAGGCAGCGTGGCTACGCGGTTCTCGCTTCGCTCGAACGAGCCCCTCGTCTTCGCTCGGGGACGCGGGTTCTATAGTTGGCTCGCCAAACCGATTACGTCGCTTCCGGCCGAAACGGCCACGGCACAATTGGCCTAGACAGCTTCGCAAACACCATTACGGCGGTCGGCGATGGCGACGATCCCCCCACCCGAAGGCGAAGATCCGGTGATGCCGGAACCGGCGCCCAAAGCCCCCTCCCCGCTCAGCTTTCCCGACTTCCGCTATTTCTGGCTCGCGCGCTTCACCGCGGTGATGGCGACGATCGCGATGGTCGTCGTGATCGGCTACCAGCTCTACGATACCGCGCGCTCCGACTATGGCATGTCGATCAAGGAGGCGTCGTTCCAGCTCGGGCTGCTCGGCCTCTTTCAGTTCGTCCCGCTCGCAATCCTGACGCCCGTCGCCGGCTGGGCGGCCGACCGGTTCGAGCGGCGGAGCGTCGCGATCTTCTCGAATCTCATCGACCTGCTCATCGCCGCGACGCTCGGCTGGTTCACCTGGACGGACGGGCTGACATTGCCACTGCTCTTCGGCCTCGCCGCGCTGCACGGCGTCGCGCGCGTCTTCTCCGGCCCGGCGATGAGCGCGATCGCGCCCAATATCGTGCCCCCCGCCGTGCTGCCGCGCGCGATCGCGATGAGCAGCATCGCCTGGCAATCGGCGTCGGTGATCGGCCCCGCCGCGGGCGGCCTCATCTATGCCGCCCACCCCGCCTCGGTCTATGGCTTCGCCGCCGCGCTGCTCGCGGTCTCGGCCTTCACCTTGAGCCGCGTGCGCCCGGTTCTGCCCCCGCCCGCCGAAGTCCGCCGCCACCCGCTACGCGAGATGGTCGACGGGCTGCAGTTCGTGTGGGTCGAACGCTTCCTGCTCGGCACGATCACCCTCGACCTGTTCGCCGTGCTGCTCGCCGGCGCAACCGCGATGTTCCCGGTCTTCGCGCGCGACATATTGCACGCCGGGCCCGAAGGCGCGGGATTGATGCGCGCCGCCGTCGCGGCGGGTTCGGTCGCGGTCGCCGTCGGCCTCGCCATCCGCCCGATCGAGCGCAATGTCGGGGTGAAGATGCTGTGGGCGGTCGCGGTATTCGGCGCCGGGACGGTGATTTTCGGCCTCTCGACCAACCTGTTGCTGTCGCTCGGCGTGCTCGTGGTCATGGGCGCGGCCGACATGTTCTCGGTCTTCGTGCGCGGCACGCTCATCCAGCTCAACACCCCCGACCATATGCGCGGCCGCGTCAGCGCCGCATCGGGGCTAGCCATTTCGGCGTCGAACGAACTGGGCGAAATGCGTGCCGGAGCCATGGCCGCGGCGCTGGGACCGGTCGGCGCGGTCGTCGTCGGCGGTGCGGGCGCGATCGGCGTGACCGCGCTCTGGGCGTGGATATTCCCCGAACTCCGCCGCGCGCGCACCTTCGAACCGCAGTTCAGGCAAAGCAAGCAATAGGTCAAAACCATTTGCCGCCCCTCGCGCTCGTTTCGTCCGAAACCTATTGTCAATTTAATTTGTTGAGTTATCTATCTCCTACCCGTCACCGCGGTTCCCCCTTGTCCCCTCAATGGAGAAACCGTCATGCACAGCGCGACGATCCGCCATAAGATCCTCACGATTCCAGGCCTCAACAACAGCGGCCCGACCCACTGGCAAAGCCTGTGGGAACATCGATTCCCCAACAGCGAGCGAATCGAACTCGGGAGCTGGGACAATCCCGACAAGGACCAATGGATCCGGAAAATCGCCACCGCGATCGAGGCCGAGAGCGAACCGGTGCTGATCGCCGCGCACAGCCTCGGCTGCCATGCCTTTGCCCATTGGTTCGCCGGCGCGAGTGCGCTGACGCGGACGCGCATCGCCGGCGCGCTGCTCGTCGCGCCGCCCGACCTCGGCCGGCTGCGGTACAAGCACAGGACGCTGCGCTTTGCCGACTCGCCTACGTTCACATCGCGCACGCCGATGATCGTCGTCGCCAGCGACAATGATCCTTATGCCAAGACCGCGCAGGTGTGGCGCCTCGCGCGGCATTGGGATGCGCGCTTCGTCAACGCCGGGCCCTTCGGTCATATCAACGCCGACTCGGGGATCGGGGACTGGCCTTATGGACAGTATCTCCTCGCCTCGTTACAACCCGCGCCGACGCCGGCATTGGCGGACGAGGCCCGCTGGCTGCGCGCCGGGGACTGGCCAAATCGCGTCCGCCGCGACCCGCGGTTCGAATTCAAGGAAAGAGCGCACCGATCATGAAAGCCAATTCGATCCTCGATACCATCGGGAACACGCCGCACATCCGTATGGCCAAGCTGTTCCCCGACGCCGAAGTCTGGGTGAAGTCGGAACGCAGCAATCCCGGCGGGTCGATCAAGGATCGCATCGGCCTCGCGATGATCGAGGCGGCCGAGCGCGACGGCAGCCTGAAAGCCGGCGGCACCATCGTCGAACCGACGTCGGGAAACACCGGCATCGGTCTCGCGATGGCGGCCGCGGTGAAGGGCTACAAACTCGTGCTCGTCATGCCCGAAAGCATGTCGGTCGAGCGCCGCCGGCTGATGCTCGCCTATGGCGCGACCTTCGACCTGACGCCGCGCGAAAAGGGCATGAAGGGCGCGATCGAGCGCGCGATCGAACTGGTCGAGACGACGCCGGGCGCGTGGATGCCGCAGCAGTTCGAAAATGAGGCGAATATCGACGTTCATGTCCGTACGACGGGCCCCGAAATCCTCGCCGATTTCAAGGACACGCCGATCGACGTGCTGATAACCGGCGTCGGCACCGGCGGCCATATCACCGGCTGCGCGCAGTTCCTGAAAGAGCATTGGCCGAACCTGAAGGTCTTTGCGGTCGAGCCCGATCTCTCGCCGGTCATTTCGGGCGGCCAGCCCGGGCCGCACCCGATCCAGGGCATCGGCGCGGGCTTCATCCCGCGCAACCTGCACACCGATCTGCTCGACGGGGTGATCAAGGTCGACGCCGCCGATGCGAAGAATTTCGCGCGCCGCGCCGCGACCGAGGAAGGCCTGCTCGTCGGCATCTCGTCGGGGGCGACGCTCGCCGCCATCGCGCAGAAGCTCGCCGAGCTGCCGCCCGGCACCCGCGTGCTCGGCTTCAACTACGACACGGGCGAGCGTTATCTGTCGGTCCCCGATTTCCTGCCGGAAATCTGATCTTCCGCCATGCGCCGCGAGGGCGATGACACGGCGTTGCCGCTGCGGCACGACTGGACGGGCTGGCTGTTCGTCCTGATCGCCGCGCTGGCGATCGGCGGCGTGCTCTATGCCAATGGCGCGAAAGACGGCGCACGCTATATGGCGCGGCCGCACCCCGTGGCGCCGCCCGCCGACATCGTGCCCGAAGCGCCGCCGATGGAACTCGCGCCGGTGACCGAGGCCGACGCGCGCACGCAGAATGCGAAGATTCCGCTCGTCACCAAGGGTTTCGCCGCGCCGCGCCCCTTCGTCTATGCGGGCGGCGGCGACGCCAAGGCGCGCGCGCGCGACTGCCTTGCCGCCGCGATGCTCTATGAAGCCGGCGACGATGCCAAGGGGCAACAGGCGGTCGGCCAGGTCGTGATCAACCGCGCGCGCCACCCCGCCTTCCCCAAATCTATCTGCGGCGTCGTGTTCCAGGGCGCCGAGCGCGTCACCGGCTGCCAGTTCACCTTCACCTGCGACGGGGCGCTCGCACGCCGCTATTCGGACGCGGCGTGGCAGCGTGCGCGGGACAATGCCGACCTGATGCTGGCGGGCGGCACCTATCCCAAGGTCGGACTCGCCACCCATTATCACACCGACTGGGTGCGCCCCTATTGGAGCGACAGCCTCGAAAAGATCGCGATCGTCAATACGCATCTCTTCTTCCGCTGGCCGGGCTATTGGGGGACGCCGGGCGCCTTTCGCGGCGCGGTATCGGGCAGCGACGGGCCGGTGGCAAAGCTGGCAGCGATTTCCCCGCTTCACGCGATCGCGCTGGGCCTGTCCGCCGACACCGCTCCGGTCGATGCGAACGCCGCGGTCGGCGAGGCGAAGATCGTGCCCGGCGCCGGCGAGAGCGCGGGCCGCGATACCATCTATATCCAGCTCGACCGCAAGGCCGCGCCCGAAAGCTTCGTGACCACGGCGCTGCGGCTGTGCGGCGACAAGCCCTATTGCAAATTCATGGGCTGGACCAACCCGGTGCTGAAGCCCGACAGCGACGCGATGAACGACACGCAGCGCGCGGCGATGAGCTTCTCCTATCTCCGCGACGACAAGGCGGGGTTCGAAAAGGCGCTGTGGAACTGCAGCGAGTATAAGCGCGACGACGTCCGCCAGTGCATGAAGCGGTAGCGGCGGCCCCCATCCACCGGTCTCAGGGAATCGCGTAGGTCACATTCGCCTGCCCGACCGGCCGGTCGGCATCGTCGGTCCATATCCGCACATCCATCACCGCAAGCCGCTTGCCGAGGCGGAGCATATGCGCGTCGGCGAACAGCGGCCCCGGGCGGCACGGGCGCAGGAACTGGTAATTGAGCGCGCTCGTCACAGCCATCGCGACGGGGCCGATATGCGCGAGGACGAGGGCATAGGCCGCCATGTCGGCAAAACCCATCTGCGTCGGGCCCGAGATCAGCCCGCCGGGGCGCAGCGCCTTGTCGTTCGGGTCCATCCGCGCCTGGATATGGCCGGGCACGGCCGATATCACATAGCCGCGCGAACCCGGCTCGGAATGCGGAAACGCCTGCTTCATGAATTCGTTGAGCGCGTCCGCATCCAAACGGATCACGCCCGAAGAGATTGGCTCCGATATGGGTGCGGCCTCCCCCGCCATCGGGCTTAGCGCGACAGCTTCTTGTAAGTCGTCGCGTGCGGACGCGTCGCGCCTTCGCCGAGGCGGCGGATCTTGTCCTCCTCATAGGATTCGAAATTGCCTTCGAACCATTCGACATGGCTATCGCCCTCGAACGCGAGGATGTGTGTCGCGAGGCGATCGAGGAAGAAACGGTCGTGGCTGATGACCACGGCGCAACCCGCGAAATTCTCGAGCGCTTCTTCGAGCGCCGCGAGCGTTTCGGTGTCGAGGTCGTTGGTCGGCTCGTCGAGCAGCAGCACGTTGCCGCCCTGCTTCAGCATCTTGGCCATATGGACGCGGTTGCGTTCACCGCCCGACAGCTGCCCGACCTTCTTCTGCTGGTCGGTGCCCTTGAAGTTGAAAGCGCCGACATAGGCGCGCGTCTGCATCTCGTGCTTGCCGATCGACATCATGTCGTGACCGCCCGAGATTTCCTCCCAGACATTCTTGTTCGGGTCGAGCGCATCGCGGCTCTGGTCGACATAGCCGAGGCGCACCGTGTCGCCGATCGACACATTGCCGCCATCGGGCTGTTCCTGCCCGGTGATCAGCTTGAACAGCGTCGATTTGCCCGCGCCGTTCGGGCCGATGACCCCGACGATGCCGCCCGGCGGCAGCGTGAACGACAGATCCTCGAACAGCAATTTGTCGCCATAGGCCTTCGAGATGTTCGACACCTCGATCACCTTGCCGCCGAGGCGTTCGGGGACCTGGATGACGATCTGCGCCTTGCCGGGGGTCCGGTTTTCCTGCGCCTCGACGAGCTGGTCGAAGCTCTTGATACGCGCCTTCGATTTGGCCTGACGCGCCTTGGGCGATTGCCGGATCCACTCGAGCTCGTCCTTGATCGCTTTCTGGCGCCCCTGGTCTTCGCGCGCTTCCTGTTCGAGGCGCTTGCCCTTCTTCTCGAGATAGGTCGAATAATTGCCTTCGTAGACGAAATAGCGGCCGCGATCGAGCTCGAGGATCCAGTTCACGACATTGTCGAGGAAATAGCGATCGTGGGTGACGAGGATCACGTTGCCCGGATAGTCGACCAGATGCTTTTCGAGCCACGCGACGCTTTCGGCATCGAGGTGGTTGGTCGGTTCGTCGAGCAGCAGGATCGACGGCTTTTCGAGCAACAGGCGGGTGAGCGCGATGCGGCGCTTTTCACCGCCCGACAGATTCTCGACGCTCCAGTCGCCCGGCGGGCAGCGCAACGCTTCCATCGCGATTTCGAGCTGGTTGTCGAGCGTCCAGCCGTCGATCGCGTCGATCTTTTCCTGCAGCGTGCCCATTTCCTCCATCAGCGCGTCGAAATCGGCGTCGGCGGGCGGGTCGGCCATCAGCGTGCTGATCTCGTTGAAACGGTCGAGCATGTCGGCGACGGGGCGGACGCCGTCCATGACATTTTCCTTGACCGTCTTGGTCGGGTCGAGCTGCGGCTCCTGCGCCAGATAACCGACGGTGATGCCCTCGCCGGGCCAGGCTTCGCCCGCGAAATCCTTGTCGATGCCCGCCATGATCTTCATCAGCGTCGATTTGCCGGTGCCGTTCGGGCCGACGATGCCGATCTTGGCGTCGGGATAGAATTGCAGGCTGAGGTTGTTGAGCGTCGGCTTCTGCGCGCCGGGATAGGTCTTGGTCAGACCCTTCATCACGAAACTATATTGGGCGGCCATGGGGTCAAGCTCCGGTAGTGGCTGGGCCGCGGTCGTGCGGCCGGGAGAGTTGGGGGCCGGTTAGCGAATGGGGGCGCGGTTGGCAATCGGCGCTTGCGGCGGGCCGAATTGCCCCGCTAGGACAAAGGCATGACGAACCCCATTCCTGCCCGCCTTCTCGCGCTTGGCGGCGCGAGCCTTGCCCTTTTCGCCACGCCGCTGTCGGCATCGATTCCGCCGCCGCCGAGCGCGGTCGAGCTCGCACAAAGCGGAGACGACCTCGCCTGGTCGATCACCGAGGACCTTACGACCGAGATTGGCCCGCGGATGGCCGGCACCGAAGCCGAAGCCGCCGCGCGCAAATGGGCGGTCGCGCGGCTGCAATCGATGGGGTTCGCCAACGTTCGCGACGAGCCGTTCGATATGCCGGTGTGGGTGCGCGGCGAGGAGGAGGCGTGGCTGACCAGTCCCTTCCTGCCGCAGAAGCTCGCAATCACCGCGCTCGGTACCAGCGCCTCGACCGGCGCGAAGGGCATCGAGGGCGAAATCGCCTATTTCGAAAGCTTCGACGCATTGGTTGCGGCGCCCGACACCCAAGTGAAGGGCAAGATCGTCTTCATCGATCACCAGATGGCGCCCGCGCAGGACGGCAGCGGCTATGGCTATTACGGCCGCGGCCGCTTCACCGGCGCCAATGTCGCGGCCAAGAAGGGCGCGATCGCGACCGTCATCCGCGCGATCGGCACCGACGATCATCGTAACCCGCACACCGGCGGCACCAATTTCGAGCCCGGGGTGAAGCCAATCCCCGCCGGTGCCATCTCGAACCCCGATGCCGACCAACTCGTCCGCCAGTGGAAGCGCGTGACCGCAGGCACGGCAACCGGACCGCTGCGCATGAAACTCGTCCTCACCCCGCGGAATCTCGGGACGAAGAAGTCGGGCAATGTCATCGCCGAGGTTCCCGGGCGCGATCCCGCCGCGAGCCCGGTTGTCGTTGCCTGCCACCTCGACAGCTGGGACCTCGGCACCGGCGCGATCGACGACGCGGCGGGCTGCGGCATCGTCGCCGCCGCTGCCAAACATGTGATGAGCGCAGGCCAGCCGCGCCGCACGATCCGTATCTTGTGGGCGGGCGCCGAGGAAGTCGGCGTGTTCGGCGGCAAGGCCTATTTCGATGCGCACGGCAAAGAGAAGCACGCCGTCGCGCTCGAATCCGATTTCGGCGCCGATCGCGTGTGGCGGATCGACTTCAAATTGCCGGACAGCGCCAAGGGCCTGGCTGACCGGCTCGCGGCCGCGGTGATGCCGTTTGGCGTCGTTCGCGGCAAGCAGCCTGCGAACGGCGGCGCCGACATCGGCGCGCTCGTTCAGGCGGGCGTTCCGGCGATCGATCTGGCACAGGATGGGACACGTTATTTCGACCTGCACCACACGCCCGACGACACGCTCGACAAGATCGACCCTGCCCAATTGCGGCAGAATGTGGTGGTCTGGAGCGCGGTTCTGGCGATTCTCGCGAACAGCGAGGATAGCGAACTTCCGTGACGGTTACGGATAAATGACAGATTCCCGCGCACGCCGACCATCTCAATTATTTTTGTTGACGATTCACGCGGAACGGCTAAATCCCGCCGCTCGCGGTACGGGAAGTTTTCCCGGACGCGGAAAGGCATTTTAGGGAGCCCACACATCATGAAGAAGTTTGCTGCTATCGCCGTTGCTGCCAGCATGTTCGCCCTCGCCGCTTGCGGTGAAAAGGCTGCTGAAGAAGCCACCACCGAAGCTCCGGCTGCTGAAGCTGTTGCTGAAGAAGGCGCTGACGCCGCTGCTGCCGGCGCCGAAGCCGCTGCCGCTGGTGCCGACGCTGCTGCCGCTGGCGCCGAAGCCGCTGCTCCGGCCGACGCCGCTGCCGCTCCGGCCGACGCCGCTGCCGCTCCGGCTGACGCCGCTGCCGCTCCGGCCGAAGAAACGAAGTAAGTCGCAGCCCTTCGGGGCATTGACTGAAACGAAAAAGGACGGTCTTCCTTCGGGAAGGCCGTCTTTTTTTGTGTCCGCGGTTTTCGCGCCCGTCGCCTTGCGGCCTCCCCGCGGACATGAGAAGACCCCACCCCGATGGGAGAGCAGCGCGCGATGGCAAAAGGGCCCGTGACCATGCCGGGAAAGAGGCTCGTCCTCCTGCTCGACGGCACCTGGAACAGTTCCGAAGACAATACGAGCGTCTGGCGGCTCAGCCAGCTCGTCGCGCCGCAGGATGCGGCGGGTGTGCCCCAGCCTTGCTATTACACCGCCGGGGTCGGCACCCCGCGCGGCGAACGCATCCGGGGCGGCGCGCTCGGCTATGGCCTCGATCGCGACGTCATCGGCGCCTATCGCTGGTTGATGGGTCACTACGACCAGGGCGATCAGATATTCCTCTTCGGTTTCAGCCGCGGTGCCTTCACCGCGCGCAGCGTTGCGGGCATGATCGCGCGCTGCGGCCTGTTGCGCCCCGGCTCGCCGCTCTCGGTCGAGGAGCTTTACGAACGCTATCGGCTCGACGACAGGGCGCCCTCTTTCGTCGAACTGCACCAGACGAAAAAGCTCCCGCCCGGGGAAAAGCGCCTGCTGCGCCACTCGCGGCGCGTCCCGGTCAAGATGATCGGCGTTTGGGACACCGTCGGCGCGCTCGGTATTCCGTTCGGCAATATTCCCGGGATCAGCCGCCGACGCTTCGGCTTTCACAACACCCGGCTGTCGGCGATCTTCGAGCATGCCTATCAGGCGCTCGCGCTCGACGAGCATCGCGCGGCGTTCGCGCCGACGCTCTGGACGCGCTTCACCCCCGACACGCCCGATCCGCCGGGCAAGCGCCGCGTCCGGCCGACGATCGTCGAACAGCGCTGGTTCGCGGGCGCGCACGCCAATGTCGGCGGCGGCATTGCCGGCGACGACCTGCCGCAGCTGCCACTCGCCTGGTTGATGAAAAAGGCCAGCGATCTCGGTCTCGCCTGGCGCGGCGAAGTTGTTCCCACCGGCCATGAGATCGGAGCGCCAATCCACGACAGTTTCAGGAGTTTTCTGGGGGGCTTCTATCGCATCTTCAAGCTTGGTCGACGCTTTCACCGCCGTGTCGCCGCGCCCGCCGTTCCGGGTGAAAAAGGGACATGGCTCAGCGTCAACGAAACGATCGACGCCAGCGTGTTCGACCGCTGGCGCAAATCGTCCGGATATCGCCCGCCCGACCTTCGCCGTTGGGCGGCGGAGGTTCGCATGGATCCCGCCAAATTACGCGGCACAGTCGATGCGCGAAGCGGTGCGGTGATCGAGCCGCCCGCGTCGCTCGCCCCGCGAGCGCCACGACGCACGTCGGCGAAGAAACGGGGCTGATCGAGCAGCAAATGGTCGGGGAGACAGGATTCGAACCTGCGACATCTTGCTCCCAAAGCAAGCGCGCTACCGGGCTGCGCCACTCCCCGACGCTGCGGGCGCCTTAGACAGGCTTTGACGCCAAGTCTATCCCGCAGACGTCGCAATCAGCCGCGCATAGAAATCGATCATGCGTTTGAAGCTGTCGATCGTCATATGTTCGTTGGTGCCATGGATCATCGCGGTTTGCTTCAGCGTGAAGTGCATCGGCATGAAGCGGTACACATCCTGTGAAATCGGCTCCATGCTGCGGCTGTCGGTCGCGGCGACGACCAGATAGGGCGCGACGACGGCGCGAGGCGTATCGGCGCGCGCGGCCGCCACCACATATTTCCAGCCTTGCGAGTTCGTCGACGACACGCGTGACGGCTCGTTCGGCGGCTTGACCCAGCTGAGCTCGACCGGCGCGTCGCCCACCGCGGCCTTTGCGCGCGCCATGACGTCGGCGGAGCTGTTCCACGGCGCGATGCGATAGTTGATCAGCGCCGTGGCCGATTGCGGCAGGACATTCTCCTTGGGGCTGCCCTGCAGCATCGTCGGCGCGATCGTGGTGTGAAAGGCGGCCGCCGACGAGGGTGACGTCGATAACTGGTTCTTGACCAGGTAGCCGAGCAGCCACTTGTTCGCGACCGCCATCTTCGTCGTCCCGCCCTTGTGCGCGGCGAGCGCCTCGATCATTGCCGCGCCGGGCCCGCGCATCTCGATCGGGAACGGCTTTTCGGTGATCGCGAGCACCGCGCGCGCGAGCGTCGTCACGCCGGTATCGGCCGGCGGCATCGAACTATGCCCGCCCGGCGCGTTGGCGGTGACTTTCAGCGTCGCATAGCCTTTTTCCGCAACGCCGATCAGGATGGCGGGCCCGTCGATCACCGGCGTATCGAGCAGCACGACGCTGCCTTCGTCGAGTGTATAGAGCGCGCGAACGCCTTCAGCTTTCAGCTTCGCGGCTGCGGCGACCGCGCCCGAACCGCCGGCTTCCTCGTCGTGCCCCGACACCAGATAGATGCCGCGCTTCGGCTGGAAGCCCTGCTTTGCCAGCGCCTCGATCGCCTCGAACAGGCCGATCAGCGATCCCTTGTCGTCGACCGTCCCGCGCCCCCACACCGAATTTTCGGCGATCGTTCCGGCGAAGGGCGGATATTTCCAGTCCTTTTCGGTCCCCTCGGTCACCGGCACCACATCCTGGTGCGCCATGAGAATGATCGGCGCCAGCGACGCGTCGCTGCCCGGCCAGTGATAGATAAGCGTGCGGTTCGGCAGGATCGTGCGCGTCATCGCGTCGTGCGTCGCGGGATAGGTCGCCGCGAGCCACGCGTGCAGCCTGTCCCATTCGGCGATGTCGTTGTCGGCCGCGTCCTGATGCGAGATCGTCGGAATCTGCGCCGCCGCGCTCAGATGCGCGACCGCGGCGTCCAAGTCATAGGCCGGCACCGCGGCAAGCCGGACGTCGCTGCCGTCGGCGATATTCTTTGGCGCAAAGTTCGCGGTGCGCACCGCCACCGTTCCCGCCACGACCGCGATGACCGCAAGCCCCCCGGCCAGGATGGCCCGACCTTTCCCCATGTCCCTCTCCTTGCTGACGGCGCAATGGACCGCCATCGGTCAGGATTTGCAAGGGAAATGGTGAAGGGAGTGGTGGGCCCGGCAGGACTCGAACCCGCAACCTAGCCGTTATGAGCGGCCAGCTCTAACCATTGAGCTACAGGCCCCCTCTCGAAACCCGGTCGGGGAATGTGCGGGCGATAGCGGACGGCGCGTTGCGTTGGCAAGCGCCAACCTCAACGCGCCGCCTTGCGCTCGGCCATCGCCAATATTCCGGCCGCGGTCGTCGCCTCGATCCCGCGCCGCGCGAGATGGCCGAGCACCACGTCCCACCAGCGATAGAAGAGATCGAGATCGGCCTGGCTGCGAACATAGGGGGTGTTTCCCGGCTGCAGCGACGGCGAATGGAAGGAGAAGTTCAGTACCGGCAGGCGGAGGTCTATGGCGATGTCGATCGCCCGGCACGCACGCTGGGCCGGGATGCCTTCGGGGGTCAGTGCGATCCGTTCGACGAGGCCGAGGCGCGCGAGCGCGGCGCCGGCATGTGTCCCTTCGCGCGCGACCCGGTGATAGATGCCGCGGCCGGCGCGGCCCAAAAGGCCGCCGAACACCGTCGTAACCGGAACCTCCAGCACCGCGCCCTGTCCCGCCTTGACCCACCAGGGATGAAGCGGCGCGTCGCGATAGTCGGGGCCATGGCCCGCGCGATAATCGAAGCCGCTTCGGACCGATGTGTCGCAACGAAATCCCAGTTCGGCGAGCATCGCCGCCGTACCGGAACCAAGCCCATAGCGCCCGGCGCGATAGGCCGTCGGCTGAACACCGAACCGATCGCGGATCCCATCGCGCAGCGCGGTCATCTTCGCGCGTTGCAGGCCCGGCGGCAGGTTGCCGGTATAGCTGTTCCGCGCATTCACTTCTTCATCGTGCGGCGGCGTGACCCACGGGTGAAGCTGCGCGCCGATCTCGCAGCGCTTGGCCTGCTGCGCGGCGCCGAGTATCTCGGCGGCGCGGTCGTCGGCGACGATCGGCCAGTCAACGAGATAGATGGGGTGCACCCCCGCGCGCTCGAAATAGCCCTGGCATTCGGCGAGCGCCGGGACCGAGGCAAGGCGATAGCCGGTGCGCGCGAACGGCGCATCCCAGTCGAAATCCTCCTCGGTGTCGATCGTGACCCAGAAACGCGGCTTCTCGCCCGAATCCAGTGCGATCATTTCCGACGCGGCCGGATATGCAAAGAAACTGCCCGCAGGCTGCACGACGCCCCCCTTTGCCAGCCACCGGCCCGCAGGCCTATTCGCCCTGCTGCGCCTCCAGCTCGACCTCGGCCTTCGAGTTGGCGGAGGGCAGGTGCAAGGTCAAGGCGTTATGCCCGATATCGAGCCGTCCGCCGATCGCGCGGGCGAGGCTGTCGACAAGGCGGAGCGAGAAGCCGAGGCTGAGCACCGCGGCCCCGGGCGCTTCGCCCTCGGGGCTGAATCCCGGATCGAGCAGGTCCGCCGCCGTCGCGAAACGGATCGCCGCGGGGCGGACCACCCGCAGCTGGAGCATGTCGTCATGCCGCGACTCGGTGACGAGTTGCCCCACCAGAATCGCACCCGGTTCGGATACATCGACGAGCGCGGTGAGCAATCGACCGACCATACGCCGCACATTGGCGTCGCCGGCGAGCCCGAGAAAGGGTCCGCCGACGCGCGAGATACTGAGGTCGACGCGCTGGTCCGCCAGCAGTGCGGCAAGGTCGCGTTCGATCTGCGTCACGATCGCGCCGATGTCGACCACCTCTTCGACCGGTTGCACCAAGGGCACGGCATCGCTGCGCGCCGCGGTTTCGAGGTCGTCGATGATCGACTGCACCGACGCGGCGTCGGCGACGATCGCGTCGGCCATCGCGCGATAGCCATGGCTCACCGGCCCGAACATCTGGCCCGAAATGATCTGGGCGAAACCCGAAATCGCGTTGAGCGGGCTGCGCAGTTCGTGGATCAACTGGCGGATCGAATCGCCCGAATCTTCGGCGGCAGCCGGGCTGTAGGGGGTTTCATTGCGATGCGGACGCCGCGCGCTCGCACGATAGCCGCGAAACTGCCCGGTCGCCGGGTCGAACCAGGGCAGCGCCGAAAAGCGCCATTCGCCGGCCTCGGCGGGGGTTCCCTCCAGCAGCATGCGCGCGTTGATGATTTCCGCCCGCTGGCGAAAGGCGCCCGCGGCGACGCCGTCGGTGCCCGGCTCACCGCCAAAGGCCGCCTCGGCGATCGACAGCCCGATCACCGCGCCGCGTGTCACCCCGTCGACCCAGTGAATCACGCCATCGGGCCCGGTTTCGAACAGAAAGGCGGCGCGCGGCGGTCGCGGCGTGGCTGCCGGCTGGCCGCGGGTCGACTGATATTTGTCGATCCGGCGGACAAGCTCGCTGATCTGGCTCGGGCCGCTATCGGCGACGGATTCGGGCGCCGCTGGCGCCACCGGCATCGGCTCCTCGACCGCAACGCTTACGGGCTGCGGCAATGCTACCGACGCGCTGCCGAGGCTGGCCAGGGCGCGCGTGACGCTTTCCGGCAGGTCGCGGCGCCCGGCGAGCACCGACCGCGCCATCGCGCTCGTCGCGGGCAGCAGCGCAAGCCAGTCGGCTTCGGCCAGCCGCACTTCGCGCAGCATGATCGCCGATACCGCCGGAACATCGTTGGCATAGAGCGCGACGAGCGGTGCGAAGCGGCCGTGGGGCGCGAGCGCGCGCGCGCAATCGCGGCGGACGGATTCAGGGACCCGTGGCCGCAGTACGGCGAGCGCATGCAGGCTGCGGCGAATATCGTCATCGTCCAGTTGATTGCCGCGCTGAGCCAGAATATCGGAGAGTTGCCGCCAAGCGGTGATACTCGCGCGGCGATCCGCTGGCGCCTGGCGCAAGATGGTGGCAATCATCGAGTCAGCGGTCACGCGAAGTCAGCCCCACACCATCGGTCGTTGGTTAGCATATGTTTACCGGCTAGCGTGAATCCTCCGGTCATGAAAGTGTCTTAACCTTCCGCGTCGCATTGTGGGACAATTGCAATCGCCTGAAATAATATTATGGTCATCGCAATTTTGGAAAGCGGATGTTTCAACGATGGCTAGTCAGAAATTCGATCAGATTGATTTGCAGATATTGGGCGAGCTGCAGAAAAACGGGCGGATGACGAATGTCGAACTGGCACAGATGGTGGGGCTGACGGCGCCGCCATGCCTCCGCCGCGTTCGGGCACTCGAGGAGTCGGGCGTGATCCGCTCCTACCACGCCGACCTCGACGCCGCGAAGCTCGGCTATGGCATCACCGTCTTTGCGATGGTCAGCCTGCGCAGCCAGGCCGAATCCGACCTGAAGGCGTTCGAGGATTATGTCGGCGGCCTCGCCGAAGTGCGCGAATGCTATATGCTGAACGGCGAGATCGACTTCCTGCTCAAGGTCGTCGCGCGCGACCTTCAAAGCTTCCAGTCGTTTCTGACCGCGCATCTGACGTCGGCGCCGAACGTCACGAGCGTCAAGACGTCGCTGACGATTCGCACGGCCAAGCAGCTCGCGGGCATCCCGGTCGAATCCTGATCCTCCGGGCATGAAAAAGGGCACCGTTCCGGCCCGGAGCGGCGCCCTTTTCATTGACCGCCGGGTTCAGTTGCCCGTGGCGGACGTCGCCGCGGGCGCAGCCGGAGCCGCGGCGGCAGCCGGAGCCGTTGCCGGCGTGTCGATCTTCACCGTCCACAGTTCGGCAAGCCGCTTGCGGGGCCCGGTCACCTGCGCAAAGCTGGCCTTCGCGCCGGCGGTGTCGCCCGACTGCGCCTGCGCCACACCCAGGCGATAGGTCCACAGGTCCTTGTCGCCGCCGGCGGCGAGTGCCGCCTTGTAAAGCGGGATGGCGTCGGCGTAGCGGCCGTAACCGACCATCGCGTCACCCGTCGCTCCCGCGACCTTGGGGTTTGACAGCGTCGACGGCTTTTGCGCATAGGCGGTGAGCGTCGATTCCTCGTCGCCCATACGCTCGGTCTGGCTCTTCAGAAGTTCGTTGAACTTCGCGTCGCTGGCGGGGATCACATTGCTCTGTTTGCCGGCCTTGATCAGCGCGACGACCTCGCCCGGCAGCGCGGCTTCGGTCGCGAGCGCCGCATATTCCGCATATTCGGGACGCTCCTGCATCGCCCCGGTGGCGCGCATCAAGCGAAAGATGTCGAGCCCGATTTCCTTGTCCTGATTAGACTGCAGCGCGATGAACAGCGTCTGGCGCCAGACCGTCGGCTGGTTGTAGTCGCGCAGGCGCAGCGTCATGAGGTCGAGCACCTCATTGTTGCGCTTGGCGGCCTGCAAAGCCTTGATCGGGCGGACATAGAGTTCGTCGGAGGGCCGTTGCCCCGCGGCGCGGCTCGCTTCGATCGCGGCCTTTGCCGTCGCGAGCCCCTGCTCGACCTGCCCGGCGTTGAGATAGCTGTCCATCAGGAGGACCGGCACATTGGGCTCGGTCGAACCCGCGGCCTTCGCGGCCTCGAGCCGCTTGATCGCCTTCGGATAATCCTTCGCGCCATAGGCGAAGTTGCCCGAGAAGAAATTGTAGACGGCCAGATTCTCGGGCGGGGTGCGGCCCGAATCGAGCATCGCGTCGAGCGCCTGCGCCTGGATCGTCTGATCCTTGTTCAGGATGCCGAGCTGGAGCTGATAGAAAGCGGCGAGATATTTGTCGTCGGGCGTGGTGGCGGTGCCCTGCCCCTCGGTCAGCGCCGCCTGGAGCGCCGCGGCGTCCTTTGCCGTCGTCGCTTCGGTCATTTTCTTGAGCGCGGGCGCGAAGCCCTTGCTCGCCGACAGGCCCCCGCCCTTGGCTTCCTCGCCCTTTTTCGGCTTTTCCTTCTTCTGAGCGGAAGCCGGCGCCGCGGTCGCCATCAGCGCACAGCCCAGCACGGCGGCCATTGCCGTTGCGGGCATCGAGCGGAAACGGGTGAACATCGAAATCTCTCCTTTGAACTCGGCTACCATCGCCACACGCGCAAATCGGGCGCGCGCAGGCTCGGCCGCGCGTCGATAACGCGGCTAACCGCGTCGCGTTGCCATGGCAAGACAGCGGACATCGATATTTCACTGGAGGAAAGCGGCTGAACGGGAATTGAACCCGCTTCACCGGTCCACGCATCGGGCGCGGTCAGGCGATCTCGTCGATCGTCCGCTTGATCTGGCGCAATATGGCGGGATCGCCCGGTGCGCCCGCCATCGCCGCTTCGGCGAGTTCGATCAGGGGGATGATACCGAACGTCGCGGCGAGACCTTTCAGGCGGAGCGCCGCCATTTCCCAGTTCGCGTCACAGCGCGCACGGCGCATCAGGTCGGACAGGTCGCGCGCGCTGCCGGTGAAGGCGCCGCGCAGGTCCATCGCCATCGCCGGATCGTCGCCGAACGCGGAATTCAGGTAACGATCGAGGGGGCCACTGTCGAAGGACATTCCACAGCTTTGGCAGTCTGTGGTTAAGTTTCCGTTTCATGGCGGCTATTTGATGCTAAGATGGCGGGATGACAGGGGAAAAGAAAATCGTCGGATTGTGGCGGGATTCCGCGGCAAATCAGGAAGCGGACAGCGCGGCCTCGGCCGAAGCGACGGCGCCCGAGACCTTGGCCGCGCCCGAAGCGGCGGTGCCTGCCGAACGGGATTGGCTCGATATGTCCTCGCTGAACGATGACGAAAACGTCGGGGAGGCGCCGCCGCCGGCATGGCATGATCGAACCGTCCCCGCCCTGCTCGTTCTTCTCGCGATCGGCTGGACGGGTTTCGCACTCGCGGCGGCTACCGAAGCCTTCGCGCGAGCGCCAGCGCTCGCCGACTGGCCGCTGCTGATCGCAACGATCGCGATGCCGCTGACCTTGCTCGCGGTGCTTTGGATGCTCCTGCTGCGCTCTGGCCGATCGGAACAGGCGCGCTTCGCCCGCGTCGCCGCGGCGCTGCGCGAAGAGAATATGGCGCTCAACCAGTCGATGCACGCGCTCGGCCTGCACCTCGCCGATGCGCAAAAGCAGCTCGGCGAACAGGCGAAGCTCGTCCAGCAGCTCGGCCTCGATACCGTCTCGCGCCTTACCGAAAGCAGCGACAAGCTCGCGAGCAACGCCTCGGTGATCGCCAACGCCCACGACCAGCTCGCACGCTCGGGCGACGTCGCGATGCAGCGGATGGACGGACTGCTCGCCGGTCTACCGCGGATCGACGATGTCGCCCAGCGGCTGGCGGTCAATTTCCGCGAGGCGGGGCTCGTCGCGCATCAGCAGGGCGCCACTCTCGAGGCACGGCTAGCCGCGCTCGGCGAGGAAGCCGCCAGGACCGCGCAAACGAGCGACACGGCGACCGCGAGCATTCTCGAGGCGATCGTCGCGTTACAGGGACAGGCAAAGGAAACCGAGTCCGACCTCCTCGCCGCCTCGGCGCAGGTCACCGACGCGCATGCCGCTGCGCTCGCCCAGATGACGAGCCTCGCCGTTTCGGCGCGCGGCGAGATGACTTCGACCGTCGCCGCGATGACGGGCGAGATCGACAAGAGCTGGCAGCAGTTCCGCGACGGCGTCGATGCCGCCGCCGCGCAAATGGACGTCCGGCTCGCGGCGGCGCGCGAGGCGAGCGATGCGATGGGCGCGCAGCTTGTCGCGCACGCCGACGCCAGCGACGCGCTCGCTTCGCGCATCACCGCGCATGTCGCCGATGTCGGCGCACAGCTCGAAATACTCGACGTGAGCGTCACCGCGAGCACCGGGGTGATCGGCCGCGCGATCGACGATACCAAGGCGCAGCTCGGCGCTTTCATGCAGGAAGTGCAGAGCGGCAATACGTCGGCGCACCAGCTCATCGGCCACGCCGAATCGCTGCTGCTCGCGCTCGACGCGGTGACGCGCGAACTCGACGAGACGCTGCCGCATGCGCTCGACCGCATCGCCGCGCACGGCCAGACGACGCAGACGGCCTTGTCGCAATTGCGCCCGCTTCTCGACGCCTCGGAACTGGTGGCGCAGTCGACGGTGTCGCACGTCAACGCCGTCCAGACGACATTGAAGGCGAACGAGGAACAGATGGCGGGTCACGCGGCGAGCCAGCAGGAGCTGGCCGACCGGATCAACGGCGCGCTGGCGGAGGCCGAAGCCGCGCTCGCGAAGCTGCGCGAAGGCGCCGACGACTTCGCCGAACAGGGCGGCGCGCGGATGATCGCGACGCTGGCCGAGGTCCGTACCACCGCCGATTCGGCCGCCGACGAAGCGCGGCTGACGCTCGAAAAGCTGGTGTCGGGCGCGCGCGACGCAATGCAGGCGACCGCAACCGGCGCGATCGATGCGGCGTTCAAAAATGAAGTGACGGCCCAATTGAACGCGATCGAGGAAGCGTCGGCGCGCGCCGTCGCCGCGGCCAATGGCGCAGCCGACCGGCTAATGCGCCAGCTGATCACGATCATGGACACGAGCGCGAGCGTCGAGCAGCGCGTGAACGAGGCCGAGCAGGCGATCGCCGCGTCCGATCGCGATTCGCTCGCCAAGCAGGCCGGCCTGTTGACCGAGGCGCTGAAATCGACCGCGATCGACGTCACCAAGATCCTGTCGAGCGAAGTCAGCGACACCGCCTGGGACGCCTATCTCAAGGGCGACCGCGGCATCTTCGCGCGCCGGGCGGTCAAGCTGGTCGAGAATAGCGAGGCCAAGGAAATTCTGCGCATCTACCAGAATGACGACGCGTTCCATGCCTCGGTGAACCAGTTCATCCACGATTTCGAGGCGATGCTGCGCCTGCTGATCGGCGCGCGCGACGGATCGGCGATCAGCGTGACTTTGCTGTCGTCCGACATCGGCAAACTCTATGTCGCACTGGCGCAGGCGATCGACCGTCTGCGGAACTGATCGCGCGGGAAACGGCCGCAAGCGACCGGTTGCGGCCATTGAGAGAAGAAAGCCCCTCCCCTTCAGGGGAGGGGTTGGGGGTGGGGTCTATCGGCCTTGCGCAAGGCCGATAGACCCCACCCCACGACGACCAGGCAGCAAGCTGCCAAGTCTGCGTTGCCCATCCCCTGAAGCGGAGGGGCCAAGTCACCGACCCTGCCACTCA